>CAZKGO010000006.1:0-94524 GCA_964552235.1 uncultured Spirochaetales bacterium | reverse complement strand
TGGGACGGCAGCAGACCGGACTAGGACCTGGCGATCAGCGGCGTGCTCGACCCGTAAGGGCCGCTGAGCGCGCCTTGATCGTCGGGCGCGGGCTCCGGTAAGATCGCGCCACCATGGCGACTACCAAGAAGACCGAGTGCATCGGCGACCACGAGGGGCACATCTGCGTGCTGGCGAGCAAGGAGATGTTCGACGCGATCAAGCAGATCACGCAGAACCCGCAGTACATCTGCTTCAACTGCGGCCGCGTGGCCGACCAGGCCAGGAACCTCTGCAACCCGATGCCGCTCAAAGACTGAGGGCGCGGGGCTCAGTTCCGCGCTGCTCCGCGTGCGTGCAGCGTCTGGGCCAGCTCGCGCTGCCGCTTCCATTTGCCGAAGAGGCGGCCGCTGCCTGTGAGGCGCTGCAGCCGCTCGCGGGCCTCCTCGGTCAGCACGCCGGGCCGCTCCCGCGCAAGGGGCGTGCCTGGCAGCGGCATGAAGCCGTGGATGCGCACCTTGGCGCCCTGGTCGGCCAGATCTTCGATCAACCCCAGCGACGCGTCGGTATCGGCCGGCTCCTCTCCCGGAAGCCCCACGATGAAGTCGACGTAGGCGCGGAAGCCGGCCTCCAGGATCAGCGCGGTGGCGCGGCGTACGTCGGCGACCGTATGCCCGCGGTGGATCCGTTCCAGCATTCCGTCGCTTCCTGACTGCGCCCCGATCACGACGTTGTCGTTGTCCGCGTAGCCCCGGATCAGCTCGAGGGCCTCGCGGCTCACGAACTCCGGCCTGACCTCGGCGGGAAAGGAACCGAAGTAGATCTTCGCCGGCTGAGGAGCTGCCCGGCGCACGGCCGCGAGGAGGCGCTCGACGGCCGCGAGGTCGGCGCTGCGGCCGTCAGTGGCGTAGGCAAGGGCGTTCGGAGTGAGAAAGCGCACGAAGCGGTTGCCGGTGGCGAGAAAGCGCTCGACCTCGGAGGCGACCCGCTCCACCGAGCGATGGCGGGGCTTGGCGCCGAAGTGGTAGGTGATCTGGCAGAAGCGGCAGCCCCAGGGGCAGCCGCGGGTGATCTCGAAGTAGCCGTAACGGCGGGCCGAGGCGGCAAAGCACGGGACAGCGTCCAGCTCCACCGGGGCCCGGCGGCCGGTACGCACAAAGCGGCTGTCGCGCAGGTACGCGAGCCCGGCCGCACCGCGCCAGTCCTCCCTGTCGAGCAGGCGCAGCAGCAGGTCGACGAGCGTGGCCTCGCCTTCGCCGATGACCACCGCGTCGAAGCCGGCGGCAAGGGTGCCCTCAGGATCTCCGGTCGGGTGCGGGCCGCCGGCGACCAGGAGGCCGCCCTCGCCGGCCGCCTGCCGCAGGCCGGCCACCAGCCTGCCGGCGGACTCCGCCTGGGAGCTGCACAGCGACACGGCCACCACTACCCGGGGGTGGGCTGCGGCGAGCCGCGCCAGCTCCTCGGCCGCGCCCCCGTCGGGATCGAGGTAGACCAGAGGCAGCGCGGCGAGGCGCGGATGGCTCTCCACGGCCGCGATAAGCGGCACGAAGCTGTGCTTGTTCTCCCGGGTGTAGTAGAGGGCGAGGCAGGGGCCCGCCGCTTCCATGACGGCGCATGATAACCGCCAGGTAGCGGAGCGCCAACACCCTGCTATCGTCGCTTCCCCATCGAATCGAGGCGCTCCATGAGCCTCGCGAGGCTCCTTGAGGCCTGCGCCGCGACCTCCGCTCGCCGGCGGCCGCGTACGTACCTCACCATTCTGCTGTTGTGCAACTGGCCGACACGGGCCAGTCCCCGCGGCACGAGGTCGCGACGCATCCCCGCCCTCCGGGAGCGCGCAGCCGCGTGGACAATGAACTCCTTCGGGTCCGGGATCTCTTCAGGCTCGACGCTGCCCAGCGATCGTACGCCCAGGAAATCCGAGTGACTCGCGGTCGGCTGTCAACCAGGATTCCGCCTCACGAACCGGCATCGTCAGCGGGAGCCCGGGAGGAACCCGGTCGGGCAGCCGCGGCCTGACGAACCCCTGCGCGCACGGCGCCCTGTCCAGGTCCCGGGCCACAACACAAGCTCGCCCATGTCCGCCGAGACCATGACCTCGGTTCCGTTTCCGTCGGGACAAGCACGGCGATCTCTTCGGCTTCAATCCAGGGATTCCGCAGAAGATCCGCACTGTGGGTCGCCGCGATCACCTGGCGCACCCAGCCGCCGCGGCGCTGCAGGAGCGCGATGATCTCGGCGAGGTTGGCCGCCACCGCGGTGTGCAGCGACAGCTCCGGTTCCTCCAGAAGCAAGGGAGCCTTGCCGTCCGGCAGCGACCACAGGAACCCGATCAACCGCAGCGTGCCATCAGAGGACTGGTCCTCGCGCCGGCGCGCACCCCGTGGGCGCCGGCGCTGAACGACGGTCTGCAGGTGCCAGCGGCCGCGCGCATCGTTCACCAGCTCGAGGCCGTCGAACTGCGGGACGGCGATCCTGAGGGCCTGCTCGATCGGCGCCAGATGGCTCCTGCGCGTATTCGCATTCAGCCGCGCGATTCGCTCTATGAACCCCGCGCCGAAGAAGTCGTCGTTGTCGCCCGCGCCGGCCAGAGACATCCCCGCCCTGACGATCTGAGGCACCACGTGCAGGTAGCGCGTCGCGGACAGGAAATCAACCATCTCGCGGAAGTCCCTGTTCGCCAGCGGCTGCTCGAGCCTGGTATATTCCAGCGGCCGCTCTTCGCCGCGGCCCCCAGTCGCCGGTCGTTCAAAGAGCGGTGTTTCGCTGCGGTAGACCGCCTCGTTCTTCACCAGGGCCGCCGGGCAGTGCACGCCGCCGCCGGTCCGGCCGACGGACAGCCGCTACTTCCACAGAGGTCCCGAGCGTGCGTCATCGGATATCTCCCACCCGATCTCGAAATCGGATGGCCCATGCGCGAAAAGCGAGCGAATCTTCGTCAGGCCGTCACGGGTGGTCTGCACGGCGTACTGCAGACCACCACCGCGACGGCATAGATCCCTGAGAAAACGCAGCGCGTCCAGCAGGTTCGACCTCCCCGATCCGCTTGCCCCCACGAGGAACATGCGCGGCCGCATCGGAAGGTTCACCGAGCGGAAGTTGCGCCAGTTGGTGAGGGGGAGGCGACTCACGTAGAGCATCTGGATACCTGCCGGCCCGACTCGCAGAGCATACCGCTGCCGTGTCCGGCGCGAACTGTCGTTTGCCCGGAGCGTCTGCAGATCGGCTGCGGCAGTCCCGCCCCCGGTGTGATAGCATGGCGGCTGATGATGCGACGGCCGAGTACAAGAGGAGGCCGGCGGTTGCCTGCCGCAGCCCTCGGCCTCTTGTGCGCAGCGACGGCTGCAGCGCAGCCGCTGCTGCCGCCGGGCGGCTTCCCGCGCTTCTTCGCCTTCCGCACGTCGGAAGCGCTGGCCGCATCGGGCCGGTTGAGCTACGAGGAGTGGCACCGCCTGTTCGCGCCCTTTGACGGCATCATGGGCAAGGTGCTCGACGAGGAGGTTCCCCGACGATCGGCGGCCCTCCCCTTCTTCGCGCGCTTCGCGGCCGAACACCCGGAAAAGCTCGTACTGCTGCACCTCAACGGGCGCTCGCGGGATCCGAGCCTGCCCGACTCCGGCTTGTTCGCGGGGCACTGGCTGCACTACCAGGGCTGCCGCGCCGAAAGTGCGATCCCGGCGGCAGCCCCCGGCGAGGAGACGGAGATCCGGGTGGCGGACCCCCGCCTCTTCCGGGTCGCGATCGGCCGCTACGGCGACTCCAACGAGGACGTGGCGATCTGCGGCCTGCTGCCTGACGGCACGCCCGACTGGTCCCGCGTCGAGCAGGTCGAGCTGCTCGCGGTCGACCGCGACGGCCGCACGATCCGCGTGCGCCGCGGCGCCTTTGGCACGCGGCCCCTCGCCTTCGCCGCGGGCGCCGCCCACGTGGCCGCCCACGTCACCGAAGGGCCCTGGGGCCGCAGGTCGCGCCTGCTGTGGTCCTACAACTACTCGCCGGACTGCCCGCGCGATGCCCGAGGCCGCGCCGCCGCCGACATCCTCGTGGACCAGCTCGCGGCGCTGCTGGGCGAGGGCGGACCGCTGGCGCTCTTCGACGGCCTGGAGCTCGACGTGCTCATGGCCGAGCTCGGGCGCGGACGCTCATCCCCGCGCACCATCGACACCGACGGCGACGGCCGCGGCGACGACGGCCGCTTCGACGGCGCCAATCGCTTCGGGGCGGGGGTCACGGCGTTCCTCGCCCGGCTGCGGCAGCGGCTCGGCGACGGGAAGCTGATCATGGCCGACGGCATGTCGAGCGCCCACCAGCGGGGCTTCGGAATCCTGAACGGAATCGAGAGCGAAGGCTGGCCGACCCTCACCGATCCCGCGATCGACGACTGGTCGGGCGGGCTGAATCGCCACCTGTTCTGGGCCAGCCGGGCCCGCGCGCCGGCGTTCAACTACATCAACCACAAGTTCCGCGAAAAGGACGAACCGGTCGCCGTGCCCGCCTCCGTCGTGCGCCTCGTGATGGCCGCCGCCGCGATCACCGACTCGTGGTTCACCTGCAGCGACTTCCCCGGCGCGATCGGCGCGGAGATCCCGGTCTGGGACGAGCTGGTCAAGGGTCAGGAGAAGGTTGCGGGCTGGCTCGGCGAGCCGCTCTCGCCTCCGCGCAGGCTCGCACGGGAGGCGCCGCTGCTTCTGGCCGCGGAGGGCCTCGCCGTTTCGGGTTCCGCCCGCCTGCCCCTGCCCTCCCTCGCCGGCCCGGACCTCACCGTGTTCGCCGAGCTGCGCACGGCAGCGCGGGACCAAGCGGTCCTCGTGCGCGTCGGCCTCGTCGATGGGGCAGGGCGCAGGCACGGCCCCTGGATGAGCTGGGCGGACAGCAGCCCGTTCGAGGCGTCGTTCGCGTTCCGCGACGTCGCCCCGGGCGAGGCGGCGCTGGAGATCGAAGCCGAGGGCGACCTGCGGATCGAGGCGCTGAGTGCGCACGAAGCGCCCGACGCGGTCGCGCGCCTGTTCCAGGGCGGAGCGGTGCTCGCCAACCCGGCGCACCACGAGGTCACCTTCGACCTCGGCCGCCTCTTTCCCGGCGCCCGCCTGCGCCGCCTGCGCGGCACCCAGGACCCCGCGGCAAACGACGGCGGCCCAGTCGGGCGGCTGCTCACGCTCCCGCGGCTGGACGCCCTCTTTCTCGCGCGCCAGTAGCCAGCGGCCGCAGCCCGGCCGGGCGCGCGCAGCCTTCGTCCTTGCCCGTCCATACGCGCGCGTATGTCTTGTCAAAGGGGAAAGCGGACGGCTATAATGCGCGGCACTTCCCCACCAGCGAGGACCGCGGGAGCGCGCGGCAGGGGCCGACCCAGTCACGTCTGGGCACACCAACGGAGGGCGCATGAACTACTTTCTCACCGACCAGCAGAAGGAGATCCAGCAGCTCGCGCGTCAGATCGCCAAGGAGAAGATCGAGCCGCTCGCCCTCGAGTACGACGAGGGGCAGATCTTCCCGCACGAGATCGTCAAGATCCTCGCACAGTCGGACCTGTTCCGCGTGTTCATCCCGGAGGAGTACGACGGGCTCGGCGGCGGCATCATGGAGATGTCTCTGGTCGTCGAGGAGCTCTCGCGCGCCTGCGCCGGCATCGCGCTGGCTTACGCGGGCAGCGGCCTCGGCACGATCCCGATCATCCTCTTCGGCAGCGAGGAGCAGAAAAAGAAGTACCTGCCCCGCCTCGCCGCGGGCGAGTACATCGGCGCCTTTGCCCTCACCGAGCCCGAGGCGGGCAGCGACGCGGCTGCGATCAAGACGCGGGCTACCCGCCAGGGCGACGCCTACGTGATCAACGGCACCAAGCAGTGGATCACCAACGGGGGAGAGGCGTTCATCTACACCGTGATCACGCTCACCGACCCGGCGCGCGGCGCCCGCGGATCGACGGCGTTCCTCGTCGAGAAGGGCACGCCGGGCTTCGAGTTCGGCAAGAAGGAGAACAAGATGGGCATCCGGGCCTCGGCGACCCGGGAGCTCGTCTTCCAGGACTGCAAGGTGCCCAAGTCGGCCATGCTCGGCCGCGAGGGCCAGGGCTTTCTCGTGGCGATGAAGACCTTCGACCAGTCGCGGCCCGGCGTGGCGGCGCAGGCCCTCGGCATCGCCCAGGGCGCCTTTGACAAGGCCGTTGCCTACGCCCAGACGCGCAAGCAGAAGGGCCAGCCGATCGCCTCCTTCCAGGGCATCCAGTTCATGATCGCCGACATGGCCACCTCGATCGAGGCGGCGCGGGCGCTCACCTATCAGGCGGCCAGGACCATCGACGCCGGCGAGAAAAAGGTGGCCAAGATCTCCTCGATGGCCAAGCTGCTCGCCTCAGACACGGCGATGAAGGTGACCACCGACGCGGTGCAGATCTTCGGCGGCTACGGCTACATGAAGGAGTACCCGGTCGAGAAGATGATGCGCGACGCCAAGATCACCCAGATCTACGAGGGCACCAACCAGATCCAGCGCGAGGTGATCGCGCTGAACGTGTACAAAGAGTACCTGAAGGAACAGGACTAGCAAGGAAATGAAGATCGTCGTCTGCATCAAGCAGGTGCCCAACACCACCGACGTCCGCATCAACCCCGAGACCAACACGCTGATCCGCGAGGGCGTCGAGAGCATCATCAACCCCTTCGACATGTACGCCATCGAGGAGGCGATCCGGCTCAAGGAAAAGCACGGCGGCGAGACGATCGTGCTCACGATGGGCGCCCCGATGGCCGAGAGCGCCCTGCGCGAGGCCCTCAGCCTCGGCATCGACAAGGCGGTGCTGCTCACCGACCGCGGCTTTGCGGGGGCCGACACGCTGGCCACGGCCTTTACGCTCGCGGCCGCGATCGACCAGCTCGACGGCGCCGACATCATCCTGATGGGCAAGCAGGCGGCAGACGGCGACACCGGCCAGGTGGGTCCGGGCGTCGCCCAGAACCTCGGCGTCCCGCACATCACCGACGTGAGGAAGATCGAGGAGATCGCCGACGGCCGGATCACGGTGCAGCGCCTTCTCGAAGAAGGCTACCTGCGGCTGCGCACGAGGCTGCCGGCGGTCATCACCGTGGTCAAGGAGATCAACGAGCCGCGCCTTCCGAGCCTGCGCGGCAAGATGGCGGCCAGGAAGGCCGAGATCACCAGGTGGGACCGCGAGCACCTGGACGTCGACGCCAAGCGCATCGGCCTCACCGGCTCGCCGACGCAGGTGATCCGCATCTTCACGCCGCCCAAGCCCAAGGGAGGCAAGGTCATCACGGGCGAGCCGCCGGCGGCGGTGGCCCAGCTGCTGTCGGACCTCAAAGCCGCGGGCATACCCATCGGGTCGGGGCGCAAGGTCGAAGGGAACAACTGAGATGGACGAGAACCCGATCCGCATCATCGCCGAGAACTGCACGGGCTGCAAAGCCTGCGAGAAGGTCTGCCCCTACGACGCGATCCACGTGATCAAGGGCGCCCCCGGTGCGACCCGTCCGGCGGGCCTGGCCGTGGTCGACGACAAGTGCACGCTCTGCGGCGCCTGCGTGCCGGCGTGCAAGTTCGACGCCATCATCATCACCCGCAGCACCTTCGAGGGCCAGAATATCGCCACGTACTCCGGCATCGCGGTCTACGCCGAGCACCGCTTCGGCCGGCTGGCCTCGGTGGTGCCCGAGATCATCGGCGCGGCGCGGGAGCTGAAAAAGGACCTCGGCAAGCCGATCTTCGCCATCCTGCTGGGCAGCGGCGTGCGGCCGCTGGCCGACGAGCTGATCGCCTACGGCGTCGACCAGGTCTGGATGATCGACAACCCCAAGGTCGGCGAGTTCAACGAGGACGTGCAGGCCCAGCTCGTCACCCAGATCCTGCAGCAGCGCCGACCGGAGATCTTTCTCGGCGGCGGCACGGTGATGGGCCGTTCGCTCCTGCCCCGCGTGGCCGCCACGATCCTCACCGGGCTCACGGCCGACTGCACCGAGCTCACGATCGACGCCGACACGAAGCTGCTGCGCCAGACGCGCCCCGCCTTCGGCGGCAACATCATGGCCACGATCCTCTGCCGCAACCACAGGCCGCAGATGGCGACGGTGCGCCACAAGGTGATGAAGGCCGCCACCCGAGTCGAGGCTCCCAAGGGAAGGATCGTCGAGTTCGACCACATCCCCATCCCCGAGCCCGAGATCGAGGTGCTGGAGATGGTGAGGGAAGAGGGCGAGACGGTCAATCTCGCCGACGCCGACTACATCGTCTCCGGCGGCCGCGGTCTGAAGGACCCCAAGAACTTCGAGCTGCTGCGCGCCCTCGCCAAGGAGCTCGGGGCTGCGGTCGGCGCCTCGCGCGCAGCCGTCGACGCAGGCTGGATCCCCTACTCTCACCAGGTCGGCCAGACCGGCAAGACCGTCAAGCCGACGATCTACTTTGCCTGCGGCATCTCGGGGGCGATCCAGCACCTGGCGGGCATGAAGAGCTCGGACATCATCGTGGCGATCAACAGCGACCCGGCTGCGCCGATCTTCGACGTGGCCCACTTCGGCGTCGTCGGCGACCTGTTCCAGGTCGTCCCCGAGATGATCAAGCAGCTGAAGAGCGCGAGCTGAGCCCCGCTACCCTGCGGCGCCCAACACCAAAGCCACGCCGATCCCCAGGTAGGTGCCGACCATCCAGCCGATCACGCCCGTGACCACGCCCGGGACCAGCACCGCCCGGTTGCGCAGCGCCGCGGCCACCATCGGAACGAAGGGCGGCGAGCAGATGCCCGCCACCGAGGTGATGATCATCGTGTCGGCGTCGACGCGGAACAGGGCGCACAGGGCGAGGTGCAGGGCCAGCGAGCCGAAGATGGCCAGCGCCACGTACCCCGCCACGGCCGGCGCCGAGGAGGCGAGCGCCGACAGGTCGGCCATCGAGCCGACGGCGAGGCAGAAGACCAGGATCAGGTAGTGGCCGAGGGCAAAGGTGAGGCGGATGCGCCTGATCGCGGGCACGAACGACGCCGCGATGCCGAGGGTGGTCACGGCGAGGATCGCCGCGATCGTGCCCCACTGGCCGGGGATCAGGAGCGCCAGCGAGGCGCCCGCTGCCGCGATCAGGACCGCGAGGGCGAAGGCCGCCGCGAGGGGACCGGCAGCGCCGGCCGAACGCAGGCCCCGGAACGAGGAGCTGTCGGCGTAGGCGTCCACCGCGCCGGCGTCGAGCTCCTGCATCGCGCCGGCGGCCGACGACCGCGGCAGGAGCCTGCGGATGAGCCGCTTGCCGGCGCTCATCAGCAGCAGGAGGTAGGCCCCCGACACGACGATGTCCGAGGCGTTGGCTGCCACGAACAGCGGCGGCGAGGCCTTGAGCGCAGCGGCGATCGAGGCGAGGTTGACCGTCCCGCCGGTGTACACGCCGACGAGCATTCCCGCGGCCTCGGCGGTCTCGGCACCGAGGGCGGGGCGAAAGACGAAATAGCCCGCCGCAGAGACGAGGATGATCGACAGCGCCTGCAGGCCGAATGCGAGGAGCGCCCGCGGTCCCGAGCGGCGCCATCCGCCGAGGTCCAGCGAGAAGAACAGCAGCGGCAGCGCGAGGGGGATCGCGGCTGTGGTCACGGCGTCCTGCACGGCCGCTGCGCCCTCCGCAAGCACCCGCGCGTTTCCGAGGGCGAGGCCCACGGCGTAGCAGATCACCGCCGGACCGATCCGGTCCACGAATGCCAGCCTGCGCTCGGCGAGCCAGAGCACCAGGACGGGAAAGAGCAGGAAGAAGAGCACGAGAAGGATCGAGTCGGTCACGGACGCTCCTTTCAGCCGAAGTCGAAGGCCACCTTGAGCGACCAGCTGCGCCGCTTGTCGCGGGCAGCCGCGAGGCGGAGGGCGCGGCGGTAATCCGAGAGCGGGAAGCGGTGGGTGACCATGCCGCCGAGCCGCATCTTGCCCTCAGCGATCCAGGCCGCGGCGCGCTCGAAGGAGGGCAGGCGCCGGCCGTCCCACTCCTCCACCCCGTGAGAGCGCATGCCGCGGATGTCGACCTCGTGGTACCAGACCGGCGTGAGGTCGATCTTCATCGGGGCGAGCGCCGCGCCGACGAGCACGACGCGGCCGCAGGCGCGGGTGCAGCGCAGGGCTGTCGAGAGCGTAGCCGAGCTGCCCACACAGTCGCAGACGAAATCGAAGCCGCCCACGGCCACGCGGTTGCCTGCGAAGCCGGAGTAGACCCGCGCCCCGGCGATGCGGGCGGCCGCGTCGAAGAGGTCGGCGCGGACCAGAGCCCGATCGGCTCCCCGCGCCGCGGCCTCGTCGGCCTGGCGGTCGAAGAGCACGGCGGCCGTGATGTCCAGCGCCGGCTCGGCAGCGCGCAAGGCCTGGATCGTCATCAGGCCGATCGTGCCTGCGCCGATCACCAGCGCGCGCTCGCCCGCGCGCGGCTCGGCGCGCAGCGCAGCGCGCACGCCGTTGGACGCCGGCTCCAGGAGCACCGCCTCCTCGTCGGTGAGCCCGGCGGGCAGCTTGAACAGGTTCGACTCGTGCCGCACGAACTCCTCGCCCCACCCGCCGCCCCAGGGCTGCGGCCCGCGCTGCTCCTGGGTGTTGTGGCAGACGATGCGGTTGCCCTGGGCGCAGGCGGGACACGGGGGATCGATTCCCATGCTCGAGCAGTCGTTGGAGCCGTCCATCGACACCCGGTCGCCGGGCCTCAGGCCGCGCACGCCGGGGCCGACCTCCACGACCTCGCCGACGGCCTCGTGGCCGAGAAAGCCAGGGGAGCGGCCCGGAAGAGCCGCCGGAGCGACGGACAGGCTTCCCTCGATGAACACCAGGTGAAGGTCGCTGCCGCAGATGCCCGCCAGGCGCGTGCGCACCCTCACCCACTCGGGGCCGGGCAGGGGCGCAGGCGGCAGGTCGAGCAGACGCAACGGCGAGAGCGGCCCGAAGTACGCGCCCGGCCAGGCGGCGGCCAGCGCCCTGGTGGCGAGCACGCGCTGCGGGCTCAGGTCGATGACGAGGGATTTCACCGCCGGGCAGTATAGGACCGGCCAGGGCGATCGGTCTACGGGGCAGCGACCGGCCGGCCGATGCCCGCGGCGATCATGCCGTCGACCCGGCCGTCGCGCACGGCGAAGCCGGCCTCCCGGACCGCGGCGACGGTGTCGCGGTTGAGGTTGCAGGTGCCGATCATGCGGTGCCAGAGGGGGTTCGCCGCATCCGCGATCCTGGCAAGGCCCCCGCGCCCGGGCCTCACGTGCTCGATGAAGATCAGCATTCCGTCGCTCTTGAGGACCCGCCGGACCTCGGACAGCGCCCGGGCCTGATCGGCGACCGAGCAGAAGACCAGAGTGCAGACCACCGTGTCGAAGGTCCCGTCGGCAAAGGGCAGCGACTGGGCATCGGCCTCGTGCAGCCGCACCGGAGCCCGCGAGCGCGCGGCGAGCGACTGCGCGGAGAGCGCCAGGTCGAGCAGGTGCATCTCGTCAATGCGCTCCCATCGGTAGTGCGGCAGGTTCGCGCCCGTGCCCGCCCCGATCTCCAGGACCCGCCCGCGCGCCCGGGGGATGAGGGCGCGGCGCAGCCGTCGGAAGATCAGCGCCTCGAGGGGGTGCATCAGCAGGTCGTAGATCCGGTCGCCCCAATCCATGATGGTGCCCAAGGTACTCCCCGCGACCGCGTGGCGGCCAGCGCCTGCGCGGCGCCGACGGCGGGCAGGCGGAGGCGCGGGCAGTTCACCGCAAACGCGGGCGCCGAGCGAGCCGCGGCGCCCGTCCGCTGCAGGCCACGCTCACCGTCGATGGGCGGCGGCGATGGCGCGACAGTTCATGGCCTTGGGGCAGGCGAGTTCAGCCGATCACTGTTGATCTGCGATCGTTGTCGGTGTTAGTGTGCGGCCGTGGACGGACCGCGGTCTGCCTCGTGTGAGCCGGCGCAGGTGCGGCGGCTGCAGCCGCCCGTCGGCACGTGGCTGCCCGTGGCTCGGCTGCCGTGCCGCTCGCCCAGGGGTGCCTCGTCCCAGCCGGCGCGGCGGTCCTGAAAGACATGCCACACGATGCCCAAGTCTGAGCTGCGCGAGCGCATTCGACGGACTCTCAGGATCGACCGTGCGCTTCGCTTGGTCTGGCAGGCCGGCTCTACGATCCTACCGACGGATTCATCCGCCTCGACGGAGTCGACCTGCGCGACATGGATCCGGCGGAACTGCATTCGAGGATCGCCGGTCAGGCGGTAGTTCACGGCCGGACAGAACAACAGGCAGCGCTCGAAGGAAGTGCAGGTTCTGCAGGGGTCGGTGCGGTTGGCGGCGGCGCCCGGGCCGAGCGACCGGTACAGCGCGGCCAGCGGGCCTTGAGCGATGCCCTGCCACAGATCCCCCAGCCGCTGCGCCCGCAGTCGGCGATCGTAGGCGACGAAGCGGTGGCACGGATAGAGGTTGCCGCGGATGTCCACCGCAAGCGAGGACGCTCCGGCCCCGCAGGGCGCCCTGCGCGCCTCGGAGCGGCCGGCGCGGAGCAGCATCTCGTCCCAAGCCCGGATCGAGAACTCGGCCTCGGTCCCCAGGCTCTCGAGCCAACGCTCCGCCACCTGCAGCTGCTGCTCCTCGAAGACGGCCAGCTTCTCGTCGGGCCACGGCTCTTCCATGGTCGGCGAGAACGCAATTCGCTTCAGGCCATGGTGGAGGAAGAACGCGATGTCCGCCGACAGAGCTGCGGCGCTGTCGGGTGTCACGGTCTTGCGCACGCCGACCAGGTCCTTCATGCCTGCCTCGGCCAGGAGCCGCAGGCCCTCCTCCACGGCGGCAAAGGAGCTGGTGCCGTCCGGCCGCCTTCGGCGGCACTGCGAAGAGGGGCCGCCGTCGATGCTCAGGGACAGGTAGATGCCGTTGGCCTTGGCAAACTCCAGGATCTCGGGCGTCAGCAGCGTGCAGTTGGTCGGCAGCGAGTAGTGGATGATCCTGGAACGCTGCCGCGCCGCGTGGTTTCCGTACTCCACCAAGCGCTGAATCAGAGCGAAGCACAACAGAGGCTCTCCGCCCCAGAAGCTCAGGTGCACGTCGGGGGCCTGGCCGCAACGACCCAGGAGAAAGTCGACCGCCCTGCACCCGGTTTCGAAGTCGAGGTCGTCGGTGCCGTCGTGGGGTACGTAGCAGTAGCCGCAGCGCAGGTTGCAGCGCTCCGTGACGAACACCGAAAGGGTTAGCAGCGCGTCCCCGCCGTCCATCGGCTCGAATGTAGTTCAGGCGGGCCGCAAACACAATCGCCTGCGGCCGTTCGGGATGGGAGTGCGCGCTGCGTGTGCCGATTCGCGCGGGCCAGGGGGTCCTGCACGGTTCGGCGCCGTCCTCAGTTCCACTGCCACGGAGGAGAAGCGAGCAGATGCTGCGCAGGGCCGAGCGCGCACCCGAGTTTGCGCGCAGCCGCACCGCCGGGGTAGACTGGGGCGGCCGCGAGAGGAGGCCCCATGAGCACAGCCAGGTACACGACGCTGCCGAACGTTCTGACGCTCTCCCGCATCGTCTTCCTTCCCCTGCTGTTCGTCCTCGCCACTCCTGGGACCGAGGTGGCGTTCATCGTGGCCTATGCGCTCGTCGGGGTCACGGACTTCTTCGACGGCAAGGTGGCGCGCGCGCTCCATCAGACCTCGAACCTGGGCAAGATGCTCGATTCGCTGGTCGACATCCCCTTCTACCTGGCCACCTGCTACTTTGTCTACCGACTCCACCCCGAGTACCTGGTTCCGAACATGACCCTGCTCCAGGTGTTTCTCGCCCTGTTCGTCCTCTCGTTCGTCGTTTCCGGCATCGTCTGCCGCAAGCCGATCCTCATGCACACCTTCCTGCTGCGGCTGGAGGCCGTCCTCGTCTACCTCCTGGTGATCCTGTCGGCCTTCGTCGACACCACGCGGTTCGTCGCGGTGATCCTGGTGCTGTACATCGTGGCTTTTGCCGAGGAGATCCTGATCCTTGTCAGGCACGGCGAGGTCGACCCGGACTCCCCCTCGCTCTTTCAGGTGCGGCCCAAGCCCAGCGAATAGCGCGCCGACTCACAGCACCGCAGCGCCGGGCTCGGCGGCCTCGCCGTGCAGCCTGCGCCTGCGGTAGTCGGCGGCCAGGCGCACCACGTTGTAGGCGCCGTCGTAGACGCCGCTGCGGTGATTCTTGACGATGTTCTGGCAGTAGAAGGGGATCAGGTCGTCCTCTTCGATCGTGAGCTTGAGGGCGAGCATCACGCTCGCCTCGCTCTCGGTCTCGAGCGTGCCGTCGCCGATCTCCGCGCCCCGGATCGCGCCCCAGGCCTCGTGGCGGCCCACGCGGTGGATGAACAGCTTGGGCACCGGGTAGAACGAGAGCTCCGACGGCTTGGTGATCATCAGGTCGGCGGCCCGCATGAGCAGGTTCGTCATGTAGACCGCCGGGAAGATGCGGTCGAAGACAAAGACGTTGATCCCGCTTACCTCGCCGGCGCGCGCCTCTTCGGCGAACGCCCGGGCCTGGTCCCAGCTCTCCCGCACGGTGCAGCCGACTCCCGCCGCCTCGAGGGCGGGCCGCAGCTCGTTCCAGCGGTCCCGGTGGTCGCCCATGTTGACCAGCAGCACGGCCTTGCCGGCCTCGACGTAGGGCCGCAGGAAGCGGATGATCGACTCGAACACGTGCAGCTGCGCCCCGGCTCCCCCGAGGGTCAGCAGCACGCGCCGGCTCCGGCGGTCGCGCACGCGCCGCAGGCGCAGGTCGCAGTCGAGGTCGATATTGCTCACCAGCTCGTGGTCCACGAAGTGCCCGGCGTAGCGGATCTCGGCGTCGGGCATCGGCGAGAGCATCTCGCCGTCGCCCATGTTGCGCAGGCTGCGGTAGCCGAAGTAGCCCGAGGGCGTCTGCACGGCGTGAATCGAGCCCGGGGCCAGGTGAAAAGCCATGGGAAGGTTGTCGGGGATCGCCGTGACGACGCAGCCCATTTCCGCGTGGATCGCCGCCCGGGCGGTCCAGGGGTGGGTGGCGATGAAGCCGATGTCGCTCGGCAGCGGGACGCAGACCGGGGCGTACAGCCGCGCGAGCTCGTTGTCCCGCGCGATCGACGACAGCTTCATGCCCGAGTCGGCCGTCAGGCGCTCCCACACGTAGCGGTTGAACAGCTTCGATCGCTGCGAGAGGCGGGAACCGAAGCTGTAGAGACCATCCAGGTAGGCGATCGACTGCGCCGCGCGGCTGTCGCCGAACGCCATGAAGTCCAGCCAGTAGGGCGTGAGCCCCATGCTGGCAGCCGCCGAAGCGATGGCGAGCGAGATGCGGTAGTGGCCGTAGCCCATGCGGATCGTGCCGATCACGACGCCCCGGTCTGCCTCGATCGGGTCGCCGGTCTCGCCGATGTAGCGGATGCCGAGACAGGGGGTAGCCACCGGGTCGGCGCTGCAGCCGTAGGCGGCGGGCAGCCGGTCCACGGGGAACCGGCGCTCGAGCCAGCGGCGCAGGCGTACGGCCCTGCGCACAGCCCGCGGCGGCAGCCGGTTGCCGAACACACAATCGGTTTCCATGGCGGACCTCCGATATCCCGAGGGCCGGCTCTCAGCGCCGCAGCGGCACCTCAATCACGGTGGCGGAACGGGCGGCAAAGCTGTGGACAAAGCGCGCGGCCGGCCGCACCGGCCTGCGCTCCTCGACGGCGACCGTGCGGGGCGCCTCGAGGGTGTTGCGCGCGTTCGGGGCCGGACCGCTGAGCTCGTGGACAGCGGCGCTGTCGCCGACACGGAAACCCGCGAGCTCGACGGTGCACTCGATCGGCTGATCGGGGTGACGGTTCACCACCGCCAGGCACAGGCGGCTGCCGCCCTCCTCCCTCAGCGTGGCCGACGCGTCGATGTAGGGCACCCCCGACAGGGGGCCGAGGCCGCGCGGGCCGCCGTGATCGCGGGTGTCGAAGGTGTCCGACAGCACGAAGCTGTCGAACACGGTGGAGCCGGTGTGGTTGGCGTAGAGGTCAAAGGCGTGGTAGAGCGGCGAAAGCACCATGCCGGCCTCGTCGACGTGGATCATGCCGAGGGCGTTGACCATCTGCGCCAGGTTGGCCATGGTCACGAAGCCGCACATGCGGAAGATGGCGTTCAAGGTCCCGGCCACGAAGAGCGCGTCCTTGAGCTCGTAGACCTCCTCGTAGAGGTGCTGCGGGTCCTTTCGCGTCCGGTACCAGACGTTCCACTCGTCAAAGGCGATCCGGATCGGACGGGTGATGCCCGCGGCGAAGCTCGCCAGCTCGATGGCCGACTGCAGCATGCGGGCGCGCCTCTCGACGTACACGGGCCCGGCCACGGTCGAAGCGAAGTCGTCGGTGCCGTAGTAGCCGTGCAGAGCCACGAAGTCGACGTGCATGCCCGCGCGCTCCAGGACGGTCATGTTCCAGTCGACCTCGCCGCGGTTGGAACCCACCGCGGTCAGCCTGAGGTCGGGCGAGACGCGGCGCATCAGCTTGGCCCACTCGCGCACCGCCCGGGCGTAGTCCGCGGCCGACAGGCAGCCGATTTCGTTGACGTGCTCGGTCTCGTCGATCTCGTTGCCGATTCCCCAGTACCGCACGCCGAAGGGCCGCTCGCTGCCATTGCTGCGCCGCATCCGCGCGTACTCCGTGGAGCCGGTGCCGTTGCAGTACTCGACCCAGGCCGCGGCCTCCTCGGGGGTCCCGCTGCCGACGTTGGCGCACAGGTACGGCTCGCAGCCGAGGGCGCGGCAGTAGCCGATGAACTCGTCGGTGCCGAAGCGGTTGCTCTCCTCGCCGCCCCAGGCGAGGTTGACCCGCACCGGCCGGTCGGCCCGCGGCCCGACCCCGTCCCGCCAGTGGTAGCCGTCGGCGAAGCAGCCGCCCGGCCAGCGCAGGATCGCGGGCCTGATGCGGCGCATCGCCTCGATCAGACCCTGCCGCGGCTCGCCGCGCTCGTCGAGGACGCCGCCGTAGATGCAGCGGCCGAGGTGCTCGATGAAGTGGCCGAAGACGAGGGGGTCCACCTGGCCGACCACACGGTCGGCATCCACCTTGATGTGTGCCTTCATCCCTGTGCTTCTCCCGTCGTGCGCTCTGCGCGGGCCAGAAAGGCCGTGTTGTCGGCAAAGTTGTTGGCCACGCCGAGGGAGTCCAGGATCTGGGCGATCGCCCCGCGGTGATGGACCTGGTGAACAAAGAGAAAATCGAAGGCGTCGGCGGCCACCGCGCTGCGCAGCCCGCCTTTCGAATCGCGGTACTCGAAGGTCTCGCCGTAGCGGCTCTCGGGGAACTCGCCGAACCAGGCCCGGATCAGGGCGTCGACTGCCCGGCGGTGCTCGACGAGGGCCTCGAAGCTGTCGTGGAGGTCGCGCTCCCAGGAGAGGTTCGGCGGGTCCAGGCGCCGGTCGGCGAGCACCGGCGACCGGGGCGACAAGGCCCGCCAGCGGCGCAGCCAGTTGATGTCGCAGACGATCAGGTGATTGAGGATTCCGTGGATCGAGCCGAACCACGAGCCGAGGTCGCGCCTGCGCACCCGGTCGGTGACGCCCTCGAGGGCCCTGATCATCTCTTCGTTCGCCCGCTCGTTGTAGCGGGCCAGGCGCGCGAAGCGCTCCCTCGCGCCGGCTGCGGTCATAGGCGCAGTATGCCCCGCCCGCGGCGCCCGCGTCCACGTGCGGCCGCCTACGGGGCCGCCTCGGGAATCTCGATGCCCCGCCTGTCGAGCAGCGTGCCCTCGGAGCGGTAGAAGCGCACGAGCGCCTGCAGGTAGCCCACGGTGGCGCCGACCGCCGAGAGCTGGCTGTTCAGCAGATCCCGCTGCGCCTGGGCCACCAGAAAGGCGGTGGAGCTGCCGACGCGGAACTTCTCGGTCTCGGCCCGCAGCTTCTCCGCCTGCAGGCGCTGCAGCACGGCGGTCGCCTCGATCTGGCGGAAGGCGCGCAGGGCCTCGATGTGGGCCGTGCGGATCTCCGCTTCGTCGAGGAGCTCCAGGTTGCGCAGCGCCTCTTCGGCCTGCCTGCGCGAGACCGCCGCCCGCTCGTTGCGCGCCTCGGCCGCCTTGTTGCCCAGCGGCAGCTCGAAGCGCAGGCCCGCCGACAAAGTCGGCTCGTCGGTCCACCCGGACCAGGAATCGGGGAGCGTGCTGCCGCTTCCCACGCCCGTGGCGGAAAAGTAGGCTTCGAGCTTGGGCAGCAGCCCGTTGCGCGTCCTCACCAGCTCCAGGTCGCCGCGCTCCAGGGCCAGGCGCGCCTGGGCCAGGTCGGGCCGCAGGCGCAGCCCCGTCGCGACCGCCTCGCGCGCGTCGCCGAGATCGTCGGCCGGCACGTCCGGCTTGTCGGTCAGGCGGATCTCCCGGTCCCAGCGATCCTGGCCCGGGAGATTCAGCAGGCGCACGAGCTTGACGCGCGCGGTCTCCAGGCGTCCTTGGGCCGTGAGCAGCGCCTCGCGCCGCGAGGCCACCTCGGCCTGCCCTGCGGCCAGCTCGATCTCGGCCAGCCGGCCCACACTGACCCGGGCGCGCGTTTCCTCCAGCTGCCGCTCGGCGAGGGCGAGAGACTCGCGCGTGATGGCGAGCTGGGCTCCGGCCAGGTAGTAGTCCCAGTACGCGATCTCGAGGTCGGCCAGCAGGCCGGCGGTGTAGGCCGCCAGCTCGTGGCGCGAAACCGAGACATCGATCCGCGCCTGCCTCACCTGCACCAGGTTCACCGCCTGAAACGCCGCGCGCAGCAGCGGCTGCGTCACGCTGGCCGTGAGGCTGCTCGAGGTCTCGTCGGCCCAGCTCCCGGTCGTGGCCGCGCTCAGGCTCGCGCCCGTCTGCAGGAGGGTCGAGACGCCGGCCTCGGCGCTGGTCCTGTCCGAGGTCACCGTGCCGCTGGAGGAGCGCGGGTTCCACGCGCGGGACGCGGAGGCGGTCGCCTTGGGCTCGAAAGCGGCCTCGGCCTCGCCGACCGTGGTCTGCCTGGAGGCCACGCTCAACGCCTGCACCTTGAGCGCGGGGCTGCGCTCGAGCGACAGCAGCACCGCCTCGCGCAGCGACAACTCCAGCGGCGCATCGGCCTGCGCCGCGGCTGCCGCGCACGCGGCCAGCAGCAGCAGGAGTCCGCAGCGCTTCACGTGGAGGCCACCCGTTGTTCGGCGGCCGGCTGCTCCTCGCCGCGCCGCGCTTGCCTCTTCTCGCGCCTGCCTTCGATTTCCAGGTAGATCGCCGGTATGACCAGGAGCGTCATGAAGGTGGCGCTGGTCAATCCCCCGATCACCGCCCGCGCCATGGGCGCCTGCACCTCGCCGCCTTCGCCGATCCCGATCGCCATCGGCGTCAAGGCCAGGATCGTCGTGAGGGAAGTCATCAGGATCGGGCGCATCCTCCGCCGTCCGGCCTCCTGCACGGCTTCGAGGAGGCCCAGGCCGTCGCGGCGCCGCAGCATGTTGGTGGTGTCGACGAGAAGGATCGCGTTGTTCACGACGATGCCGGCGAGCATCATCGCGCCGATGCCCGACTGGATGTTGAAGGACGTGCCGGTCAGGATCAGCATCAGGACCAGGCCGACCAGCGAGAGAGGCACCGCAAGAAAGACGATAAAGGGGTCGCGCAGCGACTCGTAGAGGCTGGCCATCACCATGTACACCAGGACGAGGGCGAGGGTGATGGAGACCGCCAGCTCCCGGGATGTCTCCTTCTGTTCTTCGTAGTTGCCGCCAAAGCGCACGGCCAGCCCCTCGGGCAGCGGCACACTGCGCAGCCGTTCCTGCAGGTCCTCCACGATCGCGTTGGGATCCCGGCCGCTGGTGTTCGCGTACACGGAGATCCGTCGCTCCTGGTCGTTGCGCTCGATCGCCACGGGGCCGCTGCCGCGGTGCAGCTCGACCACGTTGCGGAAGGCCACCGGCGTTCCCGCCACGTAGGTGACAGGCAGATCGAGCAGGCGCTCAAGCCCGACCTGCTCGGCGTCCCGCAGGCGCACGACGAGCGGGATCTCTTCCTCGCCCTCGCGGAACGTGCCGACCTGAGTGCCGGCCACGAGGGTCTGAAGCAGCGACGACACCTGCTGAACGCTGAGACCGAGCTCGGCCGCCCGCAGGCGATCGACCGAGACCCAGTCCTCGGGCGCTCCACTCTCGCGGCTGAGCTGCGCGTCGGTGACGCCCGGCACCTGCTCGGCCATCTTCTGGATCCTCGCGGCCAGGGCCTGCGCCGCGTCCAGGTCGAACCCGCGGACTTCGATCTGGACGCGCTCGGTGCCTCCGCTTCCCATGCCCGGCATGAAGAAGCCCTGTCCGACGCGCACGCGCAGCGTCATTCCGGGAATGCCGGCGAGCGTTCGCCTCAGGTCCGCCGCGATCTGCTCGTCGGAGCGCGAGCGCTCCCGCCGCGGCTTGAGGGTCAGGCTGATCTGCCCCGAAGCGCTGCCCGATCCCCGGCCGCCGCCGCCGACGCTCGACAGCATCGTCTGCGCCTCGGGAACCGCCTGGCGAACGATTGCCTCGATGTTCTTCATGGCGGCGTCGGTGATTTCCAGCCGCGTCCCCACTTCCATCGACGCGTCGACGCGCACGACCCCTTCGTCGGTCCGGGGCATGAGCTCGAAGGTGATCCGGGTGGCCAGCAGGGCGCTGCCGGCCAGCAGGAGGCCCGCGGTGCCGAGGGTCACCACGGGCCGGCGCAGCACAGCAGCGAGGGCCTTTCTGTAGATGCCCTCCAGGCCGACGAGAACGCTCCCAGTCAGATGAGCCAGCCGGAGCCTCCCATTGCCGCCCGGATCGGCGGCCGAGGGCTTGAGGATCCTGGCCGACATCATCGGCACCAAAGTCAGGGCGGAGACCAGCGAGCAGGCGAGGGCAAAGCTCACGACCAGGGCGAGCTGCTTGTACATCACCCCGGAAATGCCCCGCACGAGCACCAGCGGCAGAAAGACGACCAGAGTCGTGAGCGTGCTCGCGACGACCGCGACGCCGACCTCGGCGCTGCCGTCGATCGCCGCCTCGATTCCATCCTTGCCCGTCTCGCGCAGGCGGTAGATGTTTTCGAGCATCACGATCGAGTTGTCGACGAGCATGCCGACGCCGAGCGCCAGGCCGCCCAGGCTCATGATGTTCAGCGTGAAGCCGCTGAAGTACATCAGGGCGAACGTCGCAATGACCGAAAGGGGAATCGAGGTTGCGATGATCAGCGTGCTGGGCAGGCTCCTGAGGAAAAACAGGAGGACCAGCAGCGCGATCAGGCCGCCGTAGACGGCGGCGTTGCCGACGTTGCCGATCGAGTTGGAGATGTAGGTCGAGGAATCGTTGATGATCGAGATCTCGAGGTAGGGCAGGTCGCGACTGAGGCGCTCGACCTCCCGCCGCACCGCCTTGGCGACCTCCACGGTGTTCTTGCCCGACTGCTTGCTCACGGCGATCCGGATGCCCGGCTTCCCGTTGATGCGCGCGATGCGGGTCGGCCTCTCGGAGGCGTCCTTTACCTCGGCGATCTGTCCGAGCCTGACCGCGACGCCCTGCCGGACCGCCACCGCGATCTCCTCGACGCCGGCGAGGCTGTCGAGCAGGCCCGAGGTGCGGAGGGTGCGCTGGGTACGGCCTTCGTACAGGGTTCCGACAGGAGCCTGGATGTTGGCGGCTTTCACGCGCGCCAGGATCTGGTCGACCGGGATGTCCAGCGCCTGAAGACGCTCCGGAACCAGGTTGACCTGCACCTGCCGGCCGGATCCGCCCCACACTTCGGCGGACGCGACGCCCGGCACGCGCTCGAGCCTGTAGCTGATCTCGTCTTCGACGATCGTGCGCAGCTCGACCTGGTCGATGTCGCTGACGATCCCAAGAGCCATGATCGGGAAGCTCGAGGCGTCGAACTTGGCCAGGCGGGGCCTCTCCACGCCGTCGGGCAGGCGTCCGATCACCCGGTCGAGGCGGTCGCGCACGTCGCTGGCAGCGGCCTCGAGGTCGGTGCCCCACGCAAAGGCCAGGCGCACGCTGCTCTGGCCCGCGGAGGAGGTCGAGTTGATCTCCTCGATCCCCGGAACCGCGGCCATGGCCTCTTCGATCGGCTTGGTGATGAGCTGTTCGACGACCTTGGGGTCGGCGTTCGTGTAGGAGACGAAGACCGACAGCGACGGGTAGCTGATGTCGGGCATCAGGTCGATCGGCAGCCGCTGGAGCGAGATCGCACCGAGTATCACCACGATGAGGGCGACCATGGTGGTGAGCACCGGCCGCCGCACAGAGTGGCGGGCGAGGTTCATGATCTTCTCCTTGGAGAGGAACTGTTCTGCGCGCCGTTGCCCAGGGAGGCGCTGGAGCCGCGCGATACGGTCACCGCCGCGCCGTCCTCGAGCAGGTGCTGGCCGAGGGTGACGACCAGGCCCTGGAACGAGCGATCCAGCACCTCCACCAGCGGCCCCTCGGCCACGCCCGTCGAGATCGCCACAAAGCGCGCGGTCTTGGCGGCCTCGTCCACGACGAACACGCCCTGGACGCCGTCGCGGGTCGTGACGGCCGCAACGGGCACCGCCGGCACGTCATCCTTGCGGCCGAACTCCAGAACGACCCGGACCGGCATGCCGGGCTTGAGCGCGGCGTCGCCGTTCGGAACCTCCACCTTCACCTCGGCCTGCCGGGTGGTTTCGTGGAGGAACGGCGCGACGCGGCTCACGACGCCCGCAAAGGTACGCCCCGGCAGCACGTCGGTGGACACCTCGGCGCGCAGGCCGGGCTGCAGCCGGGCATAGCTGCGCTCCGTCACCTGGATGACGGCCACCAGAGTCCCGATGTCGAGCAGCGAGAGGATCGGGTCGTTGGCTCGCAGCAGGGCCCCGGGCTCGGCGAAGCGCTCGCCGACGACCCTCGCGGCAGAGCCGTCCTGCCAATCGGAGCGGATCTCGGTCTGGGACAGGCGCAGCTCGGCCGCCCGCAGGGCCGCCTCCCTCTGGCGTACCTGGGCCTGGGCGACCGTGTGCTGGGCCTCGGCCTTGCGCTTCTGCGCGTCCGCCTGGTCGAGCTCCGACTCGGAGGCGATCTTCTTTTCGCGAAGCGCCTGCACCCTCTCCAGGTCGCGGCCGGCGGTCTCGAGGCTGATGCGCGCGGTCTCCAGGCCGGCCCGCGCCACCTGCAGCTCGGCGCGCGACTGCTCGACCTGCTGCTGGTACTCGTCGTCGTCGAGCACCGCGAGAAGGCGGCCGGACTCGACGCGGTCGCCCACGTCGGCGAGCACCCGCTCCAGGCGGCCGGCGACCCGCGCCGAGACCACGACCCTCGAGCGCGGCAGCAGCGAGCCGGCAAAGATCCCGAGATCGCGCAGGGTCACGCGCGAGGAGGCAACGACCTCGACCGCCACCGCGGCGCCGCGTCTCGGCCCGCCGCCGCCCGGCCCGCCGGCCCTTTGCCCCGCAGCCGGCGCCGCCTGGCCAGACAGCCCTCCCGCCGTGGAGCCTTCAGCTTTGCGTACACCCAGCCAATAGGACAGCCCCCCTCCCGCCACCGCGGCGAGGACGACTGCGACGACCCACTTCTTCATGGAGTTGCGGTGCTCTCCTTGGACGCAGCCCGAATACTACACCGAAACGGTTATGGGGAAACAGGCGGCCGCGGTCCGGCTCCTTGCGCGGCGCCGCGGTTCGGCGCATCCTCGCTGCATGATCGACTCCCACATCCACTTCAGCGCCGGCCATCCCGACTGCGAGAGCCTTCTCGAAAGCCTCGGCGTGCAGGCCCTCAACGTCTGCGTGCCGCGCGACTCGCACGGCGGCTGGCGGGGCGAAGCCGAGAGGTACCGGAGCCTCCATGCGGCCTCGCCCCGCCTCTTCGCCTGGTGCACGGCGTTCGACCTGCCGCGCTTCGACGACCCGGGATACGTCGAGGCCGTGATCGAAGGGCTCCGCTCCGACATCGCGGCCGGCGCGGTGGCCTGCAAGATCTGGAAAAACGTGGGCATGGAAGTGCGCCGGCCCGACGGGGCCTTCCTCATGGTCGACGATCCGCTCTTCGATCCGATCCTCGCCTTTCTCGAGAAGCAGGGGCTGACCCTGCTGCTGCACATCGGCGAGCCGCTGGCCTGCTGGCAGCCGCTGGACCCCGCGAGCCCCCACTACGGCTACTACAGCGCCCATCCGGAGTGGCACGTGCACGGCCGGCCGGACTTCCCGTCGCACCGCCAGCTGATCGACGCGCGCGACCGCCTGCTGGAGCGGCACCCCGGCCTGCGGGTCGTGGGCGCCCATCTCGGCAGCCTCGAATACGACGTCGCCGAGGTGGCCCGGAGGCTCGAGCGCTACCCCAACTTCGCCGTCGACACCTCGGCTCGCGTACGCGATCTCGCAGAGCAGGACGCCGGCAAGGTGCGCGCCTTCCTCGAGCGCTACCGCGGCCGGGTGCTCTTCGGCACGGACCAGGTGCTCAGGCAGGACTGCGCCCGGCTGTCGGCGGACGCCAGGGGCGACCTGCTCGCCGGGTTGCGCGCGCGCTACGAGACCGAGCGGAGCTACTACGAGGGCAGCGGTCCCACTGAGCTGTTCGGCCGCAGGGTCGAGGGCCTGGGACTGGCGGGCGCGGCTCTTGAGGGCCTGTACGCCGGGGCCGCGCGCAGCTGGTACCCCGGGCTCTAGGGCTTGACTTCGGGCGGCCTCCGCTCTAGTCTGGGAGCGGTGACGCACCGGCCGCGCATTCGCTACATCAACGGTCTCCGCATGCGCCGAGCCCTCATCGCCGGTGTCCGCCACCTCGTCGCTCACAAAGATCACCTGAACACGATCAACGTCTTTCCGGTGGCCGACGGCGACACGGGAACGAACATGGCCGGGACCATGCGGGCGGTCGTCGACGGGATCCTGGGCAGCCGCGAGCGAGGCCTGAACCGCATGCTGCGCATGATCGCGGACCTGGCGCTCTCGGGCGCCCGCGGGTGCAGCGGCACGATCCTGGCCCAGTTCCTCCACGGCCTCGCCCAGGAGACGGTCGATGCCTTGCACGTCACCACCCGCATCTTCGGCCTCGGCGTGCGCCGGGCGGTCGCCTATCCCTACGACGCGGTCTCCGAGCCGCGCGAAGGCACGATCCTGACGGTGCTCCGCGACTGGGGCGAGGCTCTCTCGGAGTGGGGAAGCCGCTCGGACGACTTTATCGAGGTCCTCCACCACGCCTATCAGGCCGCGCTCCGCTCCCTGGAAAGGACACGGGAGCGGCTCGCGGTGCTGGCGCGGGCGGGCGTCGTCGACGCAGGCGCCCAGGGCCTGGTGCACCTGCTCGCCGGCATCACGGCGTTCATCAGCCACGGGCGCATCCGCGAGATGGACCGCCTCGACGCCGCCGTGGAAACCGACGACGAACCCGCGAGCGAGGCGCTGGAGAGGCCGGCATTCCGCTACTGCACGCAGTTCGTGCTCGAGGGCTCGGACCTCGACCCGAAGGCCCTGCGCGGGGCCCTCGCCGACCTCGGCGACTCGCTCATCGTCGCCGGCTCCTCGGCAAAGGCGAAGATCCATCTTCACACCGACGCCCCGGCTGAGGCGCTGCGCAGGATCGAGGGCCACGGCGAGGTCACCGGCCAGCGCGTCGAGGACATGGTGGCCCAGTACCGCGCCGCGCACGACCCGCACCCCCAGGTCGCCCTGGTGGTCGACTCTTCGTGCGACCTGCCGGCGGACGTGTGGGAGAGATACAACATCCACATCGTGTCCTGCCTTCTGCTGTTCGAGGGCAGAACCTACATCGACAAGATCACGGTCGATCCGCAGGCGCTCTTCGCGATGCTGCGCCGCAGCAGCCGCGGCCACGCGACGACGTCGCAGCCGGCGCCGGCGGACTTCAGGAGCAGGCTCGAGTTCCTGGCCCGGTACTACGGCGCCGCCGTGGTGCTCACGCTGCCGGCGTCGATCAGCGGCACCCACGACTCGGCGCGCACCGGCGCCCGCCTCGCCGGGGGCGACGTCACCGTGATCGACTCGATGACCACTTCGGTGGGCATGGGCCTGATCGCGCGCCGGGCCGCCGAGGCGATCGAAGCGGGGGCCACGAGAGAGCAGGTGATCGCCCTCGTCAACCGGCTGGTGCCCGGCGTGCACATCCACGTCACGGTGCGTTCGCTGGAGAACCTCGTACGCAGCGGCCGGGTCAGCCGGGTCAAGGGCCTGATCGCGAACCTCCTCAATCTCAAGCCCCTGATACGGCTGAACGTGGAAACCGGGGGAAGGCCGCTGCACAACGGGACCGTGCTCGGCGTCCGGGGAGGCCGGCGCCGCATCCTGGAAATCCTCAGGCGCGAGATCGACCCGCGGATGCCGGTTGAGTTCGGGATCGCCCACGCCAACGCCCCCGAGGACGCCCTGTGGTTCCGCGACCGGATCGCCGAGACCTTTACCCTCGCCCGCGAGACCTTTGTGGTCGAGGCGACCACGGTCCTCGCCAACCACATCGGTGAGGGCTCGCTCGGGCTCGCATGGCTCGCCGCGGAGCCCTGAGGATGCCGCAGCTCCTCCTGATCGTGCTGCTCTCCTATCTCGCGGGCTCGATCCCGACCAGCGTGATCGTTGGGCGGCTGTTCTTCGGCAGGGACCTGCGGCAGTTCGGCTCCGGCAACGCGGGGGCCACCAACGCGTTCCGCGTCTACGGCTGGAAGGGAGGCGTGCCGACGGTCCTCGTCGACGTCGGCAAGGGCGTGCTGGCGACGCTGGCGATCGCGCGGCTGCCCGCGCCGGCCTCCCTGCCGCCCGAGCTCGTGCAGCTGGTGGCCGGCTGCTCGGCGGTCATCGGCCACGTCTGGACGGTGTTCGCGGGGTTCCGAGGCGGCAAGGGGGTCGGCACCGCCGCAGGCATGGTGGCGAGCCTCTACCCGCTGCCTCTGCTGGCCTGCGCCGCGGTCTTTGCCCTCGCCCTCGCCGCCACGGGCATCGTTTCGGTCGCCTCGCTGGCCGCGGCCGCAGCCTTCCCCCTTGTGCTCCTCGCCTTCGACGCCGCGGGCGTGCTCGAGGTGCCGCCGATCCTGTTCTGGTTCTCGCTGCCGCTGGTCGCGCTCATCTTCTACACGCACCGCTCCAACATCGCACGCCTGGCCGCGGGCACGGAGAACCGCTTTCCCCGACTGATGATCCTGGCGCGCCTGGCGCGGCGGCTGCGCGGCCGCCCTACTGCAGGCTCTTGAGCAGCTCGGCGACCGGCCGGTAGGGCTCGCCGGCGGTGGCGGCCGCGAACTCGGCCCGGGCCTTTGCCAGCAGGTCGGCCCGGCTCATCAGGTCGTAGGCGGCGCCGCCCAGAACCGCCGCAGCGTAGAGCATCCCCTTGATGCCGATACCGGACCCCGAGGCTGCGGTCGCCTGCCACGTGTGCGAATCGACCCCGACGGGCCACGTGGCGGTGTTGATCTGGGCCGTCGGCGCTATGTGCGAGGCCTCGCCCACGTCGGTCGAGGCGGGGATCGTCCAGCCTCGCCCCCAGTACCCCACCCCTTCGTGGAGAGGCTGCTTGACGACTTCGGCGGCCGAAGCCGGGTCGAGCCCCAGCATGGCCATCGAGGTGCGCTTCTGCTCCTCGCTCGAGGTGGCCGAGAGCGCGGCGGCAAGCTCGCGCTCCTCGCGGCTGTAGCTCGGAAGGGGCACGGCCAGCAGGTTCTCGTGCAGAAGATCGGAGATCACGGCGTTCGGCAGCACGTCGTAGCACCCGTGCCCGAGCTCCCAGGACATGCTCGCGCCGGTCATGAGGGCGGCGCCCCTCGCCACGTCGACGACGCGGCGGATGAGGGAGAGCACCTCCTTCATGCGCGGCGAGCGCACCTGAAACTGGCCCTCGGCCGCCGCGGGGACGATGTTGGGCCTCAGGCCGCCGCCGGTGACGATGTAGTGAATGCGGGCCGAGGGGCTCATGTGCTCGCGCAGGAACTCAACGCCGACGTTCATCAGCGTGAGGGCATCCAGAGCCGAGCGGCCGAGGTGGGGCGCCTGCGCCGCGTGGGCCGGCGAGCCCGCGAATCGGAAGGTGAGCTGCACCGAGGCGTTGGTGCCGTAGGCCGCCACGGTGTTGATGTTGGCCGGATGCCAGCACAGCACCGCGTCGAGCCCGTCGAACACCCCCGCGGCGGCGAGGACCGGCTTGCCGAGCTGTTCCTCGGCCGGGCAGCCAAAGTAGCGGACGGTGCCGCGGATGGCGCCCGCCTCGAGGGCGGCCTTGACGCCGGCGGCCGCGGCGATGCAGGCGGTGCCCAGCAGATTGTGGCCGCAGCCGTGGCCCGGCCCGCCGGGCACGACCGGGTCGGGCGCCGCGGCGACCTTTTGCGACAGCCCGGGCAGCGCGTCGTACTCGCCGAGCAGCCCGATCACCGGCGAGCCTGCGCCGGCCTCGGCGACAAAGGCGTGCCTCTGCACCGCGTCCAGCTCGGTGACGCGGAAGCCGAGATCCCGCAGGGCCTGCCGCTGCAGGGCGGCCGAACGCTGCTCCTGGAACGACAGCTCGGGGTCGGCCCACAGCTGCTCGGCGAGCCCGACGAACAGCTGCCGCGAGCGGTCGATCGCATCCCACACCGTCTGCTTGCTCATGCGCCCCTCCCGGACCTGCGGGTGCCAGTATGCGCGATCCGGGCGGTCTGGACAACGTGCGCGAGTCCTTTCGCCGGACTCCGCAATCGGCTACACTGCGGGCGAAACGCCGAAAGGCAAGGGAGCGGTCGCCATGTCAGACACACCCCAGACCCCGGCCGAAGCCGCCTCCCCCAGGGGAGAGCTGGCGAGGCTCAAGGCTCGACTGCGCGATCTCCAGATCATGTACGAAAACACCGTCGAGCACGGGACGCTCATCGAGAACGAGCTGCAGGAGAAGAACCAGCACATCAGCGGCCTGCTGGCCCTGATGCGGATGTACCTGCCGTCCCAGGTCTACGACTCGATCGATCGGGGCGAGCTGAGCCCCAAGCTCACGCACAAGCGCGTCAAGCTCACGATCTTCTTCTCCGACCTCGTCGGCTTCACCGACGTGACCGACACCCTCGAGCCCGAGACGCTTTCGAGCCTGCTCAACGACTACCTGACGGAGATGTCGTCGATCGCGACGATCTACGGAGGCACGATCGACAAGTTCGTCGGCGACGCGATTCTGGTGTTCTTCGGAGACCCCGAGTTCATCGACGACGAGACCCACGCCAGGCGATGCGTGCGCATGGCCGTCGAGATGCTGGAACGGGTCAAGGTGCTCAGCGGCAAGTGGCGGGCCGCGGGCGCCACCAACGGGCTGGCCGTGCGCATGGGAATCAACACCGGCTACTGCACCGTGGGCAACTTCGGCTCCGAGCAGAGGATGGGCTACACGGTGATCGGCGGCCAGGTGAACATCGCGGCGCGCCTCGAGCAGATCGCCGACCGCGATTCGATCTTCATCAGCGAGTCGACCTACGCCCTGGTCAGGGACATGGTCGAAGTCGAGGGGCCCCAGATCACGGAGGTCAGGGGCATCCACTTCCCGGTCAAGGTCTACAAGATCGTCGGCGTGCGGTCCGGCTCCGACGCTCCGCAGCCCTACTTCGAGGAGTTCGGCAACGGATTCCTGCTGCGCCAGCTCTACTACGAGCCGCAGGCGGTGGGTGCGGCCCAGAAGCAGCGCATCCTCAGCGAGCTGCGCAAGGCGATCGAGTTCATCGAAGGCAGGTAGGCGGCGGGCAGGGGGCGGGGCTGGGGCCCGCGCGGCGGCGGCGGCTCTCGCGGACCGCGCTCCCCGCGCGGCCCCTCAGACGAGGTTGACGACCACCTTGTCGTAGAGCCGGCGGAAGTTGGCCAGCGACTTGCTCTGCCAGGCGATCATCCGGTTGCCCGTGATCAGGATCTTCTTGCCGAGATCGCGCATCTCGATGATGAACAGGCTGAAGGTGGAGATCCCGGAGCTGTTGAGGAACTGCAGCTCCCGCAGGTCGATCTCGAGGCTCTCGCCCGACTTGCCGGCCGCGTAGCGCAGCATCCGGTAGATCCGCTCGTACTCCTGTCGGCCCTGGAGCCGGAGGGTGCCGCTGAACGAGATCTTGGAGAAGTCCCGGCTCACGCGGACCGCGTAGGCCGCCGTGGTCTCTTCCATGCCCTCCGCCTCACTGGAAATCGAGCTCTGCGGTCACCGCAACGTGGACAGTTTCATCTTCGTCAAAGCGGAACTCGAAGCTGAGCCCGCGGCTGTAGTCCTTCTTGACCAGGAGGAGGCCCAGGCCCGAGGCGTCGCGCTGCTGCGCGCTCTCCCCGACGCGCTCGACGTAGAGCTCGCCCAGGTCCCTCGCGAACAGCTGCCGGCAGACCTCGATGAACGGCTCGCAGCGATGGCGGGGCAACGAGTTGGCGGCCCGCACCAGCAGGCGCCCCCTCGCCTTCCTGAGCGTCAGATCGACGGGCAGCGAGTTGTTGGCCGAGAACTTGACGGCGTTCTCCACCAGCTCGTTGACCACGGTGGAGATCAGGCCGGTGCCGGTCTCCGAGGGGAAGTTGTGGGCAAAGTACTGCGCCGCGAAGTCCGAGAGCATGCTCCCCCGCTGCCAGTTGTCGAACATGTCCAGGGGCAGAAAGCGCATGGTAAAGGTGCTCTCCACGGCCTCGTCGAAATCGATCTTGTCGCCGATGTGCACGGTGCCGCGCAGCCGGCCGTCCCAGCCCTGGTCCTGCTGCCTCTTGATGACCAGGATCGAGATGTCGTCGAGGCGCCGGCCGTCGCCGATGTGGCGCCGGCACGCCTCGACGATCGCGGCCCGTATCGTGTCCGCCGACGACGTGCGGACCGCCAGCGCGGCCTCGATGATCCCCCGCCTGCCGAACTCCACCTCGCGGGCATCGACGGCCTCGGTGACCCCGTCGGTGTAGAGGATGAGGGTGTCTTCCACCTCGAGGCGGAACGACAGCAGCCGCAGGTACGGCGACACGTTGGCGTCGAGGCCCGCGTACATCCCGTACTCGAGCGACTCGATGTCCTGCACCGAGCCGTCCCTGCGCAGGATCAGCAGCGACTCGTGCTGCCCGGTCATGAGGAAGTTGCCGTCTCCCAGGTACTTGAGGATCAGCAGCGACATGATCCTGTGGTCCTGGGTCTTGACGCGGAAGTCGTAGAGCAGCTTGTTGATCACCCGGAACACGCGCTGGATGTCGTCGCGCTCGACGTTGCTGAGGGCCCGCAGCGCCGTGTGGACCATCATCATGATGAGGCCCGAATGCAGCCCGTGGTCGGTCACGTCGCCGATCGCCACAAACCCGTCGGGGCCGAAGTGGATCGTGTCGAAGTAGTCGCCCCCCACCTCGGCGGCCGGCAGCATCTGGCAGGAGATCTCCAGGTCGCGGAACGCCTCGTAGTCCCGCTGCTGGGGCAGGACGATGCTCTGGATGTGGCGGGCGACCTCCAGCTCGTGCGAGAGGCGCAGGTTCTCGTCCTGCAGCTTGTCGTTGAGGCTGGCGATCTCCTTGTTGGCCTTCTCGAGACTGACGCGGAACACGAACTCGCGCCGGCGCACCCTCTCCATCCCGATCTTGAAGAAGAGCGTGATCAGCCCGGCGCTCAGCACGTTGACCAGCACCATGCGGAAGTCGAGGTCGGCCTCGTAGCCGGCCGCGAAGTACACCGCGATGTAGTAGACCGTGGAGATCACCAGGACGGCGAATGAGTACAGGAGCGGCAGCGGGTAGATGCCGCAGAAGATGATGTTGACGAAAGTCCAGGCCACCACGTCGGAGTAGTGGTTGTCCATAACCGCCGTGAGGTGGGCCATCATCATGGCGCCGGCCATGAACACGAACAGGGAAATCACGATGCCGTGGCGCCGCAGGGCCGGGATGAGCGAGAGCGTTCCGATGAGCAGTCCCGGCACGACGGCATACATCCGACCGAGGAACATCCCGGAGGCGTACTCGGGGAAGTTGAAGGGGTCGGCGAAGAAGGCCAGGTAGGCCATGAGGAGCGTGGCGAGCCACACCCCGACGCGGTTGATCCGCGTGAGCGACTCGGCCAGCTGCTCCTGGTACTGCTGCCGCAGCTCGCGCGACTGGGGCAGGCCCTCGTTGAGGAAGGCCCTTACCTTCTGAACATAGCCCGGTTCAGCTCGCGCAGCTCCGTGATCCTGTCGGTCCATATCAGGTTCCATCTGCCTCCGAAGTCCCGATAGGTCAGCCTGACCCCCGACTCCTGCATGAGCATCTTGCTCTTGTAGTAGTTGCCCGTATACGGGTCGTTGTCGTCGTAGGTGGTCCAGATGCTGTCCACGCCCGCGATGTAGTAGGCGTACTGCGTGAGGTACTCCATCAGCGCCTTGAAGGCCACCACCCCCGCCCGGCCTTCTTTGAACAGGCCCATCACCTCGCAGATGCGGCGCAGGCGCGCGGGGACCTCGTAGTGCGACCCGTCGTCCATGACGGCGTGCATGAACGGGCAGTTGTAGCCGGGCACGCGCACCACCGCCCGCCCGATCGCCACAATCTTGAGCGACCGGTCAAAGACCGCGAACATGTCGGCGTTCAGGTCGAACTGCCTGACCACCTCCAGGTCGTAGTTGAAGTCCTTGTAGTAGTAGTACTCCCGTGCGAACTCGTGGCAGCTCAGCACCTCGGCGGGATCGACGATCTCGCGCAGGAGCATCCCGTGCTCACGCTCCTCCACCACCGGCGCGCGTCTGGTCGCCCTCACGACCAGCGGCGCCCTGCTCTCGACCGTGACGGCGGTGAAGCCGGCCATGCGCAGCAGCATCTCCTGGTCGGCGAGGTAGCCGTCCCGCGAGGCTCCCTCGTGGGGGTTGGTCAGCCGCAGGGTGCCGCCGTCCCGCAGCGCAAGCCGACACTTCTGCAGCGCAGCGAGGTTGCCGCTGCGGTACTGCCGGCGGGCGATCAGGTCGTCGAAGCTGTCGTCGGTGCGCGCCGACACCACGAGATCGCCGAGGTCGACAGTCACCTCGAGCGAATCCAGAGATGCCGAACGGAGATCCGCTGCCGGGCTGCGCAACAGATCCAGCTGCTCCATCGAAGCCTCGCCCCGCGGGACCGTCAGTCGATCGCGCCATTGACGCACGGTATCTCCAATACGTCAAGACGTGAGGGCCGCGCAGGCGGCGGCGAAGCAGGCGGATGCCGTTGTGCATCGCGGTCGAGGTGGGCTAAGATAGCGCGCCATGGACGATCGCATCAGGAGGAGGACAGGCATGAAGAAAGCACTCGTACTTGCGGTGTTGATCGCGGCGGTTCTGCTCGGGTGCGGCGGCGCCAAGAAGCAGCCGCTCACGATCATCGTGGGACAGGGCACCGACCCGGTGATCCTCGACCCGCCGATGTACAGCGACACCCCGACCCACAACGTCAACCTTCTCATCTACGACCGGCTCTACGAATTGACGCAGGACGGCACCGTCGAACCGGGCCTGGCCGCGGACATGCCCAGGATCGAGGAGAACGGGGCCAAGTACACGATCAAGATCAAGGACGGGGTCAAGTTCCACAACGGAAACAAGCTCACCATCGACGACGTGATCTACTCGTTCCAGCGCGGCAGCTTCCACGAGAAGAGCCAGATGAAGTCGATCTTCGCCATGATGTACGACGTGCAGAAGGTCGACGAGATGACCTTCTCGTTCCGCACCGGCAAGTTCGACGCCGCCAAGGCGCCGGCCGGCACCAAGGACTCGGACCTCAAGAGCTTCGCCGACCGGGCCAAGTACTATTCGCCGTCGGTCTTCGGCTCGCAGCTGAACCAGCTCACGTGGCTCGGGGCCTCGATCGTCGACAAGGAGACCATGGAGAAGGCCCAGGCCGACGGGACGCTCAAGGACTACGGCGTGACGACCGCGATCGGCACCGGCCCCTTCAAGCTCGAGAGCTGGACGCAGGGCGACAACGTCACCCTAGCGCGGTATGCCGATCACTGGAACAAGACGCTCAAGACCAACGCCGAGCGCATCATGTTCAAGACCATCAAGGATCCCTCGGCGCTCAAGACCGCGTTCATGAACAAGGAAGTCGACCTGATCATGAATGTCGTACCCCTCGACGCCCGCGAGATCGAGAAGCAGGGCGCCAAGATCCTGACCACCAACGGCTACTTCGGCTATCACTACCTGGCGTTCAACATGAACTCGCCCAAGGTCGGCCAGGTCAACCGCGACGGGACGCCGGACACCGACGGCGAGTACGACCTGAACGCCAACTCGGCCAGGCTGCGCTTCGCGATCCTGTACTCGATCAACCCCACCGACATCGTCAACTCGCCCGACATCATGGACAAGCGCGGCAAGGTGACGCTGCAGTGGATCGAGACGCTGCCCTTCGGCAGGATCACGGATCCCAAGGGCACGCGCATGGAGGAGGGCAACGAGCAGACCGGCTACTACAACCCGAAAAAGGCCAAGGAGATCTTCGACCGGCTGCCGGCCTCCTTCAAGCAGCCGGGCTCCCTCAAGCTGACGGCGCTGTCGGGCAGCGTGCACGTCAAGGAGGCTCTCGTCATCAAGGACCAGGTCAAGAAGGCTCTGGGCGTCGACCTGATCGAAATCGAGCAGGTGGCCCTCTCCGAGCTGGCCACCCGCAGGCGCAACGCCGATCCCAAGGTCTGGGACCTGCTGGTGAACTGGACGCAGACCGACGACTCTTACTACATCTTCGTGGCCTTTGACGGCTTCAACACGTCGCTGCTCCACGACACCAAGTACTACACCAAGGCCGCCCAGGAGGGCATCGACAAGGGCAACTCGCTGCCCAACGGCCCGGAGCGCGCCGCGGCCTATGCGGCGGCCGCCAAGCAGGTCCTCAAGGACATGCCGCGCGTGCCGCTGGTGGCGATCATGGGGCTCTCGGCTGCCCAGACCAACATCGAGGGCGTCGAGATCTTCCCCTCGGGATCGTTCAAGCTGCGCAACGCCTCCAAGGTCGTGGCGGCCAAAAAGTAACCCGCTGTGGATGCACGGCGGCGGGAGGGGAATCCTTCCCGCCGCCGGTTTCTCCCGGGGATCACCCATGATCCGCTACATCATCCGCCGGCTCTTCCAGCTGATCCCGGTCGTGCTCGGCGTGACGTTCGTGGTCTTTACCCTCACGTACATCTCTCCGGGCGACCCCGCGCGGATGCTGCTGCCCCAGGACGCAAAGGACGAGGAAGTGGCCGCGATGAAGACGGCCATGGGTCTCGACCGGCCGTTCGTCGTGCAGTACCTGCACTTTCTCTTCGGCTACGACGGACCCGGCGACGCCTTTGACTACCGCGGGCTGGTGGCCCTGGACCTGGGCCGCTCCTACGTCTCCAACCGTCCGGTGTTCGCCACGATCCTGCAGCGCTTCCCCAACACGGCGCTGCTGTCCACCGTGGCCCTGCTGCTCTCGGTGCTCATCGCCATCCCCTTCGGCATCATCTCGGCCACGCGGCAGTACTCGAAGACCGACATGCTGGTGACCGTTCTGGCCCTCGTCGGCATCTCGGTGCCGGCCTTCTGGCTGGGGATGATGCTGATCTGGATCTTCTCGGTGCAGCTGCGCCTGTTTCCCTCGCTGGCCGTGCCGTCCAACCCGCTGTCGATCGTGCTGCCGGCCCTGACGCTGGCGGCCATGAGCACGGCGGTGCAGACGCGCATGACCCGCTCGTCGATGCTCGAGGTCGTGCGCCAGGACTACATCCGCACCGCCCGGGCCAAGGGCCTGGAGGAGCGGCGGGTGATCCGCAAGCACGCCCTGCGCAACGCCCTGATCCCGGTGGTGACGGTCGTCGGCCTGCAGGTCGGGCAGCTGCTGGTCGGAGCGGTGCTCACGGAAACGGTGTTCTCCTACCCCGGCATCGGCACCATCATGGTGGACGCGATCCAGCGCAAGGACACGCCCCAGATCCTGGCCTCGGTAGTGTTCATGGCGATGGTCTTCGCGCTGGTGAACCTGGTGGTGGACATCGTCTACGCCTTTATCGATCCGCGCATCAAGGCGCAGTATGTCGGCAGCGTGACGCGCAGGAAACGGAGGCTCCCCGATGGCGGGTCAAGCCGCAGGCCTTAAGCCCGACGCCGCCGGCGAGGCGCGCAAGCGCGGCGCCTTCGACGAGTTCTGGCGCCGCTTCCGCAGGAACCGCCTGGCCGTCGCCGGCCTGGTGATCGTGGCCCTGTACGTGGCGATGGCGCTGGCGGCCGACGGGTTGTACTCCTACGACTTCATCACCGCAAACCAGATCCCCAACGCCTTCGCCCCCGTCGGCACCAGGGCGGCGGTGAGCTGGGGCGGCGGCGAGAAGACTCACCTGTACGCCTTCGGCGCCGACAACTTCGGACGCGACGTGCTGGGACGCATCGTGCACGGGGCCCGCGTGTCGATGATCATCGGCTTCGTGACGATCGTCTTTGCCGTGATCGTGGGGGGCGGCCTCGGCGCCCTGGCCGGCTACTACGGCGGCCTGCTCGAGACCCTGATCATGCGCGGGGCCGACATCCTGCTGGCGATCCCAAACATCCTGTTCGCCCTTGCGATCGTGGCGGCCCTCGGGCCCAATTTCCGCAACCTGCTGCTGGCGATCGGCATCACGTCGATCCCGGTCTACGTGCGCCTGGTGCGCGCCTCGGTGCTCACGGTCAAGGACCAGGAGTTCATCGAGAGCGCCCGCGCCCTCGGGGCGCGCAGCCCGAGGATCATCCTCTTGCACGTGCTGCCCAACTGCATGGCGCCCGTGATCGTGCAGGCCACGCTGGGCATGGCGCAGTCGATCCTTTCGGCCACGTCGCTGTCGTTCCTCGGTTTGGGGATCCAGCCGCCGTCGCCCGAGTGGGGCAACATGCTCTCCGAAGGGCGACCCTACATCATCAGCGCGCCGCACACGCTGATCTTTCCCGGCCTGGCGATCATGACCGTGATCCTGGCCTTCAACCTGATCGGCGACGGGCTTCGCGACGCCCTCGACCCGCGCCTCAAGAGGTAGGGGGGGCGATGCCGCAGCTGGAGATCCGCGACCTGAGAGTTCACTACGTGCTCGAAGAGGAGACCGTGCGGGCCGTCAACGGGATCTCGCTCGCCCTCGAGGAGGGCGAGAGCCTCGGCGTGGTGGGCGAGACCGGGGCCGGCAAGACCACCACGGCGCTGGCGATTCTCGGCCTGCTGCCCAGGATCACGGGGCGGATCGCCGGAGGCTGCATCAAGTTCTACGGCCGGGACCTGGTCCAGGCCTCCGAGGAGGAGATGCGGGCGATCCGGGGCAATCAGATCTCGATGATCTTCCAGGACCCGATGACGTCGCTGAACCCGATCTTCACCGTCGGCGACCAGATCGCCGAGACCCTGGAGGTCCACGCGGACATCTCGAAGGCCGAGGCGCGGGAGCGGGCCGGCGACATGCTCGAGCTCGTGGGCATTCCGCGGCAGCGCATGGACGAGTACCCGCACCAGTTCTCGGGCGGCATGAAGCAGCGGGTGATCATCGCCACGGCCCTGGCCTGCAGCCCGAAGCTGCTGCTCGCCGACGAGCCGACGACCGCCCTCGACGTGACGATCCAGGCGCAGGTGCTGCGGATGATCCGTGAGCTGAAGACCCGCATGAACACCTCGCTCGTCCTCATCAGCCACGACCTCGGCGTTGTGGCCCAGATCTGCGACAACGTCGCCATCATGTACGCCGGCGAGATCGTGGAATACGGGCCTCTGGCCCGCATCTTCGACCGTCCGATGCACCCCTACACCGAGGGGCTGTTCAACTCGATCCCGAGGCTCGACGTCGAGCGCGAGCGACTGGCCCCGATCGCCGGCCTCATGCCCGACCCGACGAGGCTGCCGCCCGGCTGCGTGTTCGCCCCGCGCTGCCCGTACGGGCAGCCGCTGTGCTCGCAGCGGGAGCCGGCGGTGGTCGAGCGGGACGGCCGCAGGCTCCGCTGCCTGATGTACGAAGGGGCGATCGAGAACCGGATGGGGGCCAGCCGTGGGTGACGGCCAGGCGCTGCTGGAAGTACGGGGCGTGAAGAAGCACTTCCCCACCGCCCGCGGCGTCGTGCACGCGGTCGACGACGTCTCCTTCGACATCAGAGAGGGGCGCACGCTCGGCCTCGTGGGCGAAAGCGGCTGCGGCAAGACGACGATCGGCCGCGTGATCCTGCGCCTGCTTGAGCCGACGGCGGGCAGCGTCCGCTTCGACGGCATCGAGGTGTTCCGCGCGCGCGCCTCGGCCCTGCGGGGGCTGCGCGAGCGGATGCAGATTATCTTCCAGGACCCCTACGCGTCTCTGGACCCCCGCATGAGCGTGGCCTCGATCATCGGCGAGCCGCTGGTGATCCACAGGCGCGTGCGCGGCAAGCGCGATCTGGAGCGGCGCGTGCGCGAGCTCATGGAGGTCGTCGAGCTGGCCGACCGGCTCTACAGCGCCTACCCGCACGAGCTCGACGGCGGGCGGAGGCAGCGCATCGGCATCGCCCGCGCCCTGGCGCTGGAGCCGAAGTTCATCGTCTGCGACGAACCGGTCTCGGCCCTCGACGTGTCGGTGCAGGCCCAGATCCTGAACCTGATGCAGGACCTCCAGGACCGCCTCGGCCTCACCTACCTGTTCGTGACCCACGACATGTCGGTGGTCAAGCACATCTCCGACGAGATCGCCGTCATGTACCTCGGCCAGCTCGTGGAAAAGGCCCCGGCAAAGGCGCTGTTCCGCAAGCAGCTCCATCCCTACACCAAGGCCCTGATCTCGGCGATTCCGGTCCTCGACCCCCGCGCCCGCGCCGAGCAGATCATCCTCAAGGGCGAGATCGGCTCTCCGATCGAGCCTAGGCCCGGCTGCCGCTTCGCGGCCCGCTGCCCTCACGCCCGCGAGCGCTGCCTGGAGTCGGACCCGCAGCTGCGGGAGCTCGAGCCCCTCCGCCATGTCGCCTGCTGGAGGGCCGAGGAGCTGGGATAGGCCGAAGGCTGCGGGCAGTTGACGCCCACAGAGGCCGGCACTATATTCTGCGCCGGACGGTTTTCTGACCATAGCAGTATGCAATTCCGGTGAAGATCGAGCCCAAGGTCCGCAACAACATCTGCCTCACGTCGCACCCGCTGGGGTGCGCGCGGCTGGTCGAGCAGCAGGTCGAGCAGGTGCGCGCCCGCGGCCGCTTTTCCGGACCGCGGCGCGCGCTGATCATCGGCGCCTCCAACGGCTACGGCCTGGCCTCGCGCCTCGTGCTCGCCTTTGGCGCGGGCGCCGAGACGCTCGGCGTGTTCTACGAGAAGCCCGCCGCCCCCGACTCGCCCGGCTCGGCGGGGTGGTACAACACCGCGGCGTTCATGCGCGAGGCGCGCAAGGCGGGCATCGGAGCCTGGAACATCAACGGCGACGGGTTCACCGACGACGTGCGCGCGCAGGCGATCGAAACCCTTCTGCGGCGCATGGGGCCCGTCGACCTCGTCGTCTACAGCGTCGCAGCCCCGAGGCGCACCGATCCCGCCAGCGGCATCCAGTACACCTCCGCGATCAAGCCGATCGGCCGGCCGGCCACGACGCGCACCATCGACTGGAAGAACAAGCAGGTGGTGGAAGTCACGATGGATCCGGCGACTCCCGAGGAGGTCGCCTCGACGGTCAAGGTGATGGGCGGCGAGGACTGGGAGCTGTGGATCACGGCCCTCGAGCGGGCTGCGGCGCTCGCGACAGGCGCGCGGGCCGTGGCCTTCTCCTATGTCGGTCCCGAGGTGACCCACAGCATCTATCGCGACGGCACCATCGGCGCGGCCAAGAAGCACCTCGAGGAGACGACGCGACGTCTCGACCTGCGGCTGCGGGCCTCGCTCGACGGCCGCTGCCTGGTGTCGGTCAACAAGGCGCTCGTCACGCGTGCGAGCGCGGTGATCCCCGCCGTGCCGCTCTACATCGCGCTGCTCTACAGAGTGATGAAGGAGCGAGGCACGCACGAAGGCTGCCTCGAACAGATGATTCGCCTCTTTCACGACCGGCTCGCGTACGACGGGCCCACGGAGCTCGACGACGAAGGCCGCATCCGGATGGACGACCTGGAGATGGACCCCGCGGTGCAGGCCGAGGTGGCGCGCCTGTGGAGCCAGGTGACTACCGAGAACCTCTACCGGATCACCGACGCCCGGGGCTACCGCGACGAGTTCTTCCTCGCCAACGGATTCGAGGTGCCCGGCGTCGACTACGAGGCGGACGTCGACCTGGCGGAGTGGGCGACGCTCTGAGCGTGCGGGCCGCGGTGCCGGCGGCTCAGGCGAGCATCAGGTAGATCGCGGCACCCCCGAGGGCAAGACCGGCCAGATGCTGCGCCGAGAAGCGCCGCCGCTGGGCGCCCGCCGCACCGGCGGATAGCTCTCGTATCGCGGGTGAGCGCTGCAGCAAGACGGCGGATCACGACAGCGGCCGCCGCAGAAACGGGATTCAGGCCCAAGCCGCAGGCGGCAGACCGCGCTTGCGCGCCGCCGAGCCGAGTCCTGGGTACCCGCAGGCAACCGCCACGACCAGTTCTCGCCCTCACCCATCGTCGCCCACCGGGGCCTACGGTCGCCGCCCGCCCCCCTCCCCGCCCCGGCCCGTCGTCGCCCACCCTCTCGGCCCACCTGGATGCTGCGACCCATGGGCTGCTGGATCTGGCGCTGGCGGCCACCGCTGCGCAGCTGGAGCGGATCTGCCGCGGGTGCCGGGCTGTGCTGGAGGTGCAGGCGGCGCCGTTGCGCGAGGAGCGGTCGGTGCAGCGGCGGGTACTGCCTGGGAGGATGGTGAGGCTGGAGCTGGTGCTGCGGGCCATCGAACGGGCCCGGGAGGTGCAGGCTGGCGACGGCCGGTAGGCCGACGCCTCAGCAAGGAAGCGGCGAACCGCAGCCAGACTTTTCCGGCTCAGGAAACGGCTGCAGCCTTTGGCTCGCCTCGCGCAAAGGAATCCATCGACCTGCTCTTCGGACAGCTCGCGCAGGCCAAGACTCTGCTCCTCGGGCCACCGGCTGAGGTGACTGGCAGCTCCCAGCAGATTCCTGCACGACAGGATCGTGTAACCCTGTCGAAGCAGGTCCGCCCTGAGCTCAGCTGCGTGATCGGCCAGGGGTCCGCAAACCCGGACGGTAGGTAACCTCGACGTCACCTCCTTCCCAACCGGTGGTCGGGAGGAGGCCATAGTGCCCCAACGGTCTCGGATTATGCCCCCACGGGGATCATGAAACACCCGATCCACGGCCGGAAAACCGGCGGCCCGGCCTCCCGGGTCGGCATAATGCCGTCGCCGTCACGTCATGGTCCACGAAGGCGGCCGGACGATCAGCAGGGCCGCCGATGGGCAGCTGCTCTTCCATCCGTGCGGGGGCAAGTCGGTGGCCCGCAACCCGCAGCGGGAGCCGGTGGAGGACGCCGTGGGCCGGATGCGCGAATGGGCGGAAGAGCGGGGCGTCGAGCCGGGCCCCGAGACCAACATGCCGCTGTGGGACGGGAGCAGACACGACCACAACCGGGCGGTGAGCGGGTTGCTCGACGGGTAGGGGCCGCGGCAGCCGGATGCAGCGGGAGGCGGGTGTCGGGCGGCCCGAACCCACCGCAGAACCGGCGCGCTCCCCCGCATCCGTGACAGGCCTGGCCGGCCTCGGGTATGCTCGGAGCCGGAGGTTTCCGTGGCGAACAAGGATCCCTACGCTCTGGCTGCGCGCTTCGGCCGCTTTCTGCGGGTCACCGACGTGACCGACGGGCTCGACGCCCTCGGCCTGGCCGACCGCCTGCTCGTCGATGCGGCCATCCGGCCGCTGTGGATGGGCATGCGCTTCTGGGGCCCGGCGGTGACGATGCGCGTCCTTCCGACAAACCGGACGATGCCTCTCGTGGGCCCCAAAGACGCGCTGCGGCAGCATGCGATCTGGGGCGAGATGAACGGCTGGCGCGCCGACGTGAACGCTCACGTCAAGGCGGGCTGCGTCGTCGTGACGTCGACCGGAGGCGCTCGCGAGTGCGGCTACTGGGGCTCGAACAACAGCATGGAGATGCAGTCCCTCGGCGCCGTCGGCATCGTGACCGAAGGGCAGTGCCGCGACACCGAGGAGGTGATCATGCAGCGCACTCCGGTCGCCTGTCGCGGGATCGGGCGGCCGATCATCCCGGGGCGCGTGGAGCTGGAAGAAGTGCAGGCGACGGTGAGCTGCGGCGGCGTCATGGTGCGGCCCGGCGACATCGTCGGCTGCGACTGGGACGGGGTGGTGGTCGTGCCGATCGAGGTCGCCGAGGACGCCCTGGTGGTCGCGGCGCGGATCGCGGTCGACGACAAGAAGGGGCGGCGCCGCCTCTACGACAAGCTCGGCAAGAAGCCCGATGAGACCGTGGACTGGGAAGCGGCCGCCGAGTTCTTCAAGGACCTGCTGTAGGGGCGGCCCCGCCGGCGGCCGGACGCGGGGCGGCCGGCGAGGTCCCGCCGCGGCGCCGACCCGCTCACAGAGCTTTTACAAACCTCTTACCCCGGTCTCACCACGGGCAGGCCTGCGGGGGGTACCTCTTGGGGCAACGCTCACTTCAGGAGGCAAACGATGAAGAGCAAGCTGACCCTCGCCGCCGCGCTCCTCGGCCTGGCGGCGGCGGCCCACGCGAGGCCCGTGGCCCTGGACGTGTCGCTGTCCAGCCCCTACCTCGCGGCGGGCCGCGGCGGCACCGTCTACCTCAGGGTGTCGCTCACCGCAGCCGAGGCCGACCGCAGCAGCCGCGCTGCGGGCAACATCGCGATCGTGCTCGACCGCTCCGGCTCGATGGAAGGTGAGAAGATCGAGCGGGCCAGGGAGGCCGCGCGCCTGGCGGTCGAGCTGCTGGATCCGCGGGACATCGTCTCGATCGTCACCTACTCCGACACCGTGCAGGTGCTCGTGCCCGCGACGCGCGCCTCGGACAGGCAGCGCATCCTCGCCATGATCGACAGGATCCGCGCGGGCGGAAGCACGGCGCTCTTTGCCGGCGTGAGCAAGGGAGCCGACCAGGTGCGCAGATTCCTGGATCGCAACCGCGTCAACCGGGTGATCCTGCTCTCCGACGGCCTGGCGAACGTCGGCCCCGACAGCCCCGGGGCCCTGGCCGACCTGGGCGCTTCGCTGAAGAAAGAGGGCATCTCAGTGACCACGATCGGGCTCGGCCTCGGCTACAACGAGGACCTGATGGCGCGCCTGGCCCGCTCCAGCGACGGCAACCACGCCTTCGTGGAGAACTCGCGCGACCTGACCCGCATCTTCGAGCGCGAGCTCGGCGACATCCTGTCGGTGGTGGCCCGCGAGGTGCGCATCGAGATCCGGTGCGCCGACGGCGTGCGGCCGGTCCGGGTGATCGGCCGGGAGGCCGACATCGTCGGGCAGCGGGCCTACGCCTCGATCAACGAGCTGTACGGCAGCCAGGGAAAGTACCTGCTCCTCGAGCTCGAGGTGCCGGCCGGCTCCGCAGGCGAGACCCGCGACGTGGCCGTGGTCGACGTCGCCTACGCGGACATCGACAGGCAGGCCACCGATCGCGTACGCGGGGCCGCCGCGGTGCGCTACACTGAGTCGCAGCAGACGGTCGAGCAGAGCACCGACCGCCGGGTGATGAGCGCGGTCGTGATCCAGGAGGCGACCGAGGCCAACGACCGGGCGGTGCAGCTTCGCGACGAGGGCCGCGTCGAAGAGGCGAAGCGGCTGCTGATCGAGAACGCGCAGAAGCTGCGCGAGAGCGCCTCGAAGCTGGAGGCCCCCGAGCTCGAGGCCTACGGCGCGGCCAACGAGGCCGACGCGCAGGCGCTGGAACAGGGCGACTGGGAGGCGCAGCGGAAAAAGATGCGCAGCCTCCAGCACGCCAACCAGACGCAGCAGAGCTACTGAAGTGAAGCGGCGCCTGACCGTGGTCCTGCTCCTGCTGGTGCTCATCCCGGGGGCCCTGCTCACCGTGGCGGGCCTGCGGGTGCGCACGGCGGAAGCGGAGCGCGGCAGGCGCCGCTTCGAGGAGCTGCTGCAGCTGCGCGCCGCGGAGATCGACGCGGAGCTCGCGCGTCACCTGCGTGAGGTCGAGCGCGAGCTCGTCGCGGTGCTCTCGCTGCCTGACCGCGGCGAGGAGTCGCTGCGGCGGCGCATGCGCGAGCACCGCCTCGTTCGGCAGCTGTTCGTCCTGGCCGCCGACGGCAGCCTCGCGTGGCCCCTCGAAGCCGCCGGCGGCTTCCGCGAGCGCGCCGGCGCTCTGTTCGCCGAGGGCGGGGTGGCGCGGCGGCCGGACCCGGAGGCGCGGGACGCGGGCTTCGGGTGGCGGCCCTGGTTCTGGGGCGACGGGGTGCACTGGCTGTTCTGGCGCAGGGAGGCCGACGGGGCGGTGGTCGGCGCCGAGGTCGACCGCTCGGCTTTGATGGCCGACATCCTGGCCGCTCTCCCCGCCACCGAGCCCGGCGGGACGGCCGAGAGCCGCTTCGCCGTGATCGAGGCCGGCCGCGTTCTCTACCAGTGGGGCGGCTACGATCCCGCGGCGGGCGAGCAGCCGCGCGCGAGGCGGACCTTGAGCTCTCCGCTCGAGGCCTGGAGCCTCGAGGTGTTCGCAACCGATCCGCTCGTAGGCGCGGCAGTCACGCTCGCGCCGATCGCTTCGCTCGCCGCGGTGGTTCTGGCGCTGGCCGGCCTCGCGTTCTATCTCCACCGCGAGGGCTCGCGGGAGCTGCGCGAGGCGGCTCAGAGGATCAGCTTCGTGAGCCAGGTCTCCCACGAGCTCAAGAGCCCGCTCACCAACATCCGGCTCTACGCCGAGCTGCTCGAGAGGAGGCTGCCCCCGGCCGACGAGCGCGCCCGGGAGCAGCTCGCCGTCGTCGTCGACGAGAGCAGGCGCCTCGGCAGGCTCATCGCCAACGTCCTGACGTTCACCAGGCGCGGCTCCGCGGTCCGCCCGCTCGCCCCGCGGCCGGGAGTGGTCGACGAGACGGTGGCCGCGGTGCTCGCCCACTTCGAGCCGGCGTTCGCGGCCGCGGGATTCGCGGTCGAGTTCCACCGCGGCGCAGCGGAGCCGGCGCTGTTCGATGCCGACGCGCTGGAGCAGATCGTGGGCAACCTTCTCTCCAACGCGGAAAAGTACGCCGCGGCCGGCCGCTATGTCGGCATCCGCACCGGCCGCGGCGGCGACATCACGACCATCGAGGTCGAGGACCGGGGACCGGGCATCCCGCGCGAGGCGCGCGAGCGGGTCTTCCAGCCGTTTCTGCGCCTGTCCAACCGGCTCACCGACGGGGTGGCAGGCACGGGCATCGGCCTGACGATCGCCCGGGAGCTGGCCCGGCAGCACGGCGGCGACCTGGTGGTGGGGCCTTCGGCGCCCGGCGAGCCCGGGGCGCGCTTCGTGCTCACGCTGCGCACTCCCCCGACGCCGCCTCCCGGGGAGGTCTCGTCGTGAAGATCCTCATCGCCGAAGACGACCGCAACACGCGCGAGGCGCTGGTCGAGATCCTGGCCTCCGAGGGCTACGAAGTCGCGGCCGCCGAGGACGGCTCCCGCGCCCTGGAGGTGTTCGCCAGCGAAAAGCCCGACCTCGTGCTGCTCGACGTGATGATGCCGGGCGCCAGCGGCTACGACGTGTGCCGCAGGATCCGCAGGCAGGGCTCCCGGGTCCCGGTCATCTTTGTCAGCGCCAAGGGCCAAGAGGTCGACAAGGTGCTCGGCCTCGAGCTGGGCGCCGACGACTTTGTCGTCAAGCCCTTCGGCGTGCGGGAGGTGCTCGCCCGCATCCGGGCGGTGGCGCGGCGCGCCTCGCCTGCAGGAGACCCCGGCGAGCAGCCCTTCGAGATCGGCGACCTCCGCGTGGAGCCTCCCGAGCTGCGCGCCTACCGCGAGGGCCGCCCCATACGGCTCACGGTGCGGGACGTCCGTCTGCTGCGCGCCTTTGCCGCGGCGCCCGGCCGCGTGCTCGACCGCGACGCCCTCTTCGACGCCGGGTGGGGCATCGCGCACCTGCCCGCCAGCCGCACCCTCGACCAGCACATCTCGCAGCTGCGCAAGCGCATCGAGCGCGACCCGAAGAACCCGCGGATCATCCGGACCGTGCACACCGCGGGGTACCGGTACGAGGGGCCGCAGACATAGGCGGCGCCGGGGCTCGGCCCGGGCCGACTACAGCACACCGAGCGCGGACCTCGCTGCCATGCCGACCAAGATCGCGCCGGAGGCAGACAGCAGCGTGCCGATCAGCACGTACTCGGCGAAGTTGCGATCGTCGAGCTCGCGGAAGCGGGTGAACCCCTTGGCCGCCAGCACGAAGCCGATCGCCGAGAGGCTCGAAGTCAGCACGAAGTAGTAGATCAGCAGGCGCTCCACGATCCCGATGATCTTTCCGCGGCGCAGCTCCGCCTCTCCCCTGGCCTGCGCCGCTCCCCCGGCAGCCGGAGTCACCTTGAAGCGCAGCAGGATGTAGCGCGTGAGGTGGTTGACTTCGGTCGAGACGAAGAGCGCGCCCGAAAGGACCGCGAGGGCGCGCGAGAGGCCGCGGCCATCGACGCCGGCGAGCAGAACGCTGGCGCCGGATACGGCGCGCGCCGCGCGGGTCGCCCAGTCGGCGAACCGCACCGGGGACGACTCCCGGGGACCGATCAGGCTCAGGCCGGCGAGCAGCGCCAGCGACGCGGCGAAACGCACGAGATTGCGCGCGAGTCCATCGCGATCGAGGGCATACGCGAGGCCGCCGCCGACCGCGATCACGGCTGCGACGACCGCCAGCGACGGGGTCATCCTCATGGCGGCGAGCGACAGGATCGGCAGCCCGATGGACAGCGCGAAGCGGCGGCAGCTCATCGGACCCTCGTGCGAAGCCGCCAGAGCGCGGGCCAGCAGCACGACAAAGACGAGGTAGAGGTACTCAGCGCTCATGGCCCCGCCCCGCAGCCGCCTCCAGCTCCGACTCCACGGCCTGGGCGACCGCCAGGATCTCCCGCAGGCAGTTGGCGCGGATCCGTTTGAAGATGGCCCGCTGCGTCACTTTCATCTGCCGCGCGATCTCCTCGACGGAGACTCCCGCGCCCATGCGGACGAGCGTCGCCAGGGTGTCGCGCTTCCAACCGGCCACGAGCCGGCAGGTGAGACGCAAAGCGTGATTGGCCAGGGCGAGGGCGCCCGGATCCGCTTCGATCTGGACGATACTCCCGCGCTCCCGCTTGAGCGCCTCCATCGTATGGCGCGCGCGGTAGAACGACGGGCCGTCCATTCCCAGGGCCTGCCGCTTGTTGATCGGCGTCTCGATGCCGCCGACGCCGACGGCGAATCGCAGCGCCACGGGGTGCAGCGTCTCGAGGAGCGACCACAGGTCGCAAAAGAGGCCCCGGGGCGAACGGTAGACGGCCTGAAACTCGTCACCGAGGGTGATGGTGTAGGGAGAAGCCAGCCGCCGCCGCGCTGCCGCGTTGACGCGCCCCACCGCGCCGTCGAGCGAGCGCTGCAGCGCGCCCCGGCTGCCGGCCGCGCGGGAGGCGACGACATCCCCGATCACGACGAGGTACAGCACGGCCTACTGTACCCTTTCGGTTCACTATGTGTCAAATGAACCAATCTGGTTCATTCACGGCACCGGGAACCTTTCTGGTTCAGTCGGACCGCCCGCGTCGCGGACGGCAGCAGGCCGCGCCTCCGGCCGGTGGCGCGCCAGCGGCCGGCCGCTTGACCGATGCCCCGGCCCGCTGTACCACGGTGCGCGATGCAGTGCTCCTCGATTTCGGCGATCCCTCCCTTTGACCGCATGGTGCTGCTGCTCAGGCACGCCGAGCGGGAGGCCGTGACCGACCTCCGCACGCACGAGGCTGTACCGCTGACAGAGCAGGGCCGCCGCGATGCCCGTGCCCTGGGCGCGGTGCTCGGCAGCCGCTATCGCCGGATGGTCCTGTGGCACAGCCCTACCCCGCGCTGCGGGCATACGGCCGAGTCGCTGGCCGGCGGCGCGGCGCAGGCGCGCAGCGCCGCGCGGGTCGAAGGAGCGTTGGCGTGGCTGGGCACGGAGCCTGTCGGCGGCGACGCTGCCTGGTTGAACGAACAGGTCGCGCGCAAAGGACACGAGGGCTTTCTGCGGCTCTGGTTCGACGGCCGGTATCCGAGCGACCAGATCGCACCCCTCGCCCGGCTCGCCTCGGCTCAGATGAGCGCGGTGCTCGCGCAGCTGGAGGGATCGCCGTCGCCGGTCGTCATCGACGTCACCCACGACTGGAACCTGATGCTCCTGCGCGAGCACTACCTGGGCCTGCGCCACGAGGACGCGGACGTTCCCGCCTACCTGGACTCGGTCGCGGTGCTGCGCCGCGGAGCCGTCACCACCGCGTGGTCCCTCGGGCGATCGGTCCGCATCGACGGCGGTCACACCACGCGCCAGCCGCTGCGGGAGCGGGCGTGAGCGACTTCGGGCAGACCAAGTGGCCGGACCGGCTCAAGGCGTGATCGATCGAGCCGCGTCGCTCATTCGGGCACGCCCGAACGCCGCGCGATAGCCCCCCTACCCCTTCATCCCCGTCGTCGCGATGCCTTCGATGAAGAACTTCTGCGTGGCGAGGAAGACCGCCGCGATGGGCACCAGCGAGCAGACGGTGGCTGCCATGATCAGAGCGTAGTCGGTGGTGTACTGGCCGATAAACATGCGGATGCCGAGCTGAATGGTCTTGTTGCGCGTCGAGGTGAGGTAGACGAGCGGCTCCAGGAAGTTGTTCCAGACGTAGACGAACTGGAAGATCGTCAGCGTCGCGATGGCCGGCTGCGACAGGGGGACAATGATCTCGCGGTAGATGCCGAGCTCCCCCATGCCGTCGATCTTGGCGGCTTCGGAGAGCTCCTGCGGAATGCCCACGAAAAACTGGCGGAAGAGAAAGACGCCGAAGGCCGAGAACGACTGGATGAGGATCAGGGCGAGCAGGGTGTCGTTGAGGTGGAGCCCCTTCATCATGATGAACTGCCGGATCATGTACACCTGGAAGGGCACGGCGATCGTGCCGATGTAGCAGATGAACAGCGGGTTCCTTCCCGGGAAGACCATCCGGGCAAAGGCGTAGGCGGCCAGGCTGCTGGTGAAAAGGCTGAAGGCCGTGATGAGCACGGCGAGCACCGCGGTGTTCCTGTAGAACGTGAGGAAGGGGATCCTCTTCCAGATCGCGACGTAGTTCCCCCAATGCGCGACTTCGGGGATCCAGCGGATCGGGAAAGCGAACACGTCCTTGTCGAGCTTCAGCGACGAGGAGATCATCCAGAAGAAGGGCAGGAGCACGACGAACGAAGCCGCCGCGAGGAAGACGGTTCTCGCGGCCGCTGTTGCGCGCCCGTGCGCTGCCGCGCCCCCTCGAGCCGTCACTGGTAGCGCACCCATTCCTTCTCCATCCTGAACTGGGCGATCGTCACCGCGAGCACCATCGCCAGCAGGACCACCGAGATCGCCGAGGCGTAGCCGAAGCGGAAGAAGAGGAACCCTTCGTTGTAGATCTGGTAGACCAGCACGTTCGTCGCCCTGCCCGGTCCCCCCTCGGTCATCACCAGGATGAGGTCGAAGATCTTGAAGCCGTTGATCACGAGCATGATGCTCACGAAAAAGCTCACGGGCGTGAGCAGCGGCAGCGTGATCCTCGTGAACTGCTTCCAGCCTCCGGCCCCGTGGACGATGGCGGCCTCGTACAGCGATCTCGGGATCCCCTGCAGGCCCGCGAGGTAGATCACCATGAAGTAGCCGGTCTGCCTCCAGACGCTCGCCATGATCACCGCGGGCATGGCCCATTCCGTGGAGGCGGTCCAGCCCGGCGGCTTCTCGATGCCCAGCGCGCGCAGGACGCTGTTGATCGGCCCCATGGTCGGGTGCAGCAGCATGTTCCAGACGACGGCGACGGCCACCAGGGAGACGATATAGGGAAAGAAGAAAGCCGCGCGGAAGAGCTTGACTCCCGCGATTCCGCGGTTCAGCACCATGGCCACGGCCAGCGAGCAGACCATGGTCAGCGGGACCGTCCCGAGCGTGTAGACGACGGTGTTCCAGAAGGAGATGCGGAAGGCCTCGTCGCGCAGCAGCCTGGTGTAGTTCTTGAGGCCGACGAAGAGCGCGGGGTTCGCGGTGTCCCACTCCATGACGCTCAGCACGAAGGCGGAAGCCACAGGGACGAGGGTGAAGACGGCGAACCCGAGGAGGTTCGGCAGAAGAAAGGCGTAGGCCTTGAGCGTGGCAGGGCGGATCGTGCGCATGGGTCGTTCCGATGGGTCCCGACGGGAGCGGCCGGCGGGGAGGCCCGCCGGCCCGACCGTGCCTTTCTCAGTTTCCGGCCATGATGTCCTTGACGCGCTTGTCCATCGCGGCAATGCCCTGCTCGGGAGTGTTCTTGCCGATCATGATCAGCTCGTGCTCCTCCTGCAGCGCCTTGTCGATGGCCGCGGCATACTGGTGCGGCGGGAACTCGAGCGCCACGCCCGCGGTCACGAGCGCCTCCTTGCCCTCGGGCGGGAAGTCCGTCACGGACTGGTAGGTGTCGACCACGGCCTTGGTGCGGTAGGCGGGCATCACTCCCCGCCTCGCGAAGATCTTGGCGCCTTCTTCCATGCCCATGAACTTGATGAACTTCCAGGCGGCATCGCGGTTCTTGCTCAGGGCGTTGATCGAGTTGCCGGTGACGTTGCCGAACGTGGTGCCGGCGGGGCTTCCGGCAAAGTGGGCCGCCCTGGCGATGCCCCAGTCGACGGAGTGCTTGCCTTCGGCCTTGTCCGTGATCAGGGTGCCGATGAACCACGTGCCCATGAGGCACATGCCGGCCTTGCCCGATTCGAACTGCCCCTTGTAGTGGGCGCTGGAGGTCTTGGCCGTGGCGAAGTCCATGATCGACTTGTCGACGTTCTGCATCGGCAGCACGAAGTCGTAGGCCGGCTTGACAAAGGCGTACTTGCCGTCGATGAGGGTTCCCCTCTTGTCGGCGACGGGCCAGTTGATGACGCAGGACTTCCACGTGTGGACATAGGCGCCGTAGACCGTGTCGGCTCCCGTCCCGCTGGTGATCCTCTTGGCCGCTGCGCGGAACTGCTCGAAGGTCATGTCGTTGCCCGGCGTGGGGACTCCCGCCTTGGCGAAGACGCCCTTGTTGTGGTAGTTCACCCAGAAGTCGCTGCGGTAGGGCAGCGCGTACAGCTTGCCCTTGAGCTTGATGTAGTCGACGATCCCCGCGTACGGGGCCATGTCCAGGCTGTCCTTGCCGATCATCTCGTCGATCGGGACGATCTGGTTCCTCATGACGTAGCCGGAATACGAGGGCATGTCCTTCATCGCCAGCACGTCGGTCGTGTCTCCGCCCGCCAGCATGATCGTGAGCTTGTCCGTGTACTCCTTGCTCGAGATCTCCAGGGGCTCGACCGAGATCGCGGGGTTGGCCTTCTGGAAGGCTTCGATCGTCTCCCTGTACTCCGGAGCGACGCTGTAGTCCCACACCGCCAGCTTGATGCTGGCTTTCGCGGGCGCGGCGCCCTGGACGGTGTCACTCGACCCTGCCGCAAACGCCAGGCCGGCCGGCACGAGGACGGCGATGAGCGCGGCAGCGACGAGCCTCTTGAGCTGTCTGTGCGACATGACGGTTCCTCCCTGAGTGCCGTTCTAGGCCCCACGGAGCGCGGCCGGAATCGAAGGATTTTGGAGAATCATGTCTTTTCTTTGCCGGCGCCGCCTTCGCGGGCAGCCGGCCCTACCGGCCGCGTCTTTCGGCCGCCCTGGCGCTTCGCTGCACGAAAGCGCTGGGCGTCGTGGCCGCGACCTTCTTGAGGACCCGGCTGAAGTAGTAGGGACTGCCGTAGCCCAGCATGTCCGCCACTTCGTAGACCCGGTAGCGGCCGGTGGCCAGGAGCCTGCGGGCCTCGTCGATCTTGACCCGCGCCGCGTACTCCGAGAAACCCTCGCCCGCCTCCTGCTTGAAGAGCGTGCTGAGATGGCAGTGGTTGACGCCGAGCATCTTCGCCACCTCGCCCAGCGTGACCTCCCGCGACAGGTGGTCCCGGACGTACTTCTTCGCCTTGCGGATCATCAGGGCGTGAGGGCTTCCCGCCTCGCGCACGGCTTGGGCCACCCCGCGCCTCACCAGCCCCACCCAGTCCAGGAGAGCCCGCAGGGTCCTGCGGGACGTGATATCCCCCTGCAGCCCGATCAGCTCCAGCAGGTCGCGCAGCCACAGGCCCTCCTGCCCCGCGGCGATCTCGCGCAGCTTGTACGCCACCTGGCAGCAGAAATCGTAGGCCTGCTCCCTGCCGACATCCGGGCGCTTGAGGGCGGCTGCGATCGCGTCGAAGGCGCGACCGACGCGCTGCTCGTCGCAGTATTCCAGGGCGTCCTGCAGCTGCTCGAGGTGGGCGGCCGCGTCGATCCCGCCGCATCGAGCGGGTCGGGCCCTGACCTCCCGGTACAGGATCACCCGGCCGGGGCCGAGAAAGAAGCCCTGCTCGGAGGCGGCGGCGGCCTCGGCAAAGGCGTCCCCAAGCGCGCCCAGGCCCTCATGGACGTTGCTGAATCCTGCCGTCGCCGAGGCGTTGACGTAGGTCCGCAGCGCCGCAAGGCTCCGCTCGCCGGCTTCCCGCATCCTTTCGGCGGCCTCGTCGGCGGCGACGCCGTCCTCGAAGAAGGCCGCCAGGACAAAGACCCCTTCGCGGCGGCGGAACACGTGCGCGCTGAGGAGATCCGAAGCCATCTCCGCGATGAGGCCCTCCAGGTTCGCGTCCAGCACCGCGCGATCCTCCGGGCTCGCGTACCTCTCCTCGTGCGCGATCTCGTCGACCCTGATGAGCCCGCAGGCGACCCGGCCCGCCTTCGCATCGATGCCGACGCAGGCGGCCGCCTCCTCCATCTCCCGGCTCGTGGCGAACGCCCGGTCGACGAGCCGCGCAAAGAGCTCCTTCCTGGCGGCCTCGCGGGTCGCCCGGGCCTGGGCGTCCTGCGCCTGCCTCTGCCTGCTCTCCTCGGCCTCGGCCGCGATCTTCTCTCCGACGGCCCCGATCACCCGGCCGAGGCCCCGCTCGTCGAGCTCGAGCTTGATGAGGTAGTCTTCCGCTCCCAGCCTCATGGCCTCCCCGACCAGGGGGAACTCGTCGTAGCTGCTGAGGATGATGAACCTCGGCCTGTGCTTCGCTGCCCGGCAGCGCCTGATCATCTCCAGGCCGTCCATCACCGGCATCTTGACGTCGGTGATCACGATGTCGGGCTCCATCTCCTCGACCAGGCGCAGGCCGTCGGCCCCGTTGCCGGCGTCGCCGAGGAGGCGGCACCCCAGGCTCTCCCACGGGATCGTGGTCCTCAGTCCCACGCGGACCAGCACCTCGTCGTCCACCACGATCACGCCGAGCACGTGGACCTCCGCGGCAGCCTGATGCGCACCCGGGTGAACTCACCGACCTCGCTTTCGATCGACAGGCCGTAGCGCTCGCCGTAGGCGAGCCGGATGCGGTCATGGACGTTCCTGATGCCGATGCGGCTGAATCCGCGGGGCTTTTCGCCCGGCTGTTCCGCGGCAAAGGCCGCCGCGATCTCGCTCTCCGTCATGCCGGCGCCGTCGTCCTCGACCGCCACCTCGACGTCCTCCCCGTCGCCGGCCACGCGCACCGTCACGCGGCCACCGTTCTTGTTTCGCTCCAGGCCGTGGAACAGCGCGTTCTCCACCAGCGGCTGAAGGGTCATCTTCGGCACCCGGCAGTCGAGCGACTCGGGAGAGTCGACCCGCGTGACGACCTCGAAGCGATCCTTCGTGCGCAGCTTCTGGATGAGGACGTAGTCGTCGAGCAGGGCCAGCTCGTCCCGCAGCGTCGCCTCCGTGTCTCCCAGCGTGTTGCGCAGCAGCCGCCCGAGGGCGGTGATCGCGTCCCGCACGCCTTCGGCCTTCTGCATGATGGCCATCCAGCGCAAGGCGTTCAGCGTGTTGTAGAGGAAGTGCGGGTTGATCTGGTACTGCAGCATGGCCAGCTCGAGCCGGCGCTTCTGGCCCTCTTCGGCCAGGAGTCGATCGAGCAGCTCCCGGATGCTGCCGCTCATGTCGTTGATCCCGCGCCCGAGAAGCCCGAGCTCGTCGCGCCCCTCGATTTCGGGATTTCGGGCAAAGTCCCCGGAGGCGATGCGGCGCATCCTGGCGAGGATCCGCGCCAGCGAACTGGTGAGCCGGAACGAGAGAGGAACACGGCCAGCGCCGCTGTCACGACCAGGCTGGCCAGCAGGATGAGCAGGCTCGCGGCGACCAGGGTCTTCGTCTGGCTCGCCAGCTCCAGTCGCGAGACCTCCTGGGCCACCACCCACCCCGAGGGTCCGGCCTTGCAGACCACGAGGGGCGCGCGCCCGCGCCGATGCAGAACCGTCACTCCCTCCGCGAGGCCCGCGAAGTCGCAGGCGGGTTACAGCGACGCTGCGGCCGTGCCCGTCGCTGCCGGCCCGCTGCTGCAGATGATCGTGCCTTCGGAGTCGGCCAGCAGGACATGCTTGTCCCCGGCGATGCTGTAGCCCCTGAGCGCGTCGACCAGCAGCGTCGAGACATAGGGACCGACGGACGAGCTCATGAGCAGGTCGTCCATCGACTCCTGGAATCTGATGAGCTCCTGCGTGAAGGCCAGGTCCTCGAGGGTGCCCCGGGGGCGGACGAGCTTCTGGATAGTGCGGTTGAAGAACGTCCAGTCGCAGAGCTGCCCGGCGCTCCGCAGCCGCTCCTCGACCGCGCGCATCATGTACGAGAGGTCGTTCGCCGTGTCCTGGATGACGATCTGGTCGTGCATCCTGCGCTCGTCGTAGGTGTAGTAGAGCACAGCCGCGATCGCCGGGACTGTCGCCACCAGCGTCACATACAGGATGAGCTTGCCTTTGAGGGTCTGGGGTCTGAGAAGCATCCGGACGGTCAGCGGCGCGCTCGGGCCGTTCCTCCGCGGCAATTGTACAGCATCGCGGCAGGGGCAGCCACACGCCCCCTCTAGATCGCGGCGCTCAGCCCCCCGTCGACGAACAGCAGCTGCCCGTTGATAAAGTCCGACGCCGGCGAGCAGAACAGCAGCAGCGCCCCCACCAGCTCCTCCGGGTCGCCCCAGCGGCCCGAAGGCGTGCGCGCCTTGTACCACCTGTCGAACTCGGGGTTCTCGGCCAGGGGCTTGGTCATCTCCGTGATGAAGTAGCCGGGCCCGATGGCGTTCGCCTGGATGTTGTACTGCGCCCAGTCCACGGCCATGCCCCGGGTGAGCATCTTCAGCCCGCCCTTGGAGGCGGCGTAGGGGGCGATGGTCCTGCGGCCGAGCTCGCTCTGGAGCGAGCAGATGTTGACGATCTTGCCGCGCCGCCTCGGGATCATGCGCTGCGCCACGTACTTGCTCACCACAAAGGCGCCCGTCAGGTTGATGTCCAGTATGCGGCGCCACTGCTCCTCGGGGAACTCCTCCAGCGGCGCCCGGTGCTGAATCCCCGCGTTGTTCACCAGGATCTCGACGGGCCCGACGTCCCGCTCGATCGCCTCGACGGCCTCGCGCACCGCAGCCTCGTCGGTGATGTCAAAGCCGAAGGCTGCGGCGGCGAATCCCTCGGCCTCCAGAGAGCGCCTCGCCGCCTCCAGGCGCTCGCCGTCGCGGCCGTTCAGCACGACGCGGGCCCCCGCCCTCGCCAGGGCGCGGGCCAGCACGAGGCCGAGCCCCCGGCTCGAGCCGGTCACCAGCGCGATCTTCCCGTCCACCTCGAACATGGCTGCCTCCGCGCGGGGCCGCCGTGCGGCCGCCGGGCGCCTAAGTATAGGTGAAGTAGGCGGTGGCGCGGCAAGCCGCGCCCGCGGTCACCCGGACCCAGTGCGCGCTGAAGCCGGCGGGAAACACGTGGCAGACGTAGCCGCCGCGCTGCACCTCGCACTCGGTGTAGGGCGCCCAGCTGCCGTCGCCGAGAAAGTCCACCTCGACGGCAAAGCGCACGGTGCGCTCGGCCCTGGCCCGCAGGTGCAGGCACTTGTGCTCGAAGCCGGTCATGAGAAAGGGATCCGACGGCTTTCCCGCCACGACCTCGGTGTCCCACCAGGGGCCGCCCCACCCCGCCGGCTTGCCCCAGCTCCAGAGGTCGTCGGTCTTGCCGAGCCAGAGGCCCGAGTCGGGCTCCGCGGCCAGGACATTGTCACCGTTGAAGGGCGAGACCTGGTTGGTGCCCAGCACCAGCATGCCGCGGAAATTGCAGAAGTCGCTCACCACCCAAAGGTGGCGCGAGATCGGCCTCACTCCCCAGATGCGGCCGCCGGGCCCGGCGTCGGCGGTGGCCGTGGGAAAGTCCTGGGTTTCCGCCTTCTGAGCGATCGACGCGCCTCCCCACGCGTGGGGCGACAGCTCGAACCACTGCCCGTGGGCGTCCATCAGAAAGCGCTCGTGCTCCACCTCCCGGATGCGGGGCCACTCGTCCTGCCACATGTGGTCGTAGTTCTGGCTCGCCTTGGGCAGGCGGTAGGTCTCCCACCCGCCGGCCACCAGGGTCTTGAGCAGCACCGAGGCGCGGTCCCACCCGACCGCGTAGACGAGGCCGCCCATGCGCCTGCGGCCGTGGACCTCGTAAAAGGGGTTGCGCTCCAGGATCCGCCACGAGCCGCCGTCCCACTCAGCCAGGCGCCCGGCTGCGCGCAGCCCGAGGAACTCGTGGTTGTCGTGGGTGTTGTTGGCCACGATCACCCGGCCCTGGCCGGTGAAACCGGCCTTGAAGTGGGGCTGGGCTCCCGCCGGCAGCTCCAGCTCCCGCGTGAGGTCGAAGAGCTGCTTGACCGCCAGGGTGTGCACGTCGACCTCGAAGAGCTCGCCCTCCATCGTGAGGACGTAGACCTTGTGCTCGGGGTCGTGCAGGTGGTCCATCACGGCCGTGAGGCGGCAGTCGACCAGCGGCTCGATGGTGCGCACGCGGCGGCCCGCGTCGATGACGTGGGGCCCGATAAAGAGCTGGTTCGACTCGAAGTGGATGTAGCGGTTGGCGTAGGTGCCGTCGCGGCTCTCGGGCCTGCGGGTCGCGGCGAGCTGCGGGTCGATCTCGTAGAGCCCGCTGCCGCTTCCGCTGCGCCGGGTATGGGCCACGTAGGTCACCATCCACAGGCGCTCGGCCCAGGGCATGAGCCCGCCGACCCCTATCTCGGTGCGCGGCGGGCCCAGGTCCGCCTGCACCGCCAAGTGGGGAAAGACCCCGCTCACGTTCAGCTTGGCCGCCATCCGACCCTCCCTCATTCCACGTCCCAGGCGAACAGGTGCCGCTGCGGCGCGCCCCAGGTGTCGCCGGGCAGCAGGCGCAGGGCCCGCGTCCGGACCGCCTCCGGCAGCCTCACCCAGACGAGGCGCTGGTGGTTGTTCCGCTCCTCCGCCACGGTGCGCCAGCAGCCGCCGTCGCCAAGGGCTTCCACGCGGAAGCTGCGCACGAGCTGAGGCGCCACGGCCACGGGCTCCGCCCCCAGGGCGAAGTTCGAGCGCTGGCGCATCTCGCTGTAGTGGCGCTCGAGATTGCTGTCGAAGACCAGGCGCAGCGACCGCACCTCCCGCGGGCCCGGCCACTCGTACTGCAGCCAGCAGCCCTGCCCGCCGCTCCAGCCGTGATCGACCCCGCCGACGGGGCGGTCCACGCCGTCGCGCAGCGGCTCGGCGTCGCCGCCGGAGGCCGTCAGGCGCGCCTCCCGCGTGAGCGCCGGGGGCGTCCGACGCTTGCCCGGCAGCCAGGCGTCGTCGGTCATCAGGGCCTGCTGCAGCTCCGCGAGCCGCTCTCGCCCCACCTCGCGGGGCGAGATGCCTGCCGCGATCGCGATGGCCGCTGCGGTGCCCACCGCCTGGCCGACGACTGCGCACGTGCGCATCACCCGGGACGACGAGAGGGCCGCGTGGGTGGTGCTGATGTTGCGGCCCGCGAAGAGGAGATTGGGCACGTTGCGCGAATAGAGGCTGCGGTAGGGGATGCCCCAGGGCGAGGGTGCCGGGTGCCAGATCGTCGGCTCTCCCTTGTAGGCGAAGCCTGCGGGATGGTGGTCGTCCATGGTCCAGCCGCCGTAGGCCACGATGTCGTCAAAGGGGCCGCCTGCGGCCACGTCGTTCTGCGTGATGATGTGGTCGCCCACGTAGCGGCGGCTCTCGCGCTTGCCCGGCAGGAACCCGACCCATTCGAGGGCCCAGCGCTCCGCCCCGTGGTCGCCGTGGTTCTTGATGTGATCCCAGACGCCCAGGGCGATCTTGAGGAGCTCGTCGCGGATCTCCTCCGTGTCGCCGATCGTGTCCCGCATGCCGCCGGTCTCGATCCACCAGAAATTCGTGCGCCGGTCGTGGAGGTCGTGGTCGCGGTGGGGCAGGTCGGATTCGCTGGGAAAGTCGTAGGCCCAGGGCGGCGGCGTGAAAGGCTGGGGCCGGTCGGTCTCCCGCGCCTGGATCAGGCAGCTGGAACCCATGCGCAGGGTGTCGGCCGCCTCCGGCTCGATGCTCTCGCCGAATTCGCTCCTCGCCTCCCGCCCCTCGCGGAACTCGGCGCCGGCGAGGGGCGCCAGGACCGAGTCGCCGGAGCAGTCGGCAAAGAGCGTGGCCTCGACGGTGTGGAAGGTCTGGGTCGTGATCTGCAAGCCCCGCACGGCCGTGATCCGGCCGCCGTCCAGGCGGCATTCGAAGCAGCTCGTGTTCAGCAGCAGCGTGATATTGGGCTCGAAGCGCGCCTTTTCGTAGAGCACCGAGTCCCAGAGCGACCAGTTCTTGTTGGGATTGCGCCAGATATTGGTGAGCTCCAGCTCCTCGATGATGCCGGTCTCGCGGTTGCCTGCGCCGTGGGCCCCGCAGACCCACATGCGCACCTCGCTCGAGGCGTTGCCCCCGAGCACCGGCCGGTCCTGCATCAGCACCACCCGGGCCCCGCGGCGCGCCGCCGCCACCGCGGCGCACAGGCCCGCCAGCCCGCCGCCGATCACGCAGAGGTCCGCCTCGTGCTTCCTGCTGGTCACTGTGTCTCCTCCGGCGGCGCGGCCCTCAGGCCAGTCGCCCGTATCTGGCGCCCGCCTCCAGGAAGCGGACGTAGTTCGCCTGCATCCGCGGGCTGATCGACTCTTCGTAGGGGCCGGCCGTGGGGCTCAGGACAAAGCGCCCGCCGCCCCCCTCCTCGATCGTGCGCTCCACGAGGCGCTCCATCTCGTCGGGAGCGAGCCTGCGGAAGTCGTCGTACTGGATGTTGCCGATGAGGATCGTGTCGCCCAACGCCTGCCGGGCCTGCGCCAGCGTGCAGTCGCCCACCGGCGGCGCCTCCACCGTGTGCAGGCCGTCGGGGGCGATGGCGGCCATCCCCGTCAGCACGCGACTGAGGTTGCCGTGGTAGTGGACGATGGAGTACATCCCGCCGCTGCGGATAAGGTCCACGATGCCCTTGACATAGCGCGCCGACAGCTCCCCGAAGTCCGCCGGCGACACCACCGGCGGGCCCGCGAACTCGGCGCCCACGATAAAGTAGACGGGCCCCACGCCGTGATCGAGGAGCCAGCCGTAGAGGTCGAGATAGCGCCGGTACATCTCGTCGAGGAACTCCAGAAGAAGGCCCCGGTCCGCGAGCGTGGCCACGGCAAAGGTCTCGACGCTCATCAGGCGGTAGAGCACCTGCAGCGGGTCGCCGATGTCGATCATCATCAGGCCGGCCTCGCCGAGCTCCGCCCGCTCGCGCTCGAACTGCTCGAGGTCAAAGGCCGGCCGCTCGTAGGGCATCTCGAGGATGCGGCCGAGGAGGGCCACGTCGTCGACCCAGTGCCGCGCGGGCTGCAGGCGCTCGCCGTCCAGCACCCCCTCCTGCGTGAGCTCCAGGCCCCGCCACCGGACCGTGCGCCGGGCCAGGCGCCGGCCGCCCTCCAGGCGCCGCTCCTCCCGCAGGCGGATCTCCGGCGAAGCGGAGAGGCAGAATCCGGTCTCGGGCGCCCGGCGGTCAAAGACATCGGCGTACCGGCGCGCAGCCTCGACCACGGGGCGGTAGCATTCCAGGGCGTAGATGTCGGCATAGTAGTGCAGCCGGTGGAAGGGAAAGAGAGGCCACACGGGTACCCGGTCGATGGGCTTGCCTTCGAAGAGACGCGTCAGGCGCTCGCGGCTGCTGAGAGGGGTCAAGGCTCGACCCCCTGGCGCCGCAGCACATCCTGCACCTCGGCCACGTCGAGATCACGGGGCCGCAGGCCCCGGGCCGCGCACAGAGCCGCGGCGGCCCCCACCCCCTGGCCCATGTTCACGCAGATCGGCATGACGCGGAAATTGGAGTGGGCCAGGTGGGTGCCCGAGATGTCGCGGCCCGCCAGGAACAGGCCGTCGACTTTCTTGGGCACGAAGCAGCCGTAGGGGATCGTGTATCCCCGCGTTTGGGGGAACTCGGCCTGGGCCCCGCTGGCATCGAGGCCCGAGCCCGTCATGTTGTGGACGTCGAAATTGAAGTAGGCCCGTGTCACGATCCAGTCGTCGAAGACCCGGGCCGCCAGGATGTCCTGCTCCGTGATCCGCTTCTCGCCCTCGAAATGGCGCGTCTCACGCACGCCGATCGCGGCCGCCGACTCCAGGGGACGGCAGCGCTCGAATCCGGGCACGCACCTGCGCAGGAAGTCCACGATCGGCTCGATCCGCCGCCGGCAGGCGATGGTCGCCCGCGTGAGGTCCGCGGCCCGGGTGCCGTCCACCTCGAGGCAGTTGGTCATGTTGGCGGTCACGATCCCCGGCAGCGTCGTGGGGTACAGCAGGACGTGGCCCGCCGGGAACGGCAGCTCCTTGCGGCCCAGCTCCTGCAGGTCTCCCGCCGGCACCTCGACGGTGTCGCCGAACTCGCCGGGAAAGACGGCGCGCTCCGTGTCCACCCCCGCCACGCGGAACATGAGCGTGGCAGGCTGCATCCTCCCGTCGGTCTCCCGGCCCTTGACGTAGGGCACACCGGCCGCGGCAGCGATGTCGCCGTCACCGGAGGCATCGACGATCACACGACCGAGCAGGGCCTCGCGTCCGCTCTTGCTCTCGGTGATCACGCCGCTGATCGCGGCGCCGTCCATCACAGGGGCGCAGGCGAGGGTGTAGAGCCGCAGATCCACGCCCGCCTCCTGGAGCATCTCAAGCAGCACGGTCTTGAGGCGCTCGGTGTTGATGATGGTGCGCCACTGGCGCACCTTGCCGCCGTAGTACGCGAAACCGCCCGCCCTGTCGGCCGACCGCTTCAGGATCTCCTCGTAGAGCGGGCCCCGGGTGTCGCCGGTCCAGTGGCTCATGAGGCCGCTGGTGGCCGCTCCTCCCACGATGCCGCCGGCCTCCACGAGAACGGTCCTCGCCCCCAGCCTCGCCGCGTTGACCGCCGTGGCAAAGCCCGCGGGCCCGGCCCCCACCACGACGACGTCGGCCTCGGCGGCGATGGGAATGTCCCTGGCCCGCTCCCGGATCGTCGGCACCGTTCTATCCCTTGAGCCCCGTGTGCGAAACGCCCTCGACGAACTGCTTCTGCGCCGAGGCGAAGATCGCCAGGATCGGCAGGATCGACAGGATCAGGAAGGCCATCACCAGGTGGATCGTGATGTCCTCGGCGCTCTGCCCCAGGATCATGTAGAGACCCATGGTGATCGTGTAGAGCCGCTCGTTCGGCAGGTAGATCAGCGGCTCGATGAACTCGTTCCAGCGCCACTGGGTCGTGAAGATCACGATGGTGGCCACCGCGGCTCGGCACAGGGGCATGATGATCTGCGCGTAGATCCGCAGCTCGCCGCAGCCGTCGATGCGGGCCGCCTCGTTGAGGTCCATCGGGATGCCCCGCAGGTACTGCCGCATGAGGAAGATGCAGAAGGGCGAGCCGAGGGCCGAAGGCACGATGAGCGGCAGCAGGGTGCCGATCATGCCCAGGTGCTTGAAGACGATGAAGCGGGGAATGATGATGAGGAACAGGGGCATGAACATACAGGCGAGGGTGAGCAGAAAGACCAGCTCGCGGCCCCTGTACTGCAACCGCGCCAGGGCGTAGCCCGTGAGGGTGCTCACGACCACGTTGCCCGCCACGCTTGCGATCACTACGAGGAACGTATTGGCGAAATAGCGCACCACGTCGAAGCGCTCGAAGACCGTGACGAAGTTGCGGAAGTGCAGCGGCGCCGGAAAGAACTCCCGCGGCTGGTTGAGCAGCTGCACCTCGTCCTTGAGGGCGGTGGAGACCAGGTACACGAAGGGCGAGGCAAAGACGGCGCAGACGGCGGCGATGCCGGCATAGGCGGCGAGGCGGGACCAGGGGGTGCGAAGGGCAGTCACGCTCATGGCTCAGCTCTCGTAGTGTACGTAGCGCTCGCTCGCCCGGATCACCATCCAGGTGAGGGCCAGGCAGATGAGGATCAGCACCGTGGCCAGCGCCGAAGCCTCGCCGATGTTGAAGCGCTTGAAGGCCTTCTCGTAGAGGTGCAGCACGTAGAAGCGCGAGCCGTCCGCGGGCCCTCCCGGGACGTTTCCCTCGGGCAGCACCAGGGCCGGGACAAAGATCGTCAGGGCGAAGATCAGGTCGATGATGACTCGGAAAAAGATCGTCGGCGAGATCAGCGGGATGGTGATCCCGAAGAACTGCCGCACCCGCCCCAGGCCGTCGATCTCGGCGGCTTCGTAGTACTGCGACGGCACGTTCTGCAGGGCGCCGAGATAGACCACCATCGCCGTGCCGCACTGCCAGGCCGTGAGCATCACCGAGGCCGGGATGATCAGCCGCGGGTTGGCGAGCCAGAGAGGGCCCTTGACTCCAAAGAGCTCGAGAAAGGTGTTCATCAGGCCGTTGGGGTAGAAGATGAACTTGCCCAGAACCAGGACCGCGATCACCGGCAGCACCGAGGGCACGTAGAGGATCGTGCGCCAGAGGCCCTTGAGGCGCACGTCGAGGCTCAGCAGCCAGGCGGCGGCGAGGCCGAGGGCGAAGTTGGCCGGCAGGTAGAGCCCGGTAAACACGAAGGTGGTGCGCAGGCCGACCCAGAAATAGCTGTCCTGAAAGATCGCCGCGTAGTTGGCCAGGCCGATGAGCCTCGGGGAGCCGATGAGCCGGTAGCGGCTGAAGCTGAGGCCCACCGTGGCCACGATCGGCCCGTACCAGAACACGGCGAGCGATACCAGCCACGGCGCGAGGAACAGCAGGGCCGTGAGGCCCCTGCCGACGGGGGGCCGTCCGGCGGCGGCCCCCCCCGATCGGCGTGCTGCCTTCTTCATCTACTTCTTGTAGAGGTCGCTCAGGTAGTCGCTGAACATCTTGTGCACGTACCCCAGCGCCTCTTCGATCGACTGCCCCGAGGCCCTGCGGGCCGGCACGTCGCGCAGCCAGGGGATCAGGGCGTTGAAGTGGTCGTTGTAGTCCGGAGTGTAGTCGAGCTTCATCGCGGCCACCAGGCTCTTCCAGATCTCGCCCTGGGTGAGGTAGCGGGGGTCGTCGTTGACCGCCGTCACGGGGCAGGGCCGGCCCTGGGCGATGCAGAACTCGCCGTTACCCTTGGGGTCGAGGGTGAGGAACTTCGTGAGCGCCCAGGCGGTCTGGGGGTACTTCGTCTTCTTGTTGATGGCGTAGGACCAGCCGTGCTTGGCCGCGGCCCCGTGCTGGCCCTTGAATCCGGGAATGGGCAGCAGGCCCATCTCGAGCTTCGGGTTGGCCGCCTGCACCTGTCCGATGGTCCAGGAGCCCGAGACGTAGAACACCTGCGCCTCCTTGGTGAAGGCCTGGACCTGCGCCGCGCCGTAGTCGACGCCGGCCACGCGGCTCGACCACTCGATGATCGCCTTGTAGCCGCCGTAGGGGCCGTAGACCTCGGTGATGTACTGGTCGAACTTGCGGGCCGTCTCGAGCACGCCCGGGGTGTTGAACAGCGACGTCTTGCTGTCGGCGGACACCGTCGGGGCGCCGGCCATGTGGGAGTAGACCTGGATCATGTTCTGACCCACGTGCATCCAGGGGTCCCAGACGATCACGTCGAGCTTGCCCGGCTGGTTGAGCGCCTTGATGAGCACCTTGCTCACGCGCACGAACTCGTCCCAGTTCTTGGGCGCGTCCTTCGCGGGGTCGAGGCCGGCCTTCTTCATGAGGCCCTTGTTGTAGAAGAAGAGCCCCTGGGCGCCGGCCAGGACGTTGGGCAGGCTGTAGACCGAGTTGTCGTAGATGCTGCGCTTCCACTCGGGCTCCAGCAGGATCGCCTTGATGTCGATCTTCTCCTTGGCCAGGAACGGGTCGAGCTTGAGCATGGTGTCCGCAGGCTGCAGGTTGTCGTACCAGCCGGTGTGCATGTTGAACACGTCCGGGAGGGTGCCGGTGCCGGCGGCCTGCACGACTTTGGTCTGCAGGTCGTTGGGCGCCGTAAAGGTCACCTCGAGCTCCACGTTGGGGTGGTCGGCCTTGAACTTCTTGGCCAGATCGTCGATGAGCGGAGCCCGCGACCCGCCCCACAGGTGCCAGAAGGACATCTTGATGGGGCCGGTCTCCTTGGCGGCCTCCTGCCCGCCGGCCGCGAACAGCGGCCCCGGCACCAGCAGGACGACGAGAGCGAGAATGAGCACTGTCGGTTTCACGCCTTTCCTCCTAACGATTGCGTCTTCAGGCCCCGGCGGGCCGGGAAACCACGCCTATCTCCTGATGGCCGTCGAGAGCCTCAGGATCAGCTCGTTCTTGAGAAAGATCTTGCGGGGCGCCTCGCCGCTTTCGATCGTGCGCAGCAGCCGCTCGCTGCTCAGGCGCCCGGCCTCGAACATCGGCACCCGCACGCTCGTGAGCGGGGGGCTCATGAAGCGGGCGAAGAACGAGTCGTTCTTGCCGATCACAGACACATCCTGCGGGATCCTCAACGCACGCTCGGCCGCCGCCTCGTACACGCCCAACGCCATGGTGTCGGTGAGGCAGTAGACGGCTGTGAACTCCAGGCCGCGGTCGAAGGCCTGCAGCACCTCGCTGCGGGCCACCATCTCCTCGTAGTCGCCGTTGAGGAACAGCGCCTCGTCCACGGCCAGGCCCCGCTCGGCGAAGCACTCGCGGTACTCGCGGACCGCCTGCTCGGTGTCGGGCGCCTGCGCCCTCCCGCCCATCAGCAGGATGCGCTCGTGGCCCTGGCCGAGCAGGTAACGGATGGCGCTGGATTCGCGCGGGGTCACGTTCACGACCTGGTTGATCTCCCCCCCGGCAGGCCCACCGAGAGCCGGGCCCATGTCCGGCATGTTCAGGACCGCGAACGGGACGCCGACCTTCTGCATTTCCTCGACGTTGGCGCGCATGTCGGCCATGGTGCAGGCCCGGGTGCCGAAGATGATGAAGCCGTCGTAGCCGATGCCGCGCTCGAGCTGGCCCCTGAGGATCGCCGGCGAATTGTTGCCGCGGCTGGGGATGAAGACGAAGTTGTAGCCGCGGTCGAAGAGCACGCTCTGGATCCCGCACAGCGCCTCGTTCAGGAAGGTGCTGCGGAAATACGGCAGGTCGAAGGGGATGAGGATGGCGATCATGGCGCTCTTGCGCGACGAGAGGCTGCGGGCGAACACGTGCGGCTTGTAGTCGAGCTCGGCCGCGGCGACGCGGATGCGCGCCTTGTTCTCGTCGCTCACGCGCGACGTCGAAGGGTCCCGGAAGTACAGCGACACCGCGGCCTTGGAGAGTCCCACGCGTTCGGCGATGTCCTTGAGCCCGACCTTCATCCCCGCCCCGCCGGACCTGGTTGACATTTGGTTAACCGATCAATCTATTTTTAACCTATGCCGCCGGAGCTGTCAAGGGCCTTTGCCGCAGGTTTCGGGGGGCTTGCGGCTGCCTCAGGGATCGCAGGGTCGGGACGCCCCGCTGCTCACCGGGGCAGAGCCGGCGGGCCTGTCGCAGGGCCGCGGGGGCTTGCGGAGCCGCCGCCGGCGCCTGTCGACCGGCCGCAGGCGGCGGCTCTATTGTGGCCCGCGTGCCAGTCCGGATAGAATGCCTCGCGCGCGGGGGACGCGCGGCCGTCAGGTCGAACCAGGCAAGCCTCCGCGCCCGGGCAGAGCCCTGAGGGCTTGCCACAAGGAGGAAGCGATGCTGTCGGCAGCTGCGGAGATCAAGCGGGTGGTCATGATCAGGATCGCGCCGGGGGACGACATCCTCGCCGGCATCCGCCAGGCGGTCAAGGAGCACGGCCTGAAGAACGGGGTGATCATGACCGGCTTCGGCTCGGTGCAGCACTCCCACTTCCACGTGGTGATGAGCAACGAGCTGCCGCCCAAGGAGGCTTACCCCAAGAGCATCCAGCCCCTCGACATCTGCGTGATGGGCGGCTTCGTGATCGACGGCCGCGTTCACTGCCACATCACGTTCTCCGACGAGCGCAACGCCTTCGGGGGGCACCTCGAAGAAGGCTGCCTCGCCCTGACGTTCACTAACCTCGCCATCGCCGACATCGGCGACGTCAAGATCAGCGACTGGGACACGTTCAAGGACGAGAAGGCGCTGCGCTGACCCTCCCGGCAACGACCGGGTGCGAAAGAGCGAGACCCCGTGACGCGGATCGGGTTCGACAACGAGAAGTACCTGCGGGAGCAGACCGAGGCGATCCTGGAGCGGGTGCGCCGCTTCGACAACAAGCTCTACCTGGAGTTCGGAGGCAAGCTGCTCTACGACTACCACGCCTCGCGGGTGCTGCCCGGCTTCGACCCAAACGTCAAGATGCGCCTGCTGCAGCAGCTCGCAGGCTCCTCGGAGGTGCTGCTGTGCATATACGCGGGCGACATCGAACGGAGGAAGATCCGCGGCGACTTCGGCATCACCTACGACAGCGACGCGCTCAAGCTGATCGACGACCTCGCCGCCTGGGGGGTGCAGGTGCGCGCCGTGGTGATCACGCGCTTCGATGACCAGCCCTCGGCCAGGCTGTTCCGCGACCGGCTCGAGCGCCGCGGCCTCCCGGTCTTCACCCACAAGTTCACCAAGGGCTACCCCACCGACGTCGACACGATCGTGAGCGATCAGGGCTACGGCGCCAACAGCTACATCGGCACCGACAAGCCGATCGTCGTGGTGACGGGGCCGGGCCCCAACAGCGGCAAGCTGGCCACCTGCCTGTCGCAGCTGTATCACGAGCACCGCCGCGGGGTACGGGCCGGCTACGCCAAGTTCGAGACCTTCCCCATCTGGAACCTGCCGCTCAAGCACCCGGCCAACGCGGCCTACGAGGCCGCCACGGCCGACATCGGCGACGTCAACGTGATCGACCCGTTCCACCTGGAGGCCTTCAACGAGCGGACCGTCAACTACAACCGCGACGTCGAGGTGTTTCCGGTGCTCAAGCGCATCCTCGAGCGAATCGGGGGCCCGTCGTCGGTCTACCGCTCGCCCACGGACATGGGCGTCAACCGCGCCGGCTTCGGCATCGTGGACGACGCGGCCGTGGGCGCGGCGGCCACCCAGGAGGTGATCCGCCGCTACTTCCGCTACGCCTGCGAGCACGCCATGGGCCTCACCTCCCGCGAGACCGTGCAGCGCGTCGAGCTGCTCATGGAAGACCTCGGCGTCGGTGTGGGCGACCGCAAGGTCGTGCGTCCCGCCGAGGAGGCGGCCCGCGACGCGCAGCTGCGGGGCAAGGGCAACGAGGGCGTGTACTGCGGCGCGGCGATCGAGCTGCCCGACGGCACCATCGTGACCGGCAAGAACTCGCCGCTCATGCACGCCGCCTCGAGCCTCGTGCTGAACGCCGCCAAGCGGCTTGCCGGCATCCCCGAATCGATCCACCTGCTGCCGCCCCAGGTCACGGCGTCGCTCGCTCACTTCAAGGAGGAGGTCCTGGCCGGCCGCCACGTGAGCCTGGACCTGGAGGAGACGCTGATCGCGCTCAGCATGAGCGCCGCGGTCAACCCGGCCGCCGAGGCGGCCGTGGAAAAGCTCAAGCTGCTGCGGGGCTGCGACGCCCACATCACCCACATCCCGGCGCCGGGCGACGAGGCGGGCCTGCGCAAGCTCGGCATCAACCTCACCTGCGAACCCGCCTTTGCCAGCAGGAACCTGTTCGTCGACTGACGGGACCGCCCGCGGCGCCCGGTCAGCCCTCGAGGTGAACGCCTGCGGCCAGCAGTGCCTCCCGCAGCGCGGCGTACGGGAGGTCGCGCGTGCCGACGCCCCTGCGCGCGCACAGCGCGGCGGCGGTTCCGGCCGCCTGCCCCTGGCCCATGCAGCAGACCGTGTTGCGCGTCGACATGTGCGCCTCGTGATCCGAGGTGATCATCATGCCGGCGGCGAGCAGGTTGTCGATGCCGCTCACCCGAAGTGCCCGGTAGGGGATGCCGTAGGTGCCGCCGCCGGCGATCTGCAGGCGCGGGGCCGAGTCGTGAAAGCCGTAGGCCATGACGTCGTCGTCGAAGTGCCGCGCCTGCAGGACGTCGTCGAGCGAGATGTCGTAGTCGCAGACGACGAGGCGGCCGCGCCGCACGCACAGCGAAGGGCTCGAGCGGGCGACGAAAGCCCGCTCGCAGCCGGGCACGTGCCTGCGCAGCAGCGCCACCGCCGCCGCCTGCCGCCTGCGCAGCTCCAGCTCGGCGGCCGCCGCCTCGTCGCGGCTGGTGGGGCTGCGGGAGGTCTTGAGGTTGAGCTTGAGGAACATGAAGTAATCGTCGTGCAGAGTCGTGATGACGGTCGCCATGCCGATCTCACGCGCCTCTTCGGCAAAGGCGGGCGGCAGCTTCGAAACGACCGCGTCGACGCGCACGATCCGCCCCGCGCGCCCGCTGCGCGGGCCGAAGGCCAGATCCTTGAGCGCACCGTGGCTCTCGATCCAACGGTGGTACTCCTCGACGCTGACCCCGCCGACCCCGATGCTGTTCGCCACGGCGTAGTCGTTGGGCTCGCTGCAGGCCGCCCCGGCGTGCGCGCACAGGTCGCCGTACCCGGTGGCGTCCACAAAGGCGGAGGCGGCGAACAGCTCCCTGCCGGATCGGCTCTCGACGATGACGCCGGCGACGCGCGAGAGCTCGCGCGCGGCGCCCACGGCGAGGGTGTTCACGGCCACCCGCACCCCGGACTCGACCAGCATCTCGTGGACCACGCGCTTGTAGATCTCGGTGTCCACGGCGGTGCAGACTGAGTCGTAGTCCCAGCCTGCGGTCATCTCCACGTGGCCGCTGGTCCCGCCCTCCCGCTCGAGCCGGTCTACGATCTCCTGCGGTATGCCCCTGACCACCTGCCGCTTCTCGACGCCGGGAAAGGCCTTCCAGAGATTGTAGTAGCTGTGCAGCGCAGTGCCGCCCTCGACGGCCATGCCGCCCACGTAGCCCTTGGCCTCGACGAGCGCAGTCCGGGCCCCGCTGCGGGCTGAGGCGAGGGCGGCCACGACTCCGGCGGTGCCGCCGCCGGCCACCACGACGTCGAACTCCCGCACAGGGATCCGCCTGGCGGGTTCCTCGTAGGTTCTCATGGCGGTCAGCCTATCATGGCGGCGGACACCGCGAGAAGGGCTGGTGCGGCGGCCCGTCGCTCGTGGCAGCGGCCGGCGGTTTCGTAGTACATTCGCCGTGCGATGACGGTGACAGACAAGCTGCACACGCTGATGCGCGAGCGCATCCTCATCCTCGACGGAGCCATGGGCACCATGATCCAGAAGCTCGGCGCCGGCGAGGAGGACTACAGCCTCGCCGCCCTCGAAGGCCGCCGTGCCGACCCCGACGTGGGCAGGGTGCTGGACAAGCTCGGCAGCCGCGAGGCCCGCAGCCTGGACGGCAACAACGACTTCCTCACGCTGAGCCGGCCGGACCTGATCCTGCACATCCACCGCCAGATGCTCGAGGCCGGCGCGGACATCATCGAGACCAACACCTTCAACTCCAACGCGATCTCCCAGTCGGACTACGGGCTGCAGGCCATCGTCTACGAGCTCAACCGCCAGGCCGCGGCCCTGGCCCGCTGCGCGGCCGACGACATGAGCGGCCGCAGGCCCGGCAGGCCGCGCTTCGTGGCCGGGGTGCTCGGCCCGACCAACCGTACGCTCTCCCTCTCGCCCGACGTCAACGACCCGGCCTTCCGCAGCGTCACCTTCGAGGCGCTCGTCGCCACCTACACCGAGGCGATCCGGGGGCTCGTCGACGGGGGCGCCGACCTCCTCCTGATCGAGACGATCTTCGACACGCTGGTGGCCAAGGCGGCGATCTACGCCATCAGCAGCTGGAGCGAGCAAAGCGGCAGGACCGTGCCGGTCATGATCTCGGGCACGATCACCGACGCCAGCGGCCGCACCCTCTCGGGCCAGACCGTCGAGGCTTTCTGGATATCGGTGGCCCACGCCCGCCCGATCAGCGTCGGGATGAACTGCGCCTTCGGCGCCGACCGGCTCAAGCCCCACGTCGCCGAGCTCGCCCGCCTGGCCGACTGCGCCGTCAGCGTCCACCCCAACGCCGGCCTGCCGAACGCCTTTGGCGAGTACGACCACACGCCCGAAATCATGGCCGAGGCGCTGGCGGGGTACGCCGAGGACGGGCTGGTGAACATCGTCGGGGGCTGCTGCGGCACCACGCCCGACCACATCCGCGCCATCGCCGACGCGGTGGCGTCCCGGCGGCCGCGGCCCATTCCGCCGCCTGCGGTGGTGAGCGCGTACGCAGGGCTTGAGCCGCTGGTCCTGCGGCCCGGCAGCCTCTTCGTCAACATCGGCGAGCGGACCAACGTGACCGGCTCGGCCCGCTTCCGCAAGCTCGTCCAGGCCGGCGACCACGAGGCGGCCCTCGAGGTCGCTCGCGAGCAGGTCGACAGCGGCGCCCAGATGATCGACGTGAACATGGACGAGGCGATGCTCGACTCCGAGGCCCAGATGCGCGACTTCCTGCTGCGCCTAGCCGGCGAGCCGGACATCAGCCGCGTGCCGGTTGTGGTCGACTCGTCGAGGTGGAGCGTGATCGAGGCCGGTCTGCGCTGCCTGCAGGGCAAGGCAGTGGTCAACTCGATCAGCCTCAAGGAAGGCGAGGAGGAGTTCCTGCGCCGGGCGCGGGAGGTGCGCCGCTACGGAGCCGCCGTGATCGTGATGGCCTTCGACGAGCGCGGCCAGGCCGACACCCTGCAGCGGCGCAAGGAGATCTGCCGCCGCTGCTACGACCTGCTCACCCGCCGCGCCGGCTTTCCTCCACAGGACATCATCTTCGACCCGAACATCTTCCCGATCGGCACCGGGATGGAGGAGCACCGCACCTACGCCCTCGATTTCATCGAGACCGTGCGCTTCGTCAAGAACGAGCTGCCGCACGCCCGCGTGAGCGGAGGCATCAGCAACCTGTCGTTCTCCTTTCGCGGCAGCAACGTGATCCGCGAGGCGATCCACTCGGTGTTTCTCTACCACGCCATCCAGGCCGGAATGGACATGGGCATCGTCAACGCCGGGCAGCTTCCGGTCTACGACCAGATCCCCAGGGACCTGCTGGAGCGGGTCGAGGACCTGGTGCTCAACCGCAGGGCAGACGCCACCGACCGCCTGCTGGAGATCGCCCAGGAGTTCTCGGCCGAGGACAAGGGGAGCGCCGGCAACCTCGAGTGGCGGTCGCGCCCCGTGGCCGAGCGCCTCGAGCACGCCCTGGTCAAGGGCATCACGAAGTACATCGCGGAGGACGTCGAGGAGTGCCGGCGGTCGATGCGGCGGCCGCTCGACGTGATCGAAGGCCCGCTGATGAGCGGGATGAACGTCGTCGGCGACCTGTTCGGCAGCGGCAGAATGTTTCTTCCCCAGGTGGTCAAGAGCGCCCGCGTGATGAAGGCCGCCGTGGCTTATCTGCTGCCTTTCCTCGAAGCGGAAAAGGCCTCGGGGCCGGCGTCCCGGGCTCACGTGCTGCTGGCCACGGTCAAGGGCGACGTGCACGACATCGGCAAGAACATCGTCGGGGTGGTGCTCCAGTGCAACAACTACAGGGTCACCGACCTGGGGGTGATGGTGCCGGCGGAGCAGATCCTGGACGCGGCGGTGCGCGAAGGCGCCGACATCATCGGCCTGTCGGGCCTGATCACTCCGTCGCTGGAGGAGATGCGCATCGTGGCCCGGGAAATGAAGCGGCGCGGCATGCAGCTGCCGCTGCTGGTCGGCGGAGCGACCACGAGCAAGGTGCACACGGCGGTCAGGATCGCGCCCGAGTACCCGGGTGTCGTACGCCACGTCAAGGACGCCTCCCTTGCGGTCGGGGTGGTCGGCCGCCTGCTGAGCCCCGAGACCCGCGAGCAGTTCGCGCGGGAAACCGCCGAGGAGCAGGCGGCCGAGCGCCGCCGCTGGGAAAACCGCCTCGCGGTCCCGATGCTCAGCCTGGAGGAGGCCCGAAGGCGGCGCCTGGTCACCGACTACGCGGCCGATCCGCCGGTCCTGCCCGCGCGGCCGGGAGTGCACGCCTTTGTCGACGCCCCCCTCGGCGAGATCGCCCGCTACATCGACTGGACCTTCTTTTTCCATGCCTGGGAGATGCAGGGCAGGTTCCCGGACATACTCGACGACCCGAGGCTGGGGGAGCAGGCGCGCAGGCTCTACGACGACGGCCGCCGCATGCTCGAGCGGATCGTGCGCGAGAGGCGCGTGCGCGCCAACGGCGTGGTCGGGCTCTTCGCCGCCGCCGCGATCGCCGGCGACTCGGTGGAGGTCTACGCGGATCCCGGCCGCAGCCGCGTGATCGCCACGATCCCCTTTCTGCGCCAGCAGCGGCAAAAGGAGAAGATCGACACCTACTTCTCGCTGGCCGACTACGTGGCCCCGCGGGAATCGGGCGCGGCCGACGCCATCGGCTTCTTCGCCGACACGGCGGGGCTCGGCCTCGACGCGATGGTGGCCGAGCTGCAGGGCCGCGGCGACGACTACGGCGCGATCATGGCCAAGATCCTCGCAGACCGGCTCGCCGAGGCCTTTGCCGAGCTGCTCCACGAAAAGGTGCGCCGCGAGCTCTGGGGCTACGCCCCGAACGAGCACCTCTCGGTCGAGGAGATGCTCAAGGTCAGGTACCGCGGCATCCGCCCCGCCCCCGGCTACCCGGCCTGTCCCGATCACACCGACAAGGCGGTGATCTTCGACCTGCTCGACGTGCCGCGCCGCGCCGGCATCACGCTCACCGAGACGGCGATGATGGTGCCGGCCGCCTCGGTGTCGGGGTTCTACTTCGCCCACCCCGCGTCGATCTACTTCGCCATCGGCAAGGTCGGCCAGGACCAGGTGCGGGACTTCGCCGCGCGCAAGGGCGTCTGCGTGGAAGAGATGGAGAGGCGGCTGGCCGCGGTGCTGGCCTACGAGCCCGGGCGGCCGCAACGGGCCTGAAGCGGATCGTCGCGGCCTACGGCGCGCTCGGACGGCTGCCGCCCGCAAAGGCGGCGGCCGCCGGATCCCGCGCCGCAGCTGGCGCAGTCACCACCACCCGGTGCGGGAACGGAATCTCGATGTTCTCGGCGCGGAAGCGCTCGAGGATCTCCTTCATGATCGAGTTCTTGAGATTGAGAAAGTCCGCCTTGGCCACCCACAGCGCGAACAGGATCTCGATGCCCGAGTCGGCGAACTCGTTGAGGAGCACCAGCGGCTCCGGCTCGTCGAGGCTGTAGTGGTTGAGCCGCGCGATGTCCTTGAGCACCTCCTGCACGCGGCCCAGGTCCTCCCTGTAGGCGACCTGCAGCTTGATGTCCACGCGCCGGATCGGGAACCGCGTGATGTTGGTCACCTCGGAGCTGAGGATCTTCTCGTTGGGAATGCGGATGAACAGGTTGTCGAAGGTGCGGATCTTGACCGACAGCAGGTCGATCGAATGGATGATGCCGGTCGTGCCGCCGATGCGGATCACGTCTCCGACGGCGAAGGGCTTTTCCCAGATGAGAAACAGGCCGCTGACGATGTTCGACATGCTCGTCTGCGAAGCGAAGCCGACCGCGATTCCGACGATCCCCGCGGCGCCGAGCAGGGCGCTGAGCTTGACGCCCAGCTCGTTGAGCACCACCATCGTCACCAGCACGAAGCCGGTGTAGTTGACCACCTTGCGAGCGATCATCAGCCGCTGGGGCGTGGACTTCTTCATGAAGACGCGGCGCATGGCGATGCCGACGACGCGCACAAGGAACAGGCCCGCCACCGCGGTGACGACGATCCGCAGCAGGCGGGCGATGAGCTCGGGAGACAGGGACCGGATCCAGTCGACGACCTGCTGCGGCACCATGCGGCTCTCCTGGGCTAAAACCCCGCGAAGTCCTTGAAGATGCTGAAGGTCCGCCTGAAGCTCCAGCCTTCGGTCGGCTGGCGCGCGCTGCTGGCAAGGACCACCCGCCCGCCGCCCTCGGGAGGGCCGTGGGTGATGTTGATCTGCGTCGCCTGCTCGGCTCCCCGGAACAGCACGTTCAGGCGGTTGGTCCACAGCTGGCTCGCCGCCCGGAACACGCTGAGATTCTCCACGTGGAGGCAGATCCTGGTGAACGGCAGGTCGGAGTCGGAGTCGTTGCTGATCGAGACGGGGCAGACCGCCCGGTGGGCGCTGGCCTGGATCGAGGCGAGGCTCTGGTGCAGGCGCGTGGCCAGCGTGTAGCACAGCTCGCCGTTGACCGGGTCGCCGAACCACGTCGGCGTCAGCACCGCGAGCGGCTCCTCGAGGATCCGGGCCGGCTGCCGGTCGACGAGGGCGTTGAGCCTGAACCAGAGGGGGATCTCGATGTGGAAGAGCGCGCTCTGTCCCGCGATGATCGTGAGCGGCCGGTCGGGGCGCACGACCAGCGGCCTGTCCGGCAGCACCGGCATCGGCTGCAGCTCGTCGGCGTCGCGCAGCAGGTAGTGGCGCCAGGCCTTCGATTCCGGCTTGTCGCTGCGGTCAATGAGCTCGCAGGAGTCGAGGATCTCCGGCTCGTCGGCCGGAAGCGACAAAGCGTGCCACTCGTTGTCCAGCCGCTCGACGTAGAGGACGCGGCAGGGAAAGCGCCACTGGATGCACTGGCGCTGGCCCACGCTGATCGGGTCCCAGACCGCGAGCCCGGTTCGCGCAGCACTCTCCATGCCCGAGAATCTGCCACGGATGGCCCGGGGCTGTCCACGCTCGATCGCGCCGGCAGCCGCTCATGCCCGCCCGCCCGGGCCCCTGGCCGACCTCGTCGGCGAAGCCGCAGAAGCACGGGTAGGCATAGCGGGGATGGCCGTGGATCGAGAGGGTGAGTGCGTCGGCGCGCTCCCACAAGATGTCCTGCGATCCGTTGCCGTGGTGGGAATTGATGTCGAGCAGGGCGACGCGCGCCTCGCGGCGCAGGCGCTCGGCCGCCACGGCGGCGTTGTTGAAGTAGCAGAACCCGCCGAACACACGCCGCTCGGCGCAGTGGCCGGGCGGCCGGCAGAGGGCGTAGGCAGCGCGGCGTCCGGCCGGCACCTGCTCGGCTGCCGTCAGCGCCACGTCCACGGCCGCGCGCGCGGCCTCGCAGGCGTTGCGGTCCAGCGGCGTAAAGGTAGGTCACGGAATCGCCGTCGTGGACCGACCGGATCGGCTTCTCGCCAAAGGCGCCCGGCTGCGTCTCGTCAAAGAGCCCCGTGCCGCGCAGAGCCTCGGCAACGACGTCGACGCGGGCCGGCCTCTCGACGTCGCCCCTCTCGCGGACGTGGTGGATCTGGTGCACCTCGCAGACCACCAGCGTGAACGGCCGGGACAGCCGCGGCCTGACGGCCGGCCGCACCTCGACCCGCGGATGAGCCGGTGGCCGCAGCTTGACGAAATCGTCCTTGATCGAGGCGACGACCTTGTCGATGTAGGCCGGCGGGAGGAGGTGGCCGTATTTCCGATGCAGGATCAGGCGCACAGCTGCGCGGCACTCGTTGCGGCCGGGCGATTCCTTGCGGCCCAGGCCGTCGTAGAGCAGGTACGGCGCGGGACCCTGGCCGACCGGCGTTTCGTAGTCCCTTCGATCGGCCGCGCTCCCAGGCGCTCGTAGAACCCGAGGCGCGCCCTGTTCTCCTCAAGCCGCTCGGAGCGCGGCTTGAGCCGGGGATCGCCGGCGAGCGCCGAGCTGTGCAGCTGCCGCATGCCGATCACGACGGCCAGAGCTGCAGGCCGCCGTCGGCGCGAAGCACCTGACCCGTCACGTACGACGCCTCGTCGGATGCCAGAAAGGCCACCACGCGAGCGATCTCGATCGGCCGGCCGTAGCGCACGAGCGTTCCCTGCTCGACCATCATCGCCGGCTCGACCGGGCGGCTGGCGACAAAGCGGGGGGTGACCGTGTCGCCGGGAGCCACCGCGTTGGCCCTCACGTTGAACGGCCGCAGGAGCGCCGCCAGGCAGCGGGTGTACTCGTGGACCGCGGCCTTGGCGGTGCAGTAGATCGCCGAGCCCGCCCGCCCTTCTGTGCCTGCGATGCTGCCGAAGTTCACGATCGAGCCCCGGCGGCGTTCGCGCATCCCGGCGCCGACCTCGCGGCAGCAGAGGACGCAGGTCATCAGGTTGCGGTCGAGCACCGCTTGCAGATCCTCCAGCGGGATGTCGATGGCGTTGTTGCCCTCGGGCTTGCCCGCGTTCGGCCCCTGCGTACCCTTGGCCCCGATGTCGCCGCCGGCGCAGTTGACCAGCACGTCGATCGGCCCGAGGGCCCGCTGCACCTCGGCCGCGGCGCGGCTGACGTCGCCCGCATCGGCCAGGTTGCCGGTGACCGCGACCACGCACGAGCCGGATTCCTTGCCGATCGCCTCGGCCACCGCCTGGATCGAGTCGGCCTCGCCGAAGGCCCGGGCCGAAGTCTTTGTAGTCCCGTGCACGGCGACGCTCATTCCGAGACCGGCCAGATGCGCGGCGACGACCCTGCCGATGCCCCGCGACGACCCGGTGACCCAAGCCACACGCCCTGCCAGAGACTGCTGACTGCCCATCCACCGCTCCTTTCCACGCCCGGCCGTTGTGACCCGAGGTCCTCTCCAGCCGGCGCGCACCCGCCGCAGGGTAGCCGGACCGCGGGCCGGGGCACAAGGGCCCGCGTGGCCCTGCGGGCCGCGGCCGCGTTCGCCTCCTTGACGGGTAAGGAAGCGTGGCCTACCATGGCCCGCACATCAGGGAGGTGACCGATGGCAAAACGCATTCTCCTGACCGCGATGGTGCTTCTCGTGGCCTGCTCGACGACGCTGTTCGCCGCGGGCAAGAAGGAGCTCGGCAGCGAGGAGAACCCGATCATCTGGTCGTTCGTCCCCTCGGGCGAGATGCAGCGGGTGAGCGCCGGAGCCGAGTCCGTCGCGAAGCTGCTGCACGAAAAGACCGGGCTTTTCATCCAGACCAACGTGGCGACCGAGTACGTGGGCGTGATCGAGGCGCTCGCGGCCAGCCCGCCCAAAGCGCACATGGCCTCGCTGGCCACCGCCGCCTACATCATCGCCGCCGACCGCAAGGTGGCCCAGGCCGCCCTCGTCTCCGCGCGAGCCGGAACGCCGTTCTACCAGGGCCAGGTCATCGCGGGCGCCGACAAGCCGATCAAGACCATAGCCGACCTCAAGGGCAGGACCTTCGCCCGCCCCGACCCGCTGTCGACCAGCGGCTGGATCATCCCGATGCTCACGATGAAAGCGGCCGGCATCAACCCCGACAAGGACTTCAAGGAGCTCGTCGACGCCGGCAGCCACGACGCAGTCGTGGCCGCGGTCTACAACGGCACCGTGGACGCGGGGGCCTGCTACGCCGACGCGCGCACGCGGATCCAGAAAGACAAGCCCGACGTCATGGAAAAGGTCAAGGTCGTGCAGGTGTCGGCCAACATCCCCAACGACGGCGTGCAGTTCCACCCGTCGGTGCCCAAGGAGATCAAGGACAAGATCGTCAACGCCCTTCTGGAGCTCGTCAAGACCGACGAAGGCAAAAAGGCGCTCGGCGCCGCCTACCAGTGGACCGAGCTTGTGGTCAAGGACGACAGCTTCTACGACCCGTTCCGCCAGGTGCTCCAGGCCGCGGGCTTCGACCCGATGGAACTGATCAAGAAGAAGTAGGTCCGCGCTCTTCGACGGGGAGGCGCCCGCCTCCCCGTCCGTTCGTCGAAGCGAGCTCCGCTGTGCTGAGCGTCAGAAACCTGACCAAAATCTACGACGACGGCACCGTCGCCCTGCGCGACGTGAGCTTTGACGTGCCCGACGGCGAGTTCCTCGTGATCATAGGGCTCTCGGGCTCGGGCAAGTCGACCCTGCTGCGCTGCATCAACCGCCTGATCGACCCCACCGAGGGACGCATCGAGTGGGACGGCACCGATGTCACCGCCGCCGAGCAGGTCCAGCTGCGGGAGATCCGCAGGAAGATCGGCATGATCTTCCAGCAGTTCAACCTGGTCAAACGTTCCTCGGTGCTCACCAACGTGCTGTCCGGCAGGCTCGGGTACGCGCCCCCGTGGTCGACGGCGTTCTACAGGTGGCCTGCGCACGAGCGGCAGCGGGCGCGCGAGGCTCTGGAGCGCGTCGGGCTCTCGGAGCAGACGGCCAAGCGCGCCGACGAGCTTTCGGGAGGCCAGCAGCAGCGGGTCGGCATCGCGCGGGCCCTGATGCAGGAGCCGAAGATGCTGCTCGCCGACGAGCCGGTGGCGAGCCTCGACCCCGTGCTCGCCCACACGATCCTCGGCTACCTGGAAAAGCTCAACCAGGACGACGGCATCACCGTGCTCTGCAGCCTGCACTACCTCGATCTCGTGCAGCGCTACGCCACCAGCGTGATCGGGCTGCGCGAGGGACGCATCGTCTACCGCGGAACCAGCCAGGAGATCCGGAGCATGAGCGACGAGCAGTTCAAGGAGATCTACGGCGAGGAGGCCGAGCGGGTCAACGTCGGTCCGGCGCGCAAGGCGCGCCCGCCGCTTCCGGGAGGGGCCGTGTGAGCGACCGCCGCCGCCTCGCTCCGGCTGCCGCCGGGCTGCTGTCGCTGCTGGTGCCCGGTCTGGGCCAGGCGCTCGCCGGCCAGGTGCGCCGGGGACTGCTGATGCTCGGGTCGCTGGCGACGATCGCGCTCATGGCCAACTGGCGCTTCCGCTCCCTCGCGCCGCAGGAAGAACGGCTGGCTGCGGCGTGGGCCCACGCCTTTGGCAGGCGCCCCTTGTTTGTGGCCGTCGTCATCGCGGCGGCGGCGGCGCTGTGGCTTTGGACCGCCTGGGATGCCTGGCGCAAGGCGCGGCCGCGGGCGGCCGGAGAGCCGGAGGACCGCGGCCACATCGGCATCTTCGCCCTGGTGCTCGCCACGTTCTTCGTGCTCGGCTGGCAGATCAGCCGCATCGACCCGGTCGAGCTGATCAGCAACGCCTCCCAGGCGTGGCCGCCCCTGGCGAGGGTGCTCTGGCCCTGGGAGGCGGCCGTCGAGCGCGAAACCCGCAACCTCACGGCGCGCGCCCAGATCCTTTCACCCTGCGACCAGGGGGCGCCGCCCGCCCCTCCGCAGGAGATCCCCGGCCAGCCCTACATCGTCTCGCAGCCGACCTGCGGCGAGCTCTCGCGCTTTGACGCCGCCAACAACCCGGTGCCCGGCACCGTGCTCACGATCAGGGGCCGCGGCTTCAAGCCGTCGACCGAGACCGAGATCTGGTGGATCGACCCCCTGCAGAACGCCTTCCGCCTGCGCAAGGGCGGCGAGTACGTCGTGCTCGACACCGACGCCTCGGGCGCCTTCGAGATCAAGGTGAACATGCCCTACAGCATCGTGCCGCCGAACACCGAGGGCGTGCGGCGGCTGCACTACGTCGAGGCGCGCCAGGTCGCTTCCCTGGGCCGCCTCAGGGCGAGCGAGACGCTGACGGTCGTGACCTCGCGCATGGTCGAGACGATCTTCATGGGCATGATGGCCACGTTCTTCGGAATCATCCTGTCGATACCGGTCAGCTTCCTGGCGTCGCGCAACCTCATGGCCCACTCGCCGGTGACGCTGGCCATCTACTACGTGACCCGCACCGTGCTGAACATCGTACGCTCGATCGAGCCGCTGATCTGGGCCCTCATCGCGGTGGTGTGGGTCGGCCTCGGCCCGTTCGCCGGCATCATCGCCCTCACCGTGCACTCGGTCGCGTCGCTCGGCAAGATGTACTCCGAGGCGATCGAAGGCATCGACGCCGGGCCGATCGAGGCGATCCAGGCCACCGGCGCCACGCGCCTGCAGACCATCGCCTACGCGGTGGTGCCCCAGATGATCCCGCCGTTCGTCTCGTTCTCGATCTACCGGTGGGACATCAACGTGCGCATGTCGACGGTCATCGGCCTGGTCGGCGGCGGCGGCGTCGGCTTCCTGCTGGTGCAGTACATCCGCCTGCTCGACTACCGCTCGGCGGGCATCGCGGTCTGGTTCATCGCCATCACGGTGGCGACGCTCGACTACGTGAGCGCCGAGATCCGCAACCGCTTCGTTTAGCGCGCGGCCGGCCAGAACAGCGTCATGCCGCAGCCGGCGCGCTCGCTCGGCCGGCGTGCGAAGCCGAAGCGCTCGTAGAACGCCTCCTTGCCCGCTGCGGCCATAAGGCCGACCACGGCCCCCGGCGCTGCCCGGCTCGCCACGAAGGCCATGACGCGCTCCATGAGCCGCTTCCCGATTCCTTGCCCGCGCCAGGCGGCCGCCACGACCACATCCTGCACGTAGAAGACGAGCCCGCCGTCGCCCACCACCCGGGCCATGCCTACGGTGCTCCCCCGGTCGTCCAACGCGCAGACCCCGTACAGCGACGCCGGCAGCCATCGGGCCGCGGTTTCCAAGTCATAGGTCCCCCACCCGGCCTCGGCGCGCAGCCGGTTGTACTCCTCGGCGGTGGGCAGCCCCTCTTCGATCCTCACCATCAGGCGACCTCCTCGACCAGGGCGCGCAGGCGGGCGACCGCGGCGTCCGCGCTGGCGAGCACCGGGACTCCGACGGCGGCGCGCACGGCCTCGTCGCTGAGCTCCGCGTCCATCGTCGCCGGCACTCCGATGCGCGTCCTCCTTGCGAGAACGTCCGAAAGCGTCGCCTCGTTCGGCTTGAGCACCGGCAGCTCGGCAGCGGCCCTCTCGATCGCCGCTCCCAAGGCCGACCACGTGACCAGGATCCCGCGGGCGCCCAGACCCTGCGCGCAGCGCGCCAGCGCGAGGACGGGGGCTCATCTGCGGCTTTGGCGCAGGCTCCAGAGCCGGCCGAGGGTCTCCTCGAGCCTGCGGCTCAGGGCCTCGCCGCGGCCTGTCGTGACGTCGTCCTCGTTGGGCATCACGGCGTAGGGAACCTTCACCCCCTGGACGGCCAGGAATCCCGCCGGCGCGGGCGCGAGCTCGTGCCAGTCGACATGGCGGTACAACCGCTCCATCTTTTCGTCGGGCAGGCCGTGCTCCAGGATGCTGTGGGCGCGGGCAGGGTTGAAGCGCCTGCGGTTCTTGCGCAGCGACTCCTCCCAGGAGACCTCGATGTAGAGCACGGCCGCCCGCTCGAGGACGTCGGGCTCGATGCAGGCAAAGGCGCTGCGGTAGCCTCCGTGCTCGCTGCCGCGGGAGAACTCCAGGATCACCGTCGTGTCCTCGTGCAGCCGCGGCTCCTCGGCGAGCAGCTTGCGGTAGTCGAGGACGATCCTGCGGATCAGCAGGTCCCACAACTCCCTGCGGACAAAGCAGCCGGCTGAGTCGGTGTGCAGGCGCGGCAGCCCCATCTGCTCGAGGATCGCGTCCTCTTCGAACCAGGCCCAGAGCATGGGGAAATCATCGATCTCGCGAAAGGCCCCGACGTGAAAGCGCCGCATGCGCTCCGCCTCGGGGGTCCGGCGCAGGTGGTCGATGACTTCGCTCTTGCCCGCGGCGGGCCGGGCCACGAGGATCAGCACCTCGAAGCGATCGCTCATCGCAGCAGAGGATAGCAGGCGCACCGGCCCCGACGCAACGCGGGCCGTCGGCGCGAGGAGCGCTCCCGTTTTTCGGGCAGGACCTCGACGCAGACGGCAGCGGACATTCATCCCCGACCGCCGTGCAGGATCCGGAGGGTTCCGCGGAAGGCGCGCCGGGGCCGCACTGCAGCGGCCCTGCGATGGCGGGTTCGCACCGAGGTCGCCGACCCTCTGGGTTGACCTCAGGCGAGGCGCCGCGTAGCGTGCGCTCATGTGCGAACGTCCGACCCGCCCCCGGCGAACGGTGGCTCTGTTCCTGGCGGCGAACTTCCTCTACTGGATCTCGCTCTACCTGTACGTGCCGACCCTGCCGACCTACGTCGGACAGCGCACGGGCGACCTCGCGCTCGTGGGGCTCGTGCTGTCGATGTACGGCCTGTGGCAGGTGTTCGCCCGCCTCCCCGTGGGCATCGCCGTGGACGCCACCGGCCGCGGCAAGCCGTTCATCGTCGTGGGATTCCTCCTCGCCGCCGCAGGCGCGGCCACCATGGGCGCGAGCCGCTCGGTGTTCGCTCTCGCGCTGGGGCGCAGCTTTACCGGCTTTGCCGCGGCCACGTGGGTGCCGCTCGTGGCCATCTTCAGCGGCCTCTTTCCGCCCGAGCGGGCGGTGCTTGCCGCCTCGCTGCTGAATCTCACGGGATCGATCGGGCGGACCGCGGCCACCGCCGCCACCGGCGTACTGAACAAGGCCGGGGGATACGGGCTGCCTTTTGCGCTGGCCGCGGCGGCGAGCCTCGCCGCGATCGCCGTCGTGCTCGTGCTGCCGATCGAGCGCCACAGCCCCCGCAAGCCTTCGATCGGTTCGCTGCTCGCCCTGGCGCGGAGGCGCGAGGTCATGCTGCCGACGGCCCTGCAGGTGGTGATGATCTTCGGCGAGTGGGCCGCGTCGATGAGCTTCATCCCGCTGTTCGCCGGCTCCTTTGGAGCCGACGACATCGCGAAGAGCCTGCTCGTGACCACGGCCATGGTGTCGAGCATCGCGGGAAACGTGGCCGGCGCCTGGCTCGAGCGGCGGCTGGCTGCCGCCGCGCTCGTGTCCCTGGTGTCCGGCATTCTCGTCGCGGGCATCGCCACCGCGGCGCTCGCTCCGTCGCTGGCGGCCCTGTTCGTGGCCGCCTCCCTGGTCGAGCTCGCCTCCGGCATCGGCTACCCGACGCTGGTCGGCCTGACGCTGCGCCGCGTGGAACAGGCCGAACGCAACACCGCGGCCGGCCTGCACCAGTCGATCTACGCGCTCGGGATGTTCGGCGGCCCGTGGCTCGGCGGCGTGATCGGGGCCGTCGCCGGGCTGCGCCTGATGTTCGCCGCCGTTGCGGCGATCGTCCTCGCGGCCTCGTGGGTGCTGATCCGCATGCTCGCCGCGGCCCTGAGGGCCGCGGCCGCCCGATCGCCGATTCCGCTCTGAGCGCCTGGAGGCCGCGCGGACGCTGCGCCCGTCCTAGAGCTCCTTGAGAGCGTCAAGCTGCCATTGCGGCACCGACCGTTTGCGGCCATGGAAACGGGTCCTCTGCCGCGCGCCCCCGCACGGCGCTCGATCGCGCGGCCGGCCTCAGGGCCCTGCGGGCCGGCGCCTTGCGCCGGGCGGCGAGCAGCATCGCGTAGACCGCCGCGGTCTGCAGCGCGAACAGGCTCGCGACGATCAGCGGATCGTCGATGCGCAGCACGCCCGCCATGCTCACGCCCGAGCCGGCGAGAAAGCCGAGGGCGTCGGCCGTGGCGTAGCGGCGGTCAAAGGCGGCGCGGCTCCTCCTGTAGCGGCGCTCCTTGACGCTCTGCAGCAGGTACATCACCGCCGAGGTAAAGACCCCGAGCACCAGCATCGTGACGATGTAGTACGCGTCGAGGTCCGCCCGCGCCACAAACACGCTGACAAAGCCGATCGCCACCTCGCTCACCATGATCGCGGGAAGCAGCGCGTAGAGCCAGTCGTGCAGCCGCCGGTTCTCGAGCGCCAGGCCGATCACCACCGGGAACCCGCCCGACAGGATCGACCCCAGCGCGATCACGCGCGCGTCGAGCCTCGCCAGGATGAGGGTCACATAGGCCGGATAGAGAAAACCCGTGAAGAAACTCGCGACGAACCCGCCCAGGATGAACGGGTCGCCAAAGATCTTGTGTCGCTTCATCTCCGTGCCTCCTTCCCCGGGAGGGGCGGGCACGGAAGATGAGATGGGCTCCCGTGCCCTAGGTCGAGGTCCTACTCCCAGGATCTTCGCTGTGATCCACTGTCTTTGCCTCTGCCCCCTGCTCGGGGGTCCTGCCAACCGTCCAGCAAGAAGTTTAGCGCCCCCACCCGCCTCTCGTCAAGGATCGAGGCAGCGCTGCAACTCTCTATGAGGAAAGGACTAAGCAAAGGACGAAGGCCGCGGCCCGGCACGGCGGCCGCGCGCCGCGCCGGCGCCCCGCTGTCGGCGCCTCAGTCGGCCGAATCCTCGAAGGGGATCGGGATGTTCTGCCCGTCGCGGCTCAGGAACGTCGCGGGAAAGATCGCCTGCGCCTCCTCGAGCAGCTTGTCGAGATCGCGCTTGGCGTAGCGCGGGCTGTAGTGGATCAGCCCCATGCTCTTGACCCGGCCGTCGCGCGCGATCTCGGCAGCCTGGCGGGCAGTGAGGTGCTTCTTGTCGCGGGCGCTTTCGATGAGCGCTTCTTCGAACATGCCTTCGCATATGAGAAGGTTGCTGCCGGCCACGAACTCCGCCACACCCGCTGCGGGCACCGTGTCGGTGACAAAGCTGAACTTGCGGCCGGGCCTGGGGGCGCCCATCACCTGCTCGGGGCTGACCATGCGGCCGGAGCTCGAGGCCACGGGCTCGCCGGCCTGCAGCCTCGACCACAGCGGCCCGCGCGGGACGCCGAGCTCGAGGGCGCGCTCGGGGTGGAACTCGCCCGGGCGCTGCTGCTCTTCGAGGGTGTAGGCGACGCACGGCTTGGTGTGGCTCAGCGGATGGCTGCGCACTCGAAAGCCCTCGCGCTCGTAGACGACCCCGGGTTTGCGCGGGTCCACGTCCACGATTTCGATCGGGTAGTCGATGTACATGTCGAGGATGCGCCGGTTGGCCTCGACGAACTCGCGCGTCCTCGGAGGCCCGGCGATCACGAGGGGATCGTCGCGCTCGACCTGGGCGGACAGCATCAGCATGCCCGGCAGCCCCGTCACGTGGTCGGCGTGCGAGTGACTGACAAAGATGGCCGAGATCTTTTTCCACCGCAGGTTCAGGCGGCGCAGCGACACCTGCGTGCCTTCACCGCAGTCGAAGAGGAACAGATCCCCCTCGCGCCGCAGAAGCACAGAGGTAAGGTGCCGCCCCGGAAGGGGCATCATGCCGCCGGTGCCGAGAACGAACGCTTCGAGAGTCATGGCCGCCGGTACGCTAACACATCCGCCGACGGTTGCGGAAGGGCCGGCATGTTGACGCAAAGGAGTAATTGGGGGAGGGATCGCCGAGCAGAAAACGGATCTGGCGCAGCAATTCCGGGAGGCGGCCTGCGGCGGCGACGGCGGAGCAGACGCGGTACTGGCTGGGGTGAAGCGCCGAGGCGGCCGTTGGCAAGGAGGTGCTCCTGCCGCCGCCGACCTCCCCGATGGCGATAGTGACCATGGAGGTGGAGACGGCGTAGTGGAATCGCTGCAGGAATGCCTGCAGTCCCGGCGACGGGTGCAGATCCTTGACGGGGATGTCCTGGCTGCGGGCGGCGTCGAGAGCCGGTGCGCCGTCAAAGGAAAAGCAGGCGAATCCGGGAGGCTCGCCGACCAACCGGGCCAGCGGCGTGTTTCCAGATTGCCGCGGCCCGTGGATAGCACGACGGGCGTGTCCGAAAGAGCCTCCACGAGCGAGAGTCGGCGAAACGGGCATGCAGGTTGCGCCCTTCCACAGCGGCCAGTCGTCGACCAGTCACCGTCCGATTGAAGCTCTGTGGTTCGGCTGATCCAAAGGTTCGACCGGGAGAGCAGGTCGCCCGCTGTCTCGTAGAGGACATAGCGCCTCGTCAGGAGCCTGCCAGGGCTGTCGGGCGCGTCTCACTCGCTATGGCGGCTCTTGTCGATTTCCTCGTTGGTCGCGGATCGCGGTCGGCGACGGCACGCTCGGCGAGGGAGTAGTACGGATCGTCGGGGTGCGGTTCGTCTTCGACACAGGGCTCTATCTGCGCGATCGGCTTGCCGCGACAGGTCAGCAGGAACCGGTCGCCACGAGCGATGCCACCGGCGATCCACCGCATGTTCCGACGCAGCTCGAGCGTCGAGATACGCATCACGTCAACGACCTTCCGGGTGGATCAACCTCGCGTTGAACTCGGCATTCTTGGAGCCGGGGAGTCAAGGCTGCAATCGCGGCGCCGGTGAGCACGATGGTCAGACCGATCGCCTGCCGAGGACAAGCCCCGGCAGACGATCCCCTTTGCTCAGAACGCGGACTCGAGCTGGAAGCGCTCCCTGCCCTGTTTTCGGGCCAGGTCCAGCCACACATCGCCTTTGAAGGTCGTTCGCCATTGCTTGACGAAGTCGTCGAACTCGCTGAGTGGCCGTTTACCCGTGACGAACGCCATCACCTGCTCTTCGGAGTAGCGCCGCAGGTCCGCAATGAACGTCATGTCTTTGGGCACGTCGACGTAGCCCGTGTAGTCCGGGACATACTTGCGCGCGTTCGCATTGGCAATCGCGCCCTTGGCGTACGGGAACTTCACACCGAGGTACTCGGCTTCCAGGCGCCCGGCGAACTGATACGGCCAACTATACGTCACTTCCTTCGTCATCAGGCCCATGTCGGCCGCGACGATGGCGCCGTTCTCGACCTTCCAGTGTCGCCCTTCCTGGCCGTAGCAGACGAGGTTAAGCCCCGGAGGGACCGCGACGTAGTTGAACAGGCGGATCAGCGCATCCAGCACGTCGGGCTTCTTTGCGGTGTCGGCAGGGCTGCACTGCGGTTGTAGGAAGAAAGGCGTCATGGGTTCGGCGTAGTCGGCATAGGGGCCCTTGGGATCGGGGATGTACGCCCACTGAGCCCCTGGATTGACCCCCTTCACCTTGTCCATCCACTCGGGCTTGAGCAGCCAGGGCCACCTTGTGAACCAGATGCCGATCCGCCCCTCGATCATCATGTTCTGGCGCTGATTCTGCGGAAGGGCGAGCAGCTCCGCATCGAGCGCTCCACTCTCGAGCATCCTCCTGGAATAGGCAAGGGCCTCCCGGAAATGGGCGTCGAACAGCGGGCTGTGGAGCCTGCCGTCCGCAGGGCTCTTGTAGATCGCCATCGGGCTTTGAGCCGTTCCATGTCCGCCGAAGACAACATCGAACACAGCCATCCCGGAGGTGTAGCTCGACATCCCAATGGTGTCCTTTTTGCCGTTGCCATCCGGGTCTTTCTGCGCGAACGCCACAGCGACCTGCACCAACTCATCGAGGGTAGCAGGGACCTTGAGGCCGAGCTTGTCCAGCCAGTCCTTGCGCACAAAGAGCTGGCTGTCCGCGTTGCCCCGTCCGATCCCGCCCGGTCTCAGAGGAAGGGCGTAGAACTTCCCACTGATCGCCACCAGAGACTTGAAATCCTCGAATCCGGCGAACGTCGCATAAGGCGCGAGCTTCTCCAGATACGGCTTCCAGTCCAGCAGCGCGCCATCCTGCGCCAATTGCAGGTAGATGTTACGGTTCAGGATTTTGGCGACCTCCGGCGGGTCCCCCGCCGCGAAACGCGTCGTGAGCGCCTGGTCGAAGTTCTGGACCGAGTGGGTGATGAGGACGTCCACCCCGATGTCCTTCTTGATCTGCTGACGCACAAAGTCGTCCTTCTCCTCGGGGAACGAAAGCGAGCTGGCCAGCATGTACTCGATTCGGACCGGCTCCTTCGGCTGGGCCCTCGGCTCCTCCGTTCCCGCGGCCCACACCCCGGCGGCCAGGAACGCTGTCGCCAGTAGAGAGAGAGCGATTCCTGTGATCCTGGACATACGCATGACTCCTTGTTCGAAAGATTTGATCCTGACACCCCCCCCGGGGTGTCCTTGCCTCCCTCATCCCTTGACCGCGCCGAGCATGACGCCCTTCACGAAGTACCTCTGGATGAACGGGTACACGCACACGATGGGGATTGCCGAGAAGACGATGGCCGCCGCTTTCAGCGTCTCCGTGTTGACGCGGGTCTCCTCTACCTGCTCCGCAATGTCGAGCTCGGTCGCGCTGAGTAGGATGGATCGCAGCACCGGCTGCAGTGGATGGAGCCGGGCATTCGGTACAAAGAAGACCGCGCGGAAGAACTCATTCCAGTGGGCGACCGCAAAGTACAGGCCTACGGTCATGAGCACCGGCATCGACAGCGGCAGGACGATCCTGAAGAGAATCTGGAACTCCCCGGCGCCGTCCATCCGGGCCGACTCGATGACCTCTTCGGAGAACACGTCGAAAAACGACCGCATGATGATCGTGTTGTACACACTGATGGCTCCGGGAAATATCATGGCCCACAGGGTGTTGGTCATCCCCAGCATCCGCAGGAGCAGGTACATGGGGATCAGGCCACCGGAAAAGAACATGGTGAAAAGGACAAGCCCGAAGAACAGCTTCTTGCCGGCAAACGGTGGCCGGCTGAGCGGGTAGGCGAGCAACACCGTCATGAGCATGTTCAGCGAGGTCCCTCCCACTGTAATGATCACCGTGTTGAGCATCGCCCGGGGAAGCTCGCCTTTTTCCACGATGAAGCGGTAGGCGCCGAGCGTGGGGTTCGTCGGGAACAGCACGAAACCGCCGCGCTTCAGGATCTCTTCCAGCGGCGTGATCGAGCTCACGACGACGTTGAGGCAGGGAAGCAGGATCACCAGGGCGACGACCAGCAGCACCGCGTAAACCGCACCGTCGAAGAGCCGGTCCTCGGTCAGGCGCCTCCTCACCATAGCTGGCTCCCCATGCGGCGAGCCGCCCGGTTGGCGACGTAGATCAGCAGGCCCCCGATGAGCGACTTGAACAAACCCACAGCCGTCGCGAGACTGAAGCGGAACTGCTCGAGGCCCGTGCGGTACACCCATGTATCTACGATGTCCGCCACCTCGTAGACCTGCACGTTGTAGAACACGAAGATCTGCTCGAATCCCGCGTCGAGAACCCGCCCGATTCGCAGGACCAGGAGGACGATGAAGATGTGCTTAATGCTCGGCAGCGTGATGTGACGCATCCTCTGGATCCTGCTCGCCCCGTCTATCACAGCCGCGTCGTAGAGGTCGGGGCTGATCCCCGCGATGGCGGCCAGGTAGATGATTGCTCCCCAGCCGAAGCCCTGCCAGATGTCCGATGCGATGACGATGGGGCGAAACCAGTCCGTGGAGGTGAGGAAGTTCACCTTCTCGGCGCCCATCGACTCCAGGGCAGCGTTTACCATGCCGGAGTGGTAGGACAGGAGGCTGTAGACGATCCCGTAGATGATGACCCAGGAAAGGAAATGGGGGAGATAGGTGACGGTCTGCACGAAACGCTTGTAGGCCGCGTTCTGGCACTCGTTGAGGATCAGCGCAAGCAGGACCGGCGGTGCCATGCCAAAAACGATCCGCAGAACGCTGATCAGGAATGTGTTGCTGAGGATCTGGGAGAAGTAGGGTCCGCGCATGAAATCGGAAAAGTGGCGGTGCCAGGGTTCGGCCCACCGGCTGCCCAGGATGCCTCCGGTGACGCTGAAGTCCTTGAAGGCGATGGTCAGGCCGTAGATCGGCAGGTAGTGGAACACAAGGAGATATCCGAGCGGTATTGCGAGCATCACATAGTAAGCTCGCTTGTGCACAAGGTCGCGCCGCCAGCGGGGGCGCTCGGTTTCCCGGCGCCAGATCGACGGCTTCTGCGCAAGGGCTTCGCTCACCCCGCGATCCTAGCACGCCCCCCCGCCGGGCGATAGTGTAGGCAGTCATGACTTTGTCACCTTGGGGCATGACCGGCGTCACGAGGCCGGCGCCCCGGATCAACGTGCTATACTGCCTCCGTGATCGTTGCTGCGCCCCCTCCCCGACGACACGTCCAGAGATGGGCCGACGTGGCCTTCCAGGCCCTCCCTTTCGGACTCATGGCCTTGATTTGGGTCGAATTGGCCCCGGTGGGTGAGGTGCACGTTCCCCTGCTTGCATGGACGGGTGCAGCGTTGGGCCTACTTGGTGCCCGTTCGGCGGAGCTCAAGCGCCTGTTCCTCGTAGCGAGGGCCGCTTGCGCGATGCTGCTGGTGCGGTTCCTGCTGCCGGTTCCGGGCTCCGTCGACGTCGTGCGCGCCTCCCTGCTCCTCGATGCCTTTTGCGTGACACCTTCGGCGCGCGGCTTCATCGGTGTCGGTGTTGTCTGGGTCATGTTGACGGCGGACGTCCTTTTCCTCGCATTCATCCTGGATGCCGCGGACTTGCTCCGCCTTGAGCTTCTCGCCCCCGGCGGTGCCAGCCTCGCAGCTGTCGCTGCCGCTGCGGCTCATGTAGCGAGGCTTGAAGGTGAACGCCGGGCGTCGGAGCTCCTGGCGGATCGAAACGCGGCCCTCTCCAAGCTTGCCGAGGCGAACGTGTCGCTGCAGAACTACGCCGTAAGGGCGCACAGTATGGCAGCTGCTCGCGAGCGGAGCCGGATCGCCCGGGAGATGCACGACACGCTGGGTCACTCCCTGACATCCATCCTGGTCGTGGCAAAGGCCGGCCGCAAGATCGTGACTTCCGACGAAGAACAGGTGTCACGGGATCTGGCGGCCATAGAGGAGGCGGCATCCGTGGGCATCCAGGAGGTGCGCCGCGCCGTGGCCGCGTTGAGGACTACCGAGGAAGAGGAGGAGAGCGCGAGCAACCTTTGGACCAAGGTCGGCGCTGTTTTCGAGCAGACGACCGGCATTCATGTGACCTTCGACATTCAGGAGGAGTTCGGAGGCGTTTCCTCCGAGACCAAGTACACGGTCTATCGCGTGATCCAGGAATGCCTGACCAACGCCTGCCGGCATGGGCAGGCACGCAGGGTGGACGTCGCGGTGTGGAGGCGCAACGGAACTCTGCTCGTGCGGATCTCGGACAACGGAAGGGGCGCCAGCTCGGTCGACGAGGGCAACGGACTACGCGGCGTCCGGGAACGCGTGGAGGCCCTCGGGGGGAAGGTCGCCTACCGCTTTGCCAGGGGACGCGGCTTCGATGTCGGGATCGAGCTACCGGATAGCTCCACCGGCGGGGAGACCTGACCAGTGGATCGCATCCGCATTCTGATGGTCGATGACCAGGCGCTGGTCCGCGAAGGTTTCCGTCGGATCCTCGAATCGCACGAGGACCTTGAGGTCGTCGCCGTCGCTCCTGGGGGCAGGGAGGCCGTGCGCATGGCCTTGGAGCTCCGGCCTGAGGTAGTGCTCATGGACATCCGCATGCCGGAGATCGACGGCATTGAGGCCACAAGGCAGATCCTCGCCGCGCGACCGTCGACGCGAATCGTCGCCCTGACCACCTTTGACGACGACGCGTACATCATGGAGATCCTCAAGGCCGGCGCCGCGGCGTACCTGCTCAAGGATGCCAGCGAGGCGGAGCTGATCGCGGCCATCCACAGCGTCCGCAGCGGTGACACCGTATTCGCTCCGCGGGTGGCCGGAAAGATCGTACGCCTGCTTGGTGCGCAATTCGCGAGGGGACCAGCCCATGATCCGGGGACCGAGGACCTAATCTACGAGCCGCTGTCGCCGCGGGAGCTGGACGTGCTGCGGTTGCTCGCCGAGGGCCGTTCCAACCAGGAGATCGCCGACGGGGTAAACTTGGCGGAAGGTACGGTGCGGAACATGGTGAGCCGCATATACGGCAAGCTTGGCGCCCGCGACCGCGTGCACGCCATCCTGAAGGCGAGGGACCGGGGGCTCGTGCCCTGAAAGTGACCGCGGTCACGCCGGCTGACGTGACAACGATGTGATCCGGCTCAGTATACGACTCCCGGCGGCGCATGCCAGAATCCGTGAGCATGACGAACAGGCGCTACAACAGGGACTTGCCCGTTTCCGGGTCCTACGACGTCGTGGTCGCCGGCGCCGGTCCCGCCGGACTCACGGCGGCGGTCGCGTCGGCGAGGCTGGGGGCGAGGACGGCGCTCGTCGAGCGTTACGGGGTCGTCGGCGGCAACCTGGTGGTCGGGCACGTGGGCCCGATCATGGGTCGTGTAGCCGAGGGGACCCTCGCCGACGAGGTGCGGCGGATGCTCGGCGTGCAGCTGGGGCAGACCATGCATGACATCGAGACCGCCAAGCGGCTGCTGACCCGATGGGTGCATGAGGCCGGCGTGGAACTCCGGCTCCAGACGCCGGTCGTGGACGTAATCGCTGCCGATGGGCAACTGGAGAGCATCGTCGTCGGCGGGCGGCAGGGCGCCGAGGCCCTGGACGCAGCGGTGTTCGTGGACGCCACCGGCGACGGAGCCCTGGCTGCTGCCGCCGGCGCCCCGGTGATGGTCGGTCGCCCCGGCGACGGGCTCGTTCAGCCGGTGACGTTGATGTACACGGTCGCCGGCGTCAATACCGACCGGGCCCTGTTCTACCCGAGCGACTCCGGCAGCGTGGAGCTGAGGGGCGAGCGCTTTGCGACGTTCTGCGAGCGCAAGTGCGCCGCAGGTGAGCTACCGCCCAACGTCACGGTCGTGCGCCTGTTCCGTTCCGTCAATCCCGGCGAGGTCATGGTCAACGCCACGCAGGAGAACGGCATCGACGGCCTGCGTGCCTTCGACATCGTGCGGGCCGAGCTGTCGCTGCGCGACCAGATCGTCACTGTAACGAGTTTTCTGCGGAAGTATGTGCCGGGGTACGAGCGCGCCGTAGTCAAGGACAGCGCGGACACCCTGGGCGTGCGCGAAACCCGCAGGATCGAGGGCGCGTACGTGCTCCAGGACGCAGACCTGCAGAACGGCCGGCGATTCGAGGACGTCGTCGTGCACGATGTCAACTTCGTGATAGACATCCACAATCCCGCGGGCGGCGGGCAGGCCGAGGGCAAGGCGGCGCCGGTCCAGAGCTACGACATCCCCTACCGCTGCTTTCTGCCGCGCAAGGTCACGCGCCTGCTGACGGCTGGCCGATGCATCTCCGGGACCCATCGCGCCCACGCCTCTTACCGCGTGATGAACATCTGCATGGCCATGGGCGACGCCGTGGGGACGGCCGCGGCGCTCGCGGCGTCTCGCGGACTGCGCCCGCATGAGCTTCCGGCTGCGGACGTCCAGCAGGAGCTGCTCCGCAAGGGCGTGCGGCTCTTCGATTGACGCGCGGAGGATTGCCGCCGGCAGCGGGAGCCGCCGGTGAGCGACTTTGTTCGCGATCCAAAAAGCGCGCGAAGATCTGTCAGTTCTACGTGCGAAGTGACAGCCGTGACACGCCGGCGGTTTGCTGCGATAATCCCGGCGGAGGCCAGCGATGGGCTCGAGCCCCGGGGCGGCGTCCTGCGCCGAGTGCCCCTTTCCCAACGAGGAATGCCTGTGCCGTATCGAGGGAGGCCGCCATCCCGATGACTGCCCGACGGTGACCCAGGGGGCGGCCCTGGAAGAGGCGCTGCGCGAGTACGACCGGCCGGCGACGCGCAGCTTCGCCCTGCAGGCCTCGATCCAGGAGGCCGAGGGCTACGCCGACCGCGGCACGGCGGAGGTGAGGCCCGCCAAGCCGCGCATCGTCGAAATCGCCGAGTTCGCCCGCAGGATGGGCTACCGCCACCTGGGCCTGCTGTTCTGCAGCGGCCTCACCAGGGAGGCGGCGGTCATCGCCCGCTTTTACCGCGAGCAGGGCTTCCGGGTCACCTCGGTCATCTGCAAGGTCGGCCGCGTTCCCAAGGAGCGCATCGGCGTGCGCGACGACCAGAAGATCGCGATCGGACAGCCCGAGTCGATGTGCAACCCGATCACGCAGGCGGCGATCGTCAACAGGGCCGGCACCGAGCTCAATATCGTGCTCGGCCTCTGCGTGGGGCACGACTCGCTGGTGTTCAAGCACAGCCAGGCTCCGTGCACGGTCCTCGCGGCCAAGGACCGGCTGCTCGGCCACAATCCCCTCGCGGCCGTCTACACGATCCGCAGCTACTACAGGCACATCGCGCGGCGCTAGTACAGGCCGCCGCTTCCAGGAAACAGGCTCACCTGTGGCGACGGCCCATGCTTGCCGGGCAGGTTCCGGACTCGGGCCTGCGCGGATTGATCACCAAGCCGGCGCTCAGGGCCCTGCACCCCGTCCGCCCATGAGGGCGAGGGTCGCTCTGAATGTTGCTTCCATGTGCAGCCTCATAGCCGAAGCCGCCCGGGCCGAATCGCCGGCACGGATCGCTTCGACGATCGCTTCATGTTCTGATAGAGCGCGGCGGGCGTTCTGGATGCCTGCCCTGACGCTCTGAGAATACTCGAGACACAGGGGAACGATCATGCCTATCAGCGATGTGAGCATGGTGCTCTTCGACAGCTGGGCTATCTTCAAATGGAGGGCGTAGTCCTCCTCGAGTCCCCGCTCGCCCTGCTCGACCTGCTCGCGGAGCCTTTGAAGCACCTCCTCCAGATGGCGAACTTCTTCTGGTCCTGATTTTGAAGCGGCGAGCTCCGCCGCCCGGATCTCGAGAACCGCCCGGGTATCCGCCAGGGATTCGAAGTCCGGCTCGTTCAGGCTCAGAACGTTGTCGATGAGGCTCTCGATGGCCTTGGGACCGAGGTTCGTCAGGTACGTGCCGCTCTGGGGGATGATCCTGACGATCCCGTACAGCTCCAGGAGCTGAAGCGCCTGCCGCACGTGGTGTCGGTTCATGCCGTACTGCGATTGCAGTACGGTTTCCGAGGGCAGCCTGTCTCCCGAATGGAGCTTGCCAGAATGCACGAGGTCCCGGATCGTGCGGATGAACTGATCGATGGAAGATGTGGAAGAGGAGCGGCGGAATGAGTTGCCCACTCGTGTGTAGCCGACCATGTTCGCGACAGCCTATCCCATATTCCGTAGCACAAATCAAGTCTTGACAACTGCAATACTAGTATACTACAATTGTGCCAAGAGATCAACTGAACGAGGAGGTGAAGAGTGAAGGCTTCAAGACTGACTCTCTCAGAACGGACTCGCTTCGCGATGGGGTTGGGCTGACTTTTGATCCTGTTTCGT
>CAZKGO010000005.1:12637-96913 GCA_964552235.1 uncultured Spirochaetales bacterium | reverse complement strand
GCGCCCGACCCGGCCGCCGGCGCCTGCGGGCGGCTGCCGAGCCCCTCCGGGCTTTCGTCGGCGTTGAAGACCTGGTTCATTCGCTTGACGAGATCCGAAAAGCCGATCGTCTTGCCGACTTCCGGCACGTGCGCCGCGAGGTGCGCGGCCAGCCCATCCATGGCCACGAGAACGTCCGGGCACAGCACGTCGCCGGGCTTCTCGCCGCTGACGACCACGCTCACGCTCTTGGAGCCGGCAAAGCGCCTGCGGATGAACTCCTCCGACTCGACGGCGGCCGCATCGGCCCTGAAGTACTCGACCATCACGTTGTCGATGACGATGCGCGAGATGGCCGCGATCGAGAGGACCGCGGCCGCGGCCCCGGACAAGAGAACCGAGCGGCGCCTTTGCGAGACGGCGAGCAGCCCGTCGGCAAGCGCCGCGCTCAGGCGGTCCTCGCCGCTCGCGGCCGGGCGGGCGGCCGCAGCGCCGCCTCCCGCCGGTCCCCGGATCAGGAACAGCGCCGGGATCAGCGTGACGGACACCGCGTAGGCGATCAGCACGCCGAAGCTGGAAAAGATCCCGAACTCCACGATCGGAACCACCGACGTCAGGCACAGCGATCCGAAGCCCGCAAAGGTCGTGAGGGCCGCGAGCAGCACAGGACGGTTCACCCGGCGCAGCACGGCCAGGACCAGGCGCCTGTGCTCTTCGCGGCTGACAGCCACCTTCGATGCGGTCTCGTCGTGGTAGTGGCTGACGAGGTGAATGCCGTAGGCGCTTCCGACGGCCACGAGGATCACGGGGAGGACCGTCGAGATGATCGAGAGCCTCACGCCGAGAAGCGCCATGGCGCCGATGGCCCAGGTCGTCGAGATGGCGACGGACAGCAGCGGCAGCACCATGCCCTCGACGCTGCGGAAGGCGAGAAAGAGCACCACCAGCACCGCGACGATCACCAGCGGGATCAGCGTGCGCAGGTCGGCGATGACCGACTCGTTGATCTCGGCGCTGAGGGCGGGCAGCCCGGCAAAGTGGATGCGCGTGTCCTCGAACCCCGCGGTCGCGGCCAGCCTCTTCATCTGCGCGTAGGCGCCCGCGGCCTCGGGGCTTCCGGCGTTTTCAGCGCTGACGTCCAGCGAAACGAGGATCTGGGTCGAGGAGAAGTCGTCGGAGACGAGCCCGTTCCTGTACAGGTCCCACTCGAGCAGCCGGTCCCTGAGCAGCGCGATCTCCTCGCTCGTGCCGCCAAAGGTGTCGGGGACCAGCGGTTCCACGGTGATCCGGTCCGCCGATCCGCCGATGTAGTCGGCGTTGACGATCGAGCTCACCTTGTCGACCAGCGGGATCGCGGCTACCTGCTCGCCGTAGCGGCGCACGGCCTGGAGAAAGGCCGGGTCGAAAACCGTGCCGTGGCCGCGCTCGAGGCCGACGAGGATGATGATCTGGCTGCCAAAGGTCTCGTCGATGCGCCGGGAGGCGACCCGCGCCGGATCGTTGGTCGGCACGAAGCGGAAGTTGTTGTTGTCGAGCCTGGCCCTTGGCAGCTGCAGGGCGAACAAGACCGTGATCGCGGCCACGACGCAGACGATGATCCAGGGATGCCTGAACAACCGCTCCATGTCCGCTTCCCTATTGGGGCTCGAGCCTGAGCAGCGCTCGATCGGTTCCCGCTGCCGCGAGGCCCCGCAGCAGCAGCTCGAAGACGCTGCGCATCTCCTCGCGGATCAGCCGGGCATCCCGCTGCTCGCGGGGCAGGCGGGCGATGCTGTCCATGATGGCGGTGGCGATCACGAGCACTGTGCGCGCGATCCTGTCGGGATCCACCTGCGGCTCGAGCGTTCCGTCGCCGACGCCGCGCGCAAGCACGTCGGCGATGAAGCGGCGCAGCTTCTGCTTCGGCCGCCGCGCGGGGGTGTCCTCCCGATCGCCATCGAAGAGGACGTCGGGGTCGATGGCGCTCATGATCCCGATGAGCACGAAGATCTCCTGCGACTCGCCGAACATGCTCAGGTAGCTGCCCCAGAGCTTGCGCAGCGCCTCGAGGCCCGAGTCCTCCGCGGCGATGCGCGCCTCGACGTAGGCGACAAAGGCGTCGCCCGCCTCCGCGAGGATCTCGGCCAGGATCGCCTCCTTGCTCTCGAAGTACAGGTAGAGCGTCGCCTTGCTCAGCTCGGCCGCATCGGCGATGTCCTGCATCGCGAGAGCGGGAACACCTCGCTCGAGGATCAGCTCCTTGGCCCGGGCGAGAATGAGGCTCCTTCGTTCTTCCTTTTCGCGCGTCTTCCGCTCGGCGATCCCCACCGCGCCCTTCCTTCTGTACTCCAAGTCATAGAATAACCCATGGTCATCAAATAGTCAAAGGGTCAGAAAAAAACAAAGAAGGTCGCGGCCGAGCGTCGGGGCTCCTGCCAAGAACTACTTCGCCGCGGTCCGCTCCGCGATCATCCGCCGCGCGTGGTCGAGGGTCTCGCGCAGGTAGCCTTCGTCTACCACTCCGAGCGCCAAAGGCGTTTCGAGGATCCGCTTCGGGATGCGCACGGTGTCGAGGGCAAAGCCCTCGCGCGTCTTGAAGCGGTACTTCTCGGCGTGGATGTCGGCGCCGAACGCGTCGAGCTGCTCCGCGCTCAACTGGAAGCCGGCGAGCGCCAGCGCCTTGCGCGTGGTCTCGCGGTCGTAGAGGTTGCGGGCAAAGAAGCAGATGACGAGGCTCGACAGCACCCGCCTCCATCGCTCCTCGTCGACGTAGACCGGCCGGTCGCTCTTGCCGCTGATCACGATCGCGCCGTAGCCGGCCATGCGGATCGCCACCGCGCTGCGGCCGCCGCGGTGGCTCTCGCCGAGGTTGCCGGTGTGGGGCGACTTGAACATCGCCACGGTCTTGGAGGCCAGGGGAAAGAGGCTGGTCAGCGGCCCGACCGCCATGATGATCGGGTTCTCGGGCCCGAGCGGGTCCGCGCCCTCGGCGCAATTCCCGAAGAGCAGCTGCGCTGCCACGCCCGCGCCGCCGAGCCAGCGGTCGAAGAGCTCGGGCCGCTCCTCGACGCGGAAGATCTTGGCGGTTAGGTCCACGTGAAGCACGCGCCTGAGGCAGTCACCGCTCAGCATGGGCCGCCTCCCGCTCCGGGATCATGGCGAGCACGCCGTGGGGGCAGGAGGCCACGCAGTATCCGCAGTGCACGCAGATCATCGGCTTCGCCGCCTCGCCGTCCCAGAACACCGCGCGCACGACGCACGCCTCGGCGCAGTTGCGGCAGCCGGTGCAGCGCTCGGGCCGCAAACGCACCCCGCCTCCCTTGCGCAGCTCGAGCGCGTCGGTCGGGCACACCCGGGCGCAGGGCGGGTCGGCGCATGTGCGGCAGGCGATCACCACAAAGCCGCGCTCCATGCCGCCGGCCGAGCGCACTCCGATGCAGCGGCGCGTGAGCCCCGCGACGCCCACCCGCCTCGAGCAGGCGAACGCGCAGCTCTGGCAGCCCACGCACCGATCGGGATCCGCCACGGAGAGTCTCACCGGACGCTTCCCGACCCTATTCCAGGACCGGCCGCCCGCCGGCGCCGGCGCGCCGCCGCTCTCGCCTGGCAAAGACCGCGGCGAACAGCAGCGCCGAGGCGCAGCTCGCCCCGGCGCCGATCAGGAAGATCCCCGTGAATCCCAGGCGCGCCACGAGGAAGCCGCTGCTCAGAACCATGATCGAGGAGCCGATCATGTTGCCCATGAGGCAGGCGCTCGCCACGACGGGCCTCCATTCCGCAGCCACCAGCTCCTGCTGGAACAGCTCGAAGGCGGAGAAGCCGACCGTGTATGCGGCCATCATGATCCCGAAGCCTGCCGCCACCCCGATCCAGTGCCGGACGCACCCGAGCAGCAGAAGGCCTGCCACCATGCCCAGGGTTGCGAGCACGACGGTGACGGCCTTGCCCCACCTGCGGACCGACGCCGGCATGAGGAGCGCCGCGGGGACGGCTCCGAGCTGCCCGATGGCGGCCACGGCGCCGATCAGGGCCGTGGACACGCGCAGATCCCGGTCGAGGTACACGTTGTAGAAGCTGCGCGCCACCCACACGCTGCCCTGGCGCAGCATGCCCACGGCGGCCAGCGGCAGGATCAGCGCCAGAGGCAGGGAGCCGGAGGTCGATTGTCCCGGCATCGACGGCCGCCGGGGCGGCAGCCGGTCCGTGCCCCGCATGGCCACAAAGGCGGCGAGCATGAGAAGCGGCACGGCTCCCAGTGCCAGCCTGTACGGCAGCGGATCCGAGAGGGGCCGGGCGACCAGGCTCGAGACCGCGCGCGGGAGCACGCCCCCCACGAGGCTGCCCGCGAGGGTCGCCGCCGGCTGCACTGCCGAGCGCAGCGCGAAGAGGCGGCTCCGATCCTTCTCGTCGATGATCTCCATGAAGTAGGGAGTCCAGTTGGCGGCGAACAGCGCGCCGCCGGCAAAGTGGAACAGCGAGCCCCCGACGATGCCCGCCGCCACCAGCGGCTGCGGCAGCGACCCGGCCGCGGGGACGACCGCGTTGCCGATCGTCGACAGGAACAGACCGACCAGCATCGTAGCTCGCGTGCCGAACCTGCGGCCGAGGGCTCCCGAAGGCGTCGACATGATCGCCGTGGCGGCGAGGCTGAGCCCGTTGATCATGCCCACAAAGGCGGCGCCGAACCCGAGACGGATCAGGTAGAGATTCAGGAGCACGCCGCTGATGCCGAAGTAGCCTCCCATCGACAGGGCGTACATCGCGAAGTAGCGCCGCGCGTTCCTGTTCATCGAGGCGACGGCGGTGACGAAGCCGCTCATGACGGATAGTCTAGAGAGCGGGCGGCCCGGCCGCCAGTTCTTTTTGCTGCCTACTTCACGACGACCTTGATCAGCGTCCCCGCGGCCACCGCGTCATCGAGCCGCATGCCGTTCATGATCGCGTGCTCTTCGAGCGCCGCCTGCCGCGACACGCCGAGGCTCTGCAGGCTCTGCCGCAGCGTCCCCTGCGCGGGCGCTTTCCTCACGGCCAGCCGCGCGGGCCTGACGTTGATCCGCGCGGGGTCGGTCAGGCTCTTGAACTGGCCCGTCGTCTGCTCGAAAACGGGTCGGTAGGAATCGGGTCCGTCTCCTTGCCCATGGCCAGCTCGTCGGCCTCGGACAGCAGCATGAAATCCTTCTTGCCGGTCACGGGGTTCGTCGCGCACGAAACAGCCCACACGGCCAGGGCGATGACTGCCAGAGACGCCAGAACCCTCCCCACTTTTTTCGATCCACCGCCCACCTCCCCTTGAAATCCAGGGCCGCTGCGGCCCTACACCTCCGCCTCTTCGTCCTCCTGCGAGGCCCTGTGCGCGCGCTCGGCAGCCAGGCGCTCGGCGATCTGCTTGCGCAGCACGTTCTTGATCACCTTTCCGGTCGGCGTGCGCGGCAGGTCCTTGACGACTTCGATCCGGTCCGGCCACTTGTAGCGTGCCACCTTTTCCGCCTCCATCAGCTGCCAGGCCTCCTTTTTCGTGAACGACTCGACGCCTTGCTTGAGCTCGACAAAGGCGCAGACCCGTTCGCCCTGAACCTGGGCGGGCATGCCGACCACGGCGGCGTTGAGGATCTTGGGGTGGCGGTAGAGCACGCTCTCGACGTCCTCGGCGCTGATGTTCATGCCCGAGCGGATGATGATGTCGGCGATGCGGCTGACGAAGTGGTAGTAGCCGTGCTCGTCGAGGTAGGCGGCGTCGCCAGTGTGGTAGAAGCCTTGGTCATCCCACTTGTTCCTGTTCAGGTCCGGCCGCTTGAAGTAGCCGGCCATGATGAACGGGGCCTTCTGGCAGAACTCGCCGATCTCACCGACCCCGAGCCGCTTGCCGTCCTTGTCTACGATCTTGATCTCGCTGTACAGTTGCCGCGTGCCCATGGTGGTCGAGACCAGCTCGGGCGCCATCCCGAGCTCGGTCACGTTCAGGTAGCCTTCGTTGGAGCCGAAACCGTTCCAGATCAGGCAGCCGTAGGTCTTCATCATCCTCTCGATCACAGCCACCGGGCAGGGAGCGCCGCCGCTGGCCACCGCACGCAGCGACGACAAGTCGTGATCGGCGAGCTTGGGGTAGTTCAGGAGGGCGATGTGCATCGCCGGCACCCCCGCGTAGACTGTGGCCCGCTCCTGGGCGATGGCTTGGGCCATCGTGGCCGGGTTAAAGCCGTCGAGCAGGATCAGCGTTCCGCCGAGCATGGCCATCGGGATGATGCCGATGCACTGGCCGAAGAGGTTGAACCAGGGCAGGGCCATCACGACGCGGTCGTTGGTGTTCTGCATCAGGTGATTGAAGAAGCCCGATCGCTCGAAGCACTTCCACTGGTTGTGGGTCCGGGGGCAGCCCTTGGGCTGCGCCTCGGTGCCCGAGGTGTAGCACATGGTCAGCGGCAGGTTCGCGTCGATCCTGCAGTTGCGGTCGAGGTACTCCTCGGGATACTGCTCCTCGATCGGGTTGTCCCAGCGCTCGCTCAGCGAGGTGGTGCCGGCGGCCGTGCCGCCGAGCAGCAGGATCTGCCGCAGGCTCGCGTGCCTGGATTGCAGGCTGCGAGCCATGGCCAGGTGGTCGAAGCCCTGGTAGTCGCTGCCGGTGATCAGAGCGGCGGCCTCTGTCTGGCTCACGACGAAATCCAGCTCGTGCTCGCGCCAGGGCATCGGCAGCGGCACGACGCAGGCTCCGATGCGGGCCAGGGCGAACTCGATCACGACGGCCTCCACGGAGTTGGGGATCTGGGCGATCACCAGGTCTCCGCGGCCCACCCCCAGTTCCAGGAAGTGCAGGGCCATGCGGTCCATCAGCAGGCGGTATTGGGACCACGTGAGCCTCTTCGCCCGATCGACCAGCGCCACCTTGTCCGGCAGCGCCGAGCCCCAGCGCTTGATGTAGTCGCAGAGGGTCCAGCGGTCCCAGAAACCCAGCCTGGTGTACTCCTCGATCTGCGCCGGCGTGACGTTGGTCTCGATGTCCATCTCTCACCTCCCGACCCCGGTGCCTCCAGTATCGCGCCAGGCCTGCGGCAAGACAAGGCTCGTCGGGCTCACGCGGCGGAAACCCCGCACGCGCGCCCGCGGGCGGGCTGCCTCGAGACTGCAATATGCTCTACACTTGCCGCGGGGGGCCGCCATGGGTGAACAGCCGGGCATCATCGGAATCGACGTCGGGTCCGCCACGGTGGCGGTCGTGCGCATCGCCGCCGACGGCAGCCTGCGGGACTCCGACTACAGGGCTCACCACGGTCGCATCCGGGAGGCGGTGCAGGCCGGCCTGCGCGCCATCGGCGCGAAGCATGAACGGTTCGCATGCACCTCCGGTTCGCCGCCGGCGATCAACGGGCCGCGCGTGAATGCCCAGATCGCCGTCATCGAGGCGGTGCGGCTGCGGCATCCGCAGGCGCGCTCGATCCTGGTGGTCGGAGCCGAGCGCTTCGGCCGCATCGAGCTCGACAGCCGCGGCGGCTATCGCAGGACTGCGGCCAACTCCTCGTGCGCCGCTGGCACCGGCAGCTTTCTCGATCAGCAGGCCGCCCGGCTCGGGCTGGGCTCGGCAGGCGACCTGGCCCGGGCCGCCGAGGCCAGCAGCGGCCGGCTGCCGCGCATCGCCAGCCGCTGCGCGGTCTTTGCCCGCACCGACCTGATCCACGCCCAGCAGGAAGGCTACAGCCTCGCCGAGATCTGCGACGGCCTGTGCGCCGGCCTCGCCCAGAGCATCGTGGACGCGGTCTTTGCCGGGTCGCCGCCCGACGGCCCCGTGGTGCTCTGCGGCGGCGTGGCCCGCAACCGGGCGGTGGCGCGCCACCTGGCCCGCCTGCTCGGCGTCGAGCTGCTGGCCGAGGAGGAGGGCCCCCTGTACGCGGCGCACGGGGCCGCGCTCCGCGAGCTGCGGGATCCCTCGCCTGGGCCGCGAATCTGCCTCGACGACCCGGGCGCCCTGTTCCGCGAGAGCGGGCCGCGGCACAGTACGCTCTACCCGGCCCTCGATCTCTCGTCGCTGGACTACCCGGATTTCGGCAGCGGCAGCGTTTTCCGCTACCGGTCGCATAAACGGAAACGCACCGTGGAGGTCGAGATCTTCGGCCGCCCGGCCGAGGTCGCCGACGTCGTGCTCGGCATCGACATCGGCTCGACCAGCACCAAGGCGACGATCATAGGCTCCGGCGGCGAGGTGCTCGCCGGCCTCTACACCCTGACCGCGGGCGCGCCGGTCCCGGCGACGCAGGCGCTGTTCGAGGCGGCGCGGGAGCTCGAGCTGAGGCAGGGGCGTCGTTTCCGCGTGATCGCGGCTGCGACCACCGGGTCGGGCCGCAAGCTGGTCGGGACGATCGTCGGGGCGGACCTGGTTCTCGACGAGATCTCGGCCCACGCCCGTGCGGCCGTGGCTCTCGACCCCCGAGTCGACACGATCATCGAGATCGGCGGTCAGGACAGCAAGTTCACGACCCTGAGCGACGGCCGGGTGACCTTTGCCCAGATGAACATGGTCTGCGCGGCCGGAACCGGCAGCTTTCTGGAGGAGCAGGCCGCCAACCTCGGCTGCTCGCTGGCCGACTACGCCCTGGCCGAGGGGGTGCAGGCTCCGCTGGTCAGCGATCGCTGCACCGTCTTCATGGAGCGCGACGTCCACCAGCTCGTCGCGCAGGGATATCGGACCGAGGAAATTCTGGCCGCGATCCTGCATGCCGTGCGGGAGAACTACCTGAGCAAGGTGGCCGGCCGGGAGCCCGGCCGCAACGTCTGCTTTCAGGGCGCCACCGCCCGCAACCGCGCCCTGGTGGCGGCGTTCGAGCAGAAGCTCGGCCGGCGGATCCGCGTGGCCCGCACCTGCCACCTGGCGGGAGCCCACGGCGCCGCGCTCACGGCCCTCGAGGACCTGCCGAGCAGCAGCAGGTTCCGCGGCTTCGGACTGGCGGAAACGGAAATTCCGATTCGCGTCGAGACCTGCGGCCTGTGCCGCAACCGCTGCCGCCTGCACGTGGCTACGGTCGAGGGCGAGGAGGTGGCCTACGGCTTTCTATGCGGCCGCGACTACCGCACGCGCAGACGGGTAGCCCGCGGCGCCGGCTTCGACCTGCTGGCGGTGCACGAGCGGCACTTCGAGCCGGGAGCGCAGTCGGCGCGCAGGCAGCTGCCGCCTCATCCGGTCGTCGGGCTGCCCCGCGCGCTGCACGTGGCGGAGCACCTGCCGCTATGGCGCCGGTTCTTCGCCACGTTGGGCGTCCGCGTCGCGACCTCGGAGTCCGTCGCCGGCGACGTGAGCGAGGGCAAGCGCCTGGCGGGGGCCGAGTTCTGCGCGCCCATGGCCGCGCTTCACGGCCAGGTCGCGCGCCTGTGCGAGCGGGCGGACTCGGTCTTCCTTCCGATCTACCTCGAGGGCCTCGACCGGCCCAAGGGGCTCGTGCGCAAGTACTGCTATTACACCCAGTTCGGGCCGCCGGTGGTGGCAACCATGGCCGGCGGCCGCTACCGCAGGCAGCTGCTCATGCCGCTGGTCCGCTTCGGCTCGACCCTGCCGGGCCGTGCCGCTCCGCGCGCCACCATCGCGGAGCTCACCCGGGCGCTCGCGCCGGTGGTGCCCGGCCTCTCCCGCCGCCGCGTCGCCGCGGCCCTCGAGGAGGCGCTGCGCTGGTTCCGGCAGCGGCGGGACGAGCTGCGGGGGGTGTTCGCCGCCGAGACAAAGGGCGACGTGGCCGTGGTGCTGCTCGGCAGGCCCTACACGATTCTCTCACCGGCCATGAACAAGGGCATCCCGGGCATCTTCGATTCTCTCGGCGTCAAGGCCTTCTGCCAGGACATGATCGCCCCGGCCGAGCCCGACGCCGAGACCGCCGAGCTGCTGCGGGCCCTGCACTGGAACTACGGCGCCGAGATCGTGCGCGTGGCCGCGCAGGCGGCAGCGACGTCCGGTCTCTACCCGGTGTTCGTCACCTCGTTCAAGTGCGCGCCCGACTCGATGGTGATCGAGTACTTCGAACGCATCATGCAGCGCGCGGCCAAGCCCTACCTGATCCTGCAGCTCGACGACCACGACTCGTCGGTCGGCTACGAGACCCGGATCGAGGCCGCGGTCCGCGCCTTCCGCAACCACGCCGCCGCCGCCCGGCCGCCGGCCGCAGAGCGCGCCGTCCTGCCGGTGGCGCCGCGGCTCACGCGCAGCCTCCAGGGGCGCGTGCTGCTGCTGCCGCGCTGGGACCCGCTGGTGCACCCGCTCCTGTCCGCGGCGCTCGGCCGCGCCAGCGTCGACACGCGGCTGCTGCGCGAGGACCGCGAGACGATCCGCCGCAGCACGCTGCTGAACAGCGGCCAGTGCCTGCCCCTCAGCATCATCGTCCAGGAGTGCAAGGAGACGATCCGGGCGGAGGGCCTGGACCCGGCCGGCACGGCGCTGTGGATGGTCACCGGCAGGCTCTCGTGCAACTTCGGTCTGTTCGCCCAGTTCATCAAGACGATGCTCGAGCGCGAAGGGCTCGCAGAGGTGGCGGTCTACGCCGGCAACCTGACCAACGTCGAGTTCTCGCTGCGGGCCAGCATCGACACCTACCTCGCCTACCTGCTCGGCGGGATCCTCAGGCGCCTGGCCTGCCGGATCCGGCCCTACGAGGCTCACGCGGGCGACACCGACCGGGTCGTTCAGGCGAGCCACGCGGCCCTGGTTCAGGCCTTCGCCGGACGCGCGGCCCTCGACCAGGAAGTGGCGGCGATGGCCGAGCGCTTCCGGGCTCTCGAGTGGGATCGGACGGGCCGCAGGCCCAAGGTCGCGATCTTTGGCGACCTATACGTCCGCGACAACGACGTGATGAACCAGGACCTGGTCAGAAGCATCGAGGAGGCGGGAGGCGAGGTGGTCACCACGCCCTACACCGAGTACGTCGAGATCATCGCCGCGGCTTATTTCCGCCGGTGGATGCGCGAGGGCCACCTGCTGCGCGTGGCCGCCAACAGCGCCCTGCTGGCGGCGATGCACGCCTTCTCGCGGCCCTACGGCCGGATGTTCGAGCCGCTGCTCGGGCCCTGGACCGCCGAGGGCGGCGTCGACGAGGCGGTCCTGGAGGCCCTCGACGTGCGCCTCGAGCACGACGGCGAGTCGTTCGACAACATCCTCAAGGTCCGCCACCTGCTCGCCCGCCACCCGGACCTCTCGCTGTTCGTGCAGGCGGGTCCTTCGTTCTGCTGTCCGGCTCTCATCACCGAAGCGCAGTCCGCCCGCATCGCCGAAGTCACGGGCGTGCCGGTCGTCAGCCTGACCTACGACGGGACCGCAGCGCGACAGAACGACCTGCTGGTCCCCTACATCGCCGCCGCCGCCGAACGGCTGGTCGAGCCACGATGAAGGCGAAGGTCCGGCCCGAGGACTTTGTCGTGCGCGAGGAGCCGCTCGTCGCTGCCCGCCCGACGCCCGATCGCTTTGCCCTCTTCAGCCTCTCCAAGCGGCAGTGGGACACCTTTGACCTGGTGAGCCTGCTCGCGCGGCGGATGGGCGTCAGGCGCGCCGACATCTCCTACGGCGGCATCAAGGACCGCTTCGGCGCCACCGAGCAGCTGCTGTCGATCCGCGCCGCGGCGCTCGGCGGCCGCGAGCGCGGCGCCGCGATCGAGGACGCCAACTTCGCGCTGCGCTTCGTCGGCTACGCGGCCGCCCCGATGACCGCCTCGGCGATCCGCGGCAATCACTTTACAGTGACCCTGCGCGATCTGTCGGCCGGGGAGCTGGAGCGCGCCCTCTCGCGGCTGGAAGCCGCGGCCAAGTGGGGCGTGCCCAACTACTACGACGAGCAGCGCTTCGGCTCGGCCCGCCACGGCAAGGGGTGGGTCGGCAAGGAGATCTTTCTCGGCCGCCGCGAGCAGGCGCTGCGCCTCTACTTCGAGCCTTCGGGCCACGACGAGAGCCGCGTGCGGCGGCTCAAGCGCTGCGTCTGCGACAACTGGGGACACTGGGGCCGGTGCCTGAGCCTGGCGACCGGCGCCGGCGGCACCGGCGAATACCGACCGATCCTCGAGTACCTCGCCGCGAACAGGCGCGCCTTCCGCCGCGCCCTCATGATGATCGACCGGCGCCTGCTGCTGCTGATGATCAACGCCTACCAGTCGTTCCTCTTCAACGAGATCCTCACGGGAGTCCTCGAGCGCCTGCGGCGAGACGTCGGATTTCCGGCCTTGCGCCATCGCACGAGGTGGGGCGAGCTGCTGTTTCCCGAATCGCTGCCCGACGAGCTGCTCGGCCGGCTGCGCGGGCTCCAGCTGCCCGTTCCGGGCTGGGACACGGTGATCGCCGATCCGCTCGCCGCCGAGGCCGCGGACGCGGTGCTGGAGCGCGAGGGCCTCCGCCTGGCGGACCTGCGCGTGCGGCAGCTGCCGCGGATGGGGGTGCACGGGATCGCGCGGCCGGCCCTCCTGCTGCCCGAGCGCCTCGAGGTGCGCGCGCGCGGCGACGACGACCTCTACCCCGGCCGCTCGAAGCTGACCCTGGCCTTTGCCCTACCGCGCGGCGGCTACGCCACGCTGCTCGTCAAGCGCCTGCAGGCCACGGTCAAGGCGACCTAGGTCCGCAGCCAGGCGCGCACGCGGGCCGCGGCGAGGACCGCGACGGCGGCCGCGCAGACCGCGAGGGCGGCCAGCACGGCGGTGCGCGGCTCGGGGTCGATGGTGAGGCGCTTGAGCGCGATGCCGGCAAAGGCCCACAGCACCACCAGCGCGTAGGGCACGTCGCTGCGGCGCAGCAGCATGGCGAGGGCGAGGACGGCGGCCAGCGCCAGGGCCACCAGGGTCCAGAGCTCTTCGCTCAGCCCGAAGCGCCCCCACTCCAGGGCCACGAGCAGCGCGGTGATGTTGGCCACGGTGGCGATGCTGATCCACCCGAGGTAGACGCTGAAGGGCAGGTGCACGCACAGCTTCGCAGCCCGGCCGGGTGAGCCGAGCCCGATGCCGAGACGGACGTAGATCGCCAGCAGCGAGGCGAGCAGGACGAACATGATCGCCACCGAGAGCAGCACCTGCTCGTAGTGCCACGCCAGGATCCAGCAGCCGTTGGCGATCGAGGAGAGCAGGAACCAGCCGCCGATGCGCCGCACGTGCGTGCCGCCGCGGTCGCGAAGCTGGAAGACGACAAAGACCGCCAGCAGCAGGTAGATCAGCCCCCAGATCGAGAAGGTCAATCCGGCGGGTACGAACAGATTCGGGTAGAGGTCCGAAAGCTCTCCCGTGGTTTTTCCGTTGATCGGCAGGGCGTTGGCCAGGGCGTTCAGCACCAGCGTGAACACGAAGCCCAGGACGTTGAGCACCCGCAGTGACAGGTTCGCACGCTCGCTCATGCCTTCCCCCTCGACGCTCCTTCAGGCTGCCCCATGGTAGCACTCGACGCGCGAAATGGCGAGATCTTCCCTGATATTTTCGCTCATCTAAGCGATCGACACCGCACATGGCCCGTTCTTCTTGACGCCGCTACGGGGCGGGGTCCCTACTCCCGCGCAGACCCAAGAAGGCTCCTATCACGAACAGGAGGGTTTCAAGCATGAAACGTCTGGTTGCCTGTGTTCTCGTCTGTCTGGCCCTCTCCGCCACGCTGTTTGCGAGCGGCGGGGAGGAGGCGTCAGCCAAGAAGTACGTCGTCAACGTAGCTTCGACCTTTCCGCCCGGCTCGCCGCAGGACCTCGGCCTGAACAAGTTCAAGGAGCTGGTCGGCCAGCGGTCGAACGGGCGCATCAACGTGATCATTCACGCCTCCAACGCCATGGGCGACGAGCGGCAGACCTTCGAGATGCTCTCGGCCGGCTCCGTGGAATACGGCGCCGTGGGCACCAACGACATCTCCACGTTCTTCCCCAAGTACGCCGTGGCCGAAGTGCCCTACATGTTCTCGAGCGTCGACCAGTTCTGGAAGTACTGGGCCGGCCCGGGCAAGGAGCTCCACGACATGATCGAAAAGGAGAAGGGCGTGCGCACGGTCGGCGTCATTCTCCGCGGCGCGCGCTACGTGACCGCCAACCGGCCGATCCGCAACGTCGCCGACATGAAAGGGCTCAAGATGCGGCTGCCGCCCGTCAAGGCCTGGACCAAGGTGTGGGAGTCGATCGGCGTCCTGCCGGTCACGGTGGCTTTTGGCGAGGTCTACATGGCCCTCAAGACCGGGACCGTCGAAGCCCAGGAGAACCCGCCGGAGACGATCTTCAACTGCAAGTTCTACGAGGCCCAGAAGTACCTCGTCGCCACCAAGCACATCTTCTCGGCCGCCCGCATCCAGGTGTCGATGAAGTGGTTCAACACCCTGCCCAAGGCCGACCAGGAGCTGCTGAACAAGGCCATGGACGAAGGGGTGGCCTACGCCAACGAGATCACCAAGACCGGCGACGACCAGTTCGTCAAGCAGCTGCTCGAGAAGGGCATGACCCTGATCGAGGTGGACCTGAACGCCTTCAAGGCTGCCTGCGCTCCGGCCGTCGACGAGTTCGCCAAGGCCGAGTGGGACGCGGCCTACTACGCCAAGGTCAAGGCCATCAAGTAGTCCGAGTCGAATACCCGGGGGGCGCGGTCGCCGCGCCCCCCGCGCCTGCGGGAACCTGCCTGTGAAAAGACTGGTGAAAATCGTCACGGCCGTGGTGCTGCTGCTCATGCTGCTGATCACCGTCGGCCAGATCGTGTTCCGATCGATCCTCCGGATCTCGGCCTCCTGGTCCGAAGAGCTGGCCATGTACACCTTCGCCTTTCTCGTGTTCGTCGGGGCTGTGGTGCTGACCGAGGAAGACAGGCACATTACCATCACGGCGCTCACCGACAAGCTGCCGGCCGGATGGCAGAGAGTGCTTCGGGTCGTCGGGCGTCTGATCAGCCTGCCGTTCATGGCTCTGTTTTCCTACGGCGCCTTTCTGAACACGCAGAGCACCTGGACCGCCGGCCTGCCCACGGCCGAATGGATGAAGATCGGCTACATGTACCTGGTCCTGTTCATCTCGGGGGTCCTGATCACGTACTACCTTGCTGCAAACACCGTCAGCGACCTGCTGCATCTCGGGCGCCGAGCCCCGGGAGGCGCGGCATGATCTACATGCTCACCTTCGGCCTGATCGGCCTTCTGATCATCGGGATGCCGGTCGCCTTTGCCCTCGGCATGTCCGCGCTGATGTCGGTGTTCACGGGGGGCGCTCCTCTCCACATCACGATCCTGAGCCAGAAGATGCTCTTCGGGCTCCAGAACTTCCTGCTCGTGGCCATTCCCCTGTTCATCCTGGCAGCGAAGCTGATGAACACCTCGGGGATCACGGCCAAGATCTTCCGCTTCGCCAACACCCTCGTCGGCTTCATGCCCGGCGGCCTCGGCCACGCCAACATCGTCGCGAGCCTGATCTTTGCCGGGATGTCGGGGGCCGCGGTTGTCGACGCCGCGGGTCTCGGCCAGATCGAGCTCAAAGCCATGGAGGGGGCCGGCTACGACAAGAAGTTCACCGTGGCCGTGACCGCTGCCTCCTCGACCATAGGTCCGATCTTTCCGCCGAGCATCCCGATGGTGGTCTACGCCTTCGTCTCAGGGGTTTCCGTCGGACGCCTGTTCCTCGGCGGCGTCGTGCCTGGGCTGCTCATGACCTTTACGCTCATGGCGATGGTCGCCTGGTTCGCCCACCGCCGGGGCTACCATCGCCACCCGTTCCCGACGTTGAGCGTGGCCCTCAAGAGCCTCGGGGAGGCGATCCTGCCGCTGCTGGCTCCGGTGATCCTGCTCGGCGGCATCTGGAGCGGCGTCTTCACGCCGACCGAGGCCTCGGGCGTCGCCGTGGTCTACGCGCTGCTGGTCGGAAGCCTGGTGCTCAGGGAGCTCAGCCTCAAGGACATCGTCCGCGTCTTCGTCGAGACCGCCAAGGAGACTGCGGTCATCGGATTCGTTGTCGCGGCCTCGGCCTTCTACGGCTGGATCCTCATGCGCAGCGGCTTCACCGTCATGATGGCCGAGTCGATGCTGGCGATCAGCCGCAACCCGATCGTGATCCTCCTTCTCGTCAACGCCTTCCTGCTCGTCGTCGGCTGCTTTCTCGACTCCACGGTGGCCATCCTGATCCTCGGACCGATCCTGATGCAGGTCGCCGTGGCGGTCGGCATCGACCCGCTGCACTTCGGCGTGGTCATGGTGCTGAACCTGATGATCGGCCTCCTCACGCCGCCCTTCGGGATCGTGCTCTTCGTGATGGCCGAGGTCGCGCAGCTCAAGTTCGCCGAGGTGGTCAAGGCGACCCTGCCTTTCCTGATACCCCTCATGGTCGTGCTCATTCTCATCACGTTCATCCCGCCGCTGGTGACGTGGCTGCCGAGCCTGTTGATGGGGGCGGGGTGAGCCCATGGCTGTGACTCCTCTGTCGACGGACGACCGCCGGGTTGCGGTCAAGCGGACTTGGGACCTCGCCGATCCCGAGGAGGTGCCGTTCCTGATCGAGATCGGGCCCTTCCACGCGGCCACAAAGGCCTACTACGAGAGCGACGAGGCCGAGCTGGCGTGGAACGTCGGCTACGAGCGCGACCGGCAGCCGGTCTACGACTACGGCATCTCCAACATCAAGCCGAACCTGGGCATCGGCTTCATGGCCGCCGCCTTTGGCTGCGAGGCGACGGCCAACGATGAGGCCGACCCCTGGATCAAGGCGATCCTGCGCGAGGAGAACGCGTCGCAGGTGCACGACCTGAGCCTGCCCGACCTGCAGACCAACCCGATGATCCGCCGCGCGTTCGAGCGGATCGAGTACCTGCAGGCAAGGTCGGCTCTCCCCTTGCGCCTCGTCAACGTGGCCTCTCCGCTCGTGACGGCGTCGCAGATCTGGGACTACACCTCGTTCATAGAGGCGACGCTGCTCTTTCCCGGCGAGGTCCACGCGCTGCTCGAAAAGGTCACCGAGGCGACCATCGCCTTCGTCAAGGAGCAGCAGCGGCGGATCAAGCGTCTTCACGCCCTCAGCCACGAGATGTGGTACCTGCCCGAGGAGTACGGCATCCGCGTCTCCGACGACACGGCGGCCCTCATGTCGCCGGATCTCTACCGCGAGTTCGGCGTGCGCTACAACAACCGGCTGTCGGAGGCTTTCGGAGGCATCGTCGTCCACAGCTGCGGCGACCTGCAGAACGTCGTCGCCGTGATGATGGAGACAAAAGGGCTTCGCGGCCTGGACATCACCATGCCCAACAACCCGCGCTGGGACATCCTCAAGGAGGCCGCCGCCGGCAGGACGGCGCTGAACCTGCGCCATTTCTACTGGGACCATGGCGCCGGCGTCACGGTCGACGCGGTCGACTACACCCGCAAGCTGCTCGAGGTCTTTGGGCGGCGGGGGGTCTTCATCCAGACCTCGGCGCCGGACTCAGCCGCCGCGGCCGCCCTCGGACAGCGGTTGCACGAGGAGCTGACCCGATAGGGGTCACCGTCGGGCCGCGGCGCGCCGGTCGGCGAGAAGCGCCGCGACCGCTCCGAGCGAGGCTCCGCCAAAATCGGCCGCCAGGTCGACGAGCTCCCGGGACCGGCCGACCAGCGGCTGGATGAGCTCGATGAGGCCGCCGTAGGCGGTGCAGAGCGCGATCACGAGCAGCGCGGCGCGCGCACCCCTGCGGTTTGCCGCCGCGAAGCCGGCGAACGCGAGCATTCCGTAGGCTGCCAGGTGGGCGACCTTGTCGCTGCCCGGCCGATCGATGCGCGGAGGCTGGGGCAGCAGCGAGGCTGCCAGAATGCCGAAGGCGGCCGCGACGGTGAGGATGCGGGCTGTCACTGAGCGGCGCGCCATGCCGCAACGTAGCGGCGTGCGGCTGGTCGGTCAACCGGCCGGGCCTCCCCTTGACGGCGGCAGGCCGCTGCCCCATCGTTGCCGCACAGAAACGCTGCGGGTCCTTCGAGCCGAGACGCACCCCGAGATCGAGCGGTACTTCCGTTGCGCCCGCACCGCAGCGCTCAAGCCGATCTTCGACTGCGACCTCGCCCTGCCGGCGGAGATCGAGGGGCGGCCCGCGGGCTTCGGCCTCGTCCTCCCGGACGCAGACCAGGCGCTGCGTCCGCTGCGGGGGCGACTGCGGCCGCTCGGCGCCCTGCGCCTGGCGTGGCGGCTGCGCCGCACCGATCGGGCGTCGTTCAAGATCCTGATGGTGGCCCCCGAGTTCCAGAACCGGTTCGTGGAGGTGCCGATCATGCAGCGCCTGAATGAGGCGCTATGGCGCAAGGGCTGCGTCGAGATGGACGTCTCTCTCACGGGAGACGAGAACTCGAAGTCGCTCCGCATCCAGAAACGCAGCGGCCTGCGCGTCCAAGGCGCTGCCGCGTCTACGCGAAAGACCTGCGCCGCGAACGAGGAGACCCCCGATGAGACAGACTTTCGAGCCCGGCAGGCTCCGCCTGGCCCCTGGCGTACGCTCTCGCCGCCCTCGCGGGCCTCGGCGCGGCCGGTGCCCACGTCGCTCCCTGGTCCATGGTTCCCGACGTCATCGAGGCGGACGAGATCGCGTCGGGGGGACGGCGCGAGGGCGCCTACTACCGGATCGTGGTGTTCACTCAGAACAGCGGAACGGCCCTCGTGCTCGCGCTGATGCAGGCGGTGCTTCACCGGACGGGCTACAGGCCGGGTGAGGCGCAGCCGGCGTCCGCCGTGCTCGCGATCCGGCTGCTCATCGGGGTGGCGCCCGCGCTGCTGCTCGGCCTCTCCATGGTCCCGGCCTGGAAGTCGCCCCTCGGCAAGCGGGAGCACAAGGCGCTGCGCGGCGAGCTGGAAAAGAGGCGCGTCGCCGGCCTGACCGCCCCGCGCCGTCAAGGTTCCCCGACCCGACAGCCGCCTGTCCAGCAGTAGGTGCACAGCCGCTCGCGGGGCAGCCCGATGCTCGACACCATGCCGTCGAGGGTCTGGTAGCGCAGCGACGTCACGCCGAGGGAGCCGGCGACCAGCTCGACCATGCGGCGGTAGTCGGCGCTGGAGGCATCAAGGCAGGCGGCCGGCACCTCCGCATCGGGGGCGGCGAGCCGGGGGTCGAGCTGCGCCACCGCCTTGCGCGCGGCTAGGTCCAGTGCCGAGCCCGACCGCGAGAAATTGAGGAACGGGCAGCCGAACAGCAGCGGGGGGCAGGCGATGCGCAGGTGGACCTCCCGCGCCCCGAGCTCGAAGAGGCGCGCAAAGGTGTTGCGCAACTGGGTGCCCCTCACGATCGAGTCGTCGCAGAACAGCAGCCGCATCCCTGCCGACAGCTCGCGGATGGGAATCAGCTTCATGCGCGCGACCAAGTCGCGCACCAGCTGCTGCTGGGGCATGAAGCTGCGGGGCCACGTGGGGGTGTACTTCACGAACGGGCGCGTGTGCGGCACCCCGGCCTCCCGCGAGTAGCCGAGGGCGTGCGAGGTGCCCGAGTCGGGGATGCCCGCCACCGCGTCGATCGCGAAGCCGCCGTCGGCCGCGCGGTCCGCGCGAGCGAGCGTGGCGCCGCTCCTGTAGCGCATCTGCTCGACGTTCACCCCTTCGTACGACGAGGCGGGGTAGCCGTAGTAGACCCAGAGGAACGCGCAGATCTGCAGGCGCGGGCCGGGGGCGACTCTCGTCTCGGCGCCGTCGGCGGTGAGCAGAACGACCTCGCCCGGCCCCAGGTCGCGCACCGGCTCGTAGCCGAGGTTCGGAAGCGCGCACGACTCGGAGGCGACGGCCCAGCCGTCCTCGCCCCGCCCGATCACCAGCGGAGTGCGGCCCAGGCGGTCGCGGGCCGCGTAGATTCCGCGCCGCGTGAGGATCAGCAGCGAGCAGGAGCCTTCGATCTGCGCCTGGGCGCTGCCGATGCCCTCCTCGAAGCTCGCTTCCCGGTTGACGAGCGTGGCCACCATCTCGGTCGGGTTGATCTCGTTGCCGCTCATCTCGGAAAAATGCGTCGTGCGCTTCTCGAAGGCTCGCTCGGCGAGCGACGCGAGGTTGCGCACGACGCCCACGGTCGTGATCGCGTACACCCCGAGGTGCGAGCCCACGATCAGCGGCTGATCCTCGGTGTCGCTGATGACCCCGATGCCCTGGGGGCCGCTCATCCGCGCCACGTCGTGCTCGAACTTGCTCTTGAACTGGGCGCTGGAGATGTCGTGGATGAAGCGGCGGAAGCCTCCGCCGTCGACGACGGCGAGCCCGCCGCGGCGCGTGCCGAGGTGGCAGTGGTAGTCGGTGCCGTAGAACAGCGTCTGCACGCAGTCGCGTCGCGAGGCGACGCCGAACAGTCCACCCATATCAAGCCGCCTACGGGCGCCCGGCGCCGTTGTTGCCGACGTAGATCGAGTGCAGGGAGGTGTGCCCGGTCATGAACAGCCGGTTCTTTTTGGGCCCCCCGAAGCAGAGGTTGGAGATCCGCTCCGGCATGGGGACGCGCAGGACCAGCTCGCCGCGGGGCGTGTAGCAGTTGACGCCCTCGCCGGCGCTCGTCCAGAGGTTGCCCTCGGTGTCGAGGCGGAAGCCGTCGGCGACGCCCTGCTTCATGTCGGCGAAGCGCCGCCCCCTGGCCAGGCGCCGGCCGTCGACGACGTCGAAGACGCGGATGTGGGGCGGACCGGCCGGATCCTCGGAGTGGGAGCTGTCGGAGACGTAGAGGCGCGACTCGTCCGGGGAGAAGGCGATCCCGTTCGGCTGCTCAAAATCGTCGGCCGCCACCTCGAGCTCGCCGCTGGCCGGGTCGAGGCGGAACACGTAGCAGGCGTCCAGCTCGCTTTCGGCCTTGTAGCCTTCGTAGTCGCTGCGGATGCCGTAGATCGGGTCTGTGAACCACACCGTGCCGTCGGACTTGACGACGACGTCGTTCGGCGAGTTCAGGCGCTTGCCCTTGTAGCGGTCAACCAGGACCGTGATCCGACCGTCGGCCTCGGTGCGGGTCACGCGCCTGGCTCCGTGCTCGCAGCTGACCAGACGCCCTTCGCGGTCGCGGGTGTGGCCGTTCTCGTAGTTGGAGGGCGCGCGGAAGACGCTCACGCTGCCGTCCTCGATCCACCGCAGCACGCGGTTGTTCGGAATGTCGCTGAACAGCAGGTGGCCGGCATCGCCGAACCAGACCGGTCCCTCCAGCCAGCGACCCCCGCTCCAGAGCTTCTCCGGCAGGCTGTTGTCCGGGATGAAGTCTTCGAAGCGGCGGTCGTAGATCTCAAAGGCGGGCATGGACTCCTCCGTCGATTTATAGTCCGGCGCGCCGCCGGCTGGCAAGCCGCGCGGCGCCGGTGGCGCCGGCCCCACGCCGCGGCCGCCCAGGCCGTGCTACACTGCCGCCACGGAGGCGTCCCATGGCCAGACACCGCTTCACGCCAAAGCATTACCACCGCACTCTCGGCAGCCACGAGCCTGTGCTGCAGGTCGCGAGCGGGGACACGGTCGTGACCACCACGGTCGACGCCCGCGGCTACGACGCAGAAGGCGCGCAGGTCGCCGAGCCGGGCAACCCGCAGACCGGGCCCTTTTTCGTCGCCGACGCGGCGCCGGGCGACGTGCTGGCCGTGCGCCTCGAGCGCCTCGCGCCCAGCCGCAAGACAGGCTGGACCGGCAGCGCGGTGGCGGTGAACGTCCTCGACCCGGACTACGTGGCAAACGAGTGGCCGGGCTCGGAGACTACGGAGTGGGTCCTCGACACCGCCAAATCGACGGCGCGCCCCGCCGCCCCGCCTGCGCGCCTGGCGGCGCTCGTGCTGCCGCTCGCGCCGATGGTCGGCTGCTTCGGCGTCGCCCCCGCCAACGGCCAGGCGATCTCGACCTCGACTGCCGGTCCGCACGGCGGCAACATGGACTACCGCGGCTTCCGCCAGGGCGCCACCGCCTACTTTCCCGTGTTCGTCGAGGGGGCTCTCTTCCACATCGGCGACGGGCACGCGGTGCAGGGCGACGGGGAGATCGTGGGCACGGGCATCGAGACCTCCTTCGAGGTCGAGTTCGCGCTGCGCCTGATCAAGGGCCGGAAGATCTTCTGGCCGCGCGGCGAGGACGAGACCCACATCTTTGCCGTCGGCAACGCGCGCCCCCTCGACCAGGCCACCCAGCACGCCACCACGGAAATGGTGCGGTGGCTCGGCGAGCTCGGCCTGGAAAACAATGAGGGCCACCTGCTGCTGGGCCAGTGCGTCGAGTACGAGATCGGCAACGTGTTCGATCCCGCCTACACGGTGGTCTGCAAGATCGCCAAGTCCGTGCTGCGCCAGATCGGGCTGGCTGCCGACGCGGCCATGCGGTAGGCCGCAGCCCCCCGCGGTCGCCCCCGCCTCCCGCCGCGCGTCGCCGGCGGCCGCGGACGGGTCATTCCGCGTAAGCCCGGATCTCGAACACCCGGGCCTCAGCCGCGCCGTTGGTCGCGAGCACCTCCAGCCGCAGGGCGTCGGTCTGCACGGACGCGAACTCGTGCACGCGCCGCCGTCGGTAGTTCCCGTTCACCTCGACGAGCGGCCGCCAGCCGCCGCCCTCGGCCGCCATCAGGCGGTAGTCGCGCACGCACTCGCGCGACGGCGCCAGGCGCTCGCTCTTGGAGCTGATGATCGCCAGATTCGTGTCGAAGGTCACTTCGACGCGGCCGATCGAGACGGGCCGCGGCCACCGCAGGTCGAGCTGCTGCGGCATGCCGGCCGCGGGATCCGAGATCCAGCAGTGCGTCCAGCGCTCCGGCCGCGTGACCCCGCTCAGCACGTTCGCGGCTCCGTAGGGATGCTGCACTGGGAAAACGCGCAGCGCGAAGCAGCCGGTGGTGTCGTCGCCCTGGTACATGCGCCAGAAGCCGCTGCCGGGCCGCTGGCGCGCGGCCGTGACTCCGACGGGGATCAGATGCTTGTCGTTGTTGTAGCTCCAGGACACCCCGGGAGCCTGCGCGGCCGCCGCGTAGCAGAGCGTGCCCGGACTCACGGCTGCGTTCACCGGGAAGCTCAACCATCCCGAAAAGCCCGGCGGCACCGTGGCCCTGGCCGAGCCGAGCCGCTCGCCGTCGAGCGACCAGATGTCCGAGGCCCCGGCCAGCGCCACCTCCACCTCCACGGGCGCTCGCGCCGAGGAGCTGAGGAGCAGCTCGACTGCGTCGATGTGGTCCGTGCTCACGGCGAACAGCTGGGCGCACGGCCAGCCGAGCGGCACGGCGGCGTCGCCCGTCGGGAACGCCAGCGGCGCCGAGCTGGAGGCGCTCGCTGCGGCCGAGCGGGCCAGGTCGGCCCCGTCCTCGTTCCTGAGCCCCGGTATGTAGCAGCCCTGCCGCAGAAGGCTCTGCTGGACTGCCGCCACCTGCGCGGCGTCGAGGTCGGCCGGATCCACGCCCGAGCGAGCGCACAGGTCCGCCGCCGTGCCCACGGCCTGACCCACGACCGCGCAGGTCTTCATGACGCGGGCGCTGCAGAAGGCCCTGTGGCTGGCGCTGATGTTCCTGCCGGCAAAGAACAGGTTGGGCACCTTGCGCGAGTACAGCGCCCGCAGCGGGATGCCATAGGGGCGCAGCCCGTACTTCTCGAGCCAGTCCGGGTCGCCGTCGCGGTTGCCGGGCGGGCGGTCCCTGGCGAGCATGCCGCCCATGGTGTGCTCGTCGACGAACCAGCCGCCGTAGGCCACGCGGTCGGGAAAGGGCGTGCGGGCGCGCAGGTCGTTCTCGGTGAGCATCAGCGGCCCCTCGAAGCGCCGCGACTCGCGCTTGCCCGGTATGGAGCCGACCCAATCCAGCACGTGGTTGGCGGCTCCGTGGTCGCCCCGGTTCTTGATGTGGTCCCAGATGCCCAGCACGTGTCGAAGGAGCTCGTGCCTGATCCGCTCGTTGTCCTCGATCGTGTGGTGGCGCCAGCCGCCGATCTCGACCCAGAAGAACCCGTGCTCGAAGCGGTCGTGGCTGCGGTGCTTCAGGTCCTCTTCGGAGGGAAAGCTCTCGGCCCACTCCGGCGGCTGGAAGCGCACCGGATGCCCGACATCGCGCGTGGCGAACTTGATGGTGCTGGGCAGCATGCCGTGGTCCGGCTTTTCGGGAGCCATCGACTCGCCGAACTCCGCGCGGCCTTCGCGGCCCATGCGGAAAGGCGCCCCCGCCCTGGCCGCAAACAGGCCGTCGCCGCTGGCATCCACGAAGCAGCCGGCCTCCAGGGCCAGCTCGCGCTCGCTGCCGAGCTGCCGGCCGATGGCCGCGGCGATCCGCCCGCGCGCGTCCAGCCGCGCGTCGAACACCGGCGTGCTGAGGAACAGCTCGAGGCCGGGCTGGCTGATCACCGCGTCGTAGAGCACGAGGTCCCACACCGAGTTGACGAATCCGTGGTTGCGCAGGGCGTCTTCGGCCGCCAGCTCGTCGATGATGCCGGTCTCGTCGGCCCACGGGTTCTGTCTTCCGGCGCCTACGGGCGAAACGCGGATCTCGCTGGAGCTGTTGCCGCCGAGGACGGGCCGGTCCTGCACCAGGGCTGTGCGGCTGCCGAGGCGAGCGGAGGCGAGCGCGGCGCAGACCCCCGCGAGCCCGCCGCCGACGACGACGACATCGTAGCGCCTCGATTCGGTAGCCATGGCTCCTATCCCCTCCTCCTGTACTGCCTGGGGCTGACGCCCTCCCGCTTGCGGAATACCCGGGCAAAGGTCGTGCGATCGGGGATGCCCACCGCGCGCCCCACTTCGGCGACCTTCAGGGTCGTGCGGTCGAGCAGCTCCCTAGCCTTCGCGATCCGCACGCCCTCGACGTAGTCCGTGATGTGGACTCCGGTCTTTTCCGCGAACAGCCGCGAGACGTACTTCGACGACAGGCCCATGTGCCTGGCGATCGACTCCAGGTACAAGCCCGCCTCCGGGTAATGCCCCTGGATGTGCTGCATGATGCGGCCCACCGTCGAATCGCTCGCCTCGGCGCTCAGGCGCAGCGATGCGCTCACCACCCAGGCGTAGAAGGCCACGATGCGGTCCAGATGCGCGGCATAGTCGGTGTCCATCGGATCCATGGCCGCGGGCGTCCGCTCCGGCAGCTCGGCGCGCAGCGGCCGCCCCGACGGCTGCGCCGCGAGGTCGCCGGCGTGGCGGACCGCAGTGGCCGCGAGCGCGGCGAGGAGCCGCAGCATCGCTTCGTGCGAGGCGTTGCCGGCGAGGTTCTCGCGCACGACGCCGTGCAGCTCGTGCTCGAGCGAGGCGATGCGGGCCGCCCGAAGGAGGTTGAGGATGCGGTTCTCGACCTCGAAGGGGTAGTGGGCCTGCTCGCTGATCGGCAGGCACGCGGCATCGACCACGGCGGCACCCCCGGCCTGCTCCCTGAGGCGCACGGCCGTGATCGCCTCACTCAAGGATCGCCACAGAGCCTCGGCCCCGCTCACGAGGCGGCCCACCCCGACGACGAGGGAGGACTCGGCGGCGATCGCCCCCGCGGCCTCCAGAAGCCGCTGCCTGCCCTGCGGCCTTTCGGCGTTCACAACCGCGATTCGGTAGTCGCGCTGGCTGTCGAGCAGGCACGCGGCGCCTGCGGGCCGCAGAGCCGCCTCGACGCTCTGGCCTAGCTCTCGGGGGAAGGCTCCGCCCGCAGAGCTGCCCGCAGAGCCTCGCGCGGGAAAGAACGCCGCCACGACAAAGAGCGGATGAGGCATCCCCGAGTCGGCAAGCGCCTGCGCAGCGGCTGGGGGGTCGTGGGAGCTCTCGTTCCTCAGCAGGTGCCACAGCGACACGCGCGCACGCTCCGAGGCGAGAGCTGCCCACCGCTGCTCCAGGCGCGCGACGCCCTCCTGGATGATGCGATACTCGTCGGGCCGCCGCCGGCCTCTGGCGGCTTCTCCCGCATGGACCAGCAGCGAATCGCTGATCGCACGTACGGGCGAATACAGCCGGTAGGCGAAGACGAAGGACAGCAGCACGCTGGTGATCGTGAGCGCGACGCTGGCCAGCGCCGTTGCGCGCAGGATGCCGCCGGTCTGCCTGCGCAGCTCGGCCGTCGGCGTCGCGGAGCAGTACAGCCATCCCGTGACCAGGGAGCGGGCGCTCTGCACGACGTGCGGCCGGCCGCCGATGGTCGCCCGCGCCGCACCCGAGGCCGCAGCCTGGGCGAGCCCCGCGGCGCGCTCGGCCCCTGGAAAGGGAGCACCGTCACCCCCGGCAACGGCGAACTCCGTGGCGCCGCTGAGGGCGCGGCTGCGCAGCACGCGCTCCACAGCTTCGAGAGAGATGTTCAGCACCATGACCGCCCGCGCGCCTGCGATCGGCTGCGAAACGACCATCGGCACGACCAAGACGCAGGGCGCGCCCGTCATCCCCCTCACGGGCGACGGCGCCAGGAGCACGAGCCCGTGGGGCAGCGCGAGCTGCCGCCTCCAGTGCTCGGCGGTGTAGCGATCGTAGCGGTAGAACTTGCCGAAGAAGTCGTCGAACTCCTCGACCCCCGCGGCTGTGTAGACCCGTTCGCTGTCGACGTAGAGAAACAGGCTGTGAACCAGCGCCACAGCCGCGCTGCGCACCCTGGCCAGGGCCTCCGGCAGGCGGATGAGGTTGGCCTTCTGCTCGATCGAGAGGCTGCTCCAGGGCGCCAGGTTGCGGACCACCAAGTCCTCGGAAAAGACGTGGGCAGCCAGCTCCTGCGCAGCCTGCAGCGCCCCGTCGATCTGGCGCACCGATGCCTCGAGAGCCGTCTCGCTGCGAGCCGAGAACTCGAGCGTGAGCCGGCCCACGGCGACTGCATGCGTGCCGATGCCGATGACGCCGGTGGGCGCCACGAGGAGCAGAAAGTGCAGGAGCAGGCTGCGGAACGCCCTGCCCACCGGGGTGGTGCGTCGGGCGGCCGCGCTCCGGTCTTCGGTTGACAAGCGACTCCCCCGGGACAGGGCGGCCCCTGCGGGGGCACCCGCAGGAGCCGCTGTGGACCTCTATCTGGCCGCTGCGTTGGCCCTGTTGTAGACCGCCTCGAGCTCCGCCGCCCCCTTCTCGTTCATCTGCTTGACCACCTGCTCGAACTGGCTGATCGGCCAGGCCCCCATGACGAACTTGTCGAAGGACTCCTTTTCGAGCGTCGACAGCGCGGACCTGATGTCCTTGATCTTCTGGCGCTCGGCCGCGGTGAAGGGCGGATCGAGCTCCGGGTAGTCGCGCGCGGGGTCGGCGGCCACGTCCACGAACCACCACTTCTGCAGCTCGCCGGTCTGCGAGACCTTGAGCAGCGTGTTGTCGAGGTAGGGGGTGAAGTTGTTGTAAGCCACGCCCAGCTCGTTCTGCACCAGCGTGTAGAGATCGCCCCTGCCGGCAAAGCTCGCCAGGTAGCTCGGCTTGAAGGTCGGCTTTCCGCCCTCGATCGTGTAATGCTCGCCGAGGATCCCGAAGTTGCGCACGTTGCACCCGTCCTCGCTGTAGAGCCAGTTGAAGAGCCTGACCGCTGCGACCGGGTCCTTGGTCTTGGCGCCGATGACCCAGTAGCGCGCCGGATGGACGACGTAGAGCTGGAAGCGGCGCATTCCCGTCTCCGTGGCCACGACGGGAATCATGGCAAAGCGTGCGCCCGGCTTGGTCTTTTCCAGCGCCTTGTTCATCGTGTCCATGAAGATCGGGTTGTCGTAGCTGAACAGCCCCTTGCCGCTGCCATTCTTCTCCTGCCACTGCTGGTTGCTGGTGACCGCATAGTCCGGGTCGAGCAGCTGCTCCTTGTACAGGCGCGCCAGGTACTCGACGGCCCTGCGGTACTGCGGGCTCGTGGGCGCGTAGACGTAGCGGCCGCCGTCCACGTCCTTGTCGTAGTAGATCCCCTGGCCCGACCCCAGCGAGTACAGAGCCACCGACTGCAGCATGCCGCTGCCGCGCGAGGTGTAGGGCAGCGAATCGGGGTAGAGCGTCTTGAGAGCCTTGAGCATCGAGTACAGGTCGTTCACGGTCTTGGGCGTCCCGATCGCGTGCCGCTTGAGCAGGTCGACGCGCGTGAACATCAGGGGGCTCTTGGTCACGTCGTCGCGGGAAACCGTGGGAAAGGCGTAGAGCTTGCCGCTGATCGTGAGCTTCTTGATCCAGGGGTTCGCAGCCATGACGCGCTTGAACTCCGGCGCGTACCGGTCGATGTAGCTGTCGAGCTCGAGGAATGCACCCGAAGCGCCGAAGTCGATCAGCTCGCCGGAGCCGATCAGGGCAATATCGGGCACGTTGTTCGTGGCGATCAGCGTCCTGATCTTCTGGGTGTAGTCGCTGGACGGAATCGGCTGGAAGTTGATCTTGACGCCCGTCTTGGCCGTGATGACCCTGTACGACGGGGCCTCGGGGTTGACGTTGGTCGCCGAGCCTTCGTTCAGCATCACCGTGAGCTCAACCTGGCGGACGCGCTCGGCCCCGCCCTCGGCGGTCGGGCCGGCGAACACCCACGCCCCGCAGCCGAGCAGCGCCAGCAGCGCCGCGGTCATCAAAGAGAGCCTTCTGTTCATCTGAAAACCTCCTCGCATGGCATTGTCTCGGGCCCCGGTCCGGGACTCATCCCTTGACCGCCCCGATCGTGATCCCCTTTACGAAGTGCCGTTGCACGAACGGGTAGACCGTGATGATCGGCAGCGTCGAGACCATAATCACCGCGTACTTGATCGTCTGTTCGCCCACGACGTAGTCAGAGGCATCCCCGATGGTGTCCGCAAAGTGCTGCAGCTCGCCGGCGATGGTCATGTTCCTCAGGATGAGCTGCAGCGGGTACCTGCTCTTGGAGTTGAAGTAGATCAACGCCGCGAAAAAACTGTTCCAGTGCCCGACGGCGTAGAACACCGTGAGGGCGGCGATCACGGGCGTCGAAAGCGGCAGCACCACCGACACCATCACCCGCACGTCGTTGGCGCCGTCGATAAAGGCCGACTCGCGCAGCGATTGCGGAATGGTGGCGAAGTAGGTCCTCATGATGAACATGTACCAGGTCGAGATCACCATCGGCAGCACCACGGCCCAGATCGTGTCGATCATCCCCAGGGCCTGGACGACGAGGTACCTCGGGATGAGGCCGCCGCTGAAGAGCATTGTGAATACGATCATCAGGGTAAAGGCGCGGCGGCCGAAGAACCCCGGGATCGAGAGCGGGTAGGCGCACAGGACCGTGAGGGCGAGGTTGAAGGCGGTGCCCACCGAGGTGTACAGAAGCGTGTTGGCATAGGCCCGCAGCACGTCCGGGTCCGCCAGGACCGCGCGGTAGGATTCGACGTTGAGGCCCTTGGGCAGCAGGTACACGGAGCCGGCGATCACGTGGCTGGAGTCGCTCACCGAATTGACGGCGATGTAGTACAACGGGTAGAGCGTGGCCGCGATGGCCAGGAGCATCGCGACTCCCAGGGCGGCGTCAAAAACGTTGCCGCGGCGGCTCACCACAGGCTCGTCTCCCCGATCCTGCGGCTGGCCGCGTTGGCGGCGGTCACGAACACGAGGCCGATCAGCGACTTGAACAGGTCCACCGCTGTCCCGTAGCTGAAGTCGGCCCCCACGAGCCCGACCCGGTACACGTATGTGGAAATCACGTCGGCGGTCTCGTAGGTCGCCCCGTTGTACAGCAGAAAGACCTTCTCGAAGCCTACGTCCATGATCCTGCCGAGCTGGAGGATGAACATCACGACGACCGTCGAGGAGATGCCCGGGAGCGTGATGTGCAGCATCCTCTGCCAGCGGTTGGCGCCATCGACCAGCGCGGCCTCGTAGAGCTCGGGGTGGATCGCTGCGAGAGCGGACATGTAGATGATCGATCCCCACCCCGCTTCCTGCCAGATGCCGGAGGAGATGTAGATCGTGCGGAACCATTCCGGCCGGACCAGGAACGAGATCGCCTGGCCGCCGAGCGCGGTGATCAGGCGGTTCGCCACGCCCCCGGTAGCGAGAAAGTTCGTGATCATGCCCACCACGACCACGGTCGAGATGAAGTGAGGCAGATACGTGACGGTCTGGGTCAGCCGGCGGAAGCGACGGCTGCGCACCTCGTTGAGCAGGAGCGCGAGCACGACCGGCGCGGGAAAGGCCCAGAACAGCGAGTAGATGTTCAGCAGGACCGTGTTGCGGGCGACGCGCCAGAAGTAGGGGTCGGACAGGTACTTGCGGAAGTAGGTCAGGCCGGCCCACGGGCTGCCCCAGATGCCCTTGAGGATCTCGTAGCGCTTGAAGGCGATCAGGACGCCGACCATGGGCGCGTACTGGAAGACCAGGTAGTACGCCAGCGGAGGGAGAAAGATCAGCAGCAGGTAGCGGTCGCGCCAGAAGTGCCTGGCAGCCGCGTTCGGGAGCCGTCCGTCCATCGGTCTGCGCCTCCCCCACGGTAGACGACCCGGGGCACCGGCGCCGATTCAAGTATCCACCAAATGCGGCATTTTTCCACCTGCCGGCCCCGGGTGTATCCTGATCGCGCGAGGGAGGGATGCGATGGCGGTGCTCAAGGGCGGGGTCATCGGGTTCGGCAACACCGGCCGCCAGATGACTGATTTCATCAACGGCAGCAGGCAGGAGGTGGCGCGCATCGTCGCTGCGTGCAACCGCGGCAAGCCGGCCCTCGATCTGGCGCGGGAGCGCTACGGCCTGCGGGTCACCCACGACGCCGCGCAGCTCGTCTCCTGGGACCTCGACTTCGTACTGGTCGTTTCCACGTCCTACAGCCACGCCCAGCAGGTCGAGCTGGCTGCGGCCGCGGGGCGGCACGTGTTTTGCGAGAAGCCGATCGCCCTGACCCTGGACGACGCCGACCGCATGATCGCGGCGGTCGAGCGGGCGGGCGTCGTCAACTCGGTCAACTACGGCATGCGCCACATCGACGCCTACCTCAAGATCAAGGGCCTGGTTCAGGACGGCGTCCTCGGAGACCTGCTGGAGATCTCGCACTCCAAGACCCGGGCCTTCGGCCTCTACGGCGCCGGCGCCCGACACCGGGCCGTGGTCGAGCCGCAGGAGTCGGGCGGCTGGACCGTGCATCACGCCTGCCACGACATCGACTTCGTCGCCTGGGTCGCGGGCCCGATCCGGGAGGTCCACGCCCTCACCCGCACCACGGTGCCCGGCGGCGCCTCGGAGGAGGTCGTGCTCGGCCTCATGCGCTTCGAAAACGGCGCCATCGGGTCGATCGCCGACTCGGTGTGCTGCATCCGCGACCACTACACACGCCTGATCGGCTCGAAGGCCTCGCTGGTGATGAGCGGCGAGCACGAGCAGACGGTGCTGCGGCTGCATCGCGAGGGCGCGCGGGACAGCGAACGCATACCGGCCTGCGACACCAAGCGGCAAGGCGGAGGGCTCGACCACTTCTTCGAGTGCATCCGCGCCGGCCGCCCCTCCGAGCACGACCTGCGCAGCGCCCGCCACTCGCTGGAGGTCGCCCTCGCCATGCAGGAATCGGCAAGGACCGGAAGGCCGGTGGCGATCCGCGCGCAGGGCGCGGCCTCCGTTGACCCGCTCCATCGCCCCGGATAGATTGGGGTGCTTCCCCAATCCTGCGGCACGGAGTACGCCATGAGTGCCCTCGTTTCCTACCTCCAGCGCACGAGCCCCGACAAGGTCGATTCCGGCTTTCTCGCCTACCTCGCGGCGCTCACCGAGATCGCGAAGGTTTCGCCCGAGACCGCCTCCTCGATCGTCAAGGAGCTCTCGGACCAGCGCTCGAACCTAAAGCTGATCGCCAGCGAGAACTACTCGTCGCTGGCCACCCAGCTGGCCATGGGCAACCTGTTCACCGACAAGTACGCCGAAGGCTACCCCCAGCACCGCTTCTACGCCGGCTGCGACAACGTCGACGCGGTGGAGAGCCTGGCGGCCGAGGAGGCCTGCAGGCTCTTCGGCGCCGAGCATGCCTACGTGCAGCCCCACAGCGGCGCCGACGCCAACCTCATCGCCTTCTGGTCGGTGCTCTCCGCCCGCGTGGAAGCGCCCGCCCTGGCCGATCTCGGCTCAGAAGACCCGTCCAAGATGACGGTCGAGCAGTGGAACGAGGTGCGCCGCCGCTGCGGCAGCCAGCGCCTGCTCGGTCTCGACTACTACTCCGGCGGCCACCTGACCCACGGCTACCGCCACAACGTGTCGGCCCAGATCTTCGAGGCTCACTCCTACTCGGTCGATCGCGCCACGGGGCTGCTCGACTACGACGCGATCGAGGCCCAGGCCAAAGAGCTCGAGCCGCTCATCCTGCTGGCGGGCTACAGCGCCTACCCGAGAAAAATCGACTTCCAGAGGATGCGCAGCATCGCCGATGCGGTGGGCGCCATCCTCATGGTGGACATGGCCCACTTCGCCGGTCTTGTGGCGGGAGGCGTCTTCGAAGGCCCTTACAACCCCGTCGCTCACGCGCAGATCGTCACGACCACCACCCACAAGACCCTGCGCGGCCCCCGCGGCGGCCTGATCCTCTGCAAGAGCGAGCTCGCCGAGTACGTGGACAAGGGCTGCCCGATGGTCATCGGAGGGCCTCTCCCGCACGTGCTCGCCGCCAAGGCGGTGGCCTTCAAGGAGGCCAACCGGCCCGAGTTCCGCTCCTACCAGAAGGCGATCGTGGCCAACGCGCGCGCCCTGGCCGCGGCGCTGGTCCGGCGCGGCATCACGGTGGCGACCGGCGGGACCGACAACCACCTGATGCTCATCGACGTGCGGCCCTTCGAGCTCACAGGACGCCAGGCCGAGAGCGCCGTGCGCGACTGCGCCATCACGCTCAACCGCAACTCGCTGCCCTTTGACCCGAACGGGCCCTGGTACACCAGCGGCCTGCGGGCGGGCACCCCGGCCGCGACCACCCTCGGCATGAAAGAAGCCGAGATGGAGGAGATCGCCGACGTGCTCGCCCTCGTGCTCAAGGCGACGAAGCCCGAGGTGTCGAAGGGCAAAACGAGCAAGGCGAAGTTCACGATCGACGCGAAGGCCCGCGGCGAGGCGCGCGACCGCATCCATAACCTGCTCGCGCGCTTTCCCGTCTACCCGCAGCTCGACCTGGCGCTCCTCGGAGAGTTCCTGCGTTGAGCTCGGCGGCCATCTTGCGACTGTACCTTGCGCTGTTCGCCCTGCGCCTGCTGTGGGAGAGCGCCCTCACGCTGCTGAACGCCCGCCACGCGCAGCGGGTGAGCGCAGCGCCGCCGGCCTTTGTGCTGGAGGTGATGGACCGCGAGACATACAAACGGTCGCTCGACTACACCCTGGCACGCAGCCGCTTCGCCCTCGTCGACGGCCTCTTTGCTGCCGCCGTCGTGCTCGCTGTGGTCCTCAGCGGCGCCCTCGGGGCGCTCGACCGTCTGGTGCTGGGCTGGCGGCTGCCCGGCTACGCGACGGGGCTCGCCTACTTCGTCCTGATCTCGGTCTTCTTCACCCTCGTCTCGCTGCCCGCCTCCCTGTACCTGCAGTTCGTCATCGAGGAGCGCTTCGGCTTCAACAGGATGACGCCGGGCCTCTTCGCGGCGGACCTGGCCAGGAACCTCGCGGTTTCCGTGGCGCTGCTCGCGCCCTTGCTCCTCGCCCTGTTCTGGTTCGTCGACAGGGCTGGACGGTGGTGGTGGCTGTTCGGCTTCGCGGGGGTGAGCCTCTTTCAGCTCGTCGTGACCGTGATCTACCCGACGGTGATCGCGCCGCTGTTCAACAAGTTCACGCCGCTGGACGACGGCAGCCTCAAGGAGCGCATCCAGGACCTCGCCTCGAGGCTCGGCTTCGCGACGCGGGGCATCTTCGTGATGGACGGCAGCAGGCGGTCGAGCCACAGCAACGCCTACTTCACCGGGCTGGGCAGGGCCAAGCGCGTCGTTCTGTTCGACACCCTGATCCGCAGCCTGTCGGAGGAGAGCCTCGTGGCCGTGCTCGCCCACGAGATCGGCCACGAGAAGCGGCACCACGTCAGGCAGCGGCTCGCCTTCTCGGTCCTGATGCTCCTCGTCGGGTTCTGGATCCTCAGCCTGCTGCTGCCCTACCAGCCGTTCTACAGCGCCTTTGGGTTCGACCGGCCGAGCCCCTACGCGCTGCTGGTGATCATGAGCTTCTGCGCCGGGCCCTTCACCTTTTTCCTGGCGCCGCTGTTCGCGGCCTGGAGCCGCAGGCACGAGTACGAGGCCGACCGCTTCGCGGTCGATGCCACCGGCGGCGCCGCCGGGCTCAAGGCGGCGCTCATCGGCCTTGGCCGCAGCAACCTGAGCAACCTCACGCCCCACCCGCTCTACAGCTTCTATCACTACTCGCACCCCACGCTCGCCGAGCGCGTGGCAGCCATCGAAGCGCACGCGGCGCGGCGGCGATAGGGCAGCCCCGCGCGGTGTATAATGGGCAGCGGAGGCTCCGCGTGTCCGTCAGGCTGACCGTCGTGCTGTTCGCCGCCTTGTTGCTCCTGTCGGCGGCGACGCCGCTGGCCGCCCAGCCGCTGCGGGCAAAGCGGCCGGCCGTCAGCGCGCACTTCGGGCTGGGCCGCAGCCTGGATTCGGGCGACCCGGCGGCGCAGGCTCTCGTGGAGGGCGAGTACGCGCTCCTGGAGCACCTGGCCGTGGGCCTCGGCTACGCCTACGTCGACGGCGACGGGATGCAGGAGAACTGCCTCGAGGTGTTCGTTAAGGCCTACCTGCTCGGCCGCGCTCTCGACCTGTTCGCCGTGGCCGGGGCGCAGCAGTACATCAACGACGGCGGCGTTCTCGAGAGCTTTCTCACCTTCCGGCTGGGCGTCGAGTGGCAGCCGGGTGACCGTCTGTTGGTCGGAAGCGAGGCGAGCGTCGTGGTGGAGCCTTCGTTTTCCACCGATATCCTTGGGGGCCTGTTCGTCGGCGTGAGGTTCTAAGCGGCCGAGCCCAAGTCCGCCGCCAGGCGTCGTCGGCCCCGTCGGCCGGCCGCGCCCTTCATTCCTGCAGGTAGCGCAGGCTCTTTCTGACAGCGGCGGCCAGCTCGTCGCGTCCCAGCCTCTGGATCTCCGGGGCGAACGGCTCGAGCGAGATGTCGCCCGCGTAGCCGAGCCTGATATGCTGCATGATCTGCTCCCGCGATGCCGTGCGGTCGCGGCCCGAGACCAGGACGCGGTGCTCGTCGCGGGCGCACTCCGCGGCCACCGGAGACTCCACTCCGGAGGCATGGACGAGACCGGTGTTGCGCACGTCGTAGCCGACGCCGATGACGGCCGCGGTGTCGGGCCCCAGGTGGTGGTGAAATGTGTCGAAGAGCACGCGGTAGCAGCTCTGCCCCGAGCGCTTGATCGCGTCGCAGGCCGCGACCACGGAACGTAGGGAGGATTCGGCGAAGCCGAGCGGCTCGACGTAGCCGAGGATGCCCGACGCGGAAAAGAGGGGGCCGAGAGCGGCGAGCGCCTCGACGGTCTCCTCCTGCCGGCTCTCGGCGTCGCGGCCGTCCGCGGCGTCATTGTTCGGGCACAGCACGACGGCGCGGCAGCGCAGAGCCGCGGCGATGTCGAGGAGCCGCTCGAGCTCGGCGGCGACCCGGCCTGCGAGGGCCTTCACGTTGAACCTCTGCAGGGCGTTGATCGCGATCACCTCGATGCCGTGCCTGGCGGCGAGAGCCGCGGCCTCGGAGGGCTCGAGCCCGTCGGTGACCCGCCCGCCGGGCAGGTCGTTGCGCAGCTCGACCTTGCTCACGCCGACCTCCCGGGCCAGCTTGAAGAAGTCCAGCAGGCCCAGCGTCGGGCAGGCGATCCTGTTGAGGGCAAAGCGCCCCGAGGCGATCATGAGGATTCCTCCGGCGGCATTATAGCGAGAGGACACGCTGTGGGGCGAGGGGGCACACGCGCGGTGCGCCGGGGGATGGGCGCCGCCGACTCGCGCGGCGCGAGGCGCCTTTAGTTCAGGGGCAGGTCCCGCAGCCGCGCCTTGAGGGCGCGGCCGAACCTCATGCGCGGCGCCATGCGCTCCGGCTGCGCGGGGATGGTCAGCGGCTGCCCGGTCGCGGGGTTGATGCCGGCGCGCGCCTTGCGCACCCCGCGCCTCACAGCGGAGAGGCGGCCGATGCGGCCGAGGGCGACGCTCTCGCCGAGAAGCATGCCCGATTCGAGCACAGCCAGGTAGTCGCGAAGGATCCCCTGCACGCGCACCTTGGGCAGCCCCGCCCGCTTGGCGAGGTAGGCGACGATCGCGCGGAGGGTGAACTGCTCGGGGACCCCCTCCTTTGGCGGCAGGACGGTCCGGTTGATCTTGACGAAGCCGTTGGTGAGAAAGATCGTCGCTTCGCGGATGCGCCGGCTCTGCTCGCGCAGGCTCAGGCCCGGGGCAAAGACCGCGATCACAAGCAGCTGTGAGGTGCTCTTGACGGGACCCGCGGTGAACGCCGCCTCGCCGTCGATGCGCAGGTCACCCGACAGGGCCGTCTTTTCCGCAATCGCCAGGGCCGGCACGTCGGCCCGCAGCGGGATGCTCGCGTACTCGACGCGGCGGCTGCCCTCGACCGCGGGCTCAAGGCTGATGAGCGAGCCGGAATAGGTCAGCGCGAGCGCGCCCCCGGGCTCGGACGCTGCAAACGACTCGACCTGGCGCATGTCGAGGGCGCGCGCCTGCTGTTCGAAGAGCCTCTTCTTCTCCAGCCACGCCATGGCCATGCGCAGGAACGATCCCTCGGTCTGCGCCAGGCCGGAAGTGCGCGTGATGGCCTGGATGTGGCTGCGGACCGTCGGACTCAGCCGCTCGATCTCGTCACTCATGGTCTCCCATTGTAGCCCATCGGCCGGAGCCCTGCCTCCCTTTGCTGCGGCGGCCGGCACGCTGCACCTGCTTCGGGGCGGCCCCTCGGCGGCCCACGCCGCCTCCGCGGCGCCCCTGCGTTCCGCGCGGGGGCGGGCTATCTTCTGGTGTACCCCTTGCTGGGAACGGTCCGGCGCGTACGCCGAGAGTGCCTGGACGGAGACGTCCAGGCTGGGGACCTGGAAGAAGACTTCCGGGTCGGGGTGGGACTTGGACGAGGACGTCCAAGTCAAGATGGGGCCTGGACGTCCACGTCCAGGCTTGGGCCTTGGGCGTAGACGCCCAAGAGGACCTGGGCGAAGACGCCCAGGTCAAGGTGGGGGACGACATGGGAGAATATCTCGACAGGATTCCGGCCGAAGTGCAGGATCACATCCGCCAGATCACCAGGACCTCGGGCCTCCCGGACACGGAGGACTCCGTGGAAATGATCGCGAAAGGCTGGATCGACAAGCGCGAGCTGTTCGAGAAGCGCGTCGCCAGGATGAAGATGAACGAAGTCGACTCCCTCGAACGCGAAGACCCGCAGGGCTGCCTGGCCATGACGTTCTCGGGTTCGCTGCTCGCCATCGGCCCGCTGCACGAGGACGGCCGGCGGGTGCAGTACGCCAGCATCGGCCTGCGCGAGGACGTGCCGGAGATGGCGGTCAAGGAAGGCTCCCGCCTCGCTGCCGACGTCCAGGTGGGCGAGCCCGCACGGTTCTCGCCGGGGCCGATCCAGAGCTCCTCGCCGCTGTTCAAGATCGCGGTGACCGCCAGCGACGTGGACCTCGAAGAGCAGGAAGAGCGCATCACCAAGGCGACCCAGATCCTCACGGAGGAGTTCGTCGAGGTCAACAAAGAGCTGGAGATCTAGCGCCTCTGGCGGCTCGCGCGCCGCAGCGACGGCACGGGGCTGAGAGGCGCGGTGCGCGGGCGCTGTTGCGCAACAGACGCCGGACGGGTAGCGTTCGCTCCATGGACGACAAGAAGCGCTCAAAGAGCGTCGGCAAGTACCAGGTCCTCTCGCGCATCGCCCAGGGGGGCATGGGGGTCCTCTACAAGGCCAGGCACCCGACCCTCGGCCGCTACGTCCTGCTCAAGCGCCTGGCCGTGCGGGGCGGCGCGCAGGTCACCGAACGCTTCAAGCGCGAGGCGACGCTGCTCATGGACTTCAAGCACGACGCCATCGTGCAGGTCTACGACCACTTTCGCGAAGGCTCCTACACCTACATCGTCGAGGAGTTCATCGACGGCATCTCGCTCGAGGAGCTGATCCGCAGGCAGCGCTACCTCTCCAACGAGGCGACGATGCTCATCCTCTACGAGGTGGCGCGCGCCCTCAAGTACGCCCACGACAAGGGCGTCGTGCACCGCGACATCAAGCCGGGCAACATCCTGATCTCGCACAGGGGCGAGGTCAAGCTCGTCGACTTCGGCATCGCCACGCCGGCCGAAGGCGCCGAGGACTCCCTCACGCGCGACGGCATGACCCTCGGCACCCCCGCCTACATCCCGCCCGAGCAGATCGGCGATGCCCGCAACGCCGACAAGCGCGCCGACATCTACTCCCTCGGCGTGGTGGTCTACGAGTCGCTCACGGGCAAGACGCCCTTTCCCGGCACCTTTAACGCCGAGACCATCGCCCTGATCCAGAAGGGCAGGTACACGCCGGCCTCGCGGCTGAATCCCAAGATCTCGCCGCTGCTGCGCCGCATCATCCGCAAGTGCATCCGACCCAAGCGGCGGCGCCGCTACCAGGACCTGCATCCGATCCTGCGCATGGTGGGCAAGCGGATCCGCAGGCGCGATCCGGCGTCGATCCACGAGGCGATTCGAAAGGTCCTCAAGGGCGAAGGCATCGGCGGCGTGCTGCGCCCCCGCCTGTCGGTCCTCGCGTGGTCGGCGGCCGCCGTTTTGCTGGTCGCGGCCCTCGCGGTCTCGGGCTGGATCCTGTACACCCGCGGCTACGGCCACGAGTGGTTCGCCTCCGATCGCTACGGCGCCCTGGCCGCGGCGGTGCGGGTGCCGCCGGGCTACAAGCCGCCGGCCGAGGTGGCGGCGCGGGCGATCGCCTACCGCGAGCAGGGCGGCGAGCTGGTGCAGGCCGCAACGTTCGCGCTGGAGGCTCCCGCCACGGCGGTCGCCGCGCAGGGATACGCGCTGGAGTCGCGGCGCCTCTACCTGCCCGAAGGCCGCTACCGCCTCAAGCTCACCGTCGACGGCGAGCTCGCCTGGCACTCGTTCTACCTGCCGCCGCGCACCGAGCAGCGCAAACACCTGGACACGGTGATCGAGAAGCGGATCGAGGTGGACCTGTACACGGGCGGGGGCCTTCCCCTGAGCGTCCGCTACGCCGTGAGCGACATGCGCACCGGCGAAGACCTGACCGCCTCGACGAGCGTGTCGGTGGCGAGGGGAGCCGGATGGCTGCTGCTGACGCCCGAGGTGATCTCGTCGCTGCGCAGCGGCTCGACCTACCGCTTTCTCTTCGAGCGCCCCGGCTACACGACGCAGGCCTACACCCTGCTCGTGCGGCCCTACGAGACGCGGCTGCACCTGAACGTGGCCCTCGCGCCCGCGGCCGGCACCCTGAGCGTCTCCAGCGATACAGCCGGGGTGCAGCTGCTCCTCGACGACTCGGCGAGCTACCTCGCCGGCGGGGCCGACCGCGGCTGGCGGACGATACCTCCCCTGGCCGCGGGAGCCTGCGACCTGGTGCTCGACGCCGGCGAATACCGGCTGACCGCGCGGCGAGGATCGCTCGCGCGCACGATCGCGGTGGTGGTATCCGCGGAGCGCACGACGCGCGTGAGCGTGTCGGTGGACCGCAAGGCGAACGAGCTGCTCATGAGCGTGCAGCCGTAGCCTGGACGACCAGGTCCGGGCGGGAGACCTACATGTCGACGACAATGCGCAAGATCATCCTGCTGTGCCTCGGCTTCCTGGCCGGGATGGCGGCCTGGCCGCTGGCCGAGCTCATCGTGAGCGCCCAGGCCCGCTTCGGCTCCTACCTCGCGCTGCAGTCGGTCCTGGGCGCCGCGGTCGGGCTGGTGACGGGCGCGGCCTTTGGCAGCGCCGAGGGGCTCTTCGCCCACGACCGGCGGCGGATGGCGGCGGGGGCGGCGGTCGGAGCGGCGATCGGCGCAGCGGGCGGCATCGCCGGCTCGCTGGTCGGGCAGGGCTTTCTGCTCGGCATCGGCGAGCGCCTGATGGCGAGCTTCCGCTCCCAGCGCAGCTTCGCGCGCGTGGTGCTGCCGGTCTCGCGGGCGGTGGCGTGGGCCGTGCTCGGCCTCTTTGTGGGGGCGGCCGAGGGCGTGCGCGCCCGCTCGCCGCGCAAGATCGCAGTCGGCGTCTTCGGCGGCCTGCTCGGCGGCCTCGTCGGCGGCCTGCTGCTGGAATACTCGCGCCTGCTGCTGCCCCTGGGCGCCACGTCACGCCTGATCGGCCTGGTGGTGCTGGGTCTGGCCGTGGCCTTCTTCTATGGACTGATCGAGCGGGGCTTCGCCGCCGGAGTCCTGCGCGTGCTCAACGGCCCGCTCAAGGGCAAGGAGTTCCTCGTCAACCAGAGGCGCTCGCGCATCGGCTCCTCCCCGCGCAACGAGATCGCCCTGCCGGGCTACGACGAGCTGGCGGAGCGGCATGCCGAGCTGCGACTGCGCCGCGGCGAGGTCGTGCTCGCGGCCCTCGAGCGCAGGAGGCCCGTTCTCGTCAACGACGCGCCGGTCGAGGAGCACACGCTCAAGTACGAGGACGTGATCAAGATCGGTTCCGCCAAGCTCTTTTTCCGCTACGAGTAGCGCGGAGGGGGGAGCATGACTAGGAAAAGGATCGCCGCCGCCGCCGCTGCGCTGCTTGCAGCCTGCGCGTTCGCTCAGAACCTGCGCCTCTCGCAGATCGACGCCTCGCGCCTGCTGCTCACGCAGACGGTGCGGCTGTACGTGAGCGCCACCGACGGGGAGGGGCAGCCCGTCGCCGGGCTGCAGGGCTTCCGCGTGGCCGAGTCGGCCGACGGCGAGCGCTTCGCCGAGGCCCTCGTCACGAACGTGCGGCCGGCGGCGGCCGCAGCCGAAGGCATCGCCTTTCTGCTGCTGATCGACAACTCGGGATCCATGTACGACACCATCGCGGGAAGGCCCACCACCGACGCCGCCGCGATGCGGATCACGGCCGCGCGGGATGCGGTGCGCGCCTTCCTCTCGAGCATGACCCACCCGGCCGACACCGTCGGGCTGGTGGCCTACAACACACGCTATGCCTCCCTCGCGGCCCCTCAGCGGGACAAGGCGCGCGTGGCTGCGGTGCTCGACACGATCGCCAGGCCGCTGCCCGACGAGGCGTACACCGAGCTGTACGCCAGCCTCGGTCAGGCCGCCACCGGCTTCGCCGGCGCGGCGCGCCCGGGCGGGCGCAAGGCGATCGTGGTGCTGTCCGACGGCGAGGACTTTCCGTTCGCGAAGCACTCGGGCAGGCCCCACCCCGAGCGCGGCTGGACCTCGGTCTCCCCCGAGGAGGCGATCCGCGCCTGCCAGGAAGAGGGCGTCTCGGTCTACGCGATCAGCTTCGGGGCCGAGAAGGACCGCAACCTGCAGCGCATCGCCGCAGAGACGGGAGGGGCGATCTTCGACGCGGGCAACCGCGAGGAGCTGCAGGGCGTCTACCGCCGCATCCACACGCAGGTCGCCGGCGAGTACCTGATCAGCTACCGCGCCGGCATGGAGCCGGCGGAGCGGACCTTTGTGCGCGTGAGCCTGCCCGGCGCCGCGGCCGTCACGCGCTTCTACTTTTCCAGCACCGTTTTCGGCCTGCCGATGAGCCGGCTGTCGCTCCTGCTCATGCTTCCGCTGATCGCAGCGCTCCTGCTGTTCTGGGTGCTCACACGCCTCAAGCTCGAGAGGCGGCCGGGGCCGGCGACGCTGGAAGTGCTCGCCACGCGCGTCGGCCGCGCCCAGACCCGCGTGCTGCCCCTGGCCGGCACCAAGACCGTCATCGGAGGCAGCCGCAGCGCGAACATGACGATCACGGGCAACCCCGCGATCAAGGAAGAGCACGCCACGATCCTCTACGACCCGAAGAAGAAGAGCTACACGGTGGTCGGCACCGGCGAGATCACGGTAAACAACCGGACCGTGCGCAAGCGCGTGCTCGAAGCCGGCGACGTGATCAACGTGGCGGGCGCCACGATCGTGTTCGACGAGGGCGAGACCGACAAGTAGGAGGGCGCGGGCCGCGCCGCCGTTGCCGCGGGGCCCCGTTGCCAATACAATAGCGGCTGGCATGGACGGGGCGGGCGGCAGAAAGATCGACGAGCACGAGCGCGCCCTGCGCCTGCAGCTGCTGGCCGAGGTCGCGCGTCAGACTGCGGCCGTCCGCTCGCTCGAGGAGCTGCTGCCGAGCGCGCTGTCGGTGATCCGTGACGCCTTTTCCTACTTCTTCGTCAACATCTTCCTCGTCGACGGCGCCCACATCGTGCTGCGGGCCAGCACCATGGAGAGCCTCCAGCCCTCGCTCGGCCGGCTGCGCATGCGCATCGGCACCGAGGGCATCTCGGGCTGGGTGGCCGGCCACGGCATGGCGCGCAACTCACCCGACGTGAGCGCCGATCCCTGGTACCGCTGGGTGGAGAAAGAGGAGCTGCGCACCCGCTCGGAGCTCGCCGTCCCCATCGCGATCGAGGGCCGGGTCATCGGGGTGCTGGACGTGCAGAGCGAGCAGACCGACAACTTTACGGATCTCGACGCCTTTACCCTGCAGGCCGTGGCCGACCAGCTCGCCGTGGCTATCGAGAACGCGCGCCTCTACGGCGAGCTCGAGCAGGAGCTGGCGGCCCGCAGGCGCAGGGAGAACCTCCTGCGCGCGCTGCACGACGCGGGGCTCGCCATGCTCAAGGCCGGCTCGCCCGACGGGGTCTTTGCCGCGATGGGCGGCGAGCTGGCTCGCGCCGGGCTTTGCTGCGCGCTCTACCTCACCGATGACCCGCCCCGGACGGCGACGCTCGCCTGGCCGGCGGCCAGCGACAACGGGCCGACGGCCGCGGTCCTCGGCGCACCGGCACAAGCCTCGCCGGTGGCCGTCGCCGACGTGGCCGCGTTCCGCTCGATCGCCGCGGGCGAGCCCGCCCTGTTCCTGCCGCCGTCGTCGATCGCCGCGGCCCTTCTGCTCGAGGACCGGCTTCTCGGCTTTGCCGTCATGACCGGCGAGCAGCTCACCGACGACGACCTGCCGGCCATCCGCGTCTTCGCCACTCAGGCGGCCACGGCCTGGCGCAAGGCCCAGCTCGTTCAGGACCTGCAGGACAGCCTCGAAAAGCTGCGCCGCGCCCAGGAAGACCTGCTGCAGTCCCAGAAGATGGAGGCGGTCGGCAGGCTGGCCGGAGGCGTGGCGCACGACTTCAACAACCTGCTCACGGCGATCCTCGGCTACACCGAGGTTCTGCTCGACGGCGTGCCCGCCGGCGAGCCCCTGCGCGAGGACCTCGAAGGCATCCGGCAGGCTGCGCGCCGCGGGGCGGACCTGACCCGGCAGCTCCTGGCCTTCAGCCGCAAGCAGGTGCTGCAGCTCGGGGCCGTCGACTGCAAGGCGCTCCTCGAGGAGGTGCGCGGCATGCTGCGGCGGCTGATCGGCGAGGACGTGCGGGTGGAAACCCGCTACGCGCCGGGACCGGTCCTCGCCTGGGCCGATCCGTCCCAGCTGCTGCAGGTCATCGTGAACCTGGCGGTCAATGCCCGCGACGCGATGCCCGACGGAGGAGTGCTCACGTTCACCGCGGGCTTCGAGCTGAACGACAGGCCGTCGTCGGAGCCCGGCGCCCTGCCGGCGGGCAGATACGCGGTCATCCAGGTCAGCGACACCGGAAGCGGCATGGACGCCGACACCCTCTCTCAGCTCTTCGAGCCGTTCTTCACCACCAAGGAGGGCAGCAAGGGAACGGGTCTCGGACTGTCGACTGCCTACGGCATCGTGGCCCAGAGCGGCGGCTCGATCACCTGCGCGAGCGAGGTCGGCCGCGGCACGACCTTCACCATCCGGCTCCCGGCCGCGCGGGAGGAGCCGCAGGAGGCGGGCCGTGGAGAGGCCGCCCTGCCGCTGCGCGGCAGGGGCGAGACGGTGCTCGTGGTCGAAGACGACAGCGCCGTGCGCAGCCTCGTGCGGCAGACGCTGGAAGCCCAGGGCTTCGACGTGCTCACCGCCGACGACGGGCGCACCGGCCTGGCGCTGCTGCGCTCGGCGCCGCGGCCGATCGCCCTCCTGGTGACCGACCTCGTCCTGCCCGGAGGGGTCGGCGGCGCCGATCTCGCGCGCGAGGCACGGGCCGCCGGCGGCGCGGGCCGGCTCCTCTGCATCTCGGGCTACCCGGCCGCGGCTGCGGCCGAGGGCGAGACGCTGAGCGGGGCTTTCCTGCAGAAGCCCTTCGGCCCTGCCGATCTCCTGCGCAAAGTGCGCGAAGTGCTGGAACAGCCATGAGCGCCGGTTCTCGCCGGATGCGCTCGGACGGGCGCGCCGAGCCGGGCGTGACCAAGATCGTGGACGGCGAGGCCGCCTACTTCACGATCCGCTGGTCGCAGCTGCGCAAGACCGACCGCCACGAGATCAACCGGGTCGTGCCCTCGGTCTCCGGCATCTACGAGCTGTACTACCGCGACCCGACGCAGGCGCTGCGTCTCTTCCACGTGGCCCGCGCCTGGTACGGGGGCCTGCGCAACTCGATCCGCGAGATGACCGATCCGGAGCTGGTGCGCAACGGCAGGCACCGCGGGCTGCTGGCCGACTACGAGACCTGGTACCGCTTCGCGCCGGTCCGCTCGTTCGGCGACCTGTCGGACCTGATGTTCTTTTTCGCCGAAACCTACTTTCCCAACGAGAGGCGGGAGAACCCGTCGGGCCGCTACGCCGACATCTTTGTCAACGAGACCTCGCCCGACAAGCTGATCGACATCGACTGAGGCGGGCGCCCGCGGGTGCGGCCGGCCGCGGCGGCGCCGTCCGGGCGCACGTTGACCAACTCAACCGCCTCCCATACACTCGGCGGCAGCCCATGAGCCGCGTCGTCTTGGTCACCGACATCGACACATCCCTCGGCAAGCAGCTGGTGAGCCTCTTTCTGGAGAGCGGCGACCGCGTGTTCGCCACCTCCAGCGATCCGGACGCGCTTTCCTCGTACAACCAGGTGGCGGGCGACTCGCTCAAGGTCTTCCAGTGGCAGCGCCGCTCGCCGATCAGCGCCCGCAACATGACGCTCAAGGCGCTGGCGGCCTTCGACTCGGTCGACGCTCTGGTGCTGCTCGGCCCTCCGGACCTCGGCAGCGTTCCCCTCCTCCAGGTCCAGGCTGCGGACATCGAAGAAGAAGTCGACGGCTGGATCAAGGGCAGCGCTTTTCTCGCCCGCGAGATGCTCGCCTACTTCTCGCGCAGGCGCGCGGGACTCCTCGCGCTCGTCGCCCACAACAGCGGGCGGAGCGCCGGCGTGGTGGCGGAGATGGCGCGCGGCGGCTTCCGCGGCCTCACCGAGGCGCTCCTGCGCGAGACCGGCGCGGTGGGCGACGCGGTGGCGGTCAACGGCTTCGAGTCCACGTCGTCCAATCTGGACGACTACGCGGCCTTTGTGCACCGCGCCCTCGACGACAAGGCGAAGCGCTCGACCGGCAGGCTCTACCGCCACCCCGGCGGGCTCGCCGCCACGCTCAAGCGGCGCTGAGCCGTCCGTTCATCGGCCCGCCTCGAGGCTGCGCGAGCAGACCCCGATGTCGGAACGTTCCTGCCAGCCGACGTGCAGCCAGAAACCACGGCCCCGGTCGTTGCCCTTGATCAGGAAGATGTGGCACTTGGCGATGCCCTCGGCGGCCAGGCGCGCGAGCGACCGCTCCACGAGAGCACGGCCGATGCCGCGGCCGCGCCGGTCGGCGGCCACGACGAGGTGGTGCAGGTAGCCGCGCCTGCCGTCGTGGCCCGCGAGCAGCGCGCCCACGAGCCGGCCGCCCTCGCGGGCCGCCGAGCTGATGCCCGGGTTGCGGGCAAGGTAGGCTCCGATCGCCTGGCGCGAATCGGCGCTGCTCAAGCCGATGCCCTCCGCGCCCTCCCACAGCCGGTAGGCGTCGTCGTAGTCCTCGAGACGCAGCTCGTCGATGGTCATGGCGCGAGGGTGAGCCCGGTCGCGCTTGGCGGTCAAGCCATCGCTTGATCGCCGGCGACTTGATCGCCGGCCCCCGCCCGGTGTTAGCTGTGCGGCCAGGAGGATGTGCAGCCGATGGAGTCGACATCCGCGATCGTCACGAAGGCCTGGAAGCAGGGCATCGTGATCCCCGCCTTCAACGTCCCGTACCTGCCGATGGTCGAGCCCGTGATCCGCGCGGTCGCCGACCAGGATTCCTTTGCCCTCGTGGAGCTCGCGCGCCTGGAGTGGGTCAAGTTCGAGGCCGGCAGCCTCGAAGCGGTGCAGGAGGAGTTCGCGAAGCACCAACGGCCGCGGCACGTCCGCCTTCACCTCGACCACGTGCCGGTGATCGACGAGGACGGGCAGAAGGTCGACTATGTCGAGGTCATCGAGCGGGCGCTTCGGTGCGGCTACCAGTCGGTGATGGTCGACGGCTCGCGCCTGCCCCTCGCCGAGAACATCGCGGCCACGCGCCGGGTCGCCGAGATGGCGCACCGCGCCGCCGTGCCCTGCGAAGCCGAGCTCGGCGCCGTGCTCGGCCACGAGGCCGGCCCGCTGCCGCCCTATGAGGAGCTGTTCAAGTCCGGACGCGGGTTCACCAGCGTCGATGAGGCGCGGCGCTTCGTGAGGGAAAGCGGCTGCGACTGGCTCTCCGTTGCGATCGGCAACATTCACGGCGCCATCTCCGAGGCAGCCAGGGACAAGAAGAAGGTCGCGGCCCGCCTCGACCTCGCGCACCTGGAGCGACTGGCCGCTGCGGTCAAGCGGCCGCTGGTGCTGCACGGGGGCAGCGGCATCCCGAGCGCCCTGATCCGCGAGGCGGCCGGGCGCGGGATCGTCAAGGTCAACGTCGGCACCGAGATCAGGCAGGCCTACGAGACGGCGCTTCGCGCCACCGGCAGCGTCGGCAAGGCCCAGGAGGCGTGCTACGCCAGCGTCTGCTCACTGATCCGCGACCACTTCGGCACCGCCGGCGTGTGCGGCCGCCTGGCAGGGTAAAGCATGAGCGAATACCGCTACGACCGGCTCACCCGGCCCTTTGGGAGGACACCATGAAGATCCGCGAAATCCGCGCTGTCGGCCTTCGAGGGGCCACGCCCGAAGGCGGATGGACCGAGGAGATCAAGCCCGAGGATTGCGTCCAGACCCTGGTGGCCGTGCACACCGACGAGGGCGCAACGGGTTTCGGAAGCGTGTTCACCAATGTCGACCTCGTGCGCGCGTCGCTGGCCGTGCTGGAGCCTCTCTATCGCAACGAAAACGCCCTCGAGCCCGAGCGCGTGAGCGAGAAGCTGCGGCAGCACACCTTCTGGCTCGGCCGCGGCGGCTCGATCACCCACGCGATCAGCGGCATCGACATCGCCCTCTGGGACATCCTGGGGAAGGCTGCGGGACAGCCGGTCGGTCGGCTGCTCGGCGGCAGGTATCGAGAGCGGGTACGGCCCTACGCTTCGCTGCTGATGCAGGAGCCCGCGGCGCTCGCCGAGGTGCTCGTCGCCCTGCGGGCCAGGCGCTTCCGCGCCTTCAAGATCGGCTGGGGTCCCTTTGGCCGAAGCAGCGACGCCCTCGACGAGCGGATCGTGCGCGCAGCCCGCGACGCCGTGGGCCCCGACTGCCTGCTGATGGTGGACCCGGGGGGGAGCGACGCCTGGTGGCCCAACGGCTACAAGTGGGCGCTGCGCACCGCCGACATGCTGGCGCAGCACAACGTGGCCTGGTTCGAGGAGCCGCTCAAGCCCGACTCACTCGCCGACTACGTCGAGCTGCGCCGCAGGTCCAAGGTTCCGATCTCGGGCGGCGAAGTCCTCACGCGGCGCCAGTCGTTCGCCCCGTGGCTCGAAGCCGGCGCTCTGGACATCGTGCAGCCCGACTGCACCAAGGTCGGCGGCCTGAGCGAGTCGCGGCGCATCGCCTGGATGGCCGAGGAGCACGGCGTGCGCTTGATCCCGCACGGGTGGAACACGGCCGTGGGGCTCGCCGCGGACCTGCAGCTCGCGTCCGCCCTCCCGGACACCGACCTCGTCGAGTACCTGATCGGCTCGCCCTACGTCGACGACATCGTCGAGGCCGAGTGGTCGCTCGACGCTGACGGCATGCTCGCGATCCCCGACGGGCCCGGCCTCGGGATCAGACTCAACCAAGAAGCGGTCGCGCGCTACGCGGGCGGCGAGCGCTTGTGAGCCTGCTCGGCATCGACGTCGGGACCACGGGGTGCAAGGCCGTCGCGTTCTCAGCCGACGGGAGGACCGTCTGCTCGGCCTACGCGGAATACGACTTCACTGCCCCTGCACCCGGCCAGGCCGAGCTCGACTCTCCGCGGGTCTGGGCCGCGATCAAGGGTGCGATTCGGCGCGCCGTCGCCGAGTCGCGCCGCGATCCGGTCGGCGCCCTCGCCGTCTGCTCGCTGGGCGAGGCGGTCGTGCCGGTGTCGCGCGACAGGGAGATCCTGGGGCCGTCGCTGCTCGGCTTCGACCTCCGCGGCGGCGGTCTGCTCGAAGGGCTGCGGGCGTTCGAGGACCGCGAGTCGTTTTACCGCGTCAACGGCAACGCGCCGGGCAACAACTACGGCCTGACCAAGCTGCTGTGGGTCCGCGAGCAGTGTCCCGCGCTCTACGAACGGGCACGGTGGTTCCTGCCGTGGGGCAGCTTTGTGGCCTTCATGCTGGGCGCCGAGCCGGTCGCGGACTGCTCGCTGGCCAACCGCCTGCTCCTGTTCGATCTCGCGCGAGAGGACTGGTCGGACGATCTGCTCGAGGCTGCGGGCATCGAGCGCGACAAGCTGCCGCGAACGGCGGTTTGCGGCGCGATAGCCGGCGTCGTGTCACGGGCGGCTGCGGCCGAAACCGGCCTTGCGGAGGGCACGACGATCGTGGTCGGCGCTCACGACCAGTGCGCCAACGCCCTCGGAAGCGGCGTCATCGAGCCGGGCCAGGCGATGTTCGGCATGGGCACCTACCCCTGCATCGTACCGGTCTTCGGCCGGATGCAGCAGCCGCAGGCCATGCTCGCCCGGGGCCTGAACACCGAGCACCACGCGGTGCCTGGCCGGTATGTGACCTTCATCTATAACCAGGGCGGCTCGATCATCAAGTGGTTCCGCGACACTTTTGCCGCCGCGGAAAAGCGGCAGGCCGATGCCGAAGGGCGCGACGTCTACAACGCCCTGAACGCGGAGCTGCCCGAGGGGCCTGGCCCGGTGCTCGTGCTGCCCCACTGGAGCGTGATGGGCCCGCCCGATTTCACAGCCGACTCCTGCGGCATGATCGTCGGCCTCGACCTGGGCACGTCGCGCGCCGACATCCTGCGCGGCATCATCGAAGGTGTCACGTTCAGCCTGCGCGAGTCAGTGGACTCACTCGCGGGAACCGAGATCCGCATCGGCGATCTCCGCGCCGTGGGAGGAGGAAGCCGCTCGGATGCCTGGGTGCAGGCAACGGCGGACATCCTCGGGAGGCCGGTCGTGAGGCTCGAAGTCGCCGAAGCAGGCGCCCTTGGGATGGCGATGAACGCGGGAGTCGCCACGGGCGCCTTCGCATCGCTCGGCGAGGCGGTGGCGGCCATGGTCCACGAGGGCGGGCGCTTCGAGCCGGACAGGCGCAGGGCGGCCCTCTACGATGAGCGCTTCGCGATGTTCAAGGAGTTGGGGCCGCTGGCGGGAGGTTTCCTGCGTGCGCTGCGCGCCAGCAACGACCGGTTGCGGCGCCCCTGAGGCGCGGCCGGCGTGGCAGCGATTGACTGCCGGCTCTGTTTCCATAGAATGCGGAGCGCGACAGCCGGAGAGGCGCAGCGACGCCTGCAGGAGACGCTGCGCGGCGATCATTCGATCATTCTCGCTGTTCTCTACGGCTCGGCCGCTGCGGACCGTCTTGCGCCCGGCAGCGACGTGGACGTGGCCGCAGCCGGGAGCGAGCCGATGTCCGTCGACGACCGGGTGGACCTGGCTTCGAGGCTCGAGCTGCGGATAGGCCGACCCGTACACCTCGTCGACCTCAGGACCCTCGAAGGCCTCATCCTCCACCAGGTGCTCAGCAGAGGACTGGTTCTGAAGAACGCGGTTCCGGGCCTGCTGGCTTTCTTCATGAAGAAGATGCTCTACCACCAGGCCGACATGATGCCTCTTCTCGAGCGGATGCTGCTTGCCAAGGCGAAAGGTTTTGCTCATGGACAAGGCCCTCGTTCTCAAGAAGCTGGAGGCCCTGAGCACGTGCATCGGCCGGATTGAGTCGAAGCGGCCGGCTGAGCCGGGCGTGCTGCGGCAAGACCGCGACCTTCAGGACATCATCACGATCAACCTGGAGAGGGCGGTCCACGTGTGTGCGGATGTGGCGACCCACCTGATCGCCGACACTGCCCGCCGTTCGCCCGAGACGATGAGCGAGTGCTTTGCCGAGCTGCGCTCGATGGGCGTTCTCAGTGAGGCTCTTGCGACCCGGCTTCAGAAGGCCGTCGGGTTTCGCAACATCGCGGTGCACGAGTACCAGGAAATCGACTGGGACGTCGTGTTCTCGATCATCACGAAGCACATCGGCGATTTCCGGGCGTACGCGGCTGCGGTTCTCGCGTACTGCGGGCTGGCCAGGGAATAGCGCACCGCGGCCGGGCTCTCACGTGGCCCGCGCGCTGCGCAGGGAGCGGGCGAGCAGCCCGGGCGCCAGTCGCCGCAGCGCCAGGGCGAGGCTGCCGCGCAGGCCCATGCCCACCACCACCTCGCGTCTGCCCTTCTCGATGGCCGCGACGATCGCCGCGGCGCACCGCTGCGGGCTGATGCCTTTCTCCTGGGCCGGGTCCATGACGCGCCGCGCGGCGCCGGTGCCGTCCAGCGAGGCGAGCGAGATCTCCGTGCGAACGAAGCCGGGCACCACGAGCGTCACGCCGATGCCGTGGCGCCACAGCTCCGCCCGCAGCGAGTCAGCGAACCCGCACAGGCCGTGCTTGGCCGCGCTGTAGACGGTCCGCAGCGGCGCGCCGATCCTGCCGGCGAGGCTGCTGACAAAGACGAGGTGCCCCGACCCCTGCTCGATGAGCAGCGGCACCACGGCCCGCGTAAGCAGGATCGGCGCGAGCAGGTCGGTATCCAGGAGCCTGCGCATGACCGCGGGCTCGGTCTCGGTGAACAGCGAGCGCTGGCTCACGGCCGCGTTGCTGACCAGGACATCGATGCGGCCGAAAGGCGCCGCTGCCTCGCGGACCCGAGCGGGCACAGCCGCGGTGTCGGCCATGTCCATCGGCAGCACCGCGACCTGCGCGGCGCCGCAGCAGTCGCGCACCTCCTCGAGGCGGTCGGCCCTGCGCGCCGACAGCACCAGCAACGCGCCGCGCTCGGCGAGGCGCACGGCCAGCGCAGCACCGATGCCCGACGAGGCGCCGGTGATCCAGACGACCTTCCCCTCGAGTCTCATTACCGGCGCATTATAGCGGCCGGCGCCCCGCGCAGCGAGACCTCTTTGCCGCCCGGCAGCCGCGCGTGCTATGGTGGCCGCGCTGAGGAGGCGCACCATGGACAAGCAGTCGATCAGACCGGCCCGGGGACCGAAGCCGGTGGGGCCCTATTCGCCGGCCGTCGCCTACGGAGACCTGGTGTTCGTTTCGGGCCAGGGCCCCGGCAACCCGGACACCGGCAAGATCGAGAAAGGCGACGTCGAGAGCGAGATGAAGATCGTCATGGAGAACCTCCGTCTCCTGCTCGAAGCCGCCGGCAGCGGCCTCGACCGCGTGCTCAAGACCACGGTCTACCTCGCCAACATGGACGACTTCGCGCGGATGAACGCGCTCTACGCCACCTACTTCTCCGAGCCCTACCCGGCGCGCACCACGATCCAGGCGGCGCGGCTGCCGATGGGGATCAACATCGAGATCGAGGCGATCGCGGCCAAGCGGTAGGGGGCAGCCATGGCAGCGCAGGCCAGGCGCAGGGTCGTCGTCACAGGCGCCTGCGGAGACATGATCGGCATCATCCTCCAGGGGCTGCGCGAGCGCTATGACTGCGTACTGCTCGACACGCGCACGAGCGACCGCGCGGGCCGCGAGGTGGCCGGCGTTCAGGTCGTGGACCTGCTCGAGCCGGACCGCAGCCGCTATCGCGCGCTCTTTCAGGACGCCTACGCGGTGGTCCACGGCGCCTTTGTGCGCGCCCCGCAGTCCGGCGACGGCCGCATCCAGGTGGCCACGGGCGAGCCGGACCGGCGCTTCCGCGCCGAGCTCGCCAACGTCGAGATGGCCTACAACGTCTACATGACGAGCGTCGAGGCCAACGTGCGCCGGGTTGTGGTGCTGAGCTCCAACCATGCGGCCGACTATTACGAGCGGCTGATCCTCAAGGGCGAGGCGGACTTCGTCACCCCGGACATGCGGGCTCTCTCGGACAACTACTACGGCTGGGCCAAGGAGGCCTACGAGCACCTCGGCTTCGTGTTCGCGACAGGGAGAGTCACGGGAAGGCCGCTGGAGAACGTGCAGATCCGCATCGGCGGCCCGCGCGAAACCGACCTCGACGAGGTGCAGCCGGGCGACCTGGTGCGGATGCGCCGCGCCCTCGCGGTCTACCTGAGCGGCCGCGACATGCTGCAGCTGTTCGTGAAGAGCATCGAGGCCGAGGACATCCGCGACGGGCACGGGGTGCCGTTCCAGATCTTCTACGGCATCAGCGCCAACCCGCACGCCTTCTGGAGCATCGCCAACGCGCGCCGCATCATCGGCTACGCGCCGCAGGACTCGAGCGAGCGGCGCTTCGCCGCCAAGATCGCCGCCCACATCGAGGCGGCCCGCCGCGCCGGAGGTTGACGCCGAGCCCCGCCCTACCCCGCTCAGGGCAGCTCGGCGGCAAACTCGGTCCACGGCAGCGCCCGCACTCCGGGTGCGAGCGCCGTGGTGGCGATTGCCGTACCGCGAGGCCTCAAGGTCCGCCTTCCGGGGACGCGGGCTCGGTCCCGCACAGCATCTGAGTCCGGATGTGCTCCTTGGGGTCGCCCTTGATCTCCTTGAGCGGCAGCAGCCGCTCGATCATCAGCTTGAGGTCGCGCCCGCTGGCCTCGTACAGCTGCTCGAAGAGCGCCCGGTCTTCGGTGTAGGTGGCGTACAGGTCCAGGTAGGCGTTGTTGACCCGCGCCCTCGCAAAGGCGCGGTAACGATCGGTGGCGAAGTTCTTTTCGTAGTCGCTGGCGAAACGCTTGCGCTCGTCGCTGAGGATCAGCCGCTTGGCCTCCAGCTTTGCCGAGCGGTCGAGATCGCTGTCGTAGACCGCCTGCAGCTGCGCCCGGATGCCCCTGAGGATCTCGGTAAAGGTCTTGTCGTCGCGAAGCTCCAGCAGCGTCCGCCTGTACTCCTCGGAGTCATCGCCGTGGCGCCGGCGCAGGTACTCGAGGGCTCCCTCGGTGCCGACGAAGCTCGCCAGCTCCTCGTTGAACTGGGTCTGGTTCTTGAGAAACAGCGTGGCGTGGGTCTGCTCGTGCAGCACCAGCGACGCCACGTCGAAGACCGAGTACTTGCTCATGAACGAGTAGACGGGATCGCGGAAGAAGCCGAGCGTGCTAAAGGCGTCGACCGGGCGGATGATCACGTCGAGCGAGCGCCGCTCGAGCTTGCGGGCGAGGCGCTCGGCATCCTCGCGGTCGTAGAAGCCCTTGTAGGGAAACGAGCCGAAAAAGGGAAACCACCACGTGTGGCGGCTGAACGAATCGTCGGCGGTCGCCGAGACGACGTCGACGACGTGATCGCGGTCGATCGTGACGTAGGTGGTGTAGCTGCGGTTCTCCGCCAGCCCGACCTCCTCCATGCCGAAGCGCCGCACGTCCTGCACGAGCTCGAGCAGGGTTCGCACCTCGGGGGTCGTGTGCGGGCTGGCGAGCACCCGCTCGATCTCGTCGGCGCGCGCGACGATGCGCAGCAGGCCGGCGCCCTGCCTGGCGATGTAGCAGCCCGAGAGAGCGGCGAGGGCGGCGGCGAGGGCGATGAGGCGCTTCATCGGCGTCAGCCCTTTGCCAGAAAGTCCTCCCGCTGCGGCGTGAATACGTCCAGCAGCACCGAGGGCTCGAGGGCCCGCACGCCGTGGGTCACGTTCGGCGGCACGTAGGCGCTGTCGCCGGCGGCCAGCACTCGCCTCTCGTCGCCGAGCTGCCACTCGAATCGTCCCGACACGATGTAGCTCACCTGCTCGTGCGGGTGGGCATGCGGCGCCGAGCTCACCCCGGCGGAGAACGCCACCTCCACGGCCATGAGCCGGCCGCCGGAAGCGAGGATCTTGCGGCTGATGCCGGGCGCCACGTGCTGCAGCTCCTGCTCGTAACCGGGAAAGAACGACACGGCCACCTCCTCCCGTTGTCCTCACCTACCACGGCCGGCCCGCGCAGTCAACCGGCAGCCCGCCTCCGGCGTTGGCGCCCCGGCCGCGCCTCTGCTACACTGCCGGCCAAAAGGAGAACCTGTGAGCCAGCCATCTCTGATCATCGACGGCCACCTCGACCTGGCGGTCAACGGCATGCAGATCCGCCGGGACCTCGCCCTGACGGCGGCGCAGGTGCGCGCAGCCGAGCGCGGTGAGGCGGCGAGCGAGTTCGGCACCTGCACGGTCACGCTGCCGGAGCTGCGGCGCGCGCGGGTCGGCGTCGTCTTTGCCACGGTGATGATCCGCCTCGACCCGGCCGGCAGCTACGCGGGCACCGGCATGCGCACCCAGGCCCAGTGCTACGCCATGGGCAGGGGACACGCCGCCTATTACGAGATCCTCGAGCGCTGCGGCGAGGCCCGCCTGATACGAACCGCAGCCGACCTGGCCGAGGTGGCCGCCGACTGGCGCGAGCGCGAGGGAGCGCGCAGGATCGGCATCGTGATGGCCATGGAGAGCGCCGACCCGATCGTCGACCCGCGGCAGGTATCGCACTGGCACGAGATGGGCCTGCGGTGCGTGAGCCTCTCGCACTACGGCACCGGCGCCTACGCCCACGGCACGGGCACCGAAGGCGGCCTCCTGCCCCGCGCCCGGGAGCTGCTGGCGGCGCTGCAGGCGGCCGGCATTCTCGTCGACGTGACGCACCTCACCGACCAGGCCCTGTGGGAGCTGCTGGACATTTACGACGGCCCGGTAATCGCATCGCACCACAACTGCCGCGCCCTGGTCCCCGGCCAGAGGCAGCTCGCCGACGACATGATCAAGGCGCTCGTGGCCCGTGACGCCGTGATCGGAACCTCCTTCGACCTGTGGATGCTCGACCCCAAGTACGTCCGCAAGTCCGGCTCCGCAGGGCGCAAGGTCGGGCTGGAGGCGGTGGCGGACCAGATCGACCACGTGTGCCAGATCGCCGGCTCCAGCCGCCACGCGGCCATCGGCAGCGACCTCGATGGCGGCTACGGCGTCGAGCAGTCGCCCCTCGAGCTGGAGACCATCGCCGACCTGCCGAAGCTCAGCGACCTGCTGGCGGCCCGCGGCTACTCGGCGGAGTCGCTCGACGACGTGTTCTCGCGCAACTGGATGCGCGCCCTCGGCAAGGTGCTCACGTAGGGCCCACGCCGCTTGCAGCGAGCAGCTGCTCCAGGCACTCGATCTCCCGCATGCGCGACCGCGGGTCGTGCATCGGGTCCAGGTTCCCCGTGGCCGGAGCGAGGTCCAGAGGCTCCAGTGTAAGGGGGTCGATGGTCTGGATCATCTGCCCGCCGATCCGCTGGTTCGGGTACAACAGGTACGAGGCGTGCTGCCCCCGGCGGTAGCTCTCGACCAGCCGCGGGTCGGCGGTGAGGGTGTACAGGCGCAGGGCCGCGGCCGAATGCTCGCGCACGTTCCACCACGGCGCCGTTGGCCGCGCCGGCGCGCCCGAGGCCGCCGCGGCCTGAGTGTCGGGCAGCAAGCGTCCCGTCCCCAGGTCCACGTACTTGCTCATGGCGCCCGCGGCCGTGAAGCCGACGCGGTCGGCGAACAGGTGTATGCGGAGGGCGGCGGCGATCAGGCGCCGGCGAGGCTCCGCGGGCAGGAACCGGGCCAACTCGGCCATGAAGCCCGCGAGCTCCGTCGTGTGGCCGGGATCGACGACCACGGCGCCGTCCTCCCCGACGACCGGGCGGCCCGCCTCGTCGCTCGCCTCCCAGAAGACCCCGCCGTCCTCCTCCCTGTAGTGGAAGCTCAGGATCTCGTCGACAGCCGCGAGGGCGGTGGCCCGCAGCCGCGCGCCGAGATCCCGCTTCTCGTCCCCGAGCGCCTCGATGGTCTTGAGCGCGTCGACGATGACGCCCGTTAGGATCATCCTGGGCCCGTGGGACAGCGGCGGCTGCAGCCCGATCTCGCCGATCTGCTCCTCGAGCAGCCGCTTCCCGAGGGCGAGCGCCTCCTCGTCGCCGCGCCACAGGCCGTACTGCAGAAAGCCGCCGGCCGCGAACAGGCTCGTGAAATCGGCCCCCGCGGTCGGTCGGCCCGCCGTGCGGTCATCGGCACGGTTCGTCTCGGGGTCGGCGGTAAAGGGGATCATGCCGCCATTGAGGCGATAGCGCTCGTGCATCCCCTGCCACAGGATGTCCGCGTAGCCTGCGATCGCCTCACGCAGCTCGACCGGCGTTCCGCTCTCGAGCTTGCGGCTGCCGTCCGGAACGCGTCCGGCTGCCAGGAACGAGCACCACGTGGCCAGGGCTCGGCCGTCGCCCCAGCCCCACAGCCGCTGCTCGCTGTCGGGCCGCAGGCAGCCGGTGAGCGGATGGACGTTCGCGCAGAGGCCGGGGAACCGCCGGCCGGGGTGGCTCGACATCCAGCGCGCGCGCAGCGACAGGAAGTACAGCAGGTTGCGCTCGTGGAACCACTCGTAGAAGCGCAGCAGCCCCCGGCACGCCTCGGCCGAGAACGACGGTTCCTCGAAGAGCACGATCTGGTCGCGGGGCAGAGGGATGCGGGCTTCGGCGCTCACGCCGCCATCGTACCCGCGGGCCGGCGCGGCGGCAACCGCGACGTGGACGGCGCAGGGGCGGCCGGCGTATCTTGCACCCGTGGATGAGAAGCTGTCCGACCGCGGGCTCTCGCACCAGGCTTTCGAAGGAGCCCGCATCAGGCAGATCTGGAGGAGCGTTCTCGCGTTCGGAAGGCACTCGGGCCTGCTGCCGCTCGCCCAGGTGAGCCGGTGGCTGCGGCCCTCGAGAGAAACCTATCGCGGAGTGCGCACCATCCCGCTGCGGCTGGTCGTGGGCAGCGAAGAGCGCCACCGCGACTTCGACCGCGAGTTCCTGCCGCGGCGCAGAGAGCTGCGCGCCCGCTGGACGCGTCTGTACCGGGCGTTCGCGCGCGACGCCGCTCTTCCCCCGATCAAAGTCTACGAACTCGGAGGCCTCTACTTCGTGCGGGACGGCAACCACCGCGTCTCTGTGGCTCTGGAGCAGAAGCGTGAGTTCATCGATGCCGAGGTCGTGGCGCTCGACTCCGAGATCCGGCTGTCGCCCGGGATGAGCCTTGACGAGATCAAGCGCCTGATCGCCGACCGCGAGCGCAAGGAGCTGATGGACGCGATGGGGATTGCCGCCGTGCGCAAAGGCTGCTGCCTCCGCGTCACGGAGCCGGGCGGCTACGACCGGATCCGGCAGTCCTTCGAGGAGTACCGCAGCCGGGGCGGCGGCGAAGAGCCGTTTGCGGGCTGGTGCCGCGACGTCTGCATGCCGGTGCAGCAGCTGGAGCGCAAGCGCAGGCTCACGGCCGCCGCGGCGGGAAGCACGGTCGGCGACCTGCTCGCCTGGCTGCTGAAGCGGCGGCCGCGAGCGATCGCCCGCGCGACCCCCCGCGGCGACGCCGCCGACGCGGCCGAGCAGCCGACCTGCGATCCCTGCAGGCGGCCCTGAGCGCTACCGCGCGGCAGCGCGGGGCTTTCCCATCTGCACGCCAATGAACGCCGTGGGAACGATCTGCGGCTGCGACTCGGCGCTCGTGTGCCAGCCCGGGATCTCCAGCTCGGCGCTGGCCCCGACCAGGATCCCGAGCCCCCCCTGCGGCGCGAAGCCCGCTGCGAGGCGCACCTCGGGCTTGAGCGTCGGCGGGTCCCACGACGACAGCGGCTGCGAGCTGACCAGCCACTGAAGCACCGAGAAATCGAAGTTCAGAAAGAAGGCTCCGAGCGGCAGCTGGAAGCCGAGCCCGCCGCCGAGCGACCACTCCAGCGGATCGCTGTCGCGCACCATGGCCGCGCGCACGAGCGTGTAAAGCGAGCCGGCGCCGAGCCGCAGCGCGCCGTAGAGCCGGTCGTTCTGCCAGGAGAGCTCCAGGTGCTGGCTGCCTTGGCGCTCGTAGTTGATGAGGCCGATCGGCACCCCGTCCATGCGCTCGCAGATGTTGACCAGGCCGAGCTGCACCCCGCGCACCTCACCGGCGACGTTCACGATACCCGCCTGGGCGCCGCGCAGCTCGTCGGTGATGTTCACGGTCGAGAGCTGCGCGCCGCGCATCGAGAGCGCGTAGTTGAACAGGCCCGCCAGCTGCAGCCCGGTCGCGTCGCCGCCGAGGTTCGCGCCGCCGCAGGCCTGCAGCCCGCGCAGCTCGCCTTCGGTAAAGGCGAACAGGCCTGCCGCCTGGCCGCCGATCGTGTCCTCGCCCGAGATCGCGCCGACGCCGGCAAGCTGCGCGCCCTGCACGCCGCCGAGGGCGACGCTGCCGACGCCCGCCTGCTGCACGCCGGCCAGGCCGCCGCGCACGATGCTCGCCACACCCGCGCTCTGGTAGAAGCCCGCGTCGCGGCCCACGTAGTTGTAGATGCCCGCAAGCTGCGCGCCCCACAGGTCCTGGCCGACGACGTTGCCGATCCCCGAAGCCTGCGCGCCGTCCATGCGGTCGGCGACGAAGCTCGCCACCCCGGCGAGCACGACCCCGTCGACCGCGGCCGCGTTGCCGACCAGCAGGTTGAGCGAGATCGCGTGCCGCTCGTGGGAGCCGTAGATGCCGCCCTCGTCGATCTCGGGCAGCAGGGAAAAGTGGAAGGTGCGGCTCTCGTACTCGACGGCCGGCGCAGGCCGCTGCGCCGGCTCCTCGCCGCCGCGGCGCGCCGTCGCCTCGCCGGCTACCGGCCTGAAGCCCGAGCGCTCGAGCCGGCTCTCGCGGCTCACGCTCACCGAGGCTTCGGCCCACCGCTCCCCGTCCTGCAGCCGCACGGTGTAGAGGCCGGGCTCGAGGGCGAGCTGCAGGGCGTCTCCGGCCCGCTTGGAGATCTCGGCGACCAGGTCGCCGGAGCGGTCGCGCACAAAGAGGCGCCCGCCGACGTCGGCGCCGACGAGCAGTCGCGCGGCGGTCTGGCGCAGGTCGGTCAGCACGAGGTCGCCCTTGCCGGTGAGGGCGATGTCGTAGGCCGGGTGCTGCGGACCGTACTGCGTGCGCTCGGTCGAAGCCAGCGTCTCGGTGAACGCGTAGGCGTAGGCCTCGTTGAGCGTGACCAGCCCGTCGCCGTTGGCGTCGGCCGCGCCGCGCAGGCCGGACACGAGAAAGTGGGTGAAGAACGAGCCGCCGATGCGGTCCGACTCCTGCGCCACCTCGTCCTCGGAGCTCGAGGTGAGAAAGGCATAGCCCTTCATCTCGGTCGAGGAGTCGAAGACGAAGGCCGGCCGCCGCGACCCGCCCTTGCTGCGGGTGAGTGATCCCGAAGAGCAGGAGTCGACCACCGCGATCCGCACGTCGGCCTCGACCTCGGAGACCTCCCGGCGCAGGCGGCTGTAGGAAAAGCGCTCGCGGCCGAGCAGCAGCCCCTCGTCGTCGGCGTGGCCCGAGTAGTAGACGATGAGCTCGCACCGCGGGCCGCCCGCCAGCGGGTCGGCGACCGCGGCCTGCACCTGCGCGCGGATGCGGCGCAGCCCGTCCTGGAACTCGGCGAAGCTCGGGTTGACCAGCAGGATGCGGTCCTCGACCCGCACGCCGCCGAGCTGCTCGATCACCGCGGAAAACTCCTGCGCGTCGGAGGCGGCGTAGCGCAGCCGCACGCGCTCGTAGCCGCCGTCGTTGGCGCCGGCGATGAACGCGAAGCGCCGCAGCACGGCCTCGGTCTGCGCCGACACCGACGCGGCAGCCAGCAGCAGGCAGAGCACGAGCCTGCTCATCAGCGCGCCTCCTTGACCAGCAGCAACGAGGCGGCCGCCGTCCCCCTGGGCAGCCCCAGACCGCCGGCGCGCGCGGCCGCGGGATCCGAGGCGAGGCGCTCGGCCTCGTTGCGCAGCCCCTCCAGGGCGAACGGCCTGGCCGAGGTCACGAAGAAGAAGCGCTCGAAGCCGGGCGCGTCGTCGAGCTCGTAGGCGAAGCCGAGCGGCACCTCGCCGCCGCTCTTCAGGACGGGCGACTCGGTCCCGGGCCCGACGGCCGACGGAAGGTGCCAGGTGACCACTCCCGCGCCGTCGATCGAGAAGATCGCGCCGTAGCGGGCGCCGCCCGCCACGTAGCTGATCTGCACGACGTCGCCGGAGGCGGCGCGGCCGCCGTCGGCGAGAGGCTCGATTCCGGCGCCGGCCTTGCGGTGCAGCGCCAGGCGCGGGGCGAGGCCCTTGATGCGCTCACCGTCGCCGCCGCCGTCGCGCAGCGGCATCAGCACCACGAGCAGCAGCGCGGCCGCGGCGGCCGCCGGCAGCGCGATCCAGCCGCGGGGGGCGCACCTCGGAGCCGGCGCCGCGTCCAGCCGCTCGCGGATGCGGGCCGCGATCATCGCCGGCGGGTAGCGCTCGAGGATCTCGGCGTCGCTGGCGCGCAGCGCCTGCAGGCGCGAGGCGACGGCGGGATCGGCGGCCGCCGTGCGGTCGACTTCGTTCTTCTCGACCTCGGAAAGCTCCCCGAGAAGGTAGCGCTCCAGGGTGCGGTCGGAGAGCGGCTTCATGCGTCCTCCAGGGACTTCGCGCGCGCCTTAAGGGTGCGCAGTCGTTTTCTGACCCCGGAGACGGAAAGGCCCACCTCAGAGGCGACCTGCTCGTAGGTGAGGCCGTCGACAAAGTGCATCACCGCCATCGCGCGCGTCGACGGCTGCTCCCTGGCGAAGATGCGCTCGAGCAGGGCGCGCACCACCGCGGCCCCGGCCGGATCGTCGACGCCGGCGATGCGCTCGAGCAGGTCGTCGCCGCCGCCGCGCGGACGCTGTCGCTCGGAACGCAGGACGTTCAGGCAGACGTTGGTCGCGATGGTGTACAGGAGGCTCGAAGGCGCCCGCTCGTCGAGAGTCTGCTCGCGCCTGAGCACCTGCACAAAGGTATCCTGCATCGCGTCCACGGCCTTGTCCTCGTCCCGGAGCAGGGTGCGGCAGCGCCTGAGGACCATCGGCCCGTACTTCCTGTAGAGGGCCTCGACATCGACGGCCAAACGGTCCGCTTTCCCTTTCCGGCTCCTCGAAGGTTCAACACCCGCGGACCACGGGGCTGTCACCGGAAGCCGGCGGTGACAGCTGCGGAGCCGGGACGTGTTCCAAGTCTAACGCAAACACAGAGGGTTTGCAGCCGCCGGCCCCGTAGGCTCGGCGGCCGAGGGGAGGTTGCCTCGATGAATCACAGAAGCGCAGTCGCGGTGCTGGCGGCGTTCCTGGCCGCCGGCGTCGCTTTCGGCAACGGCCAGGTGCGGCTGGTCGGCAACATGGCCGCGCATTTTTCCGACGAGCCGTCGGCGCGCGAGGCTGCCGACGCCTTTGCCGGCGCGGACCGGCCCCTGTTCTACGGCCCGGGCTGGGAGGTCGTTCTCGATCACGTCGGGTTCGGCGGCAACTACATGGTGCGCTTCTTCCGGGACGACGTCGAGCAGTGGTGGGTCGACTGGGTCGCCGAGGCGTTCTTCGTGAGCTACCACCTGCTGAGCGCGGGCCACCTGTTCGACCCTTACGTGCAGCTGGCGATCGGCACCGCCGGCCGCGCGGCAGCCGACGACGACGGCGACCCGGTGTCCCTGTCGGTGTTCCCGATGGTGGCCGCCGGCCTTGCCCTGGACCTCAACGGCTTCCTCATCGGAGGACGCATCGCCTGGATTCCCGAGACGAGCCCCCCTCCGGGCTCCGACCTCGAGACCTACCCCCTCGATCACGTGCAGGTGGCGTTCTGCGGCGGGATCGCCATCGGCGGGCACCGCCACCGGCAGGGCCCGCACGAGAGGCCCCGACCTCGCTCACGCGCCAGACTGCACATCCACTGGGACGCCGCGGACTGAGCCGGCCCCGCCCACGTCAGGATGCTTGACGCGGGGCGCCGGCCGTGGCGAAAATAGCTGGGAGAGGAGCGCTATGGTCAAGATCTTCCAGGGAGACTGCCAGACTGTCGAGAACGACATGAACAACTGGATCGAGGTCTACCATCCGAAGATCGTCGACATGAAGCAGTCCATCCATCACCTCGAACGGGAGCACAACTTCGTCCTCATCCTCACCGTTCTCTACGAGGCGAAGTCCGAGACCGAAAAGGTCGAGTACAAGATCTACGGCGCCCACCAGGAAAAGCCGAAATAGGGCGCCCCAGCCCGGCGCCGGCCCTCAGCGCACGACAAAGATGCCGCTGGCCAGGGGATGCCCGGCGACCGACAGCCGGAGGGTGTAGGTGCCCGGCGTCCAGAATCCGGGGTTCGGCGCGCCCCAGCCGTGCCACGCGGCGTACCAGTCCCCCCCCGCCTGGATCTGGCCGACCACGTTCTGAGCTGCGAGGAGCGAGCCGTCGGACCTGTAGAAGTGCGCATCGATCGGCACGTCGACGGGGGCCTGCGTCGTGGCGAACTTCAGCTGCAGCTCCCAGTTGATGTACCGGGCCGCGAACCCGTCAAAGGCAGTCGCGTAGAAACGCTGCTCGATCGGCGGAAAACCCTGTCCGCTCTCGAAGAACTTGACCTCGACTCCCAGGAGGGAGAGGCCGGGGATCGTCCAAGGGCGCGGAGGCGCCGGCTGCGGAGGCGCCGCGACCGGGGCACCCATCATCTGGCCGGCCACGTCGGTGAGCGTCTCCGAGAGCTGGTCGAGGCTGGCGGCGGTCGCGTTGCGCGCCCCCACGTTGGTGCCCGTTCGCAGCTCGATCATCTTGACGTTGACGTAGTACTTGCCCGCCAGGGTCCCCACGGTGCCCAGCACGATGTGGTTGGCCGGTATGAGGCGTCCGATCTCGACCGCCTTGGTGGGATCGTTGAAGTCCGACATCACGTACTGGTGGGACTTGAGGATCTTGTCGACCTCGGTCTGCTCGATGATCTGACACCTGCCGGTGTTCTGCAGCGCCGTCTCGAAGAACAGCGTGAGCGCCTGGACGTCGCTCCTGGCCACGCCGATGCCCTCGAAGGGCAGGACGGTCACGCGCGGCTGGGGAGCCTGAGCCGCGGCAAGAGCGCAGGCCAGCGCCAGCCAGGCCGGAACCAACAAACGAGCGTGTCTCGCCATGCCTGGAGTGTAGCCCTGCCGCCGACGCCGGGCAATCCCGTGCGACCGCCTCACCGGCCCCGCGACGCTATGCCGGCTCCAGCCCGCGGCGCGGCGCCGCCATCCAGATCGACGCCGTCGCCACGCTCACGGCGGCCATGGAGAACACGAGGGCCGCGTCGTAGCTGCCCGTCAGGTCGTGAATCGCCCCGGCCAGGACCGGCGCGGCGAGGCTGCCGAGGCCGAGGGCCGTGCCGAGCAGGCCGTAGACTCTCCCGAAGCCGGGACCGCGAAAGATGTCGGCCGCGGTCGCCGCGTCCATCGACGGGCGGGTGCCGAAGCCGAAGCCGAACAACAGCGCGTAGGCGACCGCCGGCGCCGCCCCCCCGCCGGGTCGCAGTGCGAGCAGCGCGAGGCACCCGCAGATCAGGCCGAGGGTGCCGAGGGTGTAGGAGCGTTCCCTGCCCACGCGGTCGGAAATCGCCCCCGAGGCGACCATGCCGCCGACGACCGCCAGCCCGAACAGGGCCACGACCCACGCGCTCGTCATTTCGCCCACGCCGCGGTTGCGCATGAGGGCGGCCTGGTGGATGATCACCGCCTGCGTCGACAGGGGGCCGAGAATGAACTGCGCGTAAGTCCACCAGAAGCGCGGTCTGCGGGCGACGGCCGCCAGTCGGCGGCGAGCGCCCGCGTCGGGCTGCGGCTCGACCGGGCCGCGGGAGACCTGCGGCGGACGCGAGCGCAGAAACAGCAGCAGCAACGGCGCCAGGGCGAGCAGCGCAAAGGCGAGCACGAGGTAGCCGGAGCGCCAGCCACGGTCCCGGATCACCGCCTGGATCACGGGCATGAAGACGAAAACCCCCGCGCCGTAGCCGCTGCTCGCGATGCCGATGGCCGTACCCCGACCATGCTCGAACCAGCGCGCCAGGATGATGCTGGTCGGCGTCGCCCCGAGAGAGCTGTAGCCGAGGGCCGCGACCACGCCGTAGAAGAGGTACAGCTGCCACAGCTCCGTGAGCCGGCTGCAGGCCGCAAAGCCCGCGGCGGCCACCACGGCCCCAGCCGGCATCAGGACCCGCAGGTCGCAGCGCTCGGACAGCAGGCCGACCAGCAGCGCGCCGAAGCTGCCCGTGGCCGCGGCGAGAGCGGGCGCCACCGACAGCGAAGCGCGGCTGCCTCCCAGGTCGCCCAGGATCGCCGGGAACAACACGATGATCGACTGGCTCGCGCCGGTGCTGACCCCGAACGACAGGAAGCAGAGCCCGACGGCCGTCCAGCGCCTGCTCACCGCGGTTTCGGTGCCCGCCAGGCCGCCAGCGCCCGCTCGCGGTCGAACAGCTCCTCGGCGTTGCCGTGCATGAGCCGTGCGAGCAGCTCGGGGGTCTCGCGCTCGGCGAGCCAGCCCTGCTCCTCGAGGTTGGCCAGGGCGCGGGCGATGCCGATGCGGGCGATGCGGGCGTGGCCGGGAACCAGCTCGACCGGCATGTAGTCGCCGCCAAAGGTGAGCAGCTTGGAGGCGGGGGCCGCCGCGAGGAACTCCTCGAGAAAGCGTGTCGCCGCGGGCGGGCTCATGATCCAGGCCCAGCACATGTCCACCCAGGCGTTCGGGTAGTGCTTGGCCAGCGCGATCGCCTCGTCCTGGTAGGGCCAGTCGATGTGCATCACGACAAAGCGCAGGTCGGGATAGCGCAGCAGCAGCTCGCTCACGTCGCCGGCGTTCGCCCGCACCCGGTGCAGCGGCATGCGGCTGGTGCCCGCGTAGTAGCCGGTGTGGAGCTTGATGGGCAGACGGCACTCGCCGGCCTTGCGCACGCAGCGGTTGAACAGGTGGTCCTGCAGCGCCTTGAGCTCGGCGGCCGAAAGCGCTGAGTTGTCGGAGGCGAAGCGGGCGAACAGCGGGGCGGCGTCGTCCGCGCTCACGTCGTCGTAGTCGAGCCTGCGCTGGTAGGCCGCCTGGCTCTTGACCGCGATCGCCCGCGGCCCGTAGGTCGCAAAGGCCCAGTCGATCACCTCGTGCCAGTCGGCGAGCGACCGCGCCTCGCGCCCGGCGCGCCGGGCTGCGGCGAAACCGGCGAGGTCGGTCGAGAGGCTCACGATGCTGATATCCTGGGCCAGCAGGTCGGGCTGCTCGGTCTCCATGAACAACGGCAGCTCGAGGCTGTTGACCTGGCAGTAGGAGAGGCGGCTCGCCTCCAGCAGGACCCGGCGGTAGTAGCCGGGGCGGATCAGGTCCGCGACCTTTCGCGAGACCCGCTCGACGTTCTCGCCGCTGATGTCCTCCTCGCCGTAGAGGATGCGCAGCGACTCGCGCACGTTGCGCATGTAGCCGGTCAGGCGCGACCGCTGGTACCACGGCGCCAACAGGCGCCATTTCTCGCGGACATCCACGTCGGGGGAGAACAATCGCGCGTGGTCCGCCGGCGGCATTCCGGCGCTCAGCAGATCGCTGTCGGCGTAGTGGCTCAAGAGCACGGCAAAGTCCTTGAGCGCTCGTGCGGGATGCGCGGCGCCGGCCGGGCCGGCGAGCCGGGTCCGCTCTTCGAGCAGGTGCTCGTGGGTGTCGACGAACGGCGTGTTCTCGGCGAGCGCCAGGATTTCCTGAAAACGGCTCATGGGCACCCCCGACGGACTCACACCCCGCGCGCGACGGCCTGGCCGAGGATCTCCTCGGCCACCGCCATCGTCTTGACGCAGTCGCGGAACGGCGACGACGTCACTTCGCGTCCGCTCTTGATCGAGTCTATGAACTCGCGGTTCTTGGCCAGGAACCCGCCGTAGACGTGGAACTGGTCGCTGCCCGCCACTTGCCGGGTGTCGTAGGCGACGCCGCCGGTGTCGCCGTCGGCGTAGACGGTCGCCTTGCCTTCGGCCTCCGCGTCGACCGCGATGCGAGGCGCGTGCATCTGCACCCGGAACACGCGCCGACCGCTCACGAAGCTCAGGTGTACAAAGCCGGTGGAGCCGTTGTCGAAGCGCAGCGCGGCCGAGATCCAGTTGATGTCCGGGGCGCCGACCCGCTTGCACTCCGACTCGACCCCGACGACCTCGCCGCCGCACATCCAGCGCACCGTGTCGATGGCGTGCACCCCGTCGTCCATCATGCGGTCGCGGGCGCCCCAGTACGGGACCGGCTCGCACTTGTAGAACTCGCAGATCGCGTGGGTGATCGGGCCCCGCTCCAGGCACTCCTCGCGCATCTTGACCAGCAGGGGGCAGGAGCGCCTCTGGTGGCTCACCTGCGTGATGAGCCGCTTGTCCTCGGCCAGGTGGGCCAGCATCCGAGCCTGGTGCAGCGTGATGCCCATCGGCTTCTCGATGTAGAGGGCAAAGCCGTGCTGCAGGCACCAGACCCAGATGTCGTACATGATGTTCGGCTGCCCGATCACGTACACGCCGTCGGGAGCCAGCCGCTCGATCATCCCCTGGTAGTCCGTGGCGGTGCGCAGCTCGTGGCGCGCCGCCCGGGGGATGGCGAAACGGTCGCAGACCGAGTGCAGCCGGTCGGGCAGCAGCTCGCCCACTCCCGCGATCTCGACGTCGTCAAAGGACGTGAGCGACGGGTAGTGAACGCGGCTCGCCATGGCGCCCGCGCCGATGATGCAGACCCTCACCTTGCCCGCCGCCACGGGGGGATTGTATTTCAGCGGGCGTGCCCGCGCAAGCAAGCTCGCCCTCTGCAGGACTGCGCATCGCCCCGCGAGAGTCTGGAAGTTGTGCGGGCCGGTGAGAACGTAGCGTCCCGGGACGGGATCGCGGTGCACGGCGGGCGCCCCGCGCGCAGCCTTCGTCCTATTTGCTGTCGGGCATCGAGATCGTGCCGTCCCAGGTGTTCAGCACCCTGCCCTCGCGCGCCTCGGCTTCGGAGAACCAGTGGCTCGTCACGCTCTTCTGCTCGGTGAAAAAGCGGATGCCGTCGGTGCCCATCATGTGCAGGTCGCCGAAGAACGAGCTCTTGTGGCCCGTGAAGCCGAAGATCCCCAGCGGCACGGGAATGCCGACGTTGATGCCGACCATGCCGGCGTGCGTGCGCCTGGCGAACTCCCGCGCCCAGTAGCCGCTCTGCGTGTAGATCACCGAGCCGTTGCCGAACTCGCTGCCGTTCATGATCGCCAGGCCTTCGTCGAAGTCCTTGACCCGCTTGACGCAGAGCACGGGGCCGAAGATCTCGCGGTCGCCGACGGTCATGCCCGGCTTGACGTGGTCGAAGAGGCAGGGGCCCATGTAGAAGCCCTTCTCGTAGCCCTTGACTGTGACCTTGCGACCGTCGAGAACGAGCCGCGCGCCCTCCTCGACACCCTTCTGCACCCATGCGCGCACGCTCTCGCGGTGCTCGGCGTTGACCAGGGGACCGAGCTGGCTCGTCCTGTCGTAGGCGGGGCCGAGCTTGAGCTCCTTCATCATGCCGGCGAGCAGCGAGACGAGCCGGTCCGCGATCGCCTCTTCGGCCACGACCACCGGCAGGGCCATGCAGCGCTCGCCCGCGCATCCGCAGGACGAGTTCACGATGCCGCGGGCCGCGCGCTCGAGGGCCGCGTCGCGCATCACGAGGGCGTGGTTCTTGGCTTCGGTGAGGCACTGCACGCGCTTGCCGTTGGCCGAGGCGGTGGCGTAGATGTGGCGGCCGACCGACGTCGAGCCGACGAACGAGACACCCTTGATGTCGGGGTGGCGCAGGAGGATCTCGGCCTCGCTGCGCGAGCAGGTCACGACGTTCAGCACGCCCTTGGGCAGGCCCGCTTCCTGCCACAGTTCGGCGATGCGTAGGGTGCTCTGCGGGGTAAAGCTGGCGGCCTTGATCACCAGCGTGTTTCCGGTGGCGATGGCCAGCGGCGCCATCCAGCCCATCGGGATCATGGCGGGGAAGTTCCACGGAGCGATCGCGGCGAACACCCCGAGCGGCTCCACGTACTGCGCCGTGTCGTAGCCCGGGGTGACGTTCATGAGAGCCGGCCCCTTGAGCAGGTGCGGAATGCCCGCCGCGAACTCGGTCACCTCGATCGCCTTGGCCACGTCGCCCATGGCTTCGTCCCACACCTTGCCGTGCTCTTTCGCGCACAGCATCGTGAGCTCCTCGAGGTTCCCGTCGAGCAGCGCCTTGAGCCGGAACAGAACCTGCACGCGCCTGTTGGGCGGGGTGTCGGCCCACGCGGGGAACGCGGCCCTGGCCGCGGCCACGGCCTCGCCGACCTCGGCGGGAGTGCACTGCGGGGCGAGCGCGATCACCTCCCCGGTCGAGGGATCGTAGCAGTCCATGTACTTCGTCGTTCGCGATTCCCTGAACTCGCCGCCGGCAAAGTACCTTAGCTTGCTGGCATCGGTGCTCACGGGCGCCTCCTCGCCGGTCCGCGGGGCCGCCGGCGCGACAAGAGTCGCCCAAACCGCCCTGCGCGTCAACGGGGCGGACGCGGAAAGCGCAGGGGGCGCGTCAACGGGGCGGCCGCGGGCAACGGGCGGGGGGCCGCAGGGACGCAGCGCGGGCGCGAGGGAAAGGCCCGCAGGCGGTCAAAGTTATGCGGGCGGCGGCCGATGATCTAGGCAGGCCGGACGTCGAGGCCCGCTTCTGCCCGTGGTGGCTCCCGCCGTGATGTCGTCGCGCCGTCGGCCAAGCCGCGTCTCGAGGGTGGAGAAGATGAAAAACCCCAACATCAGGATCAGGCGACCGTGGATACACCACGCGATCATCGGCGCCTACATCCTCGCTCCCCTCGCCAACATCCTGATGGTGCGGCTTTCGGTGGGCGTGCCACTGGCCACGATCGTGCAGCGGCTGTTTCGCGGCTACGGGCCCCTCGCCGCCACCTGGCTGCTGACGGCGCCGCTGGTAGGCCTCGCGCTCTACTTTGTCTACCGCTGGAGCTGGTACGTGTTCCTGGCCCACAGCTCGCTCGTCTTTGCCGACTTCGCCATCAAGATGATCGCCAATCCGCTGGTGTTCCTTCGGACCATCCCGCCGCTCAACCACGTGCTGATCCTGGTGGGCAACCTCGCCCTGGTGGCGCTCATCGGCACCATCATCCGGCGCGACTTCCGGTGGCCCTACCTCCAGGAGCACCCGAGGAGCTTCCGCTGGCACCGACGAACCGCCTGCGCGTGCCCCGTAATGCTCAACGCGACGCCGGCGCTGATCACGGACCTGTCGATCGGCGGCTGCTTTGCCCAGGTGCAGGCGTTCGAGGCGGGCCCGCGCGAGCCGGTCCGCATCGCCCTTGCCACCGAAGCCGGCTCCCTGGAGATCGACGGCCGGCTCGCGCGCGTCACGGAGTCGGGCGTCGGGATCATGTTCTCGGCGCCGAACCGCCAGCAGCGGGCCGCGATCTGGAGCCTCATCCGCAGGCGGACGATCGCGCCCCGGCACGCGATCGCCAAGGGCTGGGCTCCGCAGCCCTGACGCCGGCGCGCCCGCGCCGGCAGCCACCGTTGGACAGACAGCCGCCTCTGCGGCCATGACGAGCCCGGCAATCGCCGCGACGGTTTCCCATCACCACAGGAGCGCAGCGTGTTGAAGAAGAAGATTCACGTCTGGGAGAAGCACGAGATCGTGCTCGAAGCGGAAACGAGCCACGCCAACCCCTACATGGACGTCGACGTCGGGGTGCGCTTGCGCGGCCCGGGCGGATTCGACAAGAGGGTCTGGGCTTCTGGGACGGAGGTGCGACCTGGAGGGTGCGCGTGACTGCGACCCGGCCGGGGACTTGGACGTGGGAGAGCTTTGGGAACGTCGACGATGAGGGCCTGCGCGGCAGGTCCGGCTCCTACGAGGCCGTCCCGTGGAGCGAGGCGCAGAAGAAGGCGAACCTCTGCCGCGCCGGCATGTACGGCAGCGTCTTGAGCGGCGGCCTGGCCGGCTACGTGCACGAGCTGCAGGCGATGTACGACGGCGCCCGCTCGCCCAAGGCCGTCTACAAGATGTGGGACGCCTTCAAGCTCAAGACCGCCGACCAGGCCGTGTACCTCAAGAACTTTGTCATGAGCCTCGGCGGACGCCACGCCGAGCTGATTCCCGACGAGGAGTGCCTGGTGCCCAGCAAGAGCGGCAGCGAGATGGGCTGGACCGGCTGGGCCTACTGCGCCTACACCCCCGACCGCGAGATCTTCCTCGCCTACTTCGAGAAGCAGACGCCCCGCGAAGGCGTCCTGCTGCGCAACGGCGTCTACGGCGGCACCTACAGGCTCACCTGGTACAACCCGCGCACGGGGCGGTGGCTCGACAGGAACGAGACGACCACCGTGGGCGTGCGCGGATGGGCGACCCTGCCCAGGCTGCCCGACGACGAGGACTGGGCGCTGAAGCTCGAGCTGGTGTAGCGAAAGGCCAAGGTCGCTGCCGGCGAGGCAGGCGGGAATCGCCCTACTTCGGCTGCACGGCCACGACGCGGTCGTCGCCTCTGCGCGTCACGTACCCGTCGCGCTCCATGCGGTTGAGCAGCGGAATCACGTACTTGCGCGACAGCTGCGTCCGGCTCTTGACCTCGGCAATCGTCAGGGTGTCGCCCACGCTCAGGCCGGCCAGACAGGTGCGCACCAGCTCGACGTAGGACTCCTTCTCGTAGTAGATGTCGCCGTCGAGGCTGATCGCGACGCCGATGCGCACCAGGTTGCGCAGCTCTTTCATCGCTCCGGCCGCCTTGATCCTGCTCGCCTCCAGCCCGCGCGCGGCGCCGGCCCGCAGATCGCGCAGCAGCTGGCGCCCCATCGGCGAGATCTCGGGATCCTGCGCGCCTGCGGGAAACAGGATTCCTCCCCGCAGGACGAGCGCACCCTCTGCGGTGAGCCGCCCGGCCACGAGCCGCAGGAGAGCCTCCGGGCCTTCCTTGATCCTGGTCGCCAGCTCGCCGATGCGCAGTCCGCCGGGCGCCGCGGACAGCGCTCGAATCCGCTGGTCGAGCCGCTCGGCGTACTCCCTGGCGACGATCCAGCCCTCGAGCTCGACGGTGCGCTCGCGCAGATCGGCGGACAGCGGCAGGCTGCGCGCTTGCCGCGGCTCGACGGCCCCTTCGAGCGACAGCCGCAGACGGGCCAGCTCGCCGCTTCCCGGCTCGGCGGCCAGTGGCGGCTGCAGCCGCGCCAGGGCGAGGCGCTGCTGGCGGTTGGTCGCGCCGAGCCACAGCACGCGCCCGCCGCCCAGGATGGCGCTGCCGCCGTGCTGGATGAGCACGACCGGCTGGTTCCACAACAAGGGGATCGCCCGGCCGAGTCGGACGCTGGCGAGCCCGCCGGCGCCGAAGCGGGCGAGCCTGACCAGCTCGTGCCCCGTGCCTACCGCGATCTCCACTTCGGTGTCCCGTTTCAGCGACGGAAGCCCCTCATCGCCGGGGGCAGGCACGATGCGTGTGATGAACTGGCTGCTCACCTGGATCGGGCTGTCCGGCGCGGCGAGGAGGTCTCCCCGCGCGACCTGCTCGGCCTCGACGCCCCCCAGGTTGATGGCCACCCGGGAAGTCGGCTCCGCCCGCTGGCAGTCCTCGTGGTAGGACTGCAGGCTGCGGATGCGCACGCGCCTTCCCGCCGGGTGCAGGACCAGCTCCTGGCCGCGCTCGAGCGGCCCACCCTTGAGGCTTCCGGTCACCACGAGGCCGGCGCCCTTGACGGTGAATGCCCTGTCCACGTACAGGTGCGCGAAGCCCTGCCCGGCAGCGCCTGCCGCCGCATTCGCCTCCGGCCGCGGCCCTGCTGCGGGCGCGGCGGCCAGCGCATCGAGCTGTTGCACGATCAGGCGCTTCAGATCCTCGATGCCCTGCCCCGTGCGGGCGGAGACCATGATCGAGGGCGCGCGCGGGTACCCGCGGAGGCTGCACTGCTCAGCGGCCTGTTCGGCCACCTGAGCCAGCCGCTCGGGCGAAGCGAGGTCGGCCTTGGTGATGACCGCGATCAAGGCGGGGACCCCCATCAGGCGCAGGACGCGGGCATGGTCCGAGGACTGCTGCATCCATCCGTCGTCGGCCGCCACCGTGAGCAGCGCCAGGTCCAGCGCCCAGGCGCCGGCGACCATGTTGCGGATAAAACGCTCGTGCCCGGGCACGTCGATCACGCCTACCGGCTCCCCGCCGGGGGCGTAGAAATGGGCAAATCCCAGGTCGATGGTCAGGCCGCGACGCTTCTCCTCGGGCAGCCTGTCGGCGTTGATCCCGGTCAGGGCCTCGATCAGCAGCGTCTTGCCGTGATCCACATGTCCGGCTGTGCCGATGACGTGCATCTGAGGCTCCTCAGGACCGTCGGTGCGCGAGGCTCTGGAGGGCCGAGGCGACCTGCGGCAGCTCCTCGGCGCGCAGGGTGGCCAGGTTCAGCCGCACGCGGCCTTGGGCTATGGTCCCGATGATCGGAGGATCCATCTCCCGCAGAGCTGCCAGCACGAGCTCCGGCTTCTCCTCGGACTCTATCTCGATGGAAAGCGACGGAAACTGCTCATCCGGCGCGCTCCCTCCGCCTGTGGCGACCGTGGAGTCGACCAGGCGAAGCGCCGTGTCGGGCAGGCCGGCCATGAGAGAGCGGGCGCGCGCCCGCAGCTCGTCCATCGACAGGTTCAGCACGGCTTCGACCGGAGGCTCCGCCTCGCGGTTGAGCCTGGCGACCAGGACCGCCTCCATCAGCGAGTAGACGGTCTTGCCGGGTCGAAAGACCCGATTCAGCGGATGGCGCGACAGGATCTCGATGAGGTCCCTCCTGCCGACGATCAGGCCGGCCTGCGGGCCGCCGAGCACCTTGTCGCCGGAGAAGCTCACCAGGTGAGCTCCGCTGCTCAGGTAGTGGGAGACCGCGTGCTCGCCAGGGATGCGCTCCGTGGTCGTGCCGGAACCCTGATCGACCACCAGCAGAACGCCCGGCGGGAGTCTCGCAGCCAGATCCCCGATGCCCGGCCGATCGGTGAATCCCCGGATGCGGAAATTGGAGGCGTGCACGCTCAGGACGATGGCGGTTTCGGGACCCAGGGCCCGGGTGTAGTCCTCGAGGCGGGTGATGTTGGTGGTGCCGACCTCGACCATCTTCACGCCTGTCTGGGCGAGGATTTCGGGTATGCGGAAGCCGCCGCCGATCTGCACCTGCTCTCCGCGCGAAACGATCACCTCCCTGCCCCTGGCCAGGGCCGAGAGGATCAGGAACACCGCTGCCGCGTTGTTGTTCACCATCAGGGCGTCTTCGGCGCCGACCAGGAGAGCGAGCAGCTCGGGGATGATCCCCTTGCGCCTGCCCCGCTTGCCCGTGAGCAGGTCAAGCTCCAGGTTGGAGAAGCCGGTGTTGACCGCCTCCACCGAGCGCCAGACCTGCCGGTGGATCGGCGCCCGGCCCAGATTGGTGTGCAGCATCACCCCGGTGGCGTTGATCACGTGCCGGATCCTGCGCAGCCCCATCTGCCGGCATCGGCGTTCCGCCTCCCGCACGACCGCCTCGATCCCGGGGAACGCCTCGCCGGCCCGGATTCTCGCCCGGGCCTCCTCGACGGCTTCGGCGGCCAGGCGGGCCACAAGGGGACGGCTGAGCGCCGCGGACCAGGAGACGAGCTGCGGCGCCTGCAGGAGCCGCTCCACCTGCGGCAGCCGGGAGAGGGAATCTTCGACGGGCCTGTTCATCTTGGGGATCGACGCTCGGAAGAGGCAGGAATCGAACCTGCCGCCGCCTATTCAGGCGACCAACGGTTTTGAAGACCGCGGGGACCACCAGATCCCATCAGCTTCCCCGGCGCGTTTGCCGGCTGAGTCGCAAAGAATATGCTCCAACGGCGACGGCTTCTCTACTTCTTGCCCGGTTTCCAGACCTTCCAGACCTTGCCGACGAGATCCGGTCCGGGTTTCAGAACGGGATCGCCGGGATGCCAGCCCGAGGGAGTGACCTCCGCGCCCTTGGTCTTGCGCACGTGCTGGAAGGCCTGCACCTGGCGGATCGTCTCTTCCAGATGCCTGCCCACGGGCGGAGTCAGAACCTCCATGGCCTGGACGACGCCATCCGGATCGATGATGAACCGTCCCCGGATGTCGACCCCCGCGCCCTCATCGTAAACGCCGTAGACCTTGCCCAGGTGTCCGCCCGCGTCCGAAACCATCGGGAAGGGCACCCCGCCGTCCACCATCTTGGACAGCTCTTCTTCGTTCCACATCTTGTGGACGAACGTGCTGTCAACGCTGACCGAAAGAACCTCGCAACCCAGAGCCTTCAGTTCGTTGTATCTATCAGCGACCGCTGATATTTCAGTCGGTCACACAAATGTGAAGTCACCCGGATAGAAGCAGACAAGCACCCACTTGCCCAGATAATCCGAGAGCTTCACACTGCCGAACTTGCCCTGGTGATAGACCGGTGCCTGGAAATCAGGCGCCTTGCCTCCGACTCTCACCTGCATGACACTTTCCTCCTTGGGCTGCTCTTTGGGGGCGGAGCTTGGTTCTCCAGGCGCCGCCCCGACGACCTTTCCCGTCGGTCGCGCGCAACCGACCGCCTGTTCAGCCATCGCGGCCTCCTGATCCTGAATTATCGTCATTGTCGCATGCCCTCGGGGAGGCGTCAAGACGACCGCTCGACCTGCAGCGACCCTATCGCGCCCGGGCCTGGACGCTCAACCTGCCGGCAAACCAGAGGGCCAGCGCGGTCAGAAGGATGCCGGCCCCGGCAAAGGTTCCACCGTAGCCGATGGCGTCGATGAGCAGCCCGTTGGCCGGCACGCCGCTCGACTGGCCCACGAAGAGGCTGAGGGCGAACACCGACACCGCCATTCCTCTCGCTTCGGGCGCCATCTCCGTGGCCTTGGTCTGCAGGGTGTTGTGGAGCAGGTAGAAGCCGAAGCCGATGGCGGCGAACAGCGGAATCGCCGCCTGCCAGACCGGCAGCAGCGGCAGCGCCGCGAACCCAGCAAGCAGAATCGCCGCCGAAAGCCTCACGAACCCTCTCTCGCCCATCACCGAGCGCAGCCTCTTCACGAGCAGGCTGTAGGTGAACGCTCCGAAGCCGTAGCTGCCGAGCACCGCGCCGACGGTGGCGTAGGGCAGACCGAAGCGCTCCTTGAGGTAGGCGCCGGCATAGGCGAATACGCCAAAGAAGAAGGCGCCCTCCAGGAACACGGCGACCGTGACCGTCCGCACCCAGGGGCTGCGGACGATCTGCGCGTAGGCGCGCAGGACATTCCCCCGCGCCGCCTGCGCTGGCGCGGATGCTGAACTGCGGCCGACGACCAGCACCACCGCGCCGACGGCGAGAAAGACCGCGGCGAGCACGTGGAACACCTCACGCCAGCCCAGGAACTGGGCGAGCGCTCCTCCGAGGGCCGGTCCGAGGACCTGGCCGAGCAGCATGAAGCCGACGAACCGGCCGAGGACGATCTGACGCGTGGCGTAGCCGGAGCTATCGCCGATCCACGCGATCGACAGCGGAACGATGGCCGCCCCCCCTATACCGGTGGCGAAACGCAGCCACGTGAGGCTCGCGAGGGTCGGCGCGAAGCCCGACCCGAGGGAGCCGAGCCCGGCGAGCACGGTCGCGGCGCCGACGACGCGGAGCTTGCCCAGGCGATCGCCGAGAGGCCCGTGAACAACCTGGAACAGGCCGTAGGAAAGCGTGAACGCCGTGACCACGACCGCCGCCGCCGTGACCGGAACGCCAAAGTCCTCGGCGAGGCTCGGAAGCAGCGCGTCGAGCATGCGCAGGTTGGCGCCGCCCACGAACGCCGCGGCGCCGAGGGCGAGAAACGCCGACCGGGAGATCGTGCCGCTATGTTCCATTCTTTTCCGTGCCCGCACCATCTTAGCCCGTCGGGGGGCGAATGCCTACACGCATCCATCGACGGCTCAAGAGGCAGGCGACCAGGGCGGGTCGAGGACGAAGGCTGCGCGCGGGAGCGGCGCTCACTCGAACGCCGCGTACCTCGGGATCCGGTAGTGCGCCAGGACGGCGTTGTTGATGAACACGCCGAGGGAGTAGCGGCCCGATTGCCGCGACTCGCGCACGATCCAGGTGCTGCTGAGGCCCGCGAAGGCGCCACGGACCAGCGAGCCGACCGCGATAATCGAGTCCCTGTCCCGGTGCCGCAGGATGGCGGAATGGGCGAGCCCGTTGCCGGACACGCAGCGCACGGAGAGCCTCAGCGGCAGGCTGCGGCTGATCCGCGCGATGAACAGGCCGTAGTTCAGCTCGGGGGCGTGAAAGAGGCCGCTGCCCGTCACCGAGATCCGCACCCCCTCGTGGTAGATGCGCCGGACCTCTTCGTCGGACAGTCTCCTGCCCCAGGATCGCGCCACGATCCTAAACAGTTCCTCCAGCGCCCGCTCGTCGAGCCGGCGCAGGGCTTTGAGGTCGAGGTGAGTCGACGACGGTCTCTCACTCACCAGGCTGGGCATGCGGAGGGCCTCCGGGTGACGACCGTAACTGCTTCGCAGCCGGGATGGCTATCAGCCGAAAGTATGATTTGCGGCTGACGGCACCCGGCGACATTACGCTGCCGGTGCGCGAGCGCAGCGAGGGCCGAGGGGCGTTATGCGAAGCCCCGCCTGCGGCGGCAGCTTGATCACCCGCAGGCCCGAGGTGTAGTCCGCCACGTAGGCGTCGGAGCCGCTGACAGTGATCCCGCAGGGCTTGGTGGTGCTGCAACCACCCAGGATTGTGGTGGTGCGCCACGTCGGCCCCTGCGGCTCCGTACCAGTGCGTGTGATCCCACTTGAGGGGCTGGTTCAGATCCTGGCTGTCGAAGCGCGTCATTCCGATCCTCAGCGTGGGTTGAAGCAGCGAGCGGCAGCCGGTGAGCACGCAAGAGAGGGCGCCCGCGCTTGTGGAGCCTGGGCCCGATGGCGTACGATAGGAACCCAAGGGGGCCCCGCATGAAGCGCAGCGTCTGCATAGCAGTCGTGGTCGTGTTGTGCGCTCCTTTCCTCTCCGCGGAGCCCGGACGCTTCACGATCCTCCACACCAACGATCTCCACTCCCACCTTCAGGGCGTGTCTCCAGAGCTCGACTACTCGCCCCTGGCGCCGAACAACGACGCGACCCTGGGCGGCTGGTCGCGACTGGCTGCGGCCATCGCTAGGGAGCGCGAGGCCAGGCGGAACCCCGTGCTGGTGCTCGACGCCGGCGATTTTCTGATGGGCACCCTCTTCCACACGGTGACGCGGGAGGAAGGGCTGGAGCTGGTCCTGCTCGCGGCGATGGGATACGACGCGGTGTCGCTGGGCAACCACGAGTTCGACCTGATGCCCGGCGGCTTGGCGGGCATCCTGTCTGCGGCAAAACGCAAGAACGGCCTCCCGCCCGTTCTGTTCGCCAGCGCCGAGTTCGATCCGGCCGACCCCGGAGACGACAGCCTGGCTGAGGTCTTCGCCGCCGGCCTGGTCAAGCCGTACACGGTCCTGGAAAAAGGCGGAGTCCGCTTCGGCCTGTTCGCCGTCATCGGCAAGGACGCAGCCGAGGTGGCCCCCTTCGCCTCGCCGGTCAAGCTCCGCGATCCCATCGAGACGGCAAAGGAGATCGTGGCTGTCCTGCGGGGCAGGGAAAGGGCCCACGTCGTGGTCTGCCTCTCCCACTCGGGTCTTTCGCCGGACTCGGGCAAGTCCGAGGACGTCGTGCTGGCAAAGAAAGTCCCGGGCATCGACATCATCATCAGCGGCCACACCCACACGCGCCTCGATGCCCCCATCGTGGTGGGCAGCACGATCATCGTGCAGGCCTGGGAGTACGGCAAGCAGTTGGGCGTGCTCGACTTCGAAGTCGACGGTGGCAAGGTGCGGCTCGTCGGGTGGAAGCCCCTCGCCCTCGACGATTCGATCGGCGGCGACCCTGCGATCCAGGCCCGCATCGATTCGGCCGTCGGCCTCATCGACGAACGAGTCCTCTCGGCGCACGGGTTCTCCTACCGCCAGGTCACGGCCGAAACCTCCTTCGACCTGCGGGCCGCCGAGGCCGAGACCGGCCTCGGGAACCTGGTGGCGGACAGCATCCGGTGGTACGTCGACCGCATCGATTCGGATCCGGCCGATCCTTCCAGCCGGGTCACCCTGGCTGTGGAGTCCGGCGGCGTGATCCGCGACGAGATCCTGCGGGGATCCTCGGGCAGGATCACGACAGCCGACCTGTTCCGCGTCCTGCCGCTGGGCATCGGCCTCGACGACGCCATGGGCTATCCGCTGGTCAGCATGTACCTCACCGGAGCGGAGATCCGCAAGGCGCTGGAGATCGTGGCCAGCGTGCACCCGCTCAAGGGCAGCGACTACTTTCTCCAGGTTTCCGGGGTGCGCTTCCGGTACAACCCGCGGCGCATGCTCTTTGACCGGGTCACGGAGATCCAGATAGGCAGTGAAAACAAAGGCTGGCGCCCGCTCGACACCTCGAGGCGGAATCCCGCTCTCTACCGGGTGACGGCCAACTACTACAACTCCACGTTCCTCAAGCTGATCGGCGGCTTCACGTTCGGCATCCTGGACATCGTGCCCAAGGATCGCGCAGGCCTGCCCATCGAGGACCTCGCCGATGCGCGCATCGACGCCGACCGCTCGCGGCCGGGCATCCAGGAGCTCAAGGAGTGGGTCGCGTTCCTGGAGTACGCACGGAGCTTTCCCGACACCGACGGCGACGGCATCCCGGAGATCCCGGCCCGCTACGCCGGCCCCGAGGGCCGCATCGTGAAGGCGCCGAGCCTCAAACCGGCGGCGCTGCTGGCGGGCGCGGGCTGGGTGACGTGGGCCGCCCTCGGGGCCGCGGTGCTCGCTCTCGGCCTGCTGGCCGGCGCGGCCGTCCTTACGGCGCGGCTGGTCAGCTGGCTGCGCCGGCGCGCCGGCTGACGCGGCGCGCGTGCGCCAGCGCAACCTTGCGGAACGCCTCGGCGTACTCCCGGATCATCTCCTCCCGGTCGTGCTTGAACCAGGGGACCGAGAGGCAGATCCGATCGATGGCCTCGGAGACCGGGAGCGTGCCCCTGCCCTGCCGCACGTCGCGCTGGCCGAACGACAGCATCGTGGGTCGGCCCTGGTGAAAGAGGTCGGCGGTGTGGAACACCGGGTGCAGGTGCAGAGGAAAGTTGGCGCCGGGCCAGCACCCCTCCCACCCCTCGGCGCGCACCTCCTCGCAGAAGCTCTCGATCGGCAGGCCCCCGAGCTCCTCGCCCACGTACAGGCCGCGGGGAAAGTACCAGCCGCCCATCGTCGAGCCCGACCCTTTCGGCGGGCGGTGAGCTCGGATTCCGGGCAACCCCTCGAGCATGTCCCAGAAGCGGTTCATGGCCCTCTGGATCTCGGCGATGCGCTCGGGGTAGTGCCGCAGCTGCACGCGCCCCATGGCCGAGCAGGTCTGGTTGAGGCGGTTCTTGTAGCCTCCGAGCGGCAGCCCTCGGTACTCGGCCAGGTCCGGCAGCGTGATCTGGTCGTCCACGGGGCCCCAGCGCGTCGGCAGGCCGGTGCGCTCGTAGTGGCCGTAGGCCACGCAGCGCTCGAACAGGCGGCGGTCGTCGGTGACGATCATGCCGCCTTCGCCGATCGACAGGCTCTTGCCCGACATCATGCTCAAGGCGCCGATGTCGCCGATCGTTCCGCACATGCGCCCCCGGTACAGCGAGCCCTGGGCGTGCGAAACGTCCTCGATCACCTTGACGCCGTGGCGCCGGGCGATGCTCATCACCTCGTCCATCGGGCACGGGTGGCCCGCGTAGTGCACGACCATGATCGCCCGCGTCCGGCTGCTGATGCGCTGCTCGATATCGGCGGGGTCGATGCACAGGGTCTGCGGATCGATGTCGGCAAAGTTCACCGCCGCGCCGAGGGTGAGGGCCGGCAGGGCGCTCGCCCAGTAGGTCATGCTCGGGCAGATCACCTCGTCGCCGGCGCCCACCCCGCAGGCCCAGAAGGCCGCCTTGATGGCCGCAGTTCCGTTCGGGTGGGCGAGGGCGTGATGCACCCCCATCCAGGCGGCCATCTCGCGCTCGAACTCTCTGGTCACCTCGGTGCCGCTCATCCTGCCCGAGCGCAGAACATCGAGGACCGCACGCTCGTCCTCTTCGGTGATGATCGGCCAGGTGAACAGGTCGCCCGGCGGCATGGTGACCGCGGGTCGCCCGGCCGCAGACGCCTTTTTCGAAACCGCTTTTCCCATGGCTACAATGGTAGCAGAAGAGGCAAGCCGTGGCATCACTGCATTTTGGGGCCTCGCGAGCCGACATCACGCCCCCCCTCGGGTGTCGTTTCTCCGGCCATCTCAACCGCAACCGGCCGGCCGAGGCGGTGCTCGACCCGCTGTTCGCTCGCGTCCTCAGCCTGACCGACGGCAGACGGCGCATCCTGATCGTCAACCTGGATCTGCTCGAGCTCGGCCCGCCCCAGGCTGCGCGCCTGGAGGCGGCTGTCCGCGAGCGGGTCGGCTTCGGCGCAGAATTCCTCGTTCTGACCGCGACCCACACCCATACCGGACCGCCGGTCATCGAGCTCGCCGGCATGCCCGCCGACGATGCCTACTTCGCCTCGATGGCGTCCAGGGTGAGCGAAGCGGCCCGGGCTGCGATCGACGCGGAGAGGCCCGCGGCCGTGCGGGCCGCGGCGACGGACGTACACCTCGGTGTCAACCGGCGCCGGTCCGTGAACGGCAGGGTGCTCATGTCGCCGAATCCCCAAGGCTCCTTCGATCCGCAGCTCGCTGTCGTGAGCTTCGACGGGCCCGACGGCCGGCCCCGCGGGCTGCTGCTGAGCTACGGCATGCACCCGACGACGCTGGCGGTGGACCTGTTCAAGGTGTCGGCCGACTACCCCGGCCGCCTCGGCCGCATCCTCCGCGAGCGGCTCGGGCCCGACCTGGAGTACGCCTTTCTGCAGGGCGGAGCGGGAGACGTGAAGCCGGCCATCTGCGATGCCTCGGGAGAGTTCAGGCAAGGCGACGAGTCCGACATCGAGGGACTGGGCCGCGAGCTTGCCGACGCAGCGTTGAGGGCCCTCGGGTCGGCACGGCCCGCCGCGGGCACCGACATCGAAGCGGCCTCCGAGTCGTTTCTCTTCCGCTACGGCCGCCTTCCCGACAGCGGCGAGCTCGAGGAGGAGGCGCTCATGCACGAGCAGCGGGCCGCAGCAGTGGAGGCGGGGCCGGCCGGCTCACCCGGCGTCCACATCGACCCCGTGGCCGCAGCCCGGTGCATGGCCGCGTGGGCGAGGCGCATGCGCGAGCAGCAGGAGCGCGGCCTGCTGCGCGGCGCAGTCGAATCGCGCCTCGCCTTTTTCCGGATCGGCGCCGAGGTGGCCTTCGTGGGGGTGCCGGGCGAGCTCTTCGCAGAGACCGTCCTTGCCATCAAGCGCGCGAGCCCCTTTTCCGTGACGCTGGTGGGAGGATACACGGGCGGGAGCCTGGGCTACCTGCCGACCGCGCAGGCTCTGCGCGAGGGCGGCTACGAGGCCTCAGAGGCCTACAAGTACTACGGCCATCCTGCCGCGTTTGCGCCCGAGACGACCGACGAGCTCGTCGGCCGATGCGGCGCTGCGCTGCAGCGGCTCAAGCGTTCGGCGGCGTCAGCGCAGAGATAGGGTCCCGCCTCCCGCGGACGCGCAGCAGCCTGGCCGTGAGGATGCCGGGCACGCTCCATGCCCCGACCGCCTCCACGCGGTACGGGCGGCCCTCGGCGATCGCCGCGGCCGCGCGGATGCCGCTCTCGACTGCGGCCCCGATGCCTTCGCCCATGTCCCGCGTGGCCAGCCCCGCGGCGTCTCCCACGAGAAAGGCGTTGCCCAGCCGCGCGCAGGCGCGACCGCGCCTGACGTAGTAGTTGCCGCCGCGCGGGTGCCACGCCCGCCTCGCCACCAGGCCGAGAGCCTCGAGCTTGCCGGTGAACAGGTTCCAGTGCCTGCGGATGTCGCAGCCGCTCGATCTCAGCGCTGCAGCCACCCCGCCGAGGCCCACATTGACGACGCCAGGGCCCTTGGGCACGTACCACGAGTAGCCCGCGAGGCCGTGGTCGAAGAACCAGAGGCGGCACCGCTCGTCGCCGCCGCAGCCTTCAATCTCTTCCTCGAGGGTCGTGATCATGGCTTCCCGCGCCCGCGGGTGCCCGGGCCTGAACAGGGCGCGGTAGACGGGGCAGTAGGTGCCTCCGGCGCCCACGAGAAAGCGGCACCGAAAGGTGCCGTCGATCACGTAGAAGCCGCCGGCCGCTTCGACCCGCTCCACTGCGTGACGGCGAAAGGGCGCACCGCAGCGATCGAGCAGCCAGCGGTCGAGCTCGATTCTGCGCACGGAGTACTGAGTGGTGGGAACCCGCAGCCGACGCCCGCGGAAATGCACCAGCAGCTCGCGGAGCCGGACCAGCGCATGGGGATAGGCTGCGAGCTCGAGCAGCTCGCGGACCCGGGGAGTGATCCACCCGGCGCAGGGCTTGGGGCGCGGAAAGTCGCACTTGTCCAGCAGGAGGCAGTCGACCCCCCGCCGCACCAGCTCGCGGGCGCAGGTGGAGCCCGCGGGTCCGCCGCCGACTACGATGACTTCCGTCTCGACCATCAGCTCGCCCGGCAGTCGGGCTGGGCGCGTCCGGGACGGGTCATGACGACCTGCCAGAGCTGAATGTTGCGAGAGCGGAACCCGCCGGCGCTGCTCAGCAGGTAGTAGCGCCACATGCGGTAGAAGCGCTTGCCGTAGCGCTGCTCCAGGGCAGGCCACGCCTTTTCGAAATTCGCGTGCCAGGCCATCAGCGTCGGGTCGTAGTGCGGTCCGAAGTTGTGCCAGTCCTCCATGACAAAGAGGCCTTCCATGGCCCTGGCGATCTGGGCGACCGAAGGCAGCATGCCGTTGGGAAAGATGTACCTGTCGAGCCACGGGTCGCCGGCGGCTGTGCTCAGGTTCTGGCCGATGGTGTGGACGAGGGCGATGCCGTCGTCGTTGAGGCAGCGGTCCACCACTTCCATGTAGGTGCGGTAGTTGCGGCAGCCCACGTGCTCGAGGATGCCGATGGAGACCACGCGGTCGTACAGGCCAGACACCTCGCGGTAGTCCTTGAGCTCGAGTGTCACCGGCAGGCCCCGGCACAGCTCGCCGCCGAGCTCGACCTGCTCCCTGGACACCGTGACGCCCGTGACCCTGGCGCCGTACTTTTCGGCGGCGTAGCGGGCAAAGGAGCCCCACCCGCAGCCGAGCTCCAGCACGCTCATGCCCTCACGGAGGCCGATCTTGCGGCAGACGAGGTCGAGCTTGGCCTCCTGGGCCTCATCCAGGGTGCGCGCGTCCTTCCAGTAGGCGCAGGTGTAGCACAAACGCCTGTCGAGCATCGCCCGGTAGAGGTCGTTGCCGAGGTCGTAGTGCCGCTCGCCCACCTGAAAGGCGCGGCCGCGGCTCTGGGCGTTGAACAGCCGCGAGCGCAGGACGTGCGCGGCCAGCTTCCAGTGGCCTTTCACCTTGTTCTGGAGGTTCGCCCGCACGATCCGGTCGATGAACTGGTCGACCGCGGGGCAGTCCCACCAGCCGTCCATGTAGGATTCACCCAGGCCGAGAGTCCCGTCCCGCAGCACGCGGCTGTACAGCCGCTCGTCGTGCACCCGGATATCCCACGGCTGGTCGCCGTCGATGGCAATCCCTGCCAGGCCCAGGAGCTGCCGGGCGATCTCCCTGTCTGCAGCCATGTCCCCGCCTCCAGGCTCTTTTTTTTCCACCCTACCACGGCTCCCCGCCGCTGTCACCCGCAGCCCCGGGGCGCCGTGGGCGCGATCGGCGCAGAGAAAACGCGGCGCCGCACGTTGGCAAACCGCACCGTTCCATGGTACCAAGCGGCGATTCCAGAGGAGGGTCGAATGGTCCAGAATGTGCTCACCGCTCTCGCGGTAGTCGTCAACGGGATCCCGCAGGGCCTGCTGGCGCTCACCTACGGCTTCGCGGCGTTCCCGACCGCCATCGCCTTCGCGGTCGGCATCATCGGGTCGCTGGCGTTCAACTCGGTGGCGACGATCTCGTTCCAGGCCGAAACGATCACGCTGGCCGGAACCATGGGAACCAACCGCAGCGAGCGGCTGAGCCTGGTGTTCTGGGGCGCCGTCCTGCTGCTGATCCCCTCGATCCTGGGGCTCAACGAGGCGATCGTCGCCGCCATCGGGCCCATCATCGTCACCTCGATGATGGCCGGCGTCGGCATCATCCTCGCCTACGTCTCCATCGACCTGCTCATGTCCGAGTGGCTCTCGGGAGCCGTCTCGATGATCTCGGGCCTGATCGTCTGGTTCATCACCAGGGACCTCGCGTGGACGATCATCGTCTCGGTGGCCCTGGCCACGATCACCTTCAACATCGTGAGAAAGCACCCGGCCCTCATCAAGAAGCTCCGCGAGCAATTCCAGGTGCCGCAGGTCGACGAAGCGAGCGAGAAGTTCAGGCTCGCCCCCATCGAGTGGAAGTTCGGTCAATGCCATATCCCCACGCATACCCGGAAG
>CAZKGO010000005.1:0-12627 GCA_964552235.1 uncultured Spirochaetales bacterium | reverse complement strand
GAAGTTCTGGAAGAACCGCAGGATCGTGGTCGGCGCGCTGGCCATCGCTTGCCTCAACATCGGGGCGAACATCAGCTTCGGCAAGATCACCGCGGGCATCGCCAAGGCGCCGATCAACATCGATCATTTGGCCATCTACTCGAGCCTCGCCGACATGGGCTCGAGCCTCTTCGGCGGCGGTCCGGTCGAGTCGATCATCTCGGGAACCGCCACCGCTCCGGCGCCCGTGCTCACGTCGGTCCTCATGATGGGGATCATGGCGGCGATCCTGCTGCTCAAGCTGCTGCCGGTCATCGGCCGCTACGTGCACCGTTCATCGATCGCCGGCTTCCTCTTCGTGCTCGGCGCTTTTGTCACCTTTGCCACCAACATCCAGGGCGCCATCGCCGAGGCGGGCGTTGTGCAGGGTCCCTTCGGCTTTGCGCCGATGGGCATGGTGATCGGCGCGACGGTGCTGGTGACCGCCCGGTTCAACCCGTTCTTCGGCCTGGTGGCCGGCGTGATCGTGCGCCTTGTCTTCGGGATCTGAGCGATGGCTGCCGCACCGCAAGGCACTTACAAGCTCACGGTCGCGGGGGTGACGCGGCACCTGCCCAAGGTCCGCGTCTCCCCGTCACTCAGCATCGCCAGTTTCGTGATGCTGGGCGACACAGAGCTGATCGAGAAGAGCGCCGACGCCCTCTACAGTCACCCGCAGTTCCCCAAGTACGAGATCGACGTGCTGGTCTGCCCCGAGGCCAAGGCGATCCCGCTCGCGCACGCCCTCGCCCGCCTGTCGCAGGTCAACTACGTCGTCGTGCGCAAGTCGGTGAAATCCTACATGCAGAACCCGCTGACCGAAGAAGTGCAGTCGATCACCACCGCAGGCAAGCAGCTGCTCGTGCTCAACGGACCGGACGTCGAGAAGATCAGGGGAAGGCAGGTCTGCGTGGTCGATGACGTCGTTTCGACAGGCGGCTCGATCGTGGGGCTCGAGCGCCTCCTGACCAAGGCCGGCTGTAGAGTGATCTGCAAGGTGGCCGTGCTCCTCGAAGAGGGCGGCTACGACAAGGGCGACCTGGTGTACCTGGAGCGGCTGCCGGTCTTCAGGGACTGAGCAGGCGGTCCTCGGGCGCGGCGCTTGACTGTGCGATGCGCGGTTTCTTACTCTTGAGCGGGCGGCCGCCCCAGGCGGCGCCGCCCGTTCTCGAGGGGGTCGCCATGAAATCAAGGTCGGTAGTCGCCGCCATCCTGATGGCGGTCGCGATCGCAGGGGCCCACGGTCAGGACCATGGCCTCGGCCTGGGCATCATCGTCGGCTCGCCCACGGGCATCTCGGGGAAGCTCTGGTTGACGCGGGCCACCGCGGTCGACGCGGCCGCGGCCTGGTCGTTCGTGGACCCGGCGGCGTTCCACCTTCACGCCGACTACGTGATGCACGTCTCGCTGCCTGCCGACCTCGAGCATGGGTCGCTGCTCCTGGACTTCGGCGCCGGGGCGCGGGTCAAGCTCGAGGACGACGCGCGCATCGGCGTGCGCGTCCCGGTCGGTCTCGTGTACCTGTTCAAGAGCGTCCCGCTCGACCTCTTCGTGGAGGTCGCCGGCGTCGTCGACCTGATCCCGGCCACGGAGTTCGAGCTCAACGCCGGACTCGGCGTGCGCTTCTTCTTCGGCCCGCGCCGCTGAGCGGCTGCGCCCCACTGAGCTGCGGGAGAGGGCCTATGGGCGACGAACCGCTCAAGCTCTACTGGGGCGACCTGCATGCCCACTGCGGCATCAGCTACGGCGCCGGAACTCTGGAGGGCGCGCTGTCGGCCGCGGCCGAGCACCTGGACTTTTGCTCGATCACCGGCCACGCCAAGTGGCCGGACATGCCCCGCGACCGGCGGCAGTACGGCGAGATCATCGACTACCACACGGCGGGCTTCGAGCGTCTGGCGCGAGGCTGGACCGAAGCGGTCAGGACCATGGGCGAGCGCGACCGGCGAGGACGGCTGGTCGTGTTCCCGAGCTGGGAGTGGCACTCGCTCGCCTACGGCGACCACAACGTGTACTTCCCCGCCGACGCAGCGCCGCTGTTCGATGCCGAGACTCCGGCCGAGATCAAGGAGCGGACGGGCAGCCACGACGCGCTCGTGATCCCCCACCACATCGGCTATCCGAAGGGACTGCGCGGCATCAACTGGGACGCCTACACCGAGGACAGGTCGCCGTTCGTTGAAATCTACTCGCTGCACGGCTGCTCGGAGAGCGACGAGGCGCCCTATCCCTACCTGCACGACATGGGTCCGCGCGAATCCGGGAGCCTCGCACGCGAGGGGCTGAGGCGCGGGCTGCGGTTCGGCTTTGTCGGCTCGACGGACACCCACACCGGCTACCCGGGCCACCACGGGGGCGGCCGGGTCGGCGCGTGGGCGACGGGGCTTTCCCGGCAGGAGCTGTGGGACGCGTTCAAGGCGCGGCGCGTGTACGCGGTGACCGGCGACCGTATCGCGGTCGACTTCAGCGTCGACGGGGCGGCCATGGGAAGCGTCGTGCGCGCCGCCCCCGGCGGCCGGCGCGTGATCGCCCTGCACGTGCGCGCGAGCGACGCTGTAAGCCACGTCGAGATCATCCGCAGCGGAGCCGTCATCGCCCACCTGCCCGGCCGCCCTGCCGCTGCGGTGCCGACGGCCGGGCGCTTGAAGTTCCGCGTCGAATGGGGCTGGGGCGACAAGAGGCGGGCCACTCTCTGGGACGCTCGACTCGCGATCCGCGGCGGCCGCATCCTCGGCGTCGAAAAGTGCTTTCGCGCGGGGGCCTCGATCAGCCCCGGTGCGCTCGGAGCGGCCGCCACGGACGACCCGCTCCACCGGGTCGTCGAGCAGGGCGTTGAGGAGTGCGCTTGGCTGTCGACCACGGTGGGCAATCCCTCGCTTCAGGAGCCGTCGACCTGCAGCCTGGTCTTCGAGGTCGAGGCCGAAGCCGGCGCGGAAGTGACGATCGAAACCAACGGCCTGCGGCGCACGTTCGCCCTCGCGCGGCTGCTCGAGGGCTCCCGCGCCTGGCCGCTGCGGGGCTGGCTGTCCGAGTCGGTCTGCGTCCACAGGGCCGTACCGCGCGAGTGCTACGAGATCGACACCGTCCTCGAAGACCCGGGCTGCGGCGACAGCTGGTACTACTGCCGCGTGGCGCAGCACAACGGCCAGTGGGCGTGGGGCTCGCCGGTCTGGGTCGAAATGCGGTGAGCGGGGGAGCGCGTCGGTCAGTCGAAGTAGTTGGCCCGCTCGGTCACCGAGCCGTAGCGGCTCTCGAGAGCCTCGACGATGTCGGCGGGCAGCGGGGGCAGCGCCGCCGCCGCCAGGTTCGAGCGGACCTGGTCGGGACGCTCGGCGCCGACGATGATGCTGGTCACCCCAGGCAGGCGAAGCGCGAAGCGCAGGGCCACGTGCGCCAGCTCGCCGTAGGGCGCCCGCACGACCGACTTCTTCATCGTTTCGACCTCGCCGAGGACAAAGTCCAGGTTCGCGGGCCGGTATCGGGCCCGCTGGTCGGGTTCAACGAACCTGTGACCAGGTGGGTAGGCCCCGGTGAGCAGACCGCTTTCCAGCGTCGTGCGGGCGATCACGCCGATGCCGAGATGCGAAGCCTCTTCGATCACAGCGGCGTTTCTCTGCCGCAGGACGCTGTACACAACCTGGAGAAAATCGATCTGACCGGTCGCCATGTAGCGCCGGCAGAGGTCCTCGGTGGCTCGGGTCACGTTCGGCCCCTTGATCGATGCGCCGATCGAGCGTACGACGCCCTGGTCTCTCAGGCGCACCATCTCGCCGACCGCCTCTTCGATCAGCGCCGGCTCTTCGGGCGGCTGATGCAGGTAGTAGATGTCCAGGTAGTCCGTGCCGAGCGCCTCGAGGGAGGCGCGGAGATCCGCCCTGATCTGCCCCACGGTCCCGGGCCGGCTGCCGCCTTCGGTCTTGGAGGCGACGAACAGGCGCTCCCTGCCTCCGAACCGCTTGAGGAACAGCCCGATCATCCGCTCGCTGTCCTCGTAGCCGCGCGCGGTGTCGATCAGGTTGCCGCCGGCCTCCACGTAGGCCCCGCAGACCTCAATCGCGGCGCGCTCCTCGACCCTGCCGTAGCGGCGCCCGCCGAGAGCCCACGCGCCCAGCCCATATTCGGAAAGCTCGAACCCAGCCCGCGCCGCACGTCTCCTGGCCACCATCCGCCCACCTCCTCTGCGCGCAGCGATCGACGCTACCACGGCGGGCGCGCCCGGCGCCACCGCCCTTGGGCGATCCGCCGCTCGCCGGGTTCGCCGGCCTCACGTTTGACAGCGCCTGCGGGCGGCGATACGATCGCCGCCATCGAGACGGCGAGGGAGGTGGCCTCATGCGCATGGGGAGGCGGCTGCAAAAAGCCTTCGACGCGGTCTACCTGGCGGGGATCGTCATCGCGAGCCTCTGCCTGGCGGCGCAGCTCGTCACCATCACGATCAACGTGATCCTGCGCTACTTCTTCGCGAGCGGCATCTCCTGGGTCGAAGAGATCTCCAAGGACGTGCTGATGACGGCCTTCACGTTCCTGGCCATGGCGATCGGCGTCAAGCTCGACTCCCACATCAGCGTCGACGTGTTTCCGCGCAAAATACCCGCGTGGCTCACCCTGGGCCTGGACAAGCTCAAGCACCTGCTGCTGGCCTGCGTGGGCCTGTTCCTCGCGGTCAAGGGCATCTCGCTGATGACGCTCGTCAAGGGCAGCATCGCGTCACTTCCGTCGCTTCCGATCACGCTGCAGTACGTCTCGATCCCGTTCGCCGGCCTGCTGATCCTCGCCGACTCGCTGCTGCGTCTGCTCGGGATGGAAACCGAGGACCACGTCCTCGACGGGTGGTTCATGGAAGTGGGGGCCGGGCAGTGAGCGTCGACGGCATCGGCGTCGCCCTGCTTCTCGGCAGCTTTGTGCTCCTCGTACTGCTGCGGGTTCCCGTGACCTTTTGCCTCGTCGTCTCCACGCTGGTGTCGGCCATCTGGCTGAGGATCCCCCTCGAGGCGATCGTGCAGAAGATGGCCGACGGCGTGATGAACTTTTCGCTGCTGGCCATCCCGTTCTTCATCATCATGGGCGAGATCATGAACGAGGGCGGCATCTCGCAGAGGATCGTCAACTTCGCCAACCTCCTGGTGGGGCGCATGCCGGGCGGGCTCGCCCTCGTCAACGTGATGGACAGCATGTTCTTCGGCGGCATCTCAGGCTCGGCGGTGGCCGACGTGTCGTCGCTCGGCTCGATCGTGATCCCGATGATGAAAAAGCAGGGATACGACGACGACTTTTCCGTCGGGCTCACCGTCTGCTCGGCCTGCCAGGGCATCATCATCCCGCCGAGCCACAACATGATCATCTACGCCTTTGCCGTCGGCACCGCCTCCCAGCTGGTCGGCGGCACGCTCCAGGTCGTGTCGGTGGGCAAGCTGTTTCTCGGCGGCTACGTCCCCGGCATTCTGCTCGGGGTCTGCATGCTGGTCACCGCGCTGCTCATCGCCATCCGGAAAAAGTACCCGAGAGGGCAGGCGTACACGCTGCGCGAGGCCTGGGTGATCGGCCGCGACGCGTTCCTCGCGCTGTTCACAGCCGTGATCGTGGTCGGCGGCGTCATCGTCGGGATCTTCACCGCCACCGAAGCGGCGGCCTTTGCCGCCCTGTACGCCTTTGTCGTGGCGTTCTTCGTGTACAGGGAGTTCCCGATCGCCCGGTTCGTCAAGATCCTCTACGCGTCGCTCAAGACGCTGGCCATCGTCATGAGCGTGATCGCCGCGGCCCAGGCCTTTGGCTACATCCTGGCCCGCCTCCGCGTCCCGGCCCTGGCCACCGAGTGGCTGCTGTCGATCACCGACAACTACACCGTGCTGCTGCTGCTGCTGAACCTGATGCTGCTTGCCCTCGGCTGCCTGATGGACATGGCGCCCCTGATCCTGATCTGCACGCCGATCCTCTATCCCGTGCTCGTGCTCAAGATGGGCATGGACCCGATCCACTTCGGCATCATGCTGCTGCTGAACCTGGCCATCGGGCTGTGCACGCCGCCGGTGGGCAGCGCCCTCTTTGTCGGCGCCGCCATCGGCAAGATCTCGATCCGCGACGCGACCAGAGGCTGCCTGCCGTTCTACGCCTCGATGGTCGCGACGCTGCTGCTGGTCACCTTTGTTCCGGCGATCACGATGTGGCTGCCCAACCTGCTGATGGGGAAGTAGGACAGGAAAGGGAAGCGGGACGGTTCGGACCCGCTTCCCCGTTAGCGAGCGCGCTCGCGCGAGCTACTTGACCGCGCGGATCCTTTCCACGACCGCGAGGATCTCCTTGGGCTGCTTGTCGTAGAGCGGCTGCATTGCGGCCATGAACTTGGCCTTTTCCGCGGGCGACACCTCCGTGATGACCGCCCCCTTGTCCCGAACCGCTTTTTCCGCCACCTTCTCGTAGTCGGTCCAGAGCTTGATCTGATACGGCATCGAGTCCCAGGCCGCCTTCTTGAGCAACGCCTGGTCCTCCTTGGACATCCGGTCGAGCACCCGCTTGCTGCCGACCATGATCTCCGGCACCCGGGTGTGCTCGTCGGTGATGTAGTACCTGGCCACCTCGAAGTGGCTGGTCGTCAGGTAGCTCGGCCAGTTGTTCTCCGCCCCGTCGACGACCCCGGTCTGGAGGGCCGAGTAGACCTGTCCAAAGTCCAGCGGCGTCGCGACGGCGCCGAGACCCTCGACCATCCCGACCATCAGGGGCGACTGCTGCACGCGGATCTTCATGCCCTTGAGATCGCTGACCGTCTTGACCGGCCTCTTGGTGTAGAAGTTGCGCGAGCCGCCGTCGTACCAGCACATGCCGACAAAGTTCGAGGCCTCCAGCTTCTTGAACAGCTCGGCGCCGATGGGTCCGGTGAGCACCTTCCACATGTGATCGGCGTCGCGGTACAGGTAGGGCAGCTGCAGGGCGTCGAGGTCGCGCACGAACGCGGCCATGGGCGAGACGCTCACGCGGGTAAAGTCCACGGCGCCGAGCTGCACCTGCTGGATCACCGACTGCTCCTCGCCGAGCTGCTTGCTGTGGAACACCTCGACGTTGATCCGCCCGCCGCTGCGCTCCTTGACCAGTCGGGCGAACTCGTAGTCGCCCTTGGTCGTCGGGTAGTCGGCCGGATGGGTCTCGCCGAGCCTCATCGTGATCGTCCGCTGGGCAAAGCCGCCGCTGGCCAGCAGCGCGACGCCCAGAAACGCCAACAGAATCAATCGTTTCACGGGGATTCCTCCTTGCGGCTGCTACTGCGGCCGCCGAGGCACAGGCTAGTCCCTGCCCGGCCCGAAGTCAAGGACGCCGGCCTACGCTCTCTTCCGCTACCCGCGGGCCTCCAGGAACATTCCGACCAGCCGCTTGCCCACGAGGTAGGCCTGGCGCAGGAACCCGTCCTGCAGGTCCCGCGGCAGGCGGATGCTCTCGTTGTGCACCTCGAAGGTAAAGTCGCCCCGGTAGCCGTGCTTGGCCAGGGCGGCGAGCAGGGCGTTCCAGTCCGTGGTGCCCTGCCAGGGCAGCATGTGCTGGTCGCTGTGGCGGTCGTTGTCCTGGATGTGCAGCACCGCGAGCCGCTCGCCGTAGATCCTGAGGGTCTCGTTCCAGTCCTCGCCCATGATGTGGGCGTGGCCGGTGTCGAGACAGATGCGGACGTTGGGAAGGTTGACGCTGTCGACAAGCGCCACCAGGTCCGCAGGGGTGCTGCAGTAGCGCCAGATGGTCTCGCCGACCCAGCGGGTGATGAACATGTTCTCCACGGCGACGGCGACTCCGACCCGCGCTGCCGCCTCGCCCATGCGCAGAAAGTACTCCCGGTTCTTGACTCGGCAGGCCTCGATGTTCTCTGCGCAACCCGGCGGCACGACCGGGTGGCAGACGCTGACCGGTATGCCCAGCATCGCGCACGCCTCGAACACGCGAACGGTCATGCGATCGAGCCACTCGACCTGCTCGCCGCTTTCCAGGAAATTGTAGATGATGTTGTGGCACTGGTTGAACCGGACGCCCAGCTTCTGCGCGCAATTGGCCATCCTCTCCACCCACTGCCGCCAGCGGTCCGTGGTGAACAGGGTATCGCCCGGCTTGATCTTGGGATTGGCGTAGTCGCCGGCGTTGAAGTCCAGCACGTGGTACCCCGCCAGGTTCAGGCGCGTGATCACGGTCTCGATCTCCGCGTCGTTGCCGTGCCTGAACAGCATGTTCATGGATGTGGACAGCCTGACCGGTTCGTTGTCTTTCATGCGTCTTCCTTGGTGCTCGGTGGGCCGCCGCGCGGCGGCGACCGCGGCTGGTTATCCCACAAAAGGCCGCCCGAGGCAACACCCGCGCGGGTTTGACAGGAGCGAGGGCCGGAACCTATCATGGCGTCGCCGGCGGCGGGGCGGGGACCGCGCACGGCCGGCGGACTCTCCTGCAGCGGAGGACTAGATGGCGCGTGTCGTGATCACGGGTCTGGGGGCGGCCTCGACGCTGGGGCTGGAGCTCAAGGAAATCGAGCAGACCCTGCGCTCCGGCAGGAGCTGCATCACGCTGTGCCCCGACCTGGAGGCGCACGGCTTCAGCAGCCTCGTCGCGGGATGGATGCCCGACTGGGACGCGTCGCAGTTCTTCGACCGGAAGGCCCTCAGGTTCATGGGGCGAGGGTCGGAGTTCACGACGTACGCGGCGAAAAAGGCGCTCGAGGACAGCGGCTGCAGCCGGGCCGACGTCGAGAACGATCGCTGCGGAGTGCTGGTCGGCTGCGGAGAGGGAAGCGCTGTCGACCTGTTCGAGGCGGCGCAGATCATGGCCGAGCACAACAAGCCGCGCAAGATCGGCATTCGCGTGCCGAGGACCATGGGCTCGTCGCGAAGCGCCAACATCACGATGCTGCTGAAGAACCGCGGCATGAGCATGGGGATCTCGGACGCCTGCGCGACCGGGCTGGTCAACATCGGCTACGCCTACCAGGTGGTCAAGTGGGGCCTGCAGGACGTGGTGTTCGCCGGCGGCGGCGAATCCTGCGACTGGTGCGGCAGCTCCTTTTTCGATGCCATGGGGGTCCTGCCGACCACGTTCAACGACAACCCGGCGGCTGCGTCGCGGCCGTTCGACAGGGACCGCGCCGGCTTCGTCATCGCCGAAGGAGGCGGCATCGTCGTGGTCGAGGAGCTCGAGCACGCACGAAGCCGCGGGGCGAAGATCTACGGCGAGATCGTGGGATATGCCAGCAACTGCGACGGCGGCGTCTCAATGGTTGCGCCCGTGGTCGAGACGCAGGCCGAGTGCATGCGCCAGGCGCTGCAGGATGCGGGTCTGCAGCCCGCGGACATCGACTACATCAACACCCACGGCACCTCCACGGTCGTCGGCGACCCGTCGGAGATCGCCGCCATCAAGCAGGTGTTCGCCGACCGCCTGCCGATGATCAACTCGACCAAGAGCCAGATCGGGCACACGATCGGCGCCGCGGGCGCCATCGAGCTGATCGCGTCGCTGCTGATGATGAAGAGCTCGTTCATAGCCCCGTCGATCAACATCGACCACCTCGCCGACGACTGCCAGTACCCCAACATCGTGACGACCTGCAAAGAGGTCGCCTTCGACGCGTTCCTGACGAACAACTTCGCCTTTGGCGGCAGCAACTCCTCGATGATCGTGCGTAAGTTCCGGCCATAGCGCCATGCGTTCCCTCTCGGGCCTTCATCCGTTCTGGTTCTGGAACGGAGAGATGGACGAAGAAGAAGTCCGCAGCCAGGTCGGCGAGATGGCGGCGCAGGGCATCGATGGCTTCTTCATACACCCGCGGCAGGGCCTGTCGGTGCCCTATCTCTCCGAGACCTTTTTCGACCGCGTCGCGGCCGCGATCGACGAAGCCGAACGCCGCGGGCTGGCTGTCCACCTCTACGACGAGTATCCCTACCCGTCGGGGATCGCGGGCGGCTGGGTGACCGAGGGCAGCCCCGAGCACATGGCCACCTCGCTGGTGCATGCGCGCCACGAGGTCGCGGGGGGTGAGGTCAGGATCGAGCTGCCGCGGGGGCGGCCGCTCAGCTGCGTCGCCTTCCCGCTCAGGGGGACCCCCGACTGGAGCGCCGGCCGCGACCTCATCGCCGACGTCGGCATGACGATCGCCGACGATTCGTTCTACGAGGGTGGTCTGACGCCCTACAATCAGAAGCGCTACTTCGCATCGCGGCCCGTGCCGGTGCTGCGCGCGGTTCTGCCCGAGGGACGGTGGCTGCTCTCGGTCTCCGTTCAGGCCCTCGTCACGCGGTTCAAGTACTGGGGATACGCCCCCGACGTGCTGAGCCCCGCGGCGGTCGAGGAGTTCATCGCCCGCACCCACGACCGCTACGCCGCGCGATTCGCTGAACGCTTTGGAGCCTCGGTCTTCTCGATCTTCACCGACGAGACCGAGCCGCAGTGGTCGTCGCGGCTGCCGGCCTTTTTCCGCCGGGAGTGCGGCTACGAATTGCGCGATGCCCTGCCCGCCCTCGCGCTGGCCGAGCACCCCGATCACCGGCGCGTCCTGCGCGACTTCGCGCACGCGCGCTACCGGCTCTTCTGCCGCGTGTTCGAGAAGCGGATCGCAGCCTGGTGCCGCGACCACGGCCTGCTGTACGCGGGCGAGAAGCCGGCCTTTACCCTGAGCCAGCTCAGGTACATGGACATCCCGGGCTGCGATCCCGGCCACACCAAGGCGGGGGCGCTGCCCGACCTGCTGCTCGGCAGGATCCGGCGCAACGCCAAGGCCGTGGCTTCGGCCGCCTTCTTCTACCGCAAGCCGAGCTCGCTCTGCGAGTGCTTTCACTCCCTCGGCTGGAGCGCAACGTTGCTCGATGCACGGGTGATCGCCGAAGCGCTGCTGCTGCTCGGCATACGGATGCTGGTGCCTCACGGCTTCTTCTACACGACCCACGGCCTCGCCAAGCACGACGCGCCGCCGACCTTCTTTTTCCAGATGCCCTTCTGGTTCCTGATGAAACACCTGTCGGCCCGGCTGGCGGCGATCCAGGAGTGCCTGGAGAACACCGAGGTCGCCCCGAGCGTGCTCGTCTACGACCCCTCGGCGGGGCTGCCGACGGCAGAGGAGCAGGAGCTGTACTCGCGGGCGCTCTATGCGTTGATGGCCCGGCACATCGACTTCCTGATCGTGGACCGCGAGATCCTGTCGGAGGGCCTGCTGCCGCCGTCGATGCGGAAACTGCCCCTCATCGTGCCTCCCATGGACTGCCCCGAGCGCGATCTGGAGTCGGTGCTCGCCGCCTACGCTGCGGGGGGCGGCACCGTGGCCCGCATCGAGGCCGGCCGCGGCGCCCTGCCCGCGCTGCCGGTCTCGCCCCACCTGCGCTTTCGAGCAGCCGAGCCGACGGAACGGCTCTGGATGGTCACGCGCGAGCGCGCACAGGGCGGCCGCCTCTGGTTCTTCCTCAATACCTGCGACGCGGAGATGAACCTCGAGCTCGACGCAGACTGCGCTCTCGAGGAGGTGCCGCTGGGAGAGCCGGGCCTGACCCGCCTGCGCGGCAGCAGGAGGAAGGTGCTGCCTTTCGAGTCGTTCGTGCTGGTCGAGGCTCCCGCCGCCGACGCGACGGCGCCGCCGCCTCCCGCGGAGACCGAGATCGCGGCGCCACCGCGCCTGGCGTTCCGCATCCACAACGACAACCTGCTGAGGATCGACAGGTGGCAGCTGAGCCTGGCGGACGCGCCGGACGTGATCCGGACCGTAGCATCGCGGCCGATCGTCAATCAGATCGCCGAGGGTCGGTTCGCGATCCGGCCGCGTATCGAGACGCACTTCGGCTGGATGCCCGAGATGTCGCTTGCCGCGACCACCGCCCGCTATCGCGGCATCTTCGAGTGCGCCCACGCCGGCGCGGTCAGGCTCGTCATGGAGCCGGGAAGCCTGCGGGGAAACTGGAAGATCCGCGTCAACGGCGGAACCTCCCTCGGCCCCGCCGACTTTTCGCCGGCCGGCAGCCACGTGCGCGGCTCGCTGGAATGCGACATCACCGCGATGCTGCGCCGCGGCGCCAACAGCCTCGAGGTCGCGATCGGCGTCTCGCGCGCCGACGACGGACTCGTGAACCCGCTGTACCTCGCCGGTCGGTTCGGGGTCTTTGCCGGCTCCTCAGCGGACATCCCCCGCATCGCCGAGCTGCCGAGCGAGGGATCGTTCGAGGGCTACGCAGAAAACGGCCTGCCCTACTTCAGCGGCACGCTCGAGTACCGCTTTGCCGCCCGGCTCGCCCGGCCCGCGGGCGACTCCTGCCGCCTGCGCCTCACTCTGCCGCGGCCCTTCCACGAGGCCGCGGAGATCAGCCTCAACGACGCCCCGCGCCATCCGCTGCCGTGGATGCCCTATGAGGCGATCGTGCCGGCGGCAGAGGTCCGCGAGGGACCAAACGAAGTGAGGCTCTTCGTGCACACGAGCCTGATCCGCAGCTTTGAAGGCGAGTGGTTCGACATCGAGCGACACGCCCGCCGGCCGGCGCTGGAGTCGGAGGGGCGCTGAGTACGCCCTGGCGTCCTGGCCAGGGGAAGTCATCCCCCTGCCTCCATCCCCACATGGCCCCGAAGAGTCACTCGAGCAGCTCTTGACTTCTATACCATACGGGTGTATAGTAT
>CAZKGO010000004.1:0-99567 GCA_964552235.1 uncultured Spirochaetales bacterium | reverse complement strand
CTGCGACAACCGCTCCTTCGTCATCGATCGGACCCAGGATCATCTCCGGCGGGCCCGCCTTGCGCTTCAGGTAGAGAAACCAGGCCGGGCCCTTCTTGGTGTTACGCTGCTCGTACGTTAAGCCGCGGACTTCGCTTATGCGATGCCTCCTGCGGCGACGCAGCAGGCCGAAAAGGGGCACGGCGCACCCCGTCGTGACGGTTCCGGCGCCTCGATCCAGCTCCACGTATCCGGTTCCTCGAACCCCAGTGAAGCCTATGAACCAGGCTGACGCCTGCAACAAGACGAGCACGGGCAGCACCCCAGCGAGAAAATCCCCGACGCTGCCGCCCCAATAGGCGAACGCGAAAGAGCCCGGAATGACCACCGCGATCACGAGCGAGAGACCAAACAGGGCAAAGAAGTTCCGTTCCAGCCTCCGATCGCGGACTGTCCAGCGCGGACCATCCCTGGAGAACTCTGGTGAACGCGAGCCAGCCATGGGTGCCTCCCGGCAGAACGAGGGTCATGCCGACTATCGTTTCGGGCAGCGAACGCTATATCTGCACGAGCCCCGCCTCATCGAGGATCTCCGCCGTCCACTGCGCCGCCAGACCGACGACGTTCGTGCACTTTTCGGTATGAGCGCCCGCCGCGTCGAATTTCGCCAGCTCCTCCGGGTCCTTGATGTAGAAAGGCCGCCCCATGATCTTGGTGTGGATGCGGCTGCACGTCACGGTGCCGTAGGCCTCGATGAACCTGGCGTGCAGCTTGCTCACCAGCTCCGAAGTCCGCATGCGGATCTTGTCCGGATCGGCGAAGTTGTCCCTCTCCCTGCCGATCAAGTAGCCGATGATCATCGCGCCGCCGCAGTAGGCGCCGCAGTGGCCGTCGGTCTCTTGCGCCACTCCGCCCGCCAGACCGGTGGCCGACTTGAAGATCGCGTCGGTTTCGGGATTCCTTATTCCGAGACCGTCCTGAAGGGCCGCGATCGCGCACTGGGCGCAGCCGCGGTAGTCCCGTTCGAACTCGAAGCCGAGTCTGCGGATCCTCTCGAAGCGAGCCCGCTCTTGCTGTCGTGTCATCGATGCCCCCGCAAGCAGTCATGTTGTCTCAGAATAGCATGCCGCTGCAAAACTGCAATGGCCGGGTTCCGGCGATTGACAGCGCTGCGGCGCCGTGTCATGATCCGGTCGGTTTTCGGGGTCGAGGCGGGCAGGAAGTTGGCGGGCGGACGGGCGTTTCCATGCGGCAGAGAGGTGGCTGAGTACAGACTCCGGGCGGGCCGGAGTTTTTTTTTGACCGGATGGCGCCGGGTCGAGTGACGGGGAGCCTGAGGTTCTCTCTTTTCTGCTCATGCGAGAAGGCGGTCGACAGAGCGAGTCAGGCGCGGCAGGAGGGCCAAGGCAGATGAGCGAGGGGTTCTTCGGCGTTCTCGAAAGAGCATGCAGGCAGAAGGAGAGTCTGCTCTGCGTGGGGCTGGATCCGCGCTTCAAAGCGGGCGATGCCGCAGAGTTCGGTCGGCTCGCCCTCGAGCGCAACCGGCGGGTCGTCGAAGAGACGCTGCCGTATGCGGCCTGCTACAAGCCCAACATCGCCTTCTACGAAGCCTGGGGACTCCCGGGCCTGCAAGCGCTCAAGGAAACCCTGGGCCTCATTCCCGAGGGGGTGCCGGTCATCCTCGACGCCAAGCGCAACGACATCGGCCAGACTGCCCACGCGTACGCCCGAGCGGTGTTCGAGGAGTGGAAGGTGCCTGCAGTCACTCTCAACCCCTACCTGGGTTGCGAGTCGATCGAGCCGTTCCTCGCCTACCCCGGCAAGGGACTGTTCGTGCTGTGTCGCACCTCCAATCCCGAGTCCGGTGATCTCCAGACCCTCGAGGTGCGGTCCCCGCGGGATGATCGGGGCGGGCGCGCTCGACCGCTGTACCTGGAGGTGGCCAGCGAAGCTCTGAGCTGGGGCGCCGGTATTGCCCTGGTGGTCGGCGCCACCGACCCTGCGGCTCTTGCCAGGGTGCGCGAGCAGCATCCCGACGTGTGGGTGCTCTGCCCCGGGATCGGGGCGCAGGGCGGCAGCCTCGAGGAGGCGGTGCGGGCCGGCTGCCGTCGCGACGGAATGGGCCTGATCGCCGTGGTCGGTCGCGACGTCTACCAGGATGAACGGCCGGGCGGGCAGGCCCGATCGTACCGCGAACGCATCGCGGCGGTACAGCGGGAGGTGCGCGCGTCGCCTCCTGCCGCTGCACGCCGGGAGGCCGCAGAGGGACAGGCTGAGAAGACCGCGCTGCTGAACGCCCTCTTGGATCACGGTTGCCTCCGTGTCGGCCCTATCAAGCTCAAGTCGGGCGAAATCTCTCCCCACTACCTCGACCTGCGGAAGATCATCTCCAGCCCCGCGCTGCTGGAGCGCGTGGCGGCCGCTTACGGCCGGCTCCTGGAGGGCCTGCAGTTCGACCGGCTCGCGGGCATTCCCGTGGCCGCTCTGCCGATCGCCACGGCGGTCTCTCTGCAGCGACGTCTTCCCCTTCTGTACCCCCGGATCGCCGACAAGGGACACGGCACCGGGAATCGCATCGACGGCGCGTTCAACCCCGGCGAGCGGGTGGCGCTCCTCGATGACGTGATCAGCTCGGCTGCGAGCAAGATCGAAGCCATCGACGTGCTGGAATCGGCGGGGCTGCGGGTCGAAGACCTTGTGGTCCTGGTAGACCGGGAGACCGGCGGGCGCGAAGAGGTGGAACGGCGGGGGGTGCGCTTCCATGCGTTCGCCCGGATGTCGGAGCTTCTGGCCGTTGCCCGCTCGCGGGGCCTCTGGCCCGGGCAGACGCCATCGACGTAGGCCGGGGGAGCCGGCGAGATAACAAGCTCAACCGTTCCGATCAGCACTCCGCAGCGCTGCAGCGACCTGCCGAGCGGGATGGTGACCTTTGTTGCCCTTGGCGAGGCGCATTTTCATCTTCTCTGCGAACGGCCGACCGTGGCAGCCCCCGGCTACTCGCCGCCCTTGGCGTCCGGATACAGACGCCGCACCGCCTCGGCCTGCCGCCTCTCGAACTCGTGCGCCCTGCGGTCCTCCTGCTCCGGGTCGCAGACGAGGCGCAGCTCGCGCTCCAGCTCGGCGGCTTTCTCGGGGCGACGGTCGTGGAGGTTCACCAGCTCGTCGGGGTCCGCCGACAGATCAAAGAGCTGGTGCGCGGCGGCCACGTTGTAGAGGAGCTTCCAGGGGCCCTTGCGCACCATGTAGGCGGCTGCGCGGGCCCCGTGGCCGTGGTACTGCGAGAACACCGCGCGCCGCGGGTCATCCGGCTGGACCCGCTGCGGGGGGATGCCGGCCCATCCGGAGGGCTGCTCGACGCCGGCAGCGGCAGAGGCCGCGGCCCTCACGTCGTGCAGGTCCACCGGCGTGAGAACCTTGGCGCCGGCGGCAAAGTCCGGACCCATGGCCAGGCAGGCCGCAGACCCCGCGCCTGCTCCTCGATGAACAGGTGCGTCTCGAAGTGAGCGCGCAGGTCCTGGGCGTGCGGATGCCGCGCGCTCTCCTGTTCCAGGCCGAAGGCGGGGAGATCCGCGGCGTCCTCGTAGAGGTCCCAGACCTCCTGCGTCGTGACGTGGGGAAAGTGCGGCGCCACGACGTTGGCCACCAGCACCCAGGGAGCCCCGCGACCGGGCGCCTGTTCGCGCAGCCACCGCTCGGCCGCCTCGGCGACCTCCGGATCCTCGTCGTGGGCTGCGGGCCGGACCCCATATCCGTCGGCGCGCTTGCTCGCGCCTTTGCGGATGGCGAGCGGGGTGCGGACGAAGTTCACGTCTGCGGGCAGGCGCCGGTCACGCAGCACGGCCGTCACAGCAAAGCCCATCTCGCTGCCGGGCTTGTAGATGTCGGTCTTTCCCATGAAGACCGAGTGAAAGCCGGAGGCTCGAATAGCCTGGCCGAACGTGGGCGGGCTCGCGTCGAGAAGGGTGTTGCTGTTGTTGTAGGGCTGCAGTCGGTGGACAGGGAGGCCGGACAGGAACGCAGAGCGACTCGGCAGACAGAGCGGCGAGGGACAGTAGGCATCCTGAAAAGTCGCGCCTTCCGCCGCCAGACGCGCCATGTTGGGCGTATGCACCCGCCGGAGCCCGTAGGGCGAAGAACAGAAGGGATTGTGCTCGTCGGACACGAGCATGAGTGTGTTCGCCACCGGGGTGAGACTGTCACGGCGGCGCGGCGGGCGAAAGCGCGGCGACCGCGATCAGTTCGCGATTCTCGGGGCGCTGTCCAGGCGGCTCATCACGTCGGCCGTGAGCGACAGGTCCGCCGCGTCCAGGTCCTCTCGCAGCTGCTCGACCGTGTCGGCCGCCACCACCGGGTGGACCGGCGGGTCCCCGTGAAGCATCCACGCCAGAACCACCTGAGCAGGCCTCGCTCCAATGTCGGAGGCGACGCGCTCGAGCACGTCCAGCCGCTTGAGGTTGTCCACGCAGCGATGGTCGAACTTGCCGGCATCGAGCCTGGTGCGGTCGAAGTAGGAACCCCTGCAGAGCGGCTCCCAGCCGAAGATCGTCAGGCCGTTGGCTTTGCAGAAATCGCGCACCTCGTCGTCGGCCCGAGGGAACTTGCGCAGACCCGCCTGGGGGAAATAGGGCTGAATGTAGGAGAACTGGTTCTGGATGCAGCAGAAGCTCGCCCACCCGGCCGCCTCGCAGAGGGCGCGCGCCCGCTCGATCCGCCACACCCGCCAGCTGCTGGCTCCGACGAACCTGACCTTGCCCTGTCTCCTCAGCCGCTCGAAGGCCTCCATGGTCTCCTCGAGGGCAACGCTGCGGTCCTCCACGTGGGCGTAGTACAGGTCGATCGTGTCGGTGCCCAGGCGCCGCAGGCTGCCCTCGCACTCCTCGACGATGTACGAGGCGCGCAGACACGCGCCTCGCTCGCGCTCGGCCAGGCTCGTGTGGTTGCCGACCTTGCTCGTGATGAGGACCCGCCTGCGCGCGCCGCGCTCCTTGAGCCACTCGCCGATCACCCGCTCGCTCTGTCCACCGCGCGCGGCCGGGTCCGGCGAGAGCCAGTAGGCGTACATGTTGGCCGTGTCGATGAGATTGCCGCCTCGCTCGACGTACGCGTCCAGGAGCTGAAAGCAGGTCTCGCGGCTCGAGGACGTGCCGAACGTCATCGTGCCGAGAGCGAAGACGCTCACCTCCTGGTCCGTGCGCCCCAAGGGTATCGTGCGCATGCCTGATCGCCTCCGCTGCGGGGCTGCGCGGCTGGGCAGCCCCGCCTCCTCCGCCTCACGCCGGCGTGAACTTCTGGAAGGTGTGGGCGCTCTCGCTCACCCCTCCCTTGCTCACGCCAAAGGTCCAGGTCACCTCGCCGACGTAGAGGTCTCCTCTCGAATCCACGCATATCGTATGGGGCGCCACGAAATTGCCGGGAGCTTCCCGGTCGGCGCTGCACCAGTGCAGGAGCACGTTGCCGGAAAGGTCCAGCACGCGCACTCCTCCAGGCAGGTCGTGGCGAATCGGGCCCCGGGTAAACGACTCCTGCCCCACCCTCCACCAGAGCTCCGAGACGTAGACCCTGCCCTGGTCGTCGAAGGCGATGTCGGTCGGACGCTGCACGTGGGTCCAGATGTCGAGCGGCTCGCCGTCGAGACTGAAGATCTGGATCCTGTCGTTCTCCCGGTCGGCGACGAACAGCCGCTTGTCGGGCGAGATGCCGAGCGCGTGCGGAAGCATGAACTGACCGGGGCCGGTCCCCGGTCCTCCCCAGGAGTGCAGCAGCTTTCCATCGGCGGCGAAGCGGTGCACCCGCGCGTTGCCGTAGCCGTCCGAAACGTAGAGCTGGCCGTCGGAGGCGACCGCCACGTCGGTGGGACGGTTAAAGGGAGGACCGCCGCGCACGATGCTGGTCAGGCTCTTGCCGTCATACCCTGTGTCGGCGGCTCTGCCCGGGGTGCCGATCACCATGAGCTGCCTGCCCTCGGGGGTGAACCTGCGCACCGTGTGGTCGCCGTCGTCGACCGTGTAGACCATGTCGTCGGGTCCGACCGCGATGCCGTGCGTCCTCGGGGTGAACACCTCTTCGCCCCAGGAGCGGACGAAGTTGCCCTCGCGGTCGTAGACGATCACGCGCGAATCCTGACGCGTCATCAGGTAGACGTTGTCCCGCGAATCCACGGCGACTCCGTCCACGTCCTTGTGCGACCAGCCGGCAGGCAGGCGCTCCCAACCCTCGATCACCCTGAACCCGCGGATGTGCTTCAAGCGTCGTCTCCCTTCTGGCGCCCGCTTGCGGCGACGCGCAGCGCCGCTACTCGGGGCCGATCACCGTTCCGACGAACGGTCGGCCCCGCAGGATGTTGTCGAAGTTCTCGAGATCGGCGCCCTCGGCGAACACCACCTTGAGGTGCGCCGCAGCCGCCCGCCTGGTGGCGACCGGGTCAAAGGGGCTGTTCTTGCCTGGCGTCCACTCGTCGCCCACGATCGCCTGCAGCTGCTTCCAGGTGACGCAGTCCAGCGGCCGCGCCGCCGGATCCTTTTTCGGATCGGCGGTGTACACCTGCCTGATGTTCGAGAGGTTGATCAGCTCGGCGGCGCCGAACCGCTCAGCCAGAAGGACGGCGTCGTTGTCAGTGGAGAACCCGGGCTTCCAGCCGGCGGCGACGAGCACGCGGCCTCCAAAGCCGATGTGCGCCGTCGGGTCGCTGACCACGGGGTCCTCGCACCACCTCGCGAGCAGCTGGCGCACCAGCTCGGCGTTCAGGCGGGTGGCGGCGATGCCGACCCAGTCCTGCGCGTCGGCCGACGGCTCGCCGGCGATCTCGCGGTAGACCTGCTGGTAGCGGCGGGCGAGCATGCCGCCCCCGCAGACGACGATCGCGCGCGCCGACTCATCGGACCGGACGTATCGCTCGACCGCCTGCACGAAGCCGCGCACAAAAGCAGCGTCCACCCCGTCCGGGGCCAGGAGCGAGCCGCCCACCGAGATGACTGTGGTCACGCCGTTGCCTCTCGGGGCCGCATGATAGCCGACCGCTCGCGGACAGCACAAGCAGCGGCCCGCGGCTGACTTCCGGAGCCGGTCGGTGGTAGACTGCGCCCCACTCAACGATGGGCGCAGGGAATTTTGACGAAGGCTTCGCGCGGCTGCGCCAAGCCGTCTCCGGGGTGCCGGATCGCGTGCCGGTGACGGCGCAGCTGCACGAGCTCGCCATGGGCTGGACGGGCGTGCCGTCGACGCGCTTTTTCAGCGACGCCAGCGCGCTCGTCGACGCGATCTTCCGGACCGCCGAGGACTTCGGGTTCGACGTACCCAACCTGTCCTACGACGTCTACAACACCGAGATGGAGGCGATGGGCCATCCCCTGGAGCACCTGCCGCGATCGACGCCCGTGCTCGACCCGCGCGTCGTGCTGCTGCCGGAAAAGCGCCTGGATCGCCTCCGGCGGCCGGAAGCGGGACGCGACGGCCGCATGCCGTTCGTGCTCGAGGTGCTGCGCCTCTACCGCGAACGCTGCGGCGTCACAGCCGGCCTGCAGTTCTGCGCGCCCTTCACCATGGCGGTCCAGGTCAGAGGCTACGAGCAGTTCATCGAGGACATCTGCCTCGACCCCGGCTTTGCCCGCGATCTGCTCGCACTGCTCACCGAAGAGGTGATCGCTCCGTGGATCCGCGTCCAGCACGAGGCCTTTCCGGAAGCCCCGGTGGCCACGGGCGCCGACGCGCTGTGCTCGCCGCCGATGACCGATCCGCAGATCATCGAGGAGTTCTCGATTCCCTGGATCCTGCGCCTGCGCGAGATCTGCCCGCTGCCGGTCGCCGTGGTCAACTGGTGGGGCGACAGCCTGATTCAGCCGCTGGAGCGGTTCCTCGATCTCAAGCGCCGCGTCTGTCTCGGGGTGATGCGCGCGCAGGACCCGGACCTCGCCCGCGTCGGACCCGAGCCCTTCAAGCGCTACGCCGACGCGCACGGGCTGCCGCTGGAGCTCGGCGTGGGCGACGTCCTTCTGAACCAGGGCCCGCCGGAGGCGATCCGCGAACGCATCCGCCGCTACATAGACGGCGCCGCAGCCGGCGGCCGCCTCATTCTCTACCTGTCGAGCCTCAACGCCGAGACCCCCCCGGAGCACGTGCGCCTGGCGCTGCGCACTGCGAGAGAGCTCGGCCGCTACCGCTAGCGGGCGGGCCCGGGCGATTCGATCCGCTCGAGGAACTCCATCGAGGCTCTGGCCGCAGCCTCGGGGTCGGGCGAATTGAGCTCGAGAACCGCGGGGCCCCGGTAGCCGGTCCGCGCGAGCGCCGCCATCACCGCCTCCCAGCCCACGGTGCCGGCGCCCGGCACTATGTGGTCGTCGGCCGTGCCGTGATTGTCGGACACGTGGAACTGGAACAGCGAGGAGCCGAACTCATCGAGAAAGGCCGCAGCCGGCTCGGCATAGAGGTCTCTGTGCATGTTCGCATGGCCGGTGTCGACGCAGATGCCGAGGACGTCCGTAGCCGAGATGCGGCGCGCGAGATCCCTCACCTGCTGCAGCAGGTCCATGGGGCCGTTCTCGAACGCCAGGCGTACCGAGCGGCTCCTGGCGTGCTTCACGACCGCTGCCACCCGAGCCTCGGCTTCGGCGTCCACCGTCCGGCCCCACGACGCGTCCCACGTGCCCGCGTCGAAGCCGAGAGAGTGGGGGTGCAGGACAAGAACCTCCGCCCCCACAAAGGCGCAGAGGTCGATCTCCCGCTCGAGCGTCGCCATGTCGAAGCGATGGATGAGGCTCGAGTGGGCGCTCACCGATTTCGCCCCTTCCAGCATCCGCTGCACGGCCGGCCAACTGTCGCGCGCGAACACGCCGGGCTCGCTCGTCCAGTCGAGCCACAGCTCCACGCCGGCCCCCGCTTCGAAGGCCGATCGGACTGCGGCCTCCAGCCGCGCGCGGTCCCCGAAAGGCTTGAGGTGGTTCCACGTGCTGATGGCGTACTTCATTCTGCCCTATCCCTTGACTGCGGTGTGCGTCATGCTCGCTATGAACTGCCGGCGCCCCAGCAGAAAGGCCACGATGAGCGGCGCGATGATCACGATGGCGGCGGCCATGATCACGCTCCACTTGGTGCCCGCCTCGGCGTCGGCAAAATACACGATTCCCGCAGGCGGAGTGAACATGCGCGAGCTGCGCGTCACCACCAGCGGCCAGAAGAAATCGTTCCAGTGGGCCACGATGCTGAATATGGAAAACGCGCCGAGGGCCGGTCGGATGAGCGGGATCAGCACCCGCACCAGCATCTGCAGGAGCGTGCACCCGTCGATGCTCGCCGCGTCGAAGAACTCGCCCGGAATCTGGAGAAAGTACTGCCTGAGCAGGAAGATCGCAAAGGCGGTGCCGACAAAGGGAAGGACGAGGCCGGCGTAGGTGTCGATGAGCCGCAGACGCGAGATGATCAGGTACGAAGGCACCGCCGCGATGTACCTCGGGAAGACCAGGGCTGCGAGCACCAGCGAGAACAGCAGCCGCTTGCCCGGGAACTCCATCCGCGCCAGGGCGTAGGCCGCCGGAATGCTTGCCAGCAGCTGCCCGAGGAGAGTGAGGCTCGTCACGATGACGCCGTTCAGCAGAAAGCGCGGCATCTGCGTGTGGCGGAACACCTCGAGGTAGTTGTCGATGATCGGCTTGCGGGGCAGAAGGCGGAGCGCCGCTTCGAAGATCTCGCTGATGGGTTTCAGCGACGTCGTGATCATGAGGAGGAAGGGGAAAAAGGACAACGCGCCGCAGACGGCCATGAACGCCGTGACCAGGACGCGCGCGGGACGCAGGCGGACCGGCAGTCTCACTGGTAGTGCACCCATCTCTCGACGCCCATCTGCAGGAGGGCCAGGGCGAGCACCAGCACGAAAAAGACCACGGCGATGCCCGAGGCGTAGCCGGTGTTGAAGAACTGGAACGCCTGCTGGTAGAGCAGGTGCGACAGCACCTGCGTGGCCCCGAGGGGGCCGCCGTCTGTGAGCACCTTGACGATGTCGAACGACGCGAGGGCGCGCACGGTCATGATGATCAGCACGAACAGCGTCGTCGGGGACAGCAGGGGCCAGGTGATGCTGGCGAACCGCCGGCCGCCGCCCGCGCCGTCGATGGCCGCCGCCTCGTAGAGCGTCTGTGGGATGTTGGCGAGGCCCGCGACAAAGAACACCATCGCGTAGCCTGCGTTGCTCCAGACTCCCACGAGGATGACGGCGCCCATGGCGGTCGCGTCCCTTTTGAGCCAGTCGACCGGAGCCGCGCCCAGGCGCACGAGAAAGGCGTTCAGGACGCCGAAGTGCATGTCGAAGATGAAGCGCCAGACCACGGCCATGGCCGCCATGGTGGCGGCCACGGGCAGGAAGAACACGGTCTGCCAGAACGAGCGCAGCCTGCCGGCATCGACGAGGGCCAGGCCCAGCACGAGGCCGATGAGAATGCTCGCGCCGGTCATCACGCCGGTGTAGATCACCGTGCGGCTCATCGAGTTCCAGAATTCGGGCGAGGCGAACAGCCTGGCGTAGTTGTCGAGGAAGACGAAGTCGCGCCGCACGTGGCCCAGCTTCCACTTGAGCGTGCTCAGGTACAGCGAATACACGACGGGCCAGAAGACAAAGACGCCGAGAAACGCCAGGGCCGGCGCAACGAGAAGGTAGGCCTGCAGGTATCGCCGCGCTGCCCGCGCCGGAGCGCGGGCAGCCGACGATCGACGGTCCGGTTTACCTGACGAGGAGCGCATTTACCTTGGCGGCCGCTGCGTCGAGCGCCTCCTTGGGAGCCTGCTTGCCCAGCAGGACGGACTCCTGCATGTCCCTGAGGACCTTGGAGATCTCGTTGCCGTTCGGCCCCTTCCATGAGTACCAGGGAGTAACTCGCGCGGCCTGGTCGAGCATGTCGATGAAGTTGGCGTCCGAGGCGAACTCCGTCTGCAGGGCCTTGACCACCGCCTGGTTGGCCGGGGTGTAGCCGCTGTACTGGGCCACGATCCGGCTGGCATCCGGCTCGGTGATCCAGCGCATGAACTTCCACGCCGCTGCCTGCCTGGCCTTGTCCGTGGAGAACATCATGGCGCCTCCGCCTCCGGCCGGGACCAGCGGCGGTCTGCCGTCGGGCGTCGGCATCCCGGACAGGCGCACGGGGAACTTGGCCTGCTTGGGAGTGTTCACCCGCTGGAAGCTGGAATCGACCAGCATGCCCAGGTTGCCGGCGATGAACGTGGCGATCGTCTGGTCGGTGACGGGCATGAGGCCTTCCTTTACCAGTCCAACCCAGTAGTTGAGCACCTTGAGGCCCGCCTGGTCGTTGAACTCGGCCTTTGTCCCGGCCTCGTTGGCCATGCGGCCTCCGGCGTTCTCGAGCATCGCCTGGAAGATCCAGTTCCCGGTGACGGACCAGCCCCAGAGCACTCCGAGCTTGCCGTTGGCCTTGAGCTTGAGCGACGCCTGCCGGGCGTCCTCCCAGCTCTTGGGAAGCGTCTTCGGCCCCAACCCGATCGAGGCAAAGAGGTCGAGATTGCTCAGCATGGCCGGCGTCGAGGTCCCGATCGGCAGCAGGTACTGCTTGCCTTCGGCGACGCCGAGCTTCATCATGGCCGGGAACAGGTTGTCCTTCTTGAACTGCGGGTCGGAGGCCATGAAGCTGTCGAGAGGAACCGCAGCTCCGCTCTCCACCATCGTGGCCAGCAGGTTGTAGCCCATCTGTCCGACATCGGGCGCATCGGCTGCGGCCAGCGCCAGCAGGATCTTCTGGCTCAGCGCCTCGTAGCCTCCCGTCGTGACCTCGACGGACTTGATCGTGATGTTCGGGAAAGCCTTCTGGAAGGCCTCTTTCATGGGATTCAGGTACAGCACATGGGTCTGCGTCGCGTAATGGTAAAAGGTGATCGTCACCGGCTTGTCCGGCGCTTCCGACGTTCCTTCGGCAAGACCTGCAGTCGCCGCAGTCACGAGCATCAATGCCGCAAGCATCCGCTTCATTTCAGGCTCCTTTGTCGATAAGATCTGGCTGCCGGCGATGCGGCCGGCGGCGGTCGTATCGTCTTCATCGCCCCTGCCTTGCACGGACCGCCGGCATTCTCGGTGCGCCGCCGCAGCCGGCGCGCGGCAGCGGCGGTCCGCAGACCAACTTAGTTGGGGTCGGCCTGCCTGTCAACGAACCGTTCCGGAGGTTCGGGCGCGGGGCCTTTGCTTCGACGGAGAGCGAGCGTTATACTTTTCCAAGGGGAGCCGGGGCGGAATCACGTGAGCGCCGACATCACACGCATTCTGCAGGAGTGGGAGTACGATTCGGGAAACCTCATCCGGATCATCAAGGCCGACGACGGCCGCGATGTCCTGCAGGTGCGCCAGCCGCTCGGCATTGAACAGTACGAGCTGCAGGGACGTCCCGACGGCGTGACGCCCGAGGGCAAGGAATCCTATGTGGCGCTCTATCAGGAACGGCTTCGGGAGCACATCGAGGCCCAAGGCTCCGACGCCGGCTTCTCGCTCTCTCACGACGACGTCGTCCGGCTCCAGAACGAAGGCGTGATCTACTACTTCCGCTACCTCGTGCTGTTCCAGATCGGCGACTTCGAACGGACCGCCTCCGACACCGACCACAACCTCGCCATGTGCGACCTCGTGGACAGGTACGCCGACAAGGACTCGGAGAAGAAGGAAGTCCTCCAGTACCGGCCCTACATCCTGCGCATCAACGCCATCTCCAAGGCGATGATCTCGCTGAACCGCAAGCTCAAGGCTGCCGCGGTGGACATCATCGAAAACGCCATCGAGATGATCAAGACGATGCCCAGCATCGACACGCCGGCCTTCCAGTTCGAGAAGATCCGCTCGATCAACAGCCTCAAGGCGACGCTCAAGCAGATCCAGGAGCAGAAGGTGCCCGCCCTCGACAGGCTGCGGGCCGATCTCGAACAGGCGGTGGAAAACGAAGACTACGAGACCGCCGCGCAGATACGCGACCGCATCCGCGCGCTGGAGAACGCCGAGGGCTCGCGCGGGGACGCGCAGCAAGACAGCGGCTGAGGAGCGGGCGCTGGGGTCCGCCTGTGGACCTCGACCCGTCTCGCCGCGACGGCCTAGCGTTGGGGGCGCCGTTCCTGCCGATGAAGCCCGACACCCTGCTCCCGGTGCTGTTGTTCTTCGCCGAGGCGGCGGCCGTCGCCTCGGTTCTCCTGGTGCTCTTCAGCGTCCGCCGTGAGCTGGGGCTGGGACCTCTCGGCGTCACCATCGGCGTGCTGATGCTCCTGCGCAACGTGCTGGCAGCGACGCTGTACGTGCGGATCGCCCCCGGCGTGCTGATCGGGCCGCTGTCGGTCGTCGTGTTCACGGCCAACCTCTCGATGATCCTCCTGGTGTACATCCGCGAAGACGCCCTGGAGGCACGCAAGCTCGCCTACGGCGCCATCGCGGCGAACCTCCTGGTCGGCATCCTCATGTACCTCACGGGAATCGTGCTCGAGCAGCCATGGGTCGTCAACCTCGCCGGGGCGCCGCCCGGCCTGTTCAAGCAGAATCTGAGGGTCTCGATCGCCGGCACCGCTGCCCTGGCTGTCGATGTGATCGGCATCATCCTGCTCTATGAGGCGCTCGGCCGCTGGCTGCGCCGCAGCTTTTTCATCCGCATCTGGATCTCCCTCTCCGTGGTGCTGGCAGTGGACACGCTCCTGTTCTGCACGGGGGCCTTTGTCGGACGGCCGGCCTACGGCGCGATCCTGGCGTGGACCCTGATCGGCCAGATGATCTGCGGTCTTCTGTTCGCCGGGCTGCTGCGCCTGTACCTGCACTGCACGGGCCGCGGCGATGTCGACTGGCCTCGGGGAGCCCTTCGCGGCATCTTCCACCTGCTGACCTTCCGCGAGAAGTACGAAGCGATGTCGCAGCTCGTCTACCGCGACGCGCTCACGGGGGTCTACAGCCGCAGGTTCTTCGACGAGATCCTGCCCCGCGAGCTGAATCTGGCTCGCCGCTCGCAGCGTCCCGTGGCCCTGATCATGATCGACCTCGACGACTTCAAGGCGGTCAACGACTCCTACGGCCACCCGATCGGCGACGCCGCGCTTCGCGCCCTGGCGCAGTTCCTCGTGCGGACCGTGCGCTCGACCGATGTCGTCTGCCGCTTCGGGGGAGAGGAGTTCGTCGTGGTGCTGAGCGACACGAGCGCCTCCGCGGCGATGGCCCTCGCGGAAAAACTGCGCTCGCAGCTCGCCGAGACGCAGGCCGGCCCCGAATGGGCTCTTCCCACGCGCTTCACCATGACCTGCGGCGTGGCCGCTTCCCCCGACGACGGCGCTGACGCCGACGCGCTGGTGCGCGTGGCCGATTTCCGCCTGTACCGCGGCAAGGACGGAGGCCGCGACTGCGTCGTCGGGCCACCCGACTGAAGCGGCGCGAGTGCGTCGCGTGTTGCGACCCAGAGACTCGCGGTGTATCCTTGAGCCCATGAGGAAGCTCGTTCTGGCGGCGCTGTGCGTCGCGGTGAGCGGCTGCGCAACCTTCGCGCCGCGGCGCTTCGAGCGGTCCGCGGAGCAGGTGATCGGGCTGCTGAATTCGGGCCAGGCTTCGGAGCTGGCCGCGATGAGCCGCACCCCCTTTCTGCTGGACGGGGAGCTGCTTGTCCTCGACGCCGACGTGGCCGAGCTGTGGAGGGGCATGGTCAAGTCCGGCTTCAGGATCGATGCCGCCGCTTCGATCGAGGCTCTCCCCGTCGACGGCGAAACCTACAGGCGCTTCGCCTCGACGATGGAAGTGAGGACCTTCCTCGAGCAGTACGTCGGCGACAGCGGCTCGCTCGTCACCCTCGAAGCGGGGCGCTCGCGCATTCTCCTGCTTCTGGACCGCGGCCGCGGACCCGGCCGCACTGTGATCGTGGGGTTCAAGGGGCCCGACCTCCTATGAAACAGCCGGCTGTTACCCTCGCGACTCTCGCCCTGGCGGCCGCTGCGGCGTTCGCTCTCGACGAGCACGACGTCGTGTTCACCGAGGGTGCGCCCATCCGCCGCGACCGGGGCGTCGAAGAGGAGATCGCCATCGGCGACGTGATGCTCGCGGGCCAGACGATCGTGACCGCGGCCGGCGACGGCGTCGAGCTGGAAGCCGGGACCTACAGGGTCAAGGTCTCGGAAAACACGGTCTTCACGCTGCTGGAGGTCGAGCAGGGCGGCAAGACCCAGCCGGTGCTCACGGCCGCCCTCGGCCGGCTCAGCTTCGCGCGGCGGCTGCTGGGCGGAACGGAGCCGCGCCTGGCCGGCAGCTCGGCGGTCTGCAGCGTGCGCGGCACAGAGGTGACGGTGCTGGCCGGTGCCGACGGCTCGACGCTGTTCATCGTCGACGAGGGGGCCATCGAGGTCTCGGCAGCGGGCGCCACGGTCGCCGTCGGCAAGGGCGAGGCGGTCGAGGTCGCCACCGGCGCCGCGCCGGGGCCCAAGTACCAGGCGCTCAGCCGCGAGGTCGACTACAGCAGGTGGAACCAGGGCAAGCTCGACGCCATGCTGAGCGACCCGGTGGCTGCCGCGCGTAAGGTCGAACAGCAGCTCGACGCCTACATCGAGCAGATCCGCATCCTGAAGCCGCTGCACGCGCAGCGGTCAGCCGAGGCCAAGGCCGCGAGGACCCGCATGATAGAGCTGAACCGCACCGACGCAGCAGCGGCGACAGAAATGCGCGACAAGACGGTTGTGCCGCTTGAGCGCGAGGCCCACGCTCTCTTCGTGAACCTCCGCTACAACAGCCTCTCGGCCCTCTCGCTGCGGAGGTTCGTAGGGGGCAGGCTCTACGCGCTCACGAAGGCGCAGCACATCGCGGCGCCGCTGACGCCGGCCTACCAGGAATTCCTGAGGGCGCACAGGCGGCTGCTCGAGAAGTTCGAGACCGAAGTCGTGCCGCAGTTGGTGGCCGCAGACATATAATAGTGGGAGGGGACATGGTCGCACGATTGACTCGCATCGCGGCGCTGGCAGCAGTAGTCGTCGCCGTGATGCTCGGGGGATGCGCCCTCGACAAGACCTCGGTCGAGGACAGGATCGCTTCGTTCATCGAGGATGCGAACGCGGGCAGGTACTCGAGCCTGTACGAGCACTTGCATTCGGATTGCACCGAACGGAACGCAGCGAGGAGCGCGTCTTTCTGGGACAACACGCCGTTCGACCCTGATTACCGCCAATTCAGCCTCTCCGGCATGTCCTACGGCAGCACCAGCACCGGGCAGCTCAACTCGTCACAGCCCGTCGACTCCGTCACCTTCGTGATGAAGGAAGAAGACGACGATGACTGGTACATCCTCAGCATCTCGACTGGCTCGTACGGGCCGATCGTCCAGTAGGGCGCGCCGGGGTTGATTAGCGGGCGTACTTCTCCTAGACTGCAAACAAAAAAGGGGGCGTTCATGAAACAGCGCTGGATCCGTCTGGCGATTCTCGCAGTGGTGGCTGTCTCGCTCTCGGCCTGCGGCTACAACGTGATGCAGGGCTACGAGGAGGCCGTGTCCAAGGCGTGGGGCGACCTGGAGTCGCAGCTGCAGCGCCGCGCCGACCTGATCCCCAACCTCGTGGCCACGGTCAAGGGCTACGCGGCCCACGAGAAAGAGACCCTCGAGGCGGTCGTCAACGCCCGCGCCAAGGCCACGTCCGTCACGCTCAAGGCCGAGGACCTGAGCGACCCGCAGGCGGTCGAGAAGTTCCAGGCAGCCCAGGGGGCGCTGTCCTCGGCGCTGGGACGCCTGATCGCCGTCGCCGAGGCCTATCCCGACCTCAAGGCCAACGAGAACTTCAAGGACCTGCAGCACCAGTTGGAGGGCACCGAGAACCGCATCAGCGTCGCGCGGCAGCGCTACAACGAGGCGGTCGAAACCTTCAACTACTCGATCCGCAGCTTCCCGAACTCGCTGACCAACAGCCTCCTCCTGCACCTCAAGCGCAAGGAGTACTTCAGGGCCGATGAGGCGGCCAAGGAAGTCCCCAAGGTCTCGTTCTGAACCCATGAGCCGCCTCGCGTCCGCTGCCGCCCTGCTGTTCGCGCTGGCCGGCGCCGCCTTCGGGCTGCAGGTGCCCGCCCTGGGCGGCCGCGTCAACGACTACGCAGAGATGATGTCCGCGGCCGTCGAGGCGGAGCTCAGCTCGAAGCTCGAGGCCTTCGAGGCCTCGGACTCGACCCAGGTGGTCGTCCTCACCATTGCCTCCCTCGACGGGGAGGACCTCGAAGGCTTCTCGATGAGAGTGGCGGAAGCCTGGAAGATCGGCACCAGGGAGAACGACAACGGGGTGATCCTCCTGGTGTCGCGCGACGACCACGTGGTGCGCATCGAGGTCGGTCTCGGCCTCGAGGGCAGGCTGACGGACCTGCTCGCCGGCCGGATCATCGATCGGATCATCGTGCCCCGCTTCAAGGAAGGCCAGTTCGACCGGGGCTTCTCCGAGGGCGTCGACGCGATCATCTCCGCGGTCAAGGGCGAGTACGAGGGCAACCCACGGGCGCCCTCTTCGCGCGAGGCTCCCTCGGGCCGGCCGTATCCGCTTCTGTTCGTGTTCGCCCTGATGTCGGCCATGGCGGGAGCCCAGAGGAGGGTCGCGGGCGGCATCCTGGGTGCCGTGCTTCTTCCGCTCTTCGGCTGGGTCGGCTGGTCGCTCAAGATGCCCGGGCTTCTGGCCCTGGCCCCTCTCGGGTTCGCGATCGGCATGATCCTGCCGAGCCTTCTGCGCTTCGGCGGCAGCCGCAGCGATCGCAGAGGCGGCTTCCCGACGGGCGGCAGCTGGCCGAGCGGCGGGTTCTCCGGGGGCGGATTCTCGGGAGGCGGGGGCGGCTTTTCGGGAGGGGGAGGCGGCTTCGGCGGAGGCGGTGCCTCCGGCAAGTGGTAGGCTGGAGGGGAGGCGAATGAACTCCGGGAGGGAGCGGCTGTCTGCGGCCGACCGGGAACGGATACGGGCTTGCGTCGAGCAGGCCGAAAAGACCACATCGGGCGAGATCGTGCCGATGGTGGTGCCGGCAAGCTCGCGCTACCCGGCTGCCTGCCTGCTCGGCGCGCTGGTCGTGAGCCTGATCGTCGCCGCGGCCGCCACGGCCGCTGCGAGCCTGCGCAGGCCGTGGGGCAGCTTTGCCGTGCTCGACCTCTGGCTGTTCCCCGCCGTCTTCGCCGTCTGCTTTGTCGCGGCCCACGAGATCTTCAGGCGCGTGCCCCCCCTCAGGCGGCTGTTCATCACGCCGGCGGAGATCCGGGAGGAGGTCGAAGAGGCGGCGCTGACCAGCTTCTACCGCCAGGGGCTGGCCAACACGCGCGACCGCACGGGGATCCTGATCTTCGTCTCCGTTTTCGAGCGCCGGGCCTGCGTGCTGGCCGACAAGGGCATCAACGACAAAGTGCAGCAGTCGGTCTGGCAGGAAGTGGTGGACCTGGTCACGCAGGGCTTCCGCCGCAGAGAGCACGGCCGGGCGATCTGCGCTGCCGTGACGCGGTGCGGCGAGCTGCTGCGCGAGCACTTCCCGATCAAGGCCGGTGACACCGACGAGCTAGAGAACCTCATCGTCGAGACGGACCCGCCGCCGCGGGCATGACGCGACGCGGGCGGTTGGGGCGACGTCGCTACGGCGTCACCACGCGCGAGCAGCCGCGCGCCCGGGCCAGCTCGGGCAGCGGCAGCGAGGCCTCCAGCACGTCCACCGGCAGCAGGTGCGGGTGGGAGGCGACCCAGGCCTCCATCGGCTGCACGGCAGCGGCGGGGACCGCCAGGTGCGCCATCGCGACCTGCGGCTCGCGCTCCAGCCGGTCGAGCAGGCGCCCGAGGGCCTCTTGGTCGATCGAGCGGCCGTCGATGAGCAGCTCGACTGCCGAAGCCTTCTTCTCTCCCTGCTTCTCCCAGGCGATGCGGTCGGCCGCGCGGTAGGAGGCCGGGTCGCCCACGTCGAGGCACTCGCCGTCGATCATCCAGCCGTAGATCAGGGTGCGGGGGACCAGCCACTCCATCATCGTGCCGGGCGCGTCGGGCCGCGAGGTCGTGCGGGCGTACTCGCGGATCAGCGGCAGACAGGCGCGGGGAAAGACGTAGAAGGCGAGGCTCTCGATCGAGCTGGGGGGACGCTCCGGCTTTTCGTGGAACTCGAGCATGCGGCCGTCGGGGGCGAGGACGGCGCATCCGTGGCGGCCGGCGAGCCTGGCCGGGTCGCCGACGTCCTCGCAGGTGTTGGCGCCCCCGCGCTTTGCGCGGGCAAAGCGTACGAAGGCCGGCATCGAGAACTCGAAGAGCTTGTCCGAGCAGAGGACCAGCAGGTCGTCGTCGAGGCCGAGGCGGTCCACGGCGAAGAGCAGGTCGCCGACGCTGCCGCGCCGCGTTTCGTTGGAGGCCGTGCCGTCGTCGAGAACCTCGAGCGGCCGAGGGGGCGGCGAGAGGCGGCGCCAGCGCTGGAAAAAGGCGGCGAAGCGGCTGTTGGTCACCAGCACCAGGCCGTCGATCTCGGGCACGGAAGCGAGCGATGCGACGGTGGAGTCCAGCAGCGGCCGGCCGCCCACGCGCAGCAGGGTCTTGGGGTACAGCCGGGTGTAGGGATGAAGCCGGGTGGCGTAGCCGGCGGCCAGTACTACGGCTTTCACGTTCCCGCGGCCGGGGCCGCGGCGACGCGGACCCGCACGATCTTGTAGCCTTGGGCGGAGTAGGCCGCCTCCAACTCCGCGTAGTGACGCTCGTCGCTGTACATGCCCACGACAGCGCCGCCGGAGCCGGTAAAGTTGGCGTGCGATCCGTGGGCGCGGGCGATCTCGATCATGCGCACGTTCTGCGGCGCCAAGGTGTAGACGCTGCGCCGCAGCTCGAAGTCCCGGTCGAGCAGCGGGCCGAGCTCCGACTTGCGGCCCTGCTCGAGGCAGGCGACCGCCTCGTCGACCAGCGCCGCCTTGCGGCTCATCGCCTCGAGCACGCGGGCGTCGTGCTCGACGGAGGCGCGGTAGCGCATGATGTTGTGCACCTCGCCGGAGGACTTGGACAGCTCGTCCTTGTAGGCGATGAACAGGGGCGGAAGCAGCGCGGGGTCCATGTTGCGGTAGTTGCCGTGCCGTCCGCCGTTGGAATCCCACGCGTCCCTGGTAAAGTCCATGTGCACCAGACCTCCGTAGACCGCCACGACGCGGTCCTGGGGGCCGGCGCTGATGCCGAGCTCGGCGGTCTCGGCCTCGAGGATGATGTTCGGCTGCACCGCCTTGGGGATCGCCCGCTCGTCGAGCTCGTACAGGCGCATCAGCGCGGCGAACACGGCCTTGATGATCGTGCTCGATCCGCCGAGCCCGAGGCCGAAGGGGATGTCCGAGTGGTACTCGACCGTGAAGTTCCGCTCGGGCAGCCGGATGCCGGCGGAATCGCAGTAGCTCTTGAAGCGCACGATGATCGCCTCGATGATGCGGATGCCGCCGTAGTAGCCGTAGGTCTTGCGGTAGCGCACCAGGTCGTCGAGGCTCTTGAAGCGCGTGAGGTCGCGGGCGTTGGGCACGATGGCCAGATGCGGCGTCTCGTACAGAGTGACTTCGGCCTTGAAGGCGTCAAAGAGAAAGGAGATCACCTTGCCGTTGAAGATGTCCGACGGGTTGCCGATGAGCCCGGAGCGCGCGTAGCAGGTCTCCCTGATGATCACTTGCGGTACCCCCGAGGAGCCGGGCTGCGCGGGCCGCCGATCGGCTCAGAACCACAATCTATCACCATTGCGGCGCAGCCACAGCGCCCACCGCTTCCAGTCGGGCATCGCGCGCTCGACCGCCTTCCAGAACGCCGGGGTGTGACCGCGCTCGACCAGGTGGGCCAGTTCGTGGACGCAGACGTACGCGCGCGCCTGCGGCGGAGCCAGCAGCAGGCGCGTCGAGAGGTTGATGGCGCCCGCGCGCGAGCAGCTTCCCCAGTGCGAGCGCATGTACTTGAGCCTCACCGCCGACACGGGCCTGCGAAAGGCGCGCCGGTTCGCCTCCTCGACCATGGCGCGCACGCGCGGCAGCGCCTCGCGGGCGAGCACGCGGCTCGAGAGCAGCGTGACGGCGCGGCCGCGCTCCGCGGGCGCCAGGCTCCGCGGCAGCAGCACGCGGATCGCGTCGCCCTCGGCGCGGGCGCTCGCCGTGCGGCGGTCGCTCTCCTGCAGCAGCAGCGTCCAGGTCCTGCCGTCGACCGTGAGAGTCTCGCCATCGCGGAAGTCCCGCCACGGCGGGCGCGGCGCCAGGCCGCGGCGCTCGACGGTCCGCTCGGCCCAGCGGAGCATACGGTCGATCGCCTCGGCGCGCTGGCCCGCCGCGAGGGACTGCGGCAGCCGGATGTGGACCGCCTGCCTGCCGATCGAGACGCGAACGTTGGCGCGTGACTCGACGGTGACGCGCACGGGATAGCGCGCGCCGCCGGCGCAGACCAGGTGCCGCATGGAGCTTGAGAGCGCGTCCGGCTGGGCGGGTCTGCTCACGGCTGCCTCAAGGCTTGACGATCTCGCCCTTCCACCTGGAGATCCCGCCGAAGTCCACAACGTTGGTGTAGCCGGCGCGCTTGAGAATCGACGCCGCCATCGAGGAGCGGGCGCCGCTGCGGCAATAGACGACGATGAGGGCGGCCTTGTCCTGCGTGGGAGGCGTGGCCGGAATCTGATCGACGGGGATGTTGATCGCCGTGGGGATGGCACCGGCCCTGAACTCCGCGGCGGTCCTCACGTCGACCAGGATGTAGGGCTGCGCCCTCTCCTTGACGAGCTTCTGGAGGTCTTCGAAGGTGGTGGTGTCCCCGGCCACGGCCGGCAGAGCGGCGCAAAGGACCAGGGCCAGGGCTACGGATGCAAAACGCATGATCGGGCTCCTCTCGCCGGCCCAATTTAGCGCTCGACCGCTGCCGCCGGCAAGGGCGGCGGACAGCCGCCTCCCCGTTGCAGCGCCGGTGCCGCCTGGATTACACTCGCGGGCGAGGCCCCTCATGCAGGACGTGATCGTCGTCAGCAACGTCGCGGACAACCCGTTCGCGGAGGACATCGCCCACGCTATGAATCAGGACGAGGACTACTCGGACCTGATTTCGCTCAAGGATTTCCTGAACACCGAGTTCTGCCCGCGCTTCATCGTCGACGAGCGGGACCAGGAGCGCGTCGGTCGGAAGCTCGAGAACCGGACGATCGTGATCGTGTCGACCTCGATGGGGCTGTACACGCGCCAGGACCTGGCGATGCGCAACTGCGTGATCGCGCGGGCGGCCAAGGACAACGGAGCCTCGCGCGTGATCCTGCTCGAGCCGGACCTGTACTACAGCGCCCAGGACCGCGGCCCCCGCGTCGAGCACGGGCTCACGGCCTTTCCCCGCGACCCCGAGGACTACAGCAAGTTCGACGGCCAGCCGTTCACCGCCCGGCTCTACGCCGACCTGCTCAAGCAGTCAGGGGTCGATGAGGTGGTGACCGTTCACAACCACTCGGCCTCGGTGCGGGCGATCTTCATGGACCGGTTCTCGGGCCATTTCCACAACCTGCTGCCGGCCGACGTCTACGCGAGCTACCTGCGCGACAGCGACATCGTCAGCCGCGATCGCCTGGCGCTGAGCGCGCCCGACAAGGGAGCCCTGGCGTTCTGCGGGCACGTGCAGAAGGAGATGGGCGAGCCGTGCGTTCCGATGGTGGTCATGTGCAAGGAGAGGCGGGGCGAACGGGAGGTGAGCGTCAGGGTCTGCGACAGCTCCGAGGTGAAGCCGGAGTCGCTCGAGGGTCGTCACGTGGCGCTGATCGACGACATGACGCGCACGGGGGTGACGGTGGCGGAGTGCTGCCGCCTGCTGACGCGGCTGGGCGCCGCGCGGGTGGTGGTGTTTGTGACCCACTTCTACTCGAGCCGCGAGATCCGCGGGAACCTCAGCGACCCGACGGTGGCCGAGATCGTCACCACGAACACGATCCCGCAGATCCTCAACAGGGACATGCAGGGAAGGCTGCGCAGCCGCATCGTGGTGCTCAAGATCGAGCGCTGGGTGGCGAGCTTCATGCGGCAGCTGCTGGGTGAGCCCGAACCGCTGCCCGGTCCGCTCTACGCCGAGGACATGTCGAGCAAGAACCCGCGCTGGCACGGCAAGATGGGGCCCCTGTTCTCGACGCGGTAGGCCGGCCCGCGCGAGCCGCCCCGCGCCCCGCCCGACGGGCGCCTACATCATCACCACGTTGGGCAGCATCTGGGGCCCCTTGAACTCCAGGAAGCGGAAGGGGTGGATGTCGAGCGGGTTGGGATACCATCCGTCGATCTTGTCGAGATCGATCAGGTTCAGCGACGGCTGGTGGTTGATCGGCATGATCACCGCCGTGCTGAGGATGATGCTCTCGGCCTCGCCGAACTTCGCGTAGCGCTCCTCTCCGGTGAGCGCGCCGCCCTCGCTGACCAGGCGGTCGTACTCGCTGTTGCGGTAGCGCGCGTCGTTGAGGTTGCTGTCGCTTGTCCACATCTGGAGAAAGGTCAGGGGATCGAGAAAGTCGCCGATCCAGGTCATCTGGCCGATCGTGTAGCCTTCGCCCTTGATGCTGGAAAAGTACTGCTCGTAGTCCACGGTCGAGATCTCGACCTCGAGGCCGACGGCCTCCCTCCACGCATCGCCGATGAGCCTGGCCACGCGCTCCGATTCCCCTCCGGCTCCCACGCGGAAGACGAGCTTGGGCAGGCCGCGGCCCTGAGGGTAGCCCGCCGACTCCAGGAGCCGCAACGCCTCGTCGCGGTCGCTCTTCTCGATGCGCTTGACGTCCGGGTAGCCGGGGATCTTGTAGACGAGGCTTGCGGTCGGGAAAAAGACCTGGTCGCTGCGCACGGTCTCCCACGGCACCAGGAGCGCGAGGGCGCGGCGGACGTCCGGGCTGCTCCACGGCTCGCGGTCGCTGCGGAAAAAGTAGAAGCTGGTGGCGAACAGGGGATTGAAGACCACCTTCGAGCTGTCGTTGAGCGCCGAGTTGTCCCAGCTGGTGGCCCAGTGGATCAGGCCCTGGTTGAAGCCTTCGGAAGCCGCCCCGGGAGACCCGAGAAGCCGCACGACGATGCGGTCGAGCTTGACCTCGGAGCGGCCCCAGTAGAGGTTGTTGCGGGCGAACACGATCTCGCTCGCGTTCTTCTCGAAGACGAAGAAGGGCCCGTTGCCGACGATCGACGAGCGCTGCTGCCACTCCTGGTCGCGCTGGTAAAAGGGGTGGATCGGCACGAAGGCCATGTGGCAGAGCACCCGCAGGAAATGGGGCGCCGGCTTCTCGAGCTCGACCTCCAGGACGTAGTTGCTGACGACGCGGATGCCGACTCCCTCGGGGTCGGTCAGCTCCCCGGTGCGGAACTCGCGGGCTCCCTTGATCACGTCGAAAAAGGTCGAGTACTCGGCCCCGGTCGTGGGGTCGAGCACCCGCAGCCAGGAGTCGCGGAACACCTTGGCGGTGACGGGATCGCCGTTGCTGAACCGGCCTTCTTCGCGCAGGTAGAAGCGATAGAAGCGACCGTCCTCGGAAACGTCCCACCGCCTCGCAGCGCCGGGAATCGGCTCGAGGCTCAGCGGGTGGTAGGTGACGAGGCCCTCGTAGATCGCCGTGTAGACCTGCGCCTCCATCGAGGTGTAGGCGCGCGCGGGATCGAAGCTCAGAGAGCCGGTCAGGGTCGCAAAGACGAACTCCCGCGGCTTGTCGGCCTCCTCGGCTGCCGGCGGCGCAGGCTTTGCCGGCTCTTGCGGCGCCGCGGGCTTCTGCTGCGCCTCGCCCGCCTGCGCCTCGCCCGGCTGCGCCTGCGGAGCCGCCTGCGCTTCGGAGCCGGCCGGCCGCAGGCCCGCGCAGCCGGCCAGCGCGAGGGCGGCGGCCATCAGCAGGATGGCAGCCGGCACGCCCGGCTTGAAACGCCTGATCGCGCAACGAAACCGTGTGAGCTTGTTCATTGCCATGTCTCCGCGAATATACTGAAGTTGACTCCCTGCGGGTCAAAGGGCGTCATCGCCGACGCGATCGGCGGCGTGAGCGGGCAGCGGGACGCTCATCGCCTCACGGCAGCGTCGACAGCCTCGCGGTAGCTGCGGATCACGATCCGCTCGTCGAATTCCGCCTCGACCTTGCGCCTGCTCGCTTGGCCCATCCGCTGCCGCTCCTGCGGAGGCAGCGCGAGAAAGCGGCGCATGGCTGCGGCCAGGTCCGCGGCGTCGCGCGGCCGGCAAAGATAGCCGTTGACCCCCTCGTCGACCGCTTCGCGGCAGCCGACGTTGTCGGTGGTGATGAGCGGCTTGCCCATGCTCGCCGCCTCCAGCAGGGTGCGCGGCACCCCTTCGCGATAGTACGAAGGCAGAACGACGCAGTCGGCCTCTCGGATCTGCTCGCGGATGTCGGCCGAGAACCCGGCGTAGCGCACGATCCCCTCTGCGTCCCACGCGGCGATGGTCGCCGACGGGATCGCCGACGGGTTGGCGACGCCAATTTCTCCCGCCATCACGAAGCGCACATCCGGCCGCTCCGCGCGGACGAGCCGCGCGGCCTCGACGTATTCGCCGATTCCCTTTTCGCGGATCATGCGCGCCACCAGCAGAAAGACCGTCCCGGCGCCGGGCGGGCGCGCAGGCGCCGGCGCGAAGCGCTCGGTGTCCACCCCGGAGCCGGGCAGCAGCCGCGCCTTCGCTTCGGGGGCGAGCCGGCGCTCGACAAAGAGGGCGCGGTCGTCCGGGTTCTGGAAGAACACCGTGGCTGCGCGGGCGAGGGCGGGCCGGTACAGCATCTGCGTGACCGAGAGCGCGAGCGACGGCCGCAGAAACAGCGTGCCCAGGCCTGACACGTTCGCGATGGCCGGAATGCCGAGCCGCCGGGCCGCCAGCCCGCCGTAGATGTTGGGCTTGATCGTAAAATGAAGGACGACGTCGGGCGCCAAGTCGCGGTACAGGCGCACGAATCGGGCGAGGAGCGTCAGGTCGTGCAGCGGGTTGGTGGACGAAGGCTGCATCGGCAGCGGGTGGAACGGAACGCCCTCGGCCGCGATCGCGGCGGCGCTGTCGTCGGGCGGCGCTGCCGCGAGCACCTCGTCACCGCGGCCGCAAAAGGCGCGCACGAGCCCCCAGCGGAAGTTGCGGATGTTCCACGCGGTGTTGGCCGCAAAGAGAAGGCGCACCCTGCCTCCCGCGCTCAACGACGGCGGTCGCGCACGATCAGCTCGGCGAGCAGCCCGAAAAAGAAGGTCTGCAGCCCGAGCAGCAGGGCGCCCAGCACGGCGTTCACGTGCACCACGGGCTTGGGGCTCCTGCCGAGAAAGAACAGCGCCAGCTCGACCGCAAAGACCACGAGAGCGGCCAGCAGCGAAACCAGGCCGATCGAGCCGAAGACCTTCATGGGCTGGGCCGTGGCCAGCACCAGCAGGATCTGGTAGCCGACCTTGAACGGGTACTTCAGAGAGATGAACGAGCGGCCCGTCGTCCGCTTGCGGAAGCGCACGCTCACGTGGGCGAAGCGCATTCCCTTGTGGTAGGCGTCGAGCAGGATCTGCTGGGTGTAGTTGTAGTCGCCGGGCAGGCTGAACACCTCGAGGTAGTCGCGGGAGGCGGCAAAGATTCCGGGCTGCCCGTCGCGAACCGGCCAGCCGGTGAGCACGCGCATCAGCCAGGTGAAGAAGCGGTTGCCGGCCTTGCGCATGACGGGCATCCGGTACTCGATGCGCTCGAAGCGGTTGCCGTAGACCAGGTCCGCCTCGTCGTCGAGGATCGGCCGCACGAGCGCCGGGATGTCGGCGGGATCGTGCTGCAGGTCGGCGTCGAACTTGACCGCGATGGCGGCGCCGTCGCCGCGGGCGGCCTTGAGGCCGGTGCGGATGGCGGCGCCGAGGCCGTGGTTGACCTTGTGCCGCAGGACGCGGTCCGCCCCGGCGGCCCGGGCCAGCTCTCCCGTGCTGTCGGCGGAGCCGTCGTCGACCACGTAGACGCGCAGGAGCAGGCCGATCGCCTCCAGGGCCGGCGCTGCGGCCTTGAGGGCGGTCACGGTCTCGCCGATGCGCCCGGCCTCGTTGTAGGCGGGCACGACGACCACGAGAGTCCTGGACGTTTCAGTCGGAGCTGGAGTCACCTTCGCGCACCTCCTCGGGGGCAGACGCCACCGTCGCGGGCACGACGGCAAAGGGATTGCGGCGCGCGGCCACAATAGCCGTCGCGGCCTCGGGTGTCCACGGCCGCTGCTGCAGCACGGAGTACCACCTGCCGTCGATCTGGATGCGATCGGCTTGCGGCAGGAGGCCGTCAGGCCAGTACCGGCTGTCCAGGTAGTAGTGCGTGCAGGTGGCCAGGGCGTTGCGGCCGCCGTTGCTGTCCGAGGCCAGGATCGGCGTGCCCGCCGCGTACGCATCGTTGACGATGCGCAGATAGCGCCCGTTGAGAGCCAGGGGATGCTCGGCGGGGCGGAGGGGGTTGTTGAAGTAGAGCCGGGCGCGCCGGGGCAGCACGCCTGCGGAGAACACGACCGCGAGAGCGAACGCTGCGGCCCCCAGGGCCGCGCCGATCTGCGCGGGCCCGGGCCGCGGCAGGGGCAGGCGCCGGAGAGAGTCGGCGAGGAGGCTCGCGTCCAGCAGCGTCAGCGGTCCGAGAACAGCCAGGAAGTACCTGTGGTGAAAGTCTTCGACCGGCACCACGGGCCGGAGTCGCGCCACGGCAAAGGTGATGCCGAGCAGGAAGCTGGAGGCGACGAGGGCCAGGGCGGCGCACCTCGGGTCGCGCTTCCACAGCCGGACCGCCGCCGGCACGGCCAGGACCATGACGGCCATCCAGTACCAGGGCAGCTTCGCCGGGCTGTAGCGCTGGAACAGGCCCCAGAAGGTCGTCGGCTCGGTGTAGTCGCTGGCGAGGTGGTGGTGCAGGATGATGCCGAGGTGTCCGAGGGGCTCTCCCGACAGCAGGTAGAGCACCAGGTGCTCGACGCCGTAGAGCGCCGCGAGCGGCAGGCAGAACAGGCCCGCGTCCCGCCGGCTGCGGCGCAGCAGCAGGATGGCGGCGAGATACCCCGGGACGAAGTAGAGGTTGGTGATCTTGGCCTGGTAGGCTGCGAACAGCAGCACGGAGGAGAGCAGGAGGTTTCGGCGTTTGCCGGCGTCCTCGCCGATGTACCGCAGAAAAAACGCCAGGCTCGCGAGGATGTAGGTCAGGGAGGTGATGTCGGGACGGACCTGGCTGCCGCCGCGGATCATGTAGGGAAAAAAGGCGAGGGCGAGCGCCGCGAGGATCGCGGCCCAGCGGCCGCCCAGGGCCAGCGCGATGCGGTAGACGAGGGCGACCTGGGCCAGCGAAAGCAGCAGAGGCACGACGTAGTAGACGTTGGGGTGAGCGCCGAGCAGCGCCTGGGCTGCGAGCACGGGCAGGATCACGCCGAAGCGGATCGTGCGGTGCTGGATGTCGTCGTAGGGCAGTCCGAGCAGGAGGCGCCTCGCGGAGAACCAGTAGTCGCGCTCGTCGACGCCGGTATGAATCATCATGAGGGTGAGCAGCCGCAGGAGCAGCGTGAACACCAGCAGCAGGAGCACGATCCTGCGGTCCTCGTCGCCCAAGAGCCTGATCGTCATCGACGTTCCTCCCGGTCCGCGAGCGTCCTCGGGTCGCGGATCAGCGCCTGGAGCTCCGCTCCGGAGAGCCGGCGCACCGCCATGGCCGAGCGGGACGCGGCCAAGGCCGCCGCCTCCGCCAGGCGCCCGGCGATCCGGTCCAGCTCCGCGGCCTGCTCCCGCCCGCTCAAGGCCTCGACGCGGCTCATGCGGCCCGGGCGCAGGGCGAGCCGCAGCGCGGCCTCGGCAGGATCGAGGGTCAGCAGCAGGCACCTGTCGGCCAGCAGAAGAGGGCGCCAGCAGGGCCGGTGCAGCGCCAAGGCCGCGCGGGCGCTGGCCATCACGGAGACCAGAGCCTGCACGCCGCCCTGGTCGAGCAGCACGACCCGGTCGCTGCGGCGCCGCGCGCCCCGCCGGCGGTGCAGGATCGAAGCGATCAGCAGGGCGTTGAGCGCGACGGAGGCCTCGTCAGAAGCGGAGCGCTGGGCCGACCGGTGGACGGCCGCGAGCAGGCGCAGCGAGGCGACGGGCCGCAGGGCCGCAAAGCGCGCGGCGTAAGCCGCCTTGACCGCGGCCCGCAGCAGGCCGCGCATGGCCGTGATCGTGCGCGTCGGGCTCTCGACCCTGACTCCCGCGCGCCGCAGGCCGCCGGCGAGCAGAGCGTCGGCTGTGCTCTTGCCGCTGCCGGGAACCCCGGCCAGCTCCACGATCAACCGAGCACCGCCTCGAGCACCTGCTCGAACCTGCGATCCAGGCCGGCGAGCTGGTCGTGATAGGACTGCCACGCGCGTTCGGTGATGCGCAGCCGTCCGGATTCGTCTGCGAGGGCCGCGCGCGCTTTGTCCACCAGGTCCGAGGCGTCCCAGTCGAAGGGCAGGTAGGTCTCGCCCGGGACAAAGACGTCGGGCCAGGTCTCGAGGTGCGACATGTCGGGTTTGAGCAGGAGCGACCGGTTGTAGACCGCCTCAAAGTCGCGCTTGCACAGCTCGCCCCAGCCGAAGGGGCTCAGGATGATGCGCGAGCGGAGGATCTCGGCGTTGTACTGCTTCTGCGGCACCCGGCCGACGAGGAACTCCGGCAGGCCGTTCACCTTTTCGAGGATCAGCTCCCGCTGGTAGTTGACCGACCGCTTGGGAGGCATGCCCAGGCGCGCGTGGACCGGAAGGTCTTTGGGCGCGTCGGCCGGCGGCGATCCCTTCCAGAAGTCGGCGTGGTAGAAGAGTCTCGCGATCCCGGGCCGCAGCGCGCGAGAAAGCGCCACTGCCGCCCGCTGCCGCAAGACGTCCACCGGCAGGTCGGCGACGCCGATGTTCCACGACAGGCGGATCTTCTGCAGGTCGGCGGGGTCCGACAGAGCGAGGCGATGGGTCGGCCTCTCGTCGGTCACCCCGTACTTCTCGTGGTAGTACTGGGTGAACAGCTCGTCGCCGTAGAAGCTTCGGAAGTACAGCGACCGATCCCTGAACAGCGCCTTGTTGTACAGCAGATCGACGTAGGGAAGCACCTCGAAGCGCGGAATGCCGCCTCCGGCGTTGCCGTTGAAGAACGCGATGCGCCGGTACTTCTGCCGGGCGCGCCGCAGGAACTCCAGGTCCACGCGGTCGGGCTTGAGGAACCAGCGGACCATCGCCAGGACGCGGTTGCGGTCGCGGCGCAGAACCCAGTCGGCGTCGTCGGTGAAGTCGAAGAGGCGGCGGTGGCGCGACAGGAAGAAGGGCCTGAGGGTATGGAACAGGCTGATGCGGTCCAGGAAGGCGAGTACGGTGATTCTTTCCATGCGGTGTCCAGGCGGGATACTATGGCGAGGGCGGCCGAGGTTCAAGGCAGGGGGGCGATCCGTGGGCAGCAGGGCAACGGTCGGGATCTTGACCCGTCCGATCGACCAGGGCTTCAGCGGCAGCGGGCATCATCTGCTGGAGATCGTGAGTCACCTGCTGGACCTCGACGACCCGCGTTTCGCCTTCACCCTGATCCACTACGAGAAGAACGACCGGCCGATCTACCGGCGCGCCGGGGAGCTGGTGGTGCCCCGCAATCCGCTGGCCGCCTCCGCGGCCGTGCGCGCCGCGGGCTTCGATGTCGTGCACTACGCGCCGCTGTCGCCCTATGCGCCGATCTGGGGAGTCGGGTCGAAAAAGGTGGCCACCGTTCACGGCGCCGAGCCGTACCTGGTGCCCGAGCTGTACAGCCGCGCCCACAGGTTCCACGCGCGATTCACCAAGCCGTGGCTGGCGGGCAGGATGGACGCCCTCGTGACGGTGTCGCGCACGAGCCGCGACTTTCTCGCGGCAAGGTTCAACATCCCGGCCGACAGGTTCACGGTCTGCTACAACGCCGTGGCGCCGGGCTACCATCGGCTCGCCCCCGGCGAAATCTCGGCTCCGGGGCGGCTCGGCATCCGGTCCCCCTACGTTCTGCACCTCAGCAACTTCTCCGAGCGCAAGAACCCCGAGACGATCCTGCGGGCCTTCGCCGCGTTCAGCCGGTCGCACGAGGGGCAGGAGGCGACGCTCGTGCTCGCGGGCAGGGGATGGCGCAATCCCAGGACGGAGCGACTGGCCGCCGAGCTCTCGGTCGGTGAGCGCGTCGCCTTTCCCGGCTTCGTGAGCGAGCGCGACGCCGTCGAGCTGCTCAACGGCGCTTCGTGCTTTTTCTTTCCCTCCCTGGCCGAAGGCTTCGGCATGCCCAACCTGGAGGCGATGGCCTGCGGCTGCCCGGTCATCACCTCGGGGGTCTTCGCGATTCCGGAGATCGTGGCCGACGCGGCTGTCGTGCTCGAAGACCCGCGCGACGCCTCCGCCGCGGCCGAGGCGCTGAGGCGCGTCGCCGGCGACGAGGAGCTGCGGCGCGGCCTCATCGAGAAGGGCCTGCGCCGCGCCGCCTCTTTTTCCTGGGCCGAGAGCGCCCGGTCGCTGCTCGCCCTCTACGGGCGCCTCGCCGCGTAGCCGCGGTACCAGGCCACGAACCGCCTGATGCCGTCGGGCAATTCGACCGTCGGCGCGTAGCCGACCTCGCGCTCAAGGTCCGAGACGTCGGCCCACGTGGCCGTGACGTCACCCGGCTGCATCGGCAGGAACCGCTTGACCGCCTTGCGGCCCAGCTCGGCCTCGAGGATCTCGATGAACTCCAGCAGCTTGACCGGACGGCCGCGGCCGATGTTGTAGACGCGGTAGGGCGCGCGCGAGCGCGAGGGATCGGGCCTCGACCCGGACCACGAGGGCTCGGGCGCCGCGGGACGATCCACGATCCTCACGACGCCTTGGACGATGTCGTCGATGTAGGTAAAGTCGCGGCTCATCTCGCCGTTGTTGAAAACGTCGATCGGCTTGCCGCTCATGATGCGGTCGGCGAAGAGAAAATAGGCCATGTCGGGCCTGCCCCAGGGGCCGTAGACCGTAAAGAACCGCAGGCCCGTGGTCGGCAGGCCGAAGAGGTGGCTGTAGGTGTGGGCCATCAGCTCGTTGCTCTTCTTGGTGGCCGCGTAGAGGCTCACCGGGTGATCCACGTTGTGCCTGGTGGAGAAAGGCATGGTCTCGTTGAGCCCGTACACGCTGGAGCTGCTGGCGTAGGTCAGGCCGCTCACCCCGGTCCTGCGGCAGCCTTCGAGGACGTTGAGAAAGCCGACGAGGTTGCTCTCGACGTACGCCGAGGGGTTCTCGAGGCTGTAGCGCACGCCGGCCTGGGCCGCGAGGTGGCAGACGCGCTCGAAGCGCTCCCCCGCGAACAGCCGCTCCATTCCCTCACGGTCGGCCAGGTCGAGGAGCACGAAGCGATAGCCCGGATGGCTGCGGCTCGGCACCGGCCGGCCGCGCTGCGCGCTCGAGGCGTCGATGCCGGCCTCGGCCAGGCGGCCGTGCTTGAGCCGCACGTCGTAGTAGTCGTTGAGGTTGTCGAGGCCGATCACCTCGTCGCCCCGCTCCAGGAGGCGGCGCGCGACAAAGGAGCCGACGAACCCGGCGGCGCCGGTGACCAGAAGCTTCATTCAGCGCTCCTTTCGCGCGGGCAGCGGCTCTGCGGCCTGCCCGGACCCTGTTTGCGGCTGCGCCGCTTTGTGGTAAGGTGCAGGTGCGCAGGCCCAGACGCGCAAACGCACTTATCGGCAGGCCCCACAGTGAGAAGACCCATCATGCTGCTCTGGCTGTGCGTGAGCATCGCACTCGCGACGGCTCTCGACACCAGCGATCCCCGCGACCCCGTCTACCAGAAGCTCGACTTCTGGGCCGCACGGGGCTACGTCAGTCGGCTGCCTCTCCTCCGGCCCTACCCGCGGCAGCTGCTTGCTTCGCTGCTCGAGGAGGTCGTCGAGCGCGGCGATCCCGAGAGCGCGCGCGAAGCCAGGGCGCTCCGCGAGCAGGTCACGAAAGAGGCCCGCTTCGCGGCCGAGGTCTATCACGCCACCAGCGCGACGCAGGATGCCTGGTACAGCGCGACGGGAGGCTACCTGACCACGGGCGGGAGCGTGGGCGGTCTGTTCAGCGTCGACGGCCGCATGGGAGGCGTCATGGTCGCCGAACCGGGCGCGATCGATGCCTTTGTGCCGGGCGAGCTGTTCCCCGTCGACTACATCGTCGACTGGTCGGCCGTGAACGCTGCCGGCATGACCCTGCTGCCGACGCTGAGCGCCTGGGGGAGCGCTGCGTTCGGAACCGATCGGCTCTGGTTCCAGATCGGCCTCAATCGCCACGGCTTCGGTCCCTTTGACGAAGGTCCCGTCCTGAGCCCGCAGGCCGCTCAGGCTGGTCACTTCTCTTCCACGTGGCGCGGCCGCAGGCTCACCTACACCGAGTTCCTGCTCGCGCTCACGGCCACTCGGGACCTCGGCGACGCCTTGGGCGAAGACGGCGACATCGGCGCCTACCCGAACAAGTACCTGACCGGCCACTCGTTCCAGTTCTCGCCGGCGTCGTGGCTCGATATCGGCCTGTTCGAGACCATCGTGTACGGCGAGCGATTCGAGCCGCTGTACCTCGTGCCGCTGGTCTCGCGTCTGTATGTCAGCTCCTATCTCGGCACGGTCGACAACCAGATGCTGGGGTTCTCGGTCTCGGCCAGGCTGCCCTCGCATTTCGGCTTCGACATGATGTTCTACGCCGACGACCTTCACTTTCTCGACTTGCTGAGCCTGGACCTCGACACCAAGTACAAGGTCAGCGGCCAGGCAGGACTCACGTGGACGCCGCTGCAGAGGATCCTCAAGCGCGTGGCCATGGACTACGCCCTGGTGACGCCCTACACCTATACCCACCGCCGCGAGAGCATCCAGGGTCTGGAGGACTCGGAGACGCCGCCGGCGTACTACGCCAACGGGATCAACTACTACAACTACTCTCACGCCGGCCGGTCGCTGGTGGCTCTGGATCCCAACTCGGACCGCTTGAGGCTGCGGGCGATGCTGCGGGCGACGGAGCGGCTCGACGTCGACCTCTCGGTCATCTACCAGAGACACGCCAACGCCACGGACTCGGCCTACCCTGCCGAATGGTACGTGGGCACCTCCGACGGGGGCATCAACGACAACGGCTACGACAAGGTCAACGGCCACCGCTTCGAAACCGTCGAGTTTCTCTCGCAGGACGTGATCGAACAGATTCTGCTGATAGGAGCCTCGGCCTCCTGGCGGACGCCCCTCGGCCGCGGTACCCTCTCCCTCGAAGGGGGCTACACCCTGGAGATCGCCCGCAACAAGCGCGGCTCGGATCCGAACAACACGGCTCCGATCGAGGACAACGACGTCGTGCTGCACCACCTGAGCCTGGGGCTGCGCTATGCCTGGTAGCGGCAGGGCGGCGCTCCTGTTCGCTCTCGCCCTGATCGCGCCGGTCGCCGTCGCCGCGGACCCCACGAGCCTGGGCGACCTGATCGCCTCTGCAGACGGCGCGGTCCGGCCGCTGGCAGCCGAAGAGCTGGAGCTGCTACTGCGCCATGGAGCGGAAAGGCGCCTCACCGTCTTCGAGCTGTTCGACGAGGTGATCCAGGTGCTCGCGGCCCGCGGTCAGGGCGTCGCGATCAGCGGAGAGCTGCTGCGCGCCGCAGCCGTCCGCTTCGACCTCGGCGGGGACCGGGTCGCCTCGCTGCTGCCGGTGGACAAGGTCGCGCGCATCACCCTCGGCTGCGCGGGAGCCGGCGCCCCTGGGCAGCTCAACGTGCTGCTCAGCGAGGAGCACGCCCAGTACCTGGAGCTGGCCGACATCAGGCTCTCGAGCCGGTACGGCTTCAAAGACGTGCGGCCGGGGATGTTCGCGGGAGGCTACGGCGCGACGGTCCGCAGGTTGCTGTTCTCGTTCAATCTGGATAGGATCGAGCTCTACGACCGCAGCAAGATAGCGATCCACGTCCGCGGTTTCCCTCAGCCCAAGCGCTGGCGGATCCCGCGGATCACGCCCAGGTAGACGCGAAAGGCTCGCCCTGTGAAGCACGCTCTCAGACTTCTGCCGCTGCTGCTCCTCGCCGCGCTGGCAGTCCCCCGGGCGCAGGCGCAGGAGAGCGCCGCGTTCGAGATCACGGAGATCAGTTACCACATCCAAGGCCGGACGCGCCAGTGGGTTCTGGAAAAGCTGCTGCGCGACAACAAGGTCTTCGTCGGGCGGAAGCTCCGCTCCCGCGCCGAGCTCGATGCGTTGATCGCCGACCAGACGCAGCGGCTGGTGAACGAGCGGACCCTGGAGAGGGCCGGCATCGAGGTCGGCGTGCAGCCGCGCGTCGGCCTGCCGGCCGCGGTCACCCTCGACGTCCGCACCAAAGACTCCTGGAACCTGATCGGCCTGCCCTACTTCAGGTACGACTCCAACTCGGGCCTGCTGCTGGCTCTGCGCGGGCGCGACTACAACTTTGCCGGCACGATGCAGACGCTCGTCCTCAACCTCGACTACCGCTTCACCGAGGACCAGACCAACGAATGGGGCGCCAAGACGTCGCTCACCCTGCCGTTCCAGTGGCTGCGGCACGACTGGAGCTGGGACATCTCCGGCGGCTTTACCTACGACATCGGAGAGGACCCGATCGACTTCAGCGAGACCGTGAACTTCGGCCTCGACCTGGAGACCGCCCTCGGCATCGAGTTCCGCCTGTGGCCCGATGTGTGGACCCTCGCCTACACGCAGGGGTTCCACATCCTGCGCGACGACGAGGACGACTACGACGACGAGTACTATAACGAGAGCAAGCTCTCCTTTGGGACCAGCGCCGGCACCGGGTGGGTGCTGCCGGTGGTGGAGGAGGTCAAGTACGCGCCGTCGTTCTTCGTGACCGTCAGGTACAAGGCCCAAGGTGAGCTGTCCGAGAACTACCGCGGCGTGCAGCCCGGGTTCTCGCACGCCCTCGCTGCCAAGCGCGTGGACTGGATCGGCAACTTCCGGGACGGCGCCTCGGCGTCGCTGTCCAATTCGTTCGCCTACAGCCTCTCCACCGACCGGTGGCTGCCCTCGTTCAACGCAGAGCTGGCAGGCTACAAGGCGGCGAGCCCCTGGGGTTTTTCCGGCCGGCTGTCGGGGTTCTACACACCCCGCAGCGTCAACGACGACGACGCGGCCTCGGCCATCCGCGGGGTCCTCGACGACGACATGGTGGGCAACGTGGGCCTGTTCCTGAACTCCGATCTCACGCTCAAGGTCTTCACGATCCCCAGGTTCGCCGAGGCCCTGGGAAGCTTCTTCTTCGACGTCGCCTTTGTGCGAGACACCTACACGCACTCCAGCGAGGGATGGGACCTCAGGTACACGGTGGGCGCGGAAGGGGTCGGGTTTCCCCTGTTCGCCCGGGCCTTCTACGTGCGCATCTCACTCGGCTGGGAGATCGCCCAGGTGATCGCCATGTTCGCGGAGCGCGACCTCAAGATGCCCGAGATCTTTGTCGGCCTCGGCCACCACTACTAGATGGGTCTGAGCTCGCTGCTCTCGGCCCTCCTGCGCGAGCGGGCGCAGGGCTCGTTCGTCCAGCTGTTCCGCTACGGTCTGGTCTCGGTGCTGTCGCTCGCGGTGGACTTTGGCGGCCTGTGGCTGCTCACCGAGAAGGCCGGGCTGCACTACCTCCTGTCCGCGGTCTTGAGCTACGGCGCCGGCATGCTCGTCAACTACCTTCTGAGCGTCCTCTGGGTCTTTCCGACGCGCAAGCTCAAGAGCCGCGCCGTCGAACTCGGCGCTTTCGTCGCCATCGGACTGGCCGGCATGGCCATCAACGAGGCGCTGCTCTGGCTGCTGACCGACGTGGTGCGGCTGCACTACCTCGGCTCGCGGGCGATCTCGGCGGTCGTGGGCTTTCTCTGGAAATTCGCGGTGCGCAAGGTCGCGCTGTTCTGAGGCGGCTCTGAGCGCCGGCGCGGCTGAGGCGGACTGCCTCTTCAGCCGACCGCCGCAGCTTCAGCGACGACCTCGCCGTAGATCGCCAGCAGCCGCGCGTTCAGAGCATCGCGGTCGAACAGCCGCTCGACCTTGGCCCGCGCGGCTGAGCTCAGGCGGACGCTCAGGGCGGGATCGTCGAGCAGCTGCGCGATACGGTTCGCAAGAGCCGGAGCATCCGCCTCGGGTGCGAGGAGCCCTTCGACGCCGTCTTCGATCAGGTCGGGGATGCCGCTGTGCCGCGTGGCAACGACCGGCAGCCCGCACGCCATGGCCTCCTTGAGCACGTTGGGGATGCCTTCGCGATCCCCGCTCGGGTCGGTCAGGCTGGGAGCCACCAGGACATCGGCGCCGTCCATCAGGGCCGGAACCTCGGCATGCGGGACCACGGCGCGGAAGTGCACGATCTCAGACAGCCCCGCAGTCTCGACCTGGGCCTGAAGCGACGGCTGCTGCGGGCCGTCGCCGACAAGCGCGAGCGTGATTGGGCGGCCGGACGCTGCCAGCAGCCGTACGGCCTCGATGAGGTGGCCGAAGCCCTTCTTGGCGGTCATGCGGCCGATCGCGAGGAGCCGCGCCGGGCGACCGGACGGCGCCTCGCGCCGGCGAAAGGGGAACTGCGCGACGTCGATGCCCGAGAAATGGACCTCGATCCGCCCGACAGGCACGCCCAGGTCGCGCAGCGGCGCGACGAAGGGGCTGCAGACCGGAAGGAAGCGCGCGCCGGCCGCGGCCAGCAGCCGGTAGGCGCGAGGCAGGCGCCGGACATAGGACGTGATATCCGACCCGCGGAAGCTCGTGACGATAGGCGCGCGCACGATGCCCGCGCGCTCGAGCACGATGGCCATGTTGGCGATCGAGCCGAACTGGCAGTGCATCACGTCGAAGGGCGCCTGCGCCGCGAGCGCCCGCGCAGCCAGCAGGCCCTGCAGCGCGGACCAGTCGCCCGTGGCCTGCGCGACGCCCAGGGCGCGCGCTGCGCGCAGCGGGTACCGCAGGCCGTAGCCGGCAAGCGCCGGCGCCCCTGCCGCCACCGCCGCCCTGCCGGCTCCGCCCCGGTGCCCGAGGTAGGTGATCCGGTCGGTCAGTCCCGCCGCGGCCGCGGGCGCGGAAGCAGGGTCGGCGAAGTCGCTGTCCTTGGCGAGGATGCGCACGTCGCAACCGAGACGCAGGAGCCCGGTCACCTGGTTGAGGACGAAGGTCTGCGTGCGCGAGGGGAAGGTGTGGACGAGAACGAGGACTCGCATCGGCGGGCCGCCACTCAGAACGAATTGTAGATGGGATAGTAGAGGCTCTTGAGCGCGTTCTTGAGCGTGCGCATCGCCGACGGGCGGGCGGCGCAGGCAAGCTCCTCTTTGAGCCGTTTCAGCTCCTCCAGGTCGACCTCCATCGGCTCCAGGTCGCCCCCGGCGAAGCGCCGGATCCAGTTGACGCGGATGCCCTCGCGGCGACAGCCGTCGATCAGGGCGAGCGTCTGCTCGATCATGGGCACGTTGTTGATGGGATCGGAGAAGGAGCGTATGCCCGGCCGCATCGCCGCGTCCACGTCGTTGACCTGACCGAAGTGCTCCCGCCCCGCAGCCACGCGGCCGTGCCCGCAGCCGATGATGTTGATCGGGTCGCCGCCGGCCATGACGGCCGCGTACAGCGCGCCGTGCAGGCACGTCCCGTGCCCGCCGTAGATCACGGAGGTGCCGGCCCGGGCCTGCCGCACCTTTCGCCGCGTGAACTCCCAGTCCACGTGCTCCCGGATGCCGCGCGGCGGGTACGGGCTCCACCTCAAGTGGTAGACGCGCGGCATGTCGCGCACGAGGTCACGGCTCTCGCGCCTGGACCTGTGGTAGAACGGCCAGGCGAAGATCTGCTCCTGGTCACGGTAGGCCGGATAGGCGCGCTTGAGGTACTCGACGCGGTCGTATTCGTTGGCGTAACGGTAGGTCGCCCGGGGGAACTTGACATGAGCCAGGTGAAGAGTGATCGCGACCTTGTCGTCGAAGAAGTCGTCGGGGTACTCGCCCAGGGTCGGGTCGGAGCCTGCGATCCAGATGGGCAGGCCCGCATGGCGATCGTGCAGCTCGGTGATGAACCTCATCGACTTGCGCCTCCGGCCTGCGCCGCCGGCATGAGGCGTTCGAAGGCGCGGGCCCAGTCGAAGTAGAAGTGCTCGCGCCGCGCCCGGCAGAGCTCGCGCGCCCTCTGGTACGCCTCGGGTCGGGCGATCATCGCGGCCACCTTGTCGCGGATCGCCTCGGCGCTGCGCGGCTCGAACAGCAGCTCGTCATAGCGCAGGATGTCCGGGATCCCGCCGACCGCGCTGCCGATGACGGGAGTGCCGACGTGCAGCGCTTCCAGCACGACGTCGGGGTAGCTGTCGAAAAGCGAAGGCACGACCACCAAGTCCGCAGCAGCGATAAAGGGGAAGGGGTCGGCCTGGCGGCCGAGCAGCCGTATGCGGTCGGCGAGACCGCGCTCCTCGATGCGCGCCTGCCAGCGCGGCAGCGTCGCATCGCCGCCGATCACGTCCAGGACGACGTCGCTGCCCTGGCGCACGAGCTGCTCCACGGCCTGCACGAGGTAGCGGACGCCCTTGCGCTCGCCGAGCCCGCCGACAAAGGCCAGCCGCCTGAGGCCCTTGCTGCGGTTGATGTCGTTGTGCTGCGGCTGGAAACGCGGCCCCCCGATGTTGCCCGGGACGATCGCGCACTTAGGCCGGGCGCCGGGGTTGCGGCAGAGATAGCTCTCCTGGTCGAAGGTGCTCTGAAAGACCAGGACGTCCGCTCTCCTGCCGATCGCCAGCTCGTAGCATCGGTACTTGAGTATGCCGAAAGCGATCGAGGCCTGCTTGAGGGGGTGCCCCCGATTCTCCCTCAGAGAAATCCCGGCCTCGAACACGGTGTTGTTGCGATAGGCAAAAAGAAGGCGGGCGCCCGTCAGGGAGCTGAGCCAGGCGCCGGCAAAGAAGTGCGTTTCGCCGTGGATCATCACCCAGTCGGCCCGCGGGATCGCCTGCGCGATGACGCTGCGGCCGCGCCTGAGCGCTGCCAGGCAGCGCAGCGCGAAGGGGACCACGCTTGGACCGGAGGGAAAGGGCAGGGCGAGAGCGCGGCAATCGCGCAGCGGAATGTCGAGAGCTTCGCTCTTGATCAGTAAGACGTCGTGGCCGAGGGCGCCCAGCTGCTGGACCAGCTCCAGGTACCTTCGCTGCCCGCCGGTGCGGACGACCGGGTTGAAGTAGACGCAGACGACGGTCATGATTCGGCTGCGAGCACGCTCACGATGCGCTCGGCTGCATGCCCGTCCCACAGCGGCGGGCGGGCCGTGGCGCGGGGCACCTGTCCGAGAGCCTCCCTGCACCCCTCGATGATCCGCTCGGTATCGGTGCCGACGACGCGGTTGGTGCCGCACGTGACGGTGATGGGGCGTTCGGTGTTCTCGCGCACGGTCACGCACTCGACGCCGAGAATAGTCGTCTCCTCCTGGATTCCGCCGGAATCGGTGATCACCAGCCGCGCCGTCGCCATCAATGAGAGGAAATCCGTGTATCCGAGGGGGCCGGTGCAGTGCAGGCCGGGTCCGAGAAGAGGCTGCTGCGCCGACTCCTCCAGCCAGTGGAGACCGTGCAGGAGGTTCCACTGCTCCAGCCTTTGGGCGGTCCTTGGATGGACGGTGAAGACCACGGGAAGGGCGGCGGACACGCTCCTGATCGCCTCAAGGATCCGGGTGAGGGTCTGGCGATCGTCGACGTTCGATGGCCTGTGCAGCGTCACCAGGCCGTAGGGCCGGGGTCTGGTCTCGCCCGGCGCCCGCAGCCCCAGGCGGACAGGCGTGTGAGAGGCTCGCGCCCGCTCTGCGAACTCCAGAAGGGTGTCGATCATCACGTTGCCGACGAACTTGACCTTGGAGTCCGCAACGCCTTCGCGCCGGAGATTGGCGTTGGCGGACTCTTCTGTTGTGAAGAGCAGATCGGAAAGCGCGTCGGTGAGGAGCCGGTTAACCTCCTCCGGCATGCTTCGGTCGAAGCTCCTGAGGCCGGCTTCGACGTGGATCACGCGGATTCCCATCTTGGCGGCCACGAGCGCGCACGCCAGCGTGGAGTTGACGTCGCCGACCACCAGGACATCGCTCGGCTTGTGTTCCTGGCACACCGGCTCGAACCGCTTCATGATCTCCGCGGTCTGTGCAGCGTGCGAGCCGGATCGGACGTCCAGGTCCACATCAGGGTCCGGTATCCCCAGCTCTTCAAAGAACGTGCCCGACATCCTGCGGTCGTAGTGCTGGCCGGTGTGGACGATGAGGCGTGAGATGGCCCGCGCCGCGTTCCTGTTGTGCCTATCGAGCGCCTTGACCACCGGGGCGAGCTTCATGAAGTTCGGCCGCGCGCCCGCTACCAGACAGAGCTTCACCTGTGACCTCTCATTCGTGCGCCGGATGCCCGCCTACCGTGCGTTGCCGGACGAATCTGCCGTGGCCTGCACCGCGAACTCGTACATCTGGCGGATCTTCGCGGACCAATCCAGTCTGTCCGCCGCGAACTGCCGCATGCGGATCGAAAGGGCCGCGCCCGAACGCGACGTGCGCTGAGCGAAATCCACGATCTGCGCCACGTCCAGCGGCGTCTCGTCGGCTGCAACGCTCAGCGTGCAGTCCTCTGCGCCGACCAGATCGGGATCGAAGTAGCCGACCACAAAGGGAATGCCGCGGGCCATGTACTCCCGGACCTTGAGAGTCGAGCCCTCATGCATGCGGTTTCGATGAAGCGCCAGCGAGGCGACCGCCGCGTTGGCCTCCTGGAAACGCTCATCCAGCTCCTTTCCGAACCGCGGGCCCGACAGCAGGACTCGGCGGTTGCGGAGCAGGTTGACCCGGGCAGCCTCAGCACGCGCATCGCCGTCAACCTCGCCCACCAGATCGAGCTCGACAGTGACGTCTCCCTCGTAAGCCCGCATCGCGGCCAGCAGCCGATCGAGGCCATGCCACGGCTGGAACCGCGACGCGACAAAGACCAGGCGCAGCGTCCGGCCGTCGAAAGGCACAAAGCCTGTCTGCGCGATCTCCCTCACCCAGACCCCGTTGCCGATCGTGCGCGAGAGCTTGCCGCCCGCCTTGCGCAGCTCGACGAGCCGCAGCTCGTCCGTGATGGCCGTCAGCCCGGCGGCGCGCTTGAGTATCCAGGCGCTCACGAGGCCGACGGGCACCGACAGCAGACGGCGGCGCAGCAATCGGCTCGTCTTGAGCTCGCCCACCTCGTCGGTGTGGTGCTCAGTGACGATCTTGCGGCCGTGGCGGGCAAACAGGAGCGGATAGCTGAAGGGAACCTTGGGAAACCGCAGTATGACCCCGTCGTGGGAGGACACGATGGGTTCGATGGCGCGAAGCTTGCGGACGTTGTTCCGCAGGTAGCGCAGCAGGCCGCCGCCGCTCTCATTGCCGGGGCGGCAGTGGAAGTTGCCCTCGTCGAGCGCCGCCGGCTGGTTCATCAGGTAGAAGTGCAGCGGGATGCCGAGGGATTCCGCTGCCGAGGCTTCGGCGCGTATCTTGCGGTCGATCCCGCCTGCGGGCGCGTAGTTGACGTGGGCGATGCTCCTCGGCCTGGCTGCGCCTCCCGGAGCGTTTCGGTCCATAGGCATCTTCACCGTCAGAGCTTCATCATGTGGGCAAGCGCTTTCCTGATCATGTTGCGGAGGTCCACGATGAGTCGCGCATGCTCCATGATGATCTGCGGGTCAACGGCGCTGTGGTCTGTGGTGATCACGACGCAGTCGGCCCCGGCGAGAGTCTCCGAAGCGCCTGCCGTTCGCAGGTAGGAATCTGCCGGCTTTCGGTCCTCTTGAGAAGTGCGCTGAACGACTCGTCAACCTACTGCTCCCGCCCGTGCTTCCGATCGACTGCGGACCCGTCCGCGAGCGCGTCCCGATAGAGGGCGATTTCCCGATGGATCACTTCGCTCCAAGCGAATGAAGCCGCCCTCTGAAGCAAGGCTCGCTGAGGCGTGGGATCATGCAGTTCGTCAACAACGGCCTGAGCGAAGCGCGCCTCGTAGCCGCTTCCGTCCCGTACAAGACGCCCCAGTCCGCCGAGAGCTTCGGGGATCCCTCCGGTGTCCGTGGCCACAACGCTTACGCCCCTGGAAAAGGCCTCGAGCAGAGCCACGCCCCAGCCTTCGGCACGGCTCGGCGAGACCAGGACGCTCATGCGGTCGAGAGCATCCGGGATATCGTCATGCGCAAGGCGACCGACGCACTGGACGTAATCATCGAGGCCGCCATCGTGAATCTGTGTCTTGAGACTAGCGGCGAGCGGGCCGTCGCCCACGACGATGAACCTCGCCTGCGGCTCCAGGGCGCGCACGCGGGCGAAAACCCCTGGGAGCCGGTCGGCTCCCTTTGTCTCGACGAGATTGCCGATGAACCCGACAACCGGCGGGCGGGGACGCGTATCCTCACCAAGCGCCGCCGGGTCGCCGAGAAAGCGGTCGCTCACGCCGTTGGGGATCACGACCGCTGCTTTGCCGCTGTAGCCCAGGGACCGCGCCTGTTCGAGAAGCGCCCGCGAGACAAAAATGGCCCGGCACGCATTCTCCAGGCACTCGACCATGGACTCCCGAAATGCAGGGTCTCTGCCGGGCAGAGAATGCACGTCGCTGCCGTGGGCCGTGACGACATAAGGGACGCCGTATCGCCTTTTCAGAGACAGGAGGGCCGCGGCTTCAAAGAGGAAATGGCCGTGGACGATGTCGTACCGGTGCCGCTGGATCAGGCGATGCAGGCTCGCACTGACGGCGGTTGCCGGGTCGACCCACGGCGCGTTCAGCCAGTTGGCCGGGCGCACGAGGCAGTCGAAGTCGTAGCCGATGTCGCGCAGGCTGTACGGTCTGGCGACCCGCAACGAGAAGGGGCGGCGCAGAATCGCGTTCGGACGGGCGACGTCCACCGTAACACCTTCGCGGACGAGGGACCTGACCCGTTCGACGAGAAAGGCTCCTTTCGATGGACTGGACGCCGCGGGGAAGACGCGCGTGACATAGAGGACTTTCACCGAAGGTCGACCGCTCTCGATCGGCGCCCCCGCGAGGACCTGGCAACCGCGCGCTTGAGCTTCTTCCAGGCGGCTGCGGCGGAGCGATTCCACAGGACCGCGCGGATCAGCGCCAGGTATGCTGCGGGCCTCTTGATCGTGAGGTTCTCCACCGCCAACGAGAGAAACCTCTTGTATGCCTCTGCGAGGCGTTGCTGCTTGTAGGAAAGGGCCAGGTTCAGCAGGGCGACGGCTCGATCGTCGATGCCGGCGCAAATCAGGCGGGCGGGAAAGGTATCGGCGACCCACGAGAAGAGCTGCTCTTTCTCAGAGGCGTGCAGGTCCTTCTTGCGGCGCGAGTCCTGGCCCCGGTGAACGCGGCTGTAGACCCCGACCTGCGCGTTGTGCACGAACCGGTAGCCCCCGAGAATGAACCGGTACCACAGGTGGTAGTCCTGGACGGTCTTCAGAGACTCGTCGAAGACTCCGCACTCTTCGAAGGCCCGCCGGGGAATCAGCAGCGTGCAGCCGCCCATCCAGCGGCTCTTTAGGATCGAGTAGAGGAAACGGGTGTCGTCTACGGCAGGATGGGCGGGCTGCTCTTCCAGCAACGCACCGCTTGCGTCGATGCGCATCTGGTCGCAGTAGACGACCGACCGCGGGTCGTCCAGGCCGCGGTAGAGCCGAACCTGGGACTCGACCTTGTCCGGCAGGTACAGGTCGTCATGGCTGAGCCAGGAGAAGAACTGGCCCCGCATCCCGCGGATTCCTTCGTTCAGCGCCGACGACACTCCGCCGTTGGGCTTGGCGAGATAGCGGATGCGCTCCCCGTAGGAGAGCGCGATGGACCGCGTCCTTCCGCCGTCGTTCGAGCCGTCGTCGACGACCAGGACCTCCGTGTTGCCGTAGCTCTGGGCAAGCGCGCTGTCGATCGCCTCGCGGAGGAAGTCCCCGCCGTTGTAGACAGGAATCACTATGGAGACGAGGGGTTCCTTCACGTTCGCTCCGCGAGGGACCGCATCCAGAAGCTCGAAGGCTCAGACTGGGGAAAGCTGCGCCTCATGTCGGCAAAGACAGGGAACAGCTCCTGGAGCCGCCCGGGGTGCCTGGTCTCGAAGTAGTTCCCCGCCCACAGGACCTCGAAACGGCGGTTGAAGCACAAAAACGCCTGGAGCAGGTACTGCTCGGTCCAGAAGAGCTTCTGCTCGAAGTAGACCCTCGGGTAGGGCCTCGGCAGGGAGATGTCATGGACATGCACGAGGACTCCTGCGGGCAGCCGCGGAAGGATCTCGCAGTATTCCCACCACACGTCGCCGCCGGAGCGCAGTGCGTGGCTCGAGTCTATGAAGAGGATGTCGCCGCTCTCGAGACCTTGGAAGAAGTCGACGGGCATTCCCTGGACCTTCTTGCGAAGCACCTGGACGAAGGGCAGCCCTCGAAGACGCTCGTGCCGATAGGGCTCCACGCAGGTGATCTGCGACGCCTGCCTGCCCTCAGCGGCGTTTCGTTTGACCGCCTCGACTGCGAGGAGCGTGGAGTTCCCCGAGCCTATTTCGACGATGCGCTTCGGGGCGAGAGCCCTGATGGCCCCGTAGTACAGGTTGCCGTCGACAGCCATGAAGCTCCCGTTCAGAACGGCGTACTGGTGGGGGTCGGCAACAGGATTCAAGGGGAAGGCCGCGAACTCCCCGTTGTACGCGGCGGCCGCGGCCGCCCAGGCCTCGAGCTTCGCGTCGTCGATCTCGATCCCCGGCATGGTCGTGGTCGATCCCCGGCATGGTCGTGGTGATCTCGAAGACGAGATCCTCCGCCTCCGGGATCGGAGAGTAGTAGTGGCGCGGCAGGACATGATAGCCGCGGCGATAGAGCAGGCGGGCCAGCGGCCCCTCGACCAGAGCGCCGAAGCGCTTGTGGACCTTCCTTCGGATGGCCCGGATTACTCGTATCATGGCCGGGACCACACAGTGCGGTTCACATAGTCGACGTAGCTCTGGATGATGCGCACCACTTTCTTCGAGACGTTCTCCACGTCGTAGTCGGGTACGACAGGAAAGGTTCTCGCTCGGGGATCGAAGTGCGCGGTCACGAGGTCGATCGCCTCCACCACCCGCTGCGGCCTCAGGACGGCCATGACGAGGGTGCCGGAGTCCATGCCCTCCGGCCGCTCGTGGGCGTCGCGAATCGTGACGGCGGGAAACGACAGAATCGAAGCCTCTTCCGTGATGGTTCCGCTGTCGGAGAGGACGCAGAAGGCTTCCATCTGAAGCCGGACATAGTCAAAGTAGCCGAGAGGCTTCATCAGGACAGCGCGCCCATCGATCGCGCCCGCGGCGAGGGTCGACAGCCTCTTGGCGGTTCGGGGATGCACCGAGAAAATGACCGGCACGCGGTATTTCGCGGCCACCCGGTTGATGCTGGCGATCAGGCCTTCCACGTGCTCGGGGGAATCGACGTTCTCTTCCCGATGGCAGCTCAGGACGAAGTAGCGGCGGCTCTTCAACCCCAGCCTGGCGAGAACCGTGGACTTCTCGATCTTGTCTCGGTAGAAACCCAGCACCTCCTTGAGGCAGGACCCGGTCTTGATGATCCGCTCTCCGGGCAGCCCCTCGGCGAGCAGGTACTGCCGCGCGCGCTCCGTCAGGGGCATGTTGATGTCGCTCAGGTGATCGACGATCTTACGGTTGATCTCTTCTGGAACCCGTTGGTCGAAGCAGCGGTTGCCAGCCTCCATGTGGAAGATCGGTATCCTGCGACGCTTGGCCGGTATTACTGAAAGCGAGCTGTTCGTATCGCCATAGATCAGCAGCGCTTCAGGCGAGATCTCGGCAAGCACGCGGTCGCAGCGGGCGATCACGTTCGCGATCGTCTCCGCGGGCGTGGCGGCTGCGGCCTCCAGGAAACGGTCCGGCTTGCGGATGCCCATCTCCTCGAAGAACACCTGGTTCAGCTCGTAGTCGTAGTTCTGCCCCGTATGGACGAGGGTGTGCCTGGTATGAAGGTCGAGCTCGGCGATCACGCGGCTGAGCTTGATGATCTCCGGCCGGGTGCCGACGATCGTCATCACGTTCAGCATAGTGCCGCCTTGACCTCGTCCAGCGTCAGGAGCAGCTCCTTGATCTCGGCTACCGTCAGTCTCCTGGTGTTGTGGGACGTGTAGTCCTCGTGGCGGCTGATCTCCTCCTGCCCCTCGGTAAAGTAGCGACCGTAGTTCAGATCCCTCGAGTCGGCGGGAATTCGGAAGTAGTCCGAAAGGTCTTCGGCCCGGACCATCTCCTCCCTGTTGACGAGAGTCTCGAAGAGCTTCTCGCCGTGGCGCGTTCCGATCACGCGCGGCTCGGTCTCTGCCTTGAACAGGTCCATCAGGGCTGCAGCGAGGTCGCCGATGGTGGCGGCCGGAGCCTTCTTGACGAAGATGTCCCCGGGCAGGGCGTTCTGGAACGCGTACATCACCAGCTCCACGGCTTCGTCGAGATGCATCATGAAGCGCGTCATCCTCGGATCGGTCATGGTGATCGGCTTTCCCGACCGGATCTGGTCGACGAAGAGCGGGATGACCGATCCTCGCGAAGCCATCACGTTGCCGTATCGCGTCGCGCAGACGACGGTCTGGCTGGACGCACTGCGCGATTTCGCCACCATGATCTTCTCCATGAGGGCCTTGGTCATGCCCATGGCGTTGATAGGATACACCGCCTTGTCCGTGCTGAGGACGATCACGCGCTTGACCCGACTGCGCACGGCGGCCTCGAGCACGTTCTCAGCGCCGAGCACGTTGGTCTTGACCGCCTCCAGCGGATGGAATTCGCACGATGGAACCTGCTTGAGCGCGGCGGCGTGAAATACATAATCGACGCCGTCCATCGCCGCTTCGACGCTGGCCAGGTCTCTCACGTCGCCGACGTAGTACTTGATCTTGGCGCTGCGGTAGAGCTCGCGCATGTCGTTCTGCTTCTTCTCGTCGCGGCTGAAGATGCGGATCTCGCCGATGTCGGTATCCAGGTACCGTTTCAGCACTGCGTTGCCGAACGAGCCTGTCCCGCCCGTGATCAGGAGCACCTTTTCTTGGAACACACTGCTCATAGTCGATCAACCCCGCGCTCGGCGTATCTGCCCATATTCTTCGTGCATCTGCTCGATCATCTGCGGCCACGACCGCGGCCGAAATCCGGTGGCGGCGCGGAATCTCTCCGACCTCAACGAGCGATCGATCCGTACGGTCTCGTCGCGCTCGATCACCGTGGGCCGCCCGTAGAACTGCTTCACCAGCTGGAGAAGGTCGTACTTCGATATGGCCTCGGAGGAAACATGGTAGAGCCCGTGCAGCTGCGGCCTCGGCAAGAGGTGCTCATCGATGATTCGCGCCAGCTCGACGGTCGGAAAGCCGGTGTACAGGGCGTTCGCATAGCCGCGCACCGGCCCGGCCTGGGCGAGGAACCACTCAACGAGACCGACCTTGGTGTAGAGCTCGTGCCCGATGATCGACGTGCGCAGCGTCAGCGACCCCGGGTCCCTCACCTCGCCGAGGAACTTGCTCAGGCCATACAGGTCGCTCGCGCTCGGGGGATCGTCCTCGGTGTAGCTGCCCTTCGTCCCGTCGAAAACGCAGTCGGTGCTGATGTGTATCAAGCGAGCCCCGGCAAGACGGCACAGCCCGGCCAGCCTGTGGGGAAACAGGGAATTGACTGGAATCGCGGTCAAGGGGTCGCTTGCTGCCGCCAGTTGCTTGACCACGCCGATGCAGTTGATGACCACCTGCGGACGCGCTTGGTCGAGGGCCCGCGCTACCGAGTCGATATCGAGGGCGTCGACGCGCTCGATGAGCTCTCCGCTACCCGACCATGGCCAGGGCTCAGGGCGGCGTCGCACGGCTCCGTAGACACTATACCGATCCGCTCTCTGCCCGAAGTAGTGGAACAGGCTTTGCCCCAGCATTCCCGAAGCGCCGAGTATCAGGATGCGAGTGGTCATTTGCGGATCGTGGTCTCCTCGTAGACTCTGCGGTACATGGCCACTGCCCTCTGTCTCAAGTCCTCGTAGCGCAGCCGCCTCTGCGCCGTCTCCCAGTTCAGGACAGCGGCGCGGTCGACCAGAGCGTCATCCGTCAGGGCTCGGCGGATCGCCAGCTCGACGACGTCGCTGTCTTCCGGCGGAACCAGGAGCCCCGTCACGCCGTCTTCGATCCACTCGTCGGCGGCCGACGTCCAGGACTGGATCGGCAGCGACCCCATGAGCAAAGCTTCAAGAAAGGCCGTGGGAACACCATCGCTTATGCTGAGGCCAACCGATATCCGGGCTCGCCCGTGGTGAGCCAGTATCTCCGCGTACGGTGTCGAAGAAGGCAGGATCCTGACAGAGAGCCCCGTGCGAATCGCCAGCAAGCGGGCGGCGAGACTCACCGATTCGTCGCGACAGGCGTAGACGACGATCTCGCAACCCCGAACAGCGTCCGCAGCCCGCTCCAGACTTCGCAGTGCCACCAGGGCTCGCCCGGCCCAGTCCTGATAGCCTTTCACCATGATCAACGTTCGCGTTGACGGCCTACTGGACCGCAGCGATTCCAGCTCATGCAAATGGAAACCGCCGGCACTGGGCATCACCTCAAGAACCCGACCACGCAAACCCGAGTCGCGCGCCAGCTGCACGTCTCGCTGGCATTCGCACGTGTAGTAGTCGCACGCCTGGAGCACGGCGCGTATCCTGCTCGCATGCTCCTCGAACCGGCCAAACAGATAGATGTCGCTGCCCCAGTTGGCGTGAATCCACGGTGGAAAGGTGCGCATCCGCTTCTTTGCTTCAGCCGCGAGATATCCAGCCCGCTGTGTCTCGAGCGAGTGCACGACATCGGGCCGAAGACGCCGTATCGTCCGCACGAGATACCTGACGCGATAGTCAGGCCTGAACCGCCTCAGGACACGATAGAAGGCGCGACACACCAAAGCGCTGTTGACGCGAAGCCCCGTTACTTTCACCGCCGGGGGCGCTGCATGCCTGTAGAGGAGCCTGTGCACCGTGACTCGGAACTGAAGCTGAGGATGAAGCTCTTCTTGTCCGGAGTCAAAGGGGGGAAAGATGTGGAGGTCAAAGCCGCCGCAGGCCAGTTGACTGACCCACCGAGCGGTATGAACGCTGTTCGCGAACGCGACGAGGAGAACGCGTATCGGGCGTGGTTGAGCCTGCTTCATCTGACGGATCTCCCGCTGCGGTCGCGTTTCCGATGCATGGGCCCAGACCTGGTCAGTCCGCAGTCGGACACCGGTCCGCCGAAGCTGCGGCACGATAGCCGCACAGCAGCCATCGAGAGGGAAGCGGCGGCCCCTCAGGCCCCGAAAATCATCCTCTTCAGGCGGGCCTTCACGAGCTTGAACAACCCGGACACCATGCGCGCGGCATCGTGGGCAAGAAACCAGACCTGGCGCCGGATCAACAGAGTGGTAACGCCGATGCGCTCGAGGGCATGCATCGCGGCGCTGCGAGCGACCAACGCTCGGCACACCGCGAAGTAGCGACCACGATGTTTCGCCAGCTTCAGGCTCGACGAGATCCACGCTGGTGCCGTCGCCGCTCGAACTCGTCCCGGAAGTTCGTAGTGCTTGGTGTTGTGCTGAGCAAAGTAGTACGACGTCTCTTCAGAGAGGAGGAATGGTCCAGCCAGCAGGACCGCCAGGATCGCCGCGTTGTCACCCGCCCACGGGCAGGAGAGCAGAACTCTGGCGACATCTTCAGATCGCAGGGCAGAGGTCCGATACAGGCCGTAGATGAGGCTGGCCTTGCCGACCGTTTCCTCCTTGAGACGGACAAAGTCGAGCACGCGGTGATATGTCCTGTCACTCGACAGACGGAGTCCGCGGTAGTCGAAGGCGGGCGCAACCGACCCCCTTTGCTCGAGCGTGCCGATGCTGCAGAAAGCCATGACTGCGCGTCGGCTCGGACCGAGCAGATCGAGAAGCCGCTCCACGAAGTCGACCTCCCAGAAGTCGTCGTCCGCGGCCCACATGAAGTATTCGCCTTTGGCACTATTGAGCAGGTAGAGAAAGTTGTTGACGGCGCCGAGGTTTTGCGGTTGCCTGTGGTATCGCACCCGGGTGTCGACTCGTGCAAATTCCTCCGCCACGCGTTGTGACTGTGGATCTTCGGAGCAGTTGTCGGAAACGATGATCTGCAAGTCGCGGTACGTCTGCGAAGTGATGCACCCCAAAGTCTGCCTCAGACCTTCTGGTCGATTGTAGGTGGGTATGCCCACGGTGACGAGCCCGTGGTCTCTGCTAGTCAGCATACGGCCGCGCCATCAATCGTGCTCATGCTCCTGTTCGAGCTCCCGGAGCCTAGTGTTGTCGCCGTAGACGACGGGTACGTCGACCGGTTTGAGCAGGCGAGGGTCCGTCTTGACGACCAGTCTCTTTCCCGACTTGCGGACGAGTTGGTCGAGCAGATCAGCCAACCTCGTAGGCCTTCCGCTCGCGACGTTGTAGACGGTTCCGGGATTGCCCCACAACAGAAGACGCCAGAACGAAGCGGCAACCTCCCGCACAGGCATGTAGTCACGACGTGAGTCCAGATTCCCCACGCGGATTTCGTCTCCGTCGCCGGCCTGCTCTATCTGCCGGAGGAAGTTGCCGACCGCCAGGTCGCGGGACTGGCCCTCGCCCAGGATGTTGAAGGTCCTGGCGACTACAGTCGGCAGGCCGTGCACGCGGTGGTAGAATTCTGCGAGCTGGGTCTGGTATGCCTTGGTGAGACCGTAGAGGGTGACGGGCCTCAGGGGGGTGGTCTCATCCACCGGGTTCTTTTCCACTGCTCCGTACTCGGCGGCAGATCCGACGATCACGATTTTCTCGACGGCTGCGCCAGAGGCGATGACTGCCTCGCAGAGAACCTGAGTCGTCCGCACGTTGAGGGCCAGCAGGTTTTCGAAGCTGGGAGAGCGGAATGTTCCGACCAGGTTCAGTATCAGCTGCGGGCGCTCCGCCTCCATGAGCCCGAGCATCGCTTTCGTGTCGAGAGCGTCCGCACGGACATAGGCGATGTGGCCGGTGTCCAATCCCCGGCTGATGTCGGTGTCGATGCCCACGAATCGCCAGTCGTGGTGCAACCGATTGTCCGCGACATAGCGCTCGAACTCGCGACCGATGAAGCCACAGACGCCCAGCACGCAGACCGATCTCATTCAGGGAGGTACCGACTCCTGGCCGATTCGAAAGCCTCGATTGCCCGCTCGTAGTCCTCTACGCGGCCGATGTCCAACCACTCATAGTCGCCTGAGTAACAGCGCACCGGCTCGCCTGCGGCACTCAGGGCCAACATGAGGGCAGGCATGTCGAACTTCTGCTCCGCAGGTATGTACGCAAGCACCTTCCGGCTGAACGCGTAGATGCCGGTGCTGACGTCGTACCGATAGGTCGGCTTCTCCGTATAGTTGAGAAACCTGTCGTGCTCGATTTCCAGGACTCCGAGATCGATCTTGACTTCCTTCTTGTAGGTGGCGATCGTGGCGGTCGCGCTGGCGTCCGTGTGAAAGCCGTAGAGATCACGGAAATCGATGGTCGTAAGGAGGTCCCCGTTCATCACGAGGAAATTGTCCTCCAGATGGTCCAGCAGCCGAAGCGGGCCTGCGGTTCCGAGAGGCTGGTTTTCCACGGAGTAGGTAAGGCGCAGACCAAGGTCGTTTCCATCGCCAAAAAAGGCCTGGATCAGCCTGGCAAGGTGGTTCACCGCGAGCACCACGTCCGTAACACCATGGTAGCGGAGTTGGCGCAGCACGATCTCCAGGATCGGCAGATCGCCCAGCGGCACCAGCGGCTTCGGAATCGCGTTGGTGAACGGCTTGAGCCTTGTTCCTTTGCCCCCCGCTAGTACAACTGCCTGCATCTGCAGTCCTCTCCGTAAGCGACGGTCATTCTGCTACAACACATAGAGCTGCGGCTTGTAGCGGCGAAGGTTCTCTTGGTCGAGGAACCAGCGCACGGTGGCGTCGAGACCTTGGTCGAGTCCCACGGTCGGCACCCAGCCGGTGATCTGCCGCAGCTTGGCGTTCGAGCCGATGAGGCGCTCGACTTCGCTGTTGGCAGGCCGCACCCTCGCCGTATCCGATTCGATCCGCGCAGTCGGTCGCGTCCTGCGGATGAGACTGGCGGCCAGATCTCCTACGGAAATCTCGCGCTGCGTCGCAATGTTGATCTCCTGCCCGACAGCGGCGTCGGCCTTGGCGATCTCGACAAAGCCTCTCGCCGTGTCTCCTACGTACACCAAGTCGCGTGTTGGATGCAGGCTCCCAAGCCTCACGCTCTCGCTGCCGCTCACCAGCTGCGTGATGATCGTCGGGATGACTGCGCGGGCGCTCTGTCTGGGTCCGTAGGTGTTGAAAGGCCGCACAATCGTCACGGGCAGATCAAAGGACCGATAGAAGCTCTCGGCGAGCCTGTCAGCTCCTATCTTGGTGGCGCTGTAGGGCGACTGTCCTTGAAAAGGGTGGTTCTCGTCCATGGGGACGTATCTCGCGGTACCATAGACTTCTGAGGTGCTGGTAACGAGAACGCGCTCGACGCTGCAGTCTCGTGCCGCCTGCAGCACGTTGAGCGTGCCCTTGATGTTCGTATCCACGTAGCTGTCAGGGGAGTGGTAGCTGAAGGGGATCCCAATCAGGGCAGCCAGGTGGAACACGGCACGCATGCCCTCCATGGAACGCCGTACGCCATGCGGATCCCGGATGTCACCACTGACGACCTGCAGAGCATTTCGCTTGGCTTCGGGCAGCGCATCCAGCCAACCCCAGGAGCTGGACGAATTGTATCGCACGAAAGCGCGGACTCTGCAGCCTTCGTCGACCAAAGCCTCGACGAGGTGGCTACCTATGAATCCACCCGCTCCGGTGACGAGAACAGGAGCACCACCAAGATTCACTGTTGCCTCCGTGAGTTGCCTCGCTCGGGCTGCAGCGACCGAGCCAATCCCGACGATTTACCGCCCTGCTTCGCCGGGCCACACGTCATCACCTGAATGTACACTACGTCGTCGCTCCGCATCACCCGCAGGCCTCCAGACTCCCGCGGCACGCAACACCCCGTCCTGTCCTGCCCGGCGCGTATCGAGCATCACTTTGCCCTCTTGAGGTAGCCCCCCGGCGCCACGCTGATCAAAAGGCCGCCTTCGAGCTCTGCGTCCACCTCGAACGCGTCGTTGCGCTCAAGGAACTCCTGGACTGCTGTGCGCGGGCTGTTGCCGGGACTCCAGGGCCTGCCTTTGCACAAACGTCTCGAAAAAGAGTCGATGATGGTGTCGAAGACAACGCAGTAGCTGCCAGGCGTGACCATCGGCGCATACGCCGCTAGTTCCTGACGAACGTGAGCGTACGCATGGTTGGAGTCGAGCGCCACGAGGACAGCCTTGCATCCCACAGTGTACTCACGAACTCTTTTGACCACGGCGGCATCGATCGATGATCCCTCGATCAGCCGAATGCGCTTGGACAGCGGATGTTTTTCGATGGCTTCCCGGTTGTGTTTCCTGATGTCGATGTCAACGCCGACGACAAGCCGGTCGCCACCCAGGAGCTCCAAGATGGATGCGTAGAAGACGAGCGAGCCGCCGCGGGCAATGCCTGTTTCGATGATCACGTCGGGCTGAACCTTCCAGACAATCTGCTGCATCGCCACAATGTCCTGGGGAAACTGAATGATCGGGAGGCCCAACCAGGAAAAGTGATAAGAGTATTCGTACCTCGTCACGGCTCTCATCCACTTCAGCGAGAGTCGCTTGAGTCTGGGGTCGCTCCTCATGCGTGCGATGTATTCGGCGTTCCGCGCAGCAAACTGTTCCGTTTCGGTCACACCTTTTCCTCCGAAATCTTGACGGTAACGTTGTACTTCCGCCCGCCCTCCACGAAATAGCTGGACGGGTGCGGCGGAAACGTCCGAGCACGTAGAAGGTTCAGCAACTGGCGCGCGGTGTAGATCTTGTCCAGATCGATCTTGCTCGCGTCGTCGATTTCGCGGGCATAGTGAAAGGAACCCTTGCCTTTCGGCTGCGGATGTCTCGGTATCCGGCCGGAGAGCAGTTGTGGCACGGCAGACTTCATGAGCTCGACCATCGCCGCCTGGGCCTTGTCATACAGGGACTTGCCTGTATCCTCCCACGTCTTTGGGATCGCCTTTTGCGCTACAATGTCGCCGCCGTCCACCGCTTCTTCGGCAAAATGGAGAGTCACTCCGAAAGGGCTCTCCTCGACGATGCTCCAGAAGTTGTAGTGCTTGCCCCTGTTGTAAGGCAGAAGGCTCGGGTGCATGTTGATGGTGCCGAGCCGCGGGATCGAAAGGATGTCCTTCTTGAGTATGTAGGGCCACCAGGCGAGCAGAAAAAGGTCCGTTCCGGCGAGGCGATTCGCGCTGCGATCGAGCCTGGTGCTGCGAATGATGCGCTCGGAGGCGAAGCCGTTCTTCTTCAGGAAGCCCGATATCCTCCTGTCCGCCGCAGTTACGACAACGAACGACACGAACTCCCTGTAGCGAGCCAGCAGGTGCCGGACAGTCTCGAATCCCACCTGCTTGTCGCAGAAGACCACAAGGCTCTCAATCACGAGCAGACACCCCCTGAGCCAGAAAGCTCAGAACTACCGATGCGACTCGTTCTATGTCTGAATCCGACATGTCGTGATAGCTTGGCAGATTCACTCCGTTCTGCGAGACATGGTAGCTGACCCTGTTCTCGGCGACCGGCCTGAACATCGGCAAGCTGCTCAAGGGGTGAAAAAAGACACGGCCATCGATGTTGTGTTCGGCGAACATGCGCAATAGGCGGTCACGATCGATCGGCGCTTCGCTCTCGAAGACGACCGTCGGCATCCAGTAGCCGTTGACCGTGCCCGGCTTCTGCGGATTCATGCGTAGTCCGGAGCTGCGCCCTAGAAGGTGCGCGTACGCCTCAAAGATACGTCTCTTGCGCTCGCACAGTTCGCTCAGACGCTCGAGTTGCGCGCATCCGATTGCTGCCTGGACATTGGACATCTTGTACTTGAATCCGATCACCTCTGGCCAGAACTGCTTGGCTGCCCTTGCGCTTCTTCCGTGGTTGCTGAGGGTTAGGGCCCGCTCATAGAGCTCCGTGTCCGATGTCACGAGCATCCCACCCTCTCCCGTCGTGATCGTCTTGGTCCCATGAAAGGAGAAAATGCCGAAGTCGCCCATCGACCCGGCGGGACAGCCGTCGTAGCTCGACCCGATTGCTTCCGCAGCGTCCTCAACCAGAAGGAGTCCATGCTGGCTGCACAGCGCTCGCAACTCCTGCATCTCGCACAGATTGCCGTAGATATGGGTCGCCACAATGGCCCGTGTTCGTGCAGTGATCGCTTTCGCCGCGCTACGGGGGTCGATACACCAGGTGTCCAAAAGCACGTCGACAAGCACCGGCTTTGCCCCGAGGTACATGATTGGGGCCGCGGTAGCTATCCAGTTGACATCTGCCAGGATGACCTCGTCGCCCGGCTTGATGCCCGCAGCCGCAAGACCCATGTGCAGCGCGCCGGTGCCGCTGGAGGTGGCAACCGCGAAAGGAACATTCATGTGTTCTGCGAAGGACTTCTCGAACCTGACCAGGTAGTCATAGCAGTGCTCTCCCCATCCATTTGCCGCGGCGTCGGTCGCGTAGCCTATCTCGCGCTCGGTGATGGACGGCTTGGAATAAAGGACACGTGTGCTCTCTTTCATGGCGCTTCCTTCGAATCCGATCTCAGCCCACCAGTCGCAGTTCAGGCACGGCCACGGCGAACCTGCCGCCCCAGTCGGCGACGTACGACAGCTGCGCCGTGATCTCCTGCTGGATGTTCCAGGGCAGGATCAGCACGACGTCAGGCCTTTCCTCCCGAATTCTCGGTTCTGCCACAACCGGAATGTGGCTCCCAGGAAGGAACTTGCCCTGCTTGGATGGTGCCGCGTCAGCCACAAACGCGACCAGGTCGGACCTCACGCCGGCGTAATTCAGCAGGGTGTTGCCCTTCGCCGCCGCCCCGTATCCGGCCACGCGGCGTCCCTCCCTCTTCTGCTCGAGCAGGAACAGGAGAAAGGCGTCTTTGAGCGCGTCGACTTTCTGCTGAAAGCCCCGGTAGTACTCGACGGTCTCCATTCCCGCCTCCCGCTCCTCGGCAAGCAGTCGTTCGACGCTTGCGGATGCCGGCCGCGGATTGCCGACGTGCTGGAGGAAGACCCTCAGGGAGCCGCCGTGGGTTGGCAGCCTTTCGACGTCGTACACCTGCAGGCCGTGCATCGAACACAGGCGGCAGACGACGCCGAGAGAATAATACGAGAAGTGCTCGTGGTAGATGGTGTCGAACTGGGTGTGGCGCACCAGCTCGAGCAGATGGGGAAACTCGAGGGTGACCGTCCCCTGGGGTTTGAGCAGGCGCGCGAGCCCGGAAACGAAATCATGCGAATCGGGGACGTGGGCGAACACGTTGTTGCCGACGATCAGGTCGGCGTACCCGCGCGAGCCCGCGAGTCTCGCGGCCAGGTCGAGACCGAAGAACTCCTCGACGATTTCGATCCCTCGCGCCGCGGCCGCGGCCGCCGTGGAATGCGTCGGCTCCACGCCAAGGCAGGGGATCCCCTTTTTCCGGAAGAACTGCAGCAGGTAGCCGTCGTTGGCACCGACCTCAACCACCAGAGATCCCCGATCGAGGCCGAGCCGGCCGATGATCGCGTCAGCGTATCGGCGCGCGTGATCGACCCAGGTGCGCGACACCGAGCTGAAGTACACGTAGTTCCTGTCGAAGATTTCGCTGGACTTCTTGTACTCCTGGATCTGCACGAGACGGCATCGGTCGCACACGACAACCTTGAGAGGATAGTGGACCTCCGGCTCGTCGAGCTGCGCCTGAGAGAGGAACGAATTCGAAGGAGGCGCTGACCCGAGGTCCACGAAGACCGTGTCGGCGTCCGCTCCACACAGGCGGCATTTCACAGGCGGACCCCTTCGAAATCGTCGTCGAGGAGCGGGTGGCCGCGGTCGCGCGCGGAGATCTCCGCCACAGGCAGCGGCCACGGGATGCTGAGCCTAGGATCGTCGTGCCTCAGGCCCCCCTCGGCTTCGGGCGCGTAGTACTCGGAGTGCAAGTACAACAGCTCGGAGTCTTCCTCAAGCGCCTGGAAACCATGAGCAAAGCCCCTGGGAATGCAGACCATCGCGATGCCGTCAGGGCTCAGCTGTTCGGCGTGCCAGCGAAGAAACGTCGGCGAACCTGTACGAAGGTCCACCATCACGTCGAAGACGCGTCCGCGCAGGCAGCACACGATCTTGGCCTCCGCGTGGGGAGGCTTCTGGTAGTGCAGGCCTCGAAGCGCACCACACGCGTGCGTCACCGAGTGATTGATCTGGACGATCTGGAGCCCCTCGGAAAAGGATGCGAGCTCCCGCCTGCAGAACAGCCTCGTGAATCTGCCGCGGGCGTCCTGCCACGGATCGAGCTGAACCTTGAACGCAGGACGGATCGGTAGGGCAGTCGCTTTCACAGGCCGGCCTCGTACTCATCGATCTGGCGCTCGCACAACGCTCGGGCCGACGCCCTGTCGTCGATGAAGCTTCTGTACCAGGCCACGGTCTTTGCCAGCGTCTGCCCGATGTTCCAAAGCGGCCTCCATCCGAGCCTGGCGGCCGCCCTGGAGTGATCGAGGGTGAGGAATCCCGCTTCCTTGAGCGCCTGCGCGTCAGACCGTTGGCAGCCGTACTCCGCCCCGTGCCCCCACAGGCGGCAGACCTCCGCCACGATCTGCTCTACCGTGAGAGCATCGTCGGTCCGAGGAGAGAAGTTCCAGGCTCCGCCGGAGTTGGAAGGGTCCTGCACAAGAGACTGTGCAAGCAGGATGTAACCCCTGAGCGCGTCCAGCACGTGCTGCCAGGGCCTGACTGCGTCCGGGAACCTGAGCGGAACCTTCTGGCCGCGCTCGAAAGCGCGGATGCAGTCCGGTATCAAGCGCTCGGCGGACCAGTCTCCGCCGCCGAGCACGTTCCCCGAGCGGGCGGTCGCGAGGCCCACTGCGAACGAGGCCGCATACGAGGCGGCGACCAGCTCGCTGCAGGCCTTGCTGGAGGAGTACGGATCCGAGGCGCCAAGGGGATCCGACTCCCTGAACGGCCAGCACCACGTTCCGCCCGGGTTGGCGTAGACCTTGTCGGTGGTCACGACCACGACGGCCTGGAGTCCGGGGCTCCCCCGCACCGCTTCTAGCAGGTTGACCGTACCCATCACATTGGTTTCGAAAGTCTCGACCGGATGACGGTACGACTCCCGCACAAGCGGTTGCGCCGCCATGTGAAAGACGACCTGGGGTCGACAGGCTTCCACCGCGGCCGCCACGGCCGCACGATCCCGCACATCGGCGATCAGGGAATGCTCCAGGTGATCGGCCACCTGAGCCGACTCGAACAGCGAGGGCCTCGTGGAAGGAGTGAGCGCGAGACCGGTCACACGCGCACCGAGACGCGCCAACCAGAGGCACAACCACGAGCCCTTGAAGCCGGTTTGGCCCGTGACGAATGTACGTCTTCCGTCCCAAAAGGAGCGCGAGGGTTTCACGACGACCATACCTTCCAGGGTGCCCTGGCCGAAGCCCAGAGATTCTCCAGGAGCGTCTTTTCCCGCAGTGTGTCCATCGCCTGCCAGAACCCCCTGTGATAGAAGGCCATCAGGTTTCCTTCGGAGGCGAGGCGATACAGCGGCTCCCGTTCCCAGGCGGTCTGGTCGCCGTCGATATACTGCATCACCCGCGGCGACAGCACAAAGAACCCGCCGTTGATCCACCCGCCCTCGCCCGCAGGCTTCTCGCGGAACTCCACCACCCGTTGCTCCTCGACCTCCAGCGCCCCGTACCTTCCGGGAGGCTGGATGGCAGTGAGGGTGGCCAGCTTGCCGTGCTGCCGGTGGAACTCCACCAGCTTCGCGATGTCGATGTCGGCCACGCCGTCGCCGTAGGTCAGGCAGAAATCCTCGTCGCCGAGGTACGGGGCGACGCGCTTGAGCCGCCCGCCGGTCAGAGTCGCCTCGCCGGTGTCGACCAGGGTGACCTTCCACGGCTCGGCGTGCTGCTCGTGCACCAGCATCCGGTTGCGCGCCATGTCGAACGTGACATCCGAGGTGTGAAGGAAGTAGTTGGCGAAGTACTCCTTGATGACGTAGCCCTTGTAGCCGAGGCACACGATGAACTCGTTGATGCCGTAGTGGGAGTAGATCTTCATGATGTGCCAGATGATCGGTTTGCCGCCGATCTCCACCATCGGCTTGGGTCGCGCGACGGTCTCTTCGCTCAGTCGGGTGCCGTAGCCGCCGGCCAGCACGACCGCCTTCATCAGTCGGCCCTCCTGACCGACCAATCGAGCCTCGGCCGCACGGCGCCCGGCATTGATCCGCCGTATCCGTAGCGGTTGGATCGCTCATCCATGGGATCGCGCACGTTGAAGGAGAGCGCGTTCTGGTCCCAGCAGTTCACTTTCAGCCCGTTGCGGGAGTAGCTCGTCAAGGCGAGCCCGACAAAGTAGGCGCCATCGTTGAGCAGGTCCGCCGGTATCCGGCACTCGGCCTCGTAGATCGCGGGCTCCGCGCCCCCCGACACATTCGCGGCGTTGGTCACAAACACGACGGCTCCGTCGGCTTTGGTCAGGCGGATGTTCGGCACGACGACCGACTCGGTCCGCTTCTTGACCCTGTATCGGAAACGGATCATGACCTGGTCGTGAATCGACAGGTCCTGCAATGGAACGCCGTCTGTCTCGATGATGCCGGACAGCAGCTCCGCGGTCTCGTCACCCTGCTCGCCATGTCCGTAGATGACATGCGAGGGCGAGCTCCCGCCGGTCGCGTTGTGGTAGGTGAGAATCGCGTCCGAGGTTCCGCCCAGGAACTCCAGCCGACCCTTGGACAGGTACGCGCAGCGGTTGCACAGGGAGCTGATGGCGGCCATGTTGTGGCTCACGAACAGCACGGTGCGGCCGCCTTCGGCGCTGACGGCCTCCATCTTGCCGAGACACTTCTTCTGGAACTGCAGGTCGCCGACCGCCAGCACTTCGTCGACAAGCAGGATCTCCGGCTCCAGATGCGCCGCAACGGCGAACGCCAGACGGACGTGCATACCGCTGGAGTAGCGCTTGACCGGCGTGTCTATGAACTTCTCGACCTCTGAGAACGCGACGATCTCGTCAAATTTGCGCTTGATCTCGCCGCGGCTCATTCCCAGGATGGCGCCGTTCAGGAACACGTTCTCCCGCCCGCTCAGCTCCTGGTGGAAACCCGTGCCTACCTCGAGCAGGCTCGCTACCCTGCCGCGCACCCGTATTCTTCCCGTCGTCGGCTCCGTGATGCGGCTCAGAAGCTTGAGCAGCGTCGACTTGCCGGCGCCGTTGCGGCCGATGATCCCGAGCCGGTCGCCCTGCTGGACGCTGAGAGAGACGTCGCGGAGCGCCCAGAACTCTTCGCGCCGCAGCTGCGAAGGCCTGCCCGCGATCGTCTGACCGACGCGCCTGGCCATGGTGCCGATCTGATCCCGTACGGTGCGGTAGCGCGCCTTGTTCTCGTCGTGCCTGATCAGGTACCTCTTGCCTACGGCTTCGAGGTCAATCACCGGTATCACTCGAGCCTCCGTAGCGAAATCGCAGCGCGACGCTCAGCCGCAGTGCCGCTCTCATATGACATCGGCAAAGGTCCTCTCGGTCCTGCGGAAGTAGCTGATGCCGAGCATGAGAAAGACAGCAGCGATCGCGATCGAGACGGCCAGACCCACGACACCCAGATTCGCCGTGCCCAGCAGCGCCCAACGGAACCCGTCGATCACCCCCACGAGGGGATTGAACGAGTACAGCAGCCTCCAGCGGTCGGGGACGACGGCGCTGGAGAACCCGACGGGCGATACGTAGAGCCCGAACTGCACGATGAATGGGACGACGTAGCGGAAGTCGCGGTAGCGAACGTTGAGGCTGGCGACCAGAAGCGCGGGCCCAAGCGCCGTGACGAAAGCCAGGAACAGGAACAGCGGCAGCGTCGCGAACCTCCAGGTGAGCGGAACCCGAAAGGCGAGCATCAGGACTAGGTAGACGCCGAACGAGATGACGAAGTCGACGAGGCTCACGACTGTCTTGGCCACGGGAACGATCAGTCGGGGAAAATAGATCTTCGAGATCAGACTCGAGCTGCTGATCAGGCTGTTGCTCGCCTCCGAGAACGACTCGGCAAAGAAGTGCCAGGGCAGCATTGCGGCATACACGAGGATGGGGTACGGCAACCCCTCGGACGGCAGCTTCGCCACGCGCCCGAACACGAACGTGAACACGACCATCGTGAGCACGGGGCGCACCACGCTCCAGGCAACCCCAAACACAGTCTGCTTGTATCGCACCAGGATGTCGCGCCAGGCCAGAAACAGGAACAGCTCCCGGTAGCGCCAGAGGTCGCGCCAGTAGTGGCGCTCGGTCTTCCCGGCCTCGATGACCAGGTCCCACTGCTGAGCTTCCGCCGCCTCACTCATGTCCGTCTTCTCCCGGCGAGCTCCAGGCCGCGGGCCCTCAGAAGCTGCTGGTGATTGTCGATCTCCGCCCACACCAGATCGTCGACGCGGCGGCAGTAGACGGGCCGGCGCGCCGATGCGGCGACGAGACCCCGCACCTCGTACTCGCCTTGGGGGGGGAGGCTGCGCAGCATCTCGGCCAGCGGCGGCGACACCCGCGTGATGCCCACCAGCTCGCCGGCGATGCCGGGTCCGAGCCGGCTGCGGTCCTTGCTCATCGCGAGCAGCCGTCCGTCGCCGTCGGTCTCGACCCAGACCTCGTCGCCCGAACCGGTCGGGCCCGACAGCAGCACCAGGTCTTCGCGCGGATCCGCCAGCACCTCATCGAGCGCGCGCTCCTCGTAGACGAGGTCCGATTCCAGCAGCAGCAGCGGGCCGGCACCGGCCGCCCGCTCGAGGCCTACCTGCAGCGAGTAGAAGCTGCCGAGCTCCGCGTACTTGGTGTTGTGCACGGTCTCCAGGAGGCCGTCGCGCCGGGCGGCCAGCTCGCGGTAGAAGTGGACCAGGTGGCCGGTCACGATGACGATGTGCCTGATCCCGCGGGCGACGAGCTTGTCGATCGAGTCCTCGATGATCGTCTGCCCACCTAGCCTGAGGAATCCCTTGGGAATCCTCGTTCCCAGGCCTCCGAGCCTCGTACCCCTGCCGGCAGCGAGGATCACGGCGGTTTGCGCAGCACCGCTCATTCCTTGAACCCCTCTCGCAACACAGCGATCAGCCGCCGGAAATCCGGGCCCTGGTCGCGCCCATCTTCGCGACGCGCAGCATTCTGGGTCATTTCGTCTATGAGGTCAGACAGCACCAAACCGCGATATCGCGCCTCAGCGGCGCTGGAAACGCAGCGTGCCAGCTCTACAGCTGCTCGATCAAGAGCCGCTTGTCCGTCCCTGTCTTTGCTGCTATGTCCGTCAGGATTGCCTACAACGTGCCGACCTTTATCGGATCGTGATCCGGCACGGTAATTGAGTGATCGTGTGCGTTGGAGTGCAGCCGAATGTGACTGCCGGTTTGGCGGACCGGCTCGTATCCGTACCTGCGCAGCAACTTCTCGAGCCGCTGCGCGCTGCAGTCCCGCGGAACTCTAGGCATAGGCAAGGATCTCGTCCTGGACCCGGTGCAGCCTGATGATTCGTGGGATCTCGGATTCGTCGCTATAGTGGCACCGCAACGCGTCAAGGACCGACCGCCTGAGCTCCTCCATGGTGTCCGCTTCGGTGAAGATGCTCTCCCCTAGCGCGCGGGCTGTCAATCCGCCCTCGGGGTCGTCTTCCACGACGAAAATAATCTCCTTCACGTCGGCCATAACCCAAAGGTACCAGTGTTTGAGCGCTTGTTCCAGGGGCCTGCCCGGCCAGCGGCACTCCGACATGGCGGCGTTCCACCCGGATAGTGATGCCGCTTGCGCAGCCCTCACTCACGCCCGCGGCGCTCCGAACCGCCTGCGGAACACGGCGATCAGCCGCTTCAGGTCCGCGTCGGTGATGGCCCCCATGTTCGCGATCCGGAAGATCGAGTGATAGAGCCCCGCCTGGCCGGCGTAGATCACGAAGCCGGCCTTCTTGAGCAGGTCGTGGAGCTCCTGGTAGGCCACTCCCTGGGGAAGATGGAACGACGAGATCACGTCGCAGTAGGCGTCCTCCGGTAGGAAGCGCCGGATTCCGATCCGGTCGAGCTCGGCTCGGATCGTGCGCGAGAGGTACCGGTAGCGCTCCCAGCGCGCTTTCCACCCGCCGCTCGCCTCCAGCTCGGCCAGCGCCTCCTGCAGCGCGACGCACACGTGAGTGGCCTGGGTGAACGGCGAGTAGCCGCTCTTCTGCTCCTTGTAGTAGCGGTAGAGGTCGAGGTAGACCGACGCGGCGCCGCTCCTGCCGCCCTCCAGCAGATCCCTGCGCGCGATCACGAAGCAGATGCCGGGTACGCCGTGGATGCACTTGTTGGCCACGGCGCACAACGCGTCCAGGTTCCAGTCGGCGAAGCGGATCTCCTCCCCGGCGAAACTGCTCACCGAGTCGAGCAGCAGCCTGCGGTTGTGCTTCTTGAGCACGCGCGCCAGGGCCGGCAGGTCGTTCAGGCGGCCGGTCGTCGTCTCGTTGTGCACGGCCAGCACGTGGGTGATCGAGGAGTCGGCCGCCAGGCGCCGGTCCACCTCCTCCACGTTCATCGCCTCAGGCCACTCCGAGCGCACCAGCTCGAGCTGCTTGCCCTGGACCTCGACCATCGCGGCCATGCGCTCGCCGTAAATGCCGTTGGCGATCACGAGCACCCTGCCGCCTCGGGGCACGAAGCTGCTGATCATCGCTTCGACCGCGCAGGTGCCGGAGCCGGTCATGAGGATCGCGTCGTAGTCGCGCTCGGCCTCGGGATACACCCGCAGGAGGCGCCGCTTGATGTCGAGCACGAGCTCGGCGAACTCCGGCTCGCGGTGGCACAGGTCCTCCCTGAGCAGCGACCCGCGCACGCGCTCGGTCAGGGTCACCGGCCCCGGGTTCAGCAGGATCGTGCGCCTGGGCGCCGCCTTTGTGCGGGCCGCCGGGCGCGTCGCAGCCTTGGGTTTCGACGAACGAGCGGCCTGCCGACGCTTGGGCGCAGGGGACCGGTGCTTTGCTGGTGCCTTCATCATCTTTGGTACCTCATCGAGACGCAGGTGACGGTCAACCTCACAGAGGCTTCCCGCTCGCATCGATGTGCATCGCGTCGAGGCGCAGACGTTGCGTCTCGGCCTTGATCTCGTCGATGTAGTTCGGGTTCATCACGACAACAAGCGCTTTCCGTCCCGCGAGACTCCCGAGAGACTCCGGGGCGGCGATCAGGTGTCCTGTCAACGCGATGTACTTGCCTTGCTTCCGCCTGTTGATGTCGACACACGCGTCTATCAGATGCCGTTTCGGGTCGACCAGGTTCGCGAACATCACACCCTTGGTCGCCATACCCCACACCACGATCAGTCGGCCTGACCGTCGCTGCGTGTGGATCAGCTCGCGGATCCTCGCGGCGCGGGCCGATTCCTCGCTGCGATAGGCCTCGAGGAGCTCCTCGACGGGCGGCGCATCCCGTGTCGATGTCCGGACCGGAGGATACACATCATCAGCCGCGATCCACATGTACTGTCCCGCGAAAGCGTCGCGAGTCGCTGTGACGGCGTAGCCGCATCGCTGGAGAAGAAGGCGGGCCGATTCGCGAGTGAAGTAGTTGCAGTGCTCGTAGCAGAAATCCCAGAACGCGTGGTTCTTCAGGATCCACACCAGGTCCGGCACCTCGACGAACAAGGGCACGGAGCCATACCGGGTGATCGACTCGCGTATGGAGCGTAGAAACGACAAGGGATTCTCGATGTGCTCGAGCACGTGCCTGCAAAGCAGAAGAGCCGGCCGTTCCCGCACGTGCTCCCTCCGGAACACGTCGTGAACAAAGGTCAGGTTCGGGCAGTCCGCGGGCCTCGCATCGCCCTGGTAGCTCGGGTCCACGCCGACGCCTGTCACGTGCGGCAGCTGCTCGCAGAGGCTCCTCAGAAACGTGCCCTTGCCGCACCCGATGTCGAATACGATACCCTCGCCGAGATCGTAGCGGTTCGCCAGATACTCCCCGACCGACCGGTAGTACCGGGCGAAGACCGCCGACGGCACGCTGTTGTCGTACTCATCGTCGTAGGTCACCAGGCTGCCGTCGTATCTGGAGTTGTAGGCGAAGCCACAGGCACGACATACGAAAAGCTCGAACGCGCCGCGTGGGGCCGCGACCGCATCGGCGGCCGAGTCGTAGACGCGATTCTGGAAGATCGGTATCGCCTCTCTCGAGACGCCAGCCGTGACTGCCTTAGCTACGCACGCGGGACAGTCGTTCACGCTCCCTCCTTGATGCAGGCGCGGAAGCGAGCGGCGACTTCGGGCGGCGTGATCGTGGGCCTGGGCAGGTTCTCCGGAGCGCCGGGGAGTACTCTCACATGGAGAAGGCTCAACGCCCGCTCCCCGTCGCGCCGCAGGAATGCCGCGACCTCCTCGGGCGAGGCCGCGCGAGCGGTCACGGGGTAGCCGCAGGCCGCGGCGATGGCGCAGAAGTCCACGGAGTGCGACACCGTGGACTGACCGCCCGTCGACTCGTGCATCTGGTTGTCGAGCAGCACATGCATCATGTTAGGCGGCCGCTCGTAGCCGACCGTAGCGAAGCCGCCCATGCGCATGAGCACGGCCCCGTCGCCGTCGAGGACGATCACGCGGCGTTTGGGCTGCGCGAGAGCGAGGCCGAGACCGAGGCTCATGGCGCAGCCCATCGAGCCGACCATGTAGAGCTGATCGCGGCGATCCTCGAGGGCGTAGAGCTCGCGGCCGGCAAAGCCGGTCGAAGCGATCACGAGGTCGCCCGGCCGCAGGCTCCCCTGCACCGCGCGCAGCACCTCGGCGCGCGTGGCTGTGGGGGCGAGGGCGCCCTGCCGCGCGGGAGCGGGCGCGAGCGGGCGCGGCTCGGGCTTGGAGCGCAGCTTCCAGTCGGCGACTGAGCCCTTCTTCATGACCAGGGCGTAGGGGAGGCCGGTCTGCTCCATGTGGGAGACCGCGCGGACGAGGGCGGGCTCGACCTCGTCGTCGTTCTGCGGGAAGAACTCCCAGGGGATCTGCATCACCTCGAGCATGCGCGTGGTGATCGGGCCCATGAGGGCGTGCTGCGGCTCGTCGCGGGGGCCGCCGGGCTCCCCGCGCAGCGTTGTGATGACGAGGATCGGGATGCGGAAGATCGCGTTCAGCGACGTGAGCGGATTGACCGCGTTGCCGAGGCCCGAGTTCTGGAACATCGCGATGGCGCGCACGCCGCCGAGCTCGGCGCCTGAGGCGATGGCGATGGCGTCGCCTTCGTTGGCCGCGGCCACGTAGCGCAGCTCGCCCGAGTCGATGACGTAGTTGATGAACGGCTTGAGGTAGGAGCAAGGGACTCCGGTCCACAGGCCGAAGTTCCGAGCCTTGGCGGCCTCGGCGAACAGCCCTGCCGAGATCACTGGAACCTCCCCGCGAGCACGACGTCGTCGAGGCTGTCGATGTCGAGCCAGTTTCCGGTGGTGTAGAGGACCCGCACCTCGCGGCCGCTGTCGACGAGGGCGTTGACGAGGTCGGGGATCTTGGCCGTGCGCCCTTGGGGCGCGGCCAGGATGTCGTTGACCGCTTGCCTGAGCGACGCGCAGGAGCCTTTCGAGACCTTGAGGAAACCCATCCACTCGCCGTGCACGCGTTCGTGCGTGCGCTCGTGCATCATGCGCCTCAGGTACACCCTCTGACCGAACACTTCTCGGGAGTAGGGAAGGGTGCACTCGACGTAGTCGGCATGGCGCCTGCGGTTCACGCTCTCCTGCCAGGCGGTGTCGACCGCGATGGTGAAGGCCTCGTCGCTCTCGGAGAGCATCTCGAGGATGTACTTCTTGAACAGCACGTCGCCGTAGGAGATGATCGTGTCCTTGTCGCAATCCACGGTCTGGAGCGCGCGAGCGAGCGAGGCGACTTCGCCCGTGGTTTCGTACTCGGGGTTGTCGGCGTAGCGGAGGCTCGGAAGGTCGACGGCCTCCCTGCAGTAGCCGCGCACGACCGTCACGTCCTTGATGCCGACCGCGTTGTAGCCGTCGACGATGTGCGACAGCAGCGGCTGGCCGGCGATCTCGACCATCGCCTTGGGCTTGCGCGCGGTGAGCTCGCCGAGCTCCTTGCCCCGGGCCGCGGCGAGCACGATCGCCTGGTTCGCCGCGCCCCTCTGCGGCAGGTACAGCCGCTCGGCCTCCTCCAACTCCTTCTCACCCTGGAGCCGGAACACTTCGGCCACCGAAGCGATCGAGTCCTCGACGGCCATCAGGCTCTCGGCCTTGTAGATTTCGCGGGCCGCGCGCTGCATGCCGGCGATGGCCGCCCGCACCACATGGTTGGCCCAGATGGCGATCGAGAAACCGTACTGCCTGAAGACGTCCGTCGGCGTGGAGTAGTACTTGGTCGGCACGATCACGACCGGCAGCCGGTCGCCCCACTCCTTCTTGAAGGCGAGCACCTCGTCGGGCACCGACAGGGCGCTGTGGATGAGGATCGCGTCGGCGCCTGCGAGGCGGTAGGCCTCGGCGCGCCGCAGCGCCTCGGCCAGGCCCCAACCGGCGATAAAGGCCTCAACGCGGGCGACGATCGAGAAATCGTCGTCGCCCTGGGCGTCCTTGCCCGCCTTGATCTTTCCGGCGAACTCCTCCATGTCGGCCAGCGGCTGGGCGGTGCCGCGGATAAAGCTGTTGGTCTTGGGAAACAGCTTGTCCTCGATGCACACCCCAGCCACGCCGCGCTGCTCGAGCTTGCGCACGAGGCGTCGCATGTTGTTGAAGTTGCCGTAGCCGGTGTCGCCGTCGAGGAGGATCGGGATACTCGTGGCGTCGGCCATGAACTCGATCACGTCGAGAACCTGCGTCCAGCTCGCCTCGTTGCTGTCGCGCACTCCGAGCTGCGCCGAGATGGAAAGCCCGCTGCCCCAGATGCCCTTGAAACCGGCCTCTTCGACGATGCGCGCCGACAGGCCGTTGTGCGCCTCGCAGAGGAACTCCAGGCGCGGGGAGGTGAGGAGCTCTTTGAACTGCCTTGTCCTGGTCATGGCATCGACCTCTCTATCATCGGCACTCGCGGAAAGCCGCTCGCTGCAGGGCGGCAGGCGCCGCGGTCGCCGCTGCCGCGCGGACAGACCTCGCCCGTCGACGACGACAGCGGGAACGACCTCGCGGCGCATCGGGGACGTCGCCGAAACAGAACGTCCCTGGGCTACCCGAGGATGTCGCGGAGATAGGCCACGGCCGGTCTCGCCGCCGCCTCGCCCCCCGGGCTTCCGCCCGGACGCCTTCTCCGCTCGGAGACTACACGGAAGCAGCCGTCGTTGTCGCGGCCCTCGCTCCCGCGCACGAAACGCACGCCGCTCTTGGCGCAGACGTGCTCCACGATAAAGTCGAGGTCGCTCGCCCCGACGAGCATCACCGTGTCGAAGCCGCGGCGTCTGGCGTCGGAGACAAGGCGCTCGATCGCCGACTTGTAGTCCGCCACGTTCCTGATCGTTCGCTTGAAGTACCGGTAGCTGCGCCTGGCGATCTCTTCGGCGCCCGTGGCAGTCACGGCGTAGAGGATGTTTCGGTTGTTGACCTTGCGGATCGCCAGCCAGCCCTTGTGGGCGAGGCGCTTGAGGATCGCGTTGGTCATGCCCAGCGAAAGCCCTGCCACGCGCGCCAGGTCCCGCTGCCTGACCCGCGCGCCGTTGTGGTAGATGCTCTCGAGGACCTGGAGCTCCCGTTCAGCGGCTGCCATGATTGTTCAGTTATCGAACAATACAGCATGAGGCGGCGCTTTTCAAGGGCCGGGCATCTCGATCGGCGGCCCCCGCACGGCGGGCCTTCCTTGCCCCCTCGCCCGGGGCGGATTTATCATCGAGGCCTGATCGTGAGGAGAGGAGGACGCCATGGGATTCATCAGGGAAAGCGACCGCAAGTCGATCCAGGACAGGCTCAAAGGACTCACCCGGCCCGTCAAGATCGTGGTGTTCACCCAGGAGATGGAGTGCGACTTCTGCCGCGAGACGCGGGAACTGGCCGCCGAAGTGGCGGCCCTTTCGGACCGGCTGGCGGTCGAGGTGCGCGACTTCGTCAAGGACCAAGGGGACGCCAGGCGGCTCGGCATCGACAAGATCCCCGCGCTGGCCGTGCTCGCCGGCGACGGCACCGACTACGGCATCCGGTTCTACGGCATCCCGGGCGGCTACGAGTTCGTCTCGCTGCTCGAGAGCCTGCTCCTCGTTTCGTCGGGCGACTCGGGACTCGCCCCCGACTCGAGAGCGGCCCTCAAGAAGATCGGCTCGCCGCTGGCGCTCCAGGTCTACGTGACGCCGACCTGCCCCTACTGCCCGAGGGCCGTGGTGACGGCCTTCCGCTTGGCCGTCGAGAGCCCGCAGATCACCGCGGCCATGGTCGAGGCCACCGAGTTCCCGCACCTCTCCCACAAGTACGGCGTCGGGGGCGTTCCCCACACGGTGATCGGGGAGTCACAGCAGCCCATGGTCGGCGCGTACCCGGAGCGCCAGGCTGTGGACATGGTGCTCGCGGCTGCGGGCGTGTCGCGGTAGGGGATTGATGGCGCGCCTGCCCGTCGTCGTCGGCATCCACGGCCTCGACAACAAGCCGCCTCGGCAGGTGCTGGCCGACTGGTGGCTGCGCTCGATTCGAGAGGCGTTCCGGCTGTTCGAGGTGCCCGAACCGCGCTTCCGCTTCGAGATGGTCTACTGGGCGGACCTACTGTACACGGCGCCCCTCGACCCCGCGGCTCCGGCCGATCATCCCCTGGCTGTCGAGCGGCCCTACGAGCCCTACAGCGAGCCGCCGCTGCTGCGCAAGCCGAGCCGGCTACGCAAGGCCCTGCGGACCGAGCTCGAGCGCCTCATCGACCGCGTGGCCTTTGACGAGAAGACCATCACGCATGTCGACCGCATCAGCGACGCAGTGATCCGGACGCTCTTCCGCGACCTCGAGGTCTACACCTACGGCACCTGCGTCGACCGGAAAAGAACCGTGCGCGCCGCCCGCGACGTGATCCAGGACGAGCTGGCCGAAGCGCTGCGCAGGCACAGGCGACGGCAGGTCGTGCTGATCGCCCACTCGATGGGCACCATCGTCGCCTACGACGTGCTGTCGAACCCGAGCTACGGGGTTTCGGTCGACTCGCTGCTGACAATCGGATCGCCGCTCGGCCTGCCCCCGGTCATGCGGAGGCTGCGCAGCGACGGCGGCGGGCGTCCCGGCCTGTGCCGCACCCCCGAGGGCGTACGCGGGCGGTGGGTCAACTTTTCCGACCTGGAGGACCCCGTCGCTCTGAACTACGACCTGGCCGACGACTACGCGCCGAACTCCCTCGGCGTGCAGCCGAGGGACATCCTGGTGTACAACACGTGGCGGCAAGGACGGCGCCGCGATCCCCACAACATCTACGGCTACACGCGCACGCCCGAGTTCGCGGCCGAGCTCGCCGGGCTGCTCGCGCCGGCCGGCGGCCGAGGGCTGACGGCGGCGCTGCGCCGCCTGCTCGGCCGCGGCGCGAGCTATCCCGGCGGCACCCGGTCGCGGTAGCGCGCCGACACGCAGACGAACGGCGGATTGCGCAACGAAGGCTGGTTGTAGGCGAGGGGCTCCCTCGTGCCGGCCCTGCGGATCGAGCCACCCGCGGCCTCCACGATCGCCTGCCCCGCGGCGACGTCCCACTCCGACGTCGCCCCGATGCGGGGGTACACGTCGACGAGCCCTTCGGCCACCTGGCACATCTTGAGCGAGCTGCCGGACTGCCGCACCTCCGCCTCGCCAAAGAGGCGCCGGCACTCCTCGATGTAGGTCTGGGTTGCCGGCGTCATGTGGGAGCGACTGGCGGCAACCGTGAACACCCGGGTCGCCGTACGCGGCAGCCTCAGCGCCCGCGCGGCCAGCTCCCGGCTGTCGATGGCCGCCGTCCCGGCGAGGGAGCCGGCGTCGTCGAGCCGCCAGGCGCCACCCGCCGGCACGACGCCCAGGTAGGCGAGGGAAAGCAGCGGTGCCAGGATCACGCCGAGCACGGGTCGTGTTCCCTCGATCAGGGCGATGTTGACCGTGAACTCGCCGTTGCGGCTCACGAACTCCCTGGTGCCGTCCAGCGGATCGACGAGCCAGAAGCGCTGCCACGCCCTCCGCTCTTCGAAGGGGATCTGGATTCCCTCTTCGGCCAGAAACGGGATCGAAGGGTCGGCGGCCGCCAGGATGCCGCGGATGCGCTGCTGGGACCTGCGGTCGGCTTCGGTGATGGGCGTGGCGTCCGCCTTGGTGTCGACCGCGAATTCGGTGCCGTAGACCTGCAGGATTTCCTGCCCGCCGCTCCAGGCGGCGCGCAGCGCGGCCAGCAGAAGAGGAAGGCGGGGATCAGAGGGCGCGAGCATGGTGCAATCGGAGCGTCGCCGCCGCGCTCCCGCGGGCTGAAGCCCGGATCAGTCCTGCAGCATCCGGAAGGGGCTCTTGAACCAGTAGCCGAACAGGATGCCGCAGATGCCCATCGCCCAGACCTTGGAGGCGGCCTCGAACCCGCCGCCCAGGAGGACGATCAGCGCCACGGCCAGAAGCGGTATCGAGATGATCGCGGCGACGATGAGGGTCATGAGCCGGACCGTCCGCGTGGTCGCGTATCGGAAGATGATCGTGCTCACGATCACGCCCGCCGCCAGACCAATCGCTCCCCAGAACACCACATAGTCCATCGAAAGACCCTCCTCGGTCGCTATCCTCGTGCTCCCGTAAGTATAGCGCAGACGCCGGCACGAGGGGAGCCGCGCGGAGAAAAAACCGCAGCAGTCCCGGCAGGCCGCCGGGGCGCGGAACCGGGGCGCTCCGTCTGGAGAACGCCGCAGCTACAGCGCCCGGGCCATGAACCGGTTGAGCCGCTGCGCGAACTCCGCCGGGTTGCGAAGCGCCACCCCCTCGATGAGCAGCGCCTGCTCGAACAGCAGCCTGGCGGCATCCTCCAGGACCGCGTCGTCGGTCACCGCGAGCAGCTTGCTGACGATCTGGTGTCCCGGGTTGATCTCCAGGATCGGCTGCACCTTTCCGATGTCCTCCTGGCCCATGGCGCGGAAGATCTGCTGCAGCTTGACCGTCGGGTCGGCATCGTCGGTGACGATGCAGGAAGGCGACTCGGTGAGACGGGCCGACGGGCGCACGTCCTTGACGTCGTCGCCGAGCGCCTTTTTGATCTTCGCAAGCAGCGGCCGGATCTCCTTTTCCCGAGCCCGGTCGCCTTCGCTCTTGAGGTCATCGGCCGCGCCGGCCCGGTTGATGCTCTTGAGCTCCGTGTCCTTGTACTTGCCGATGGCAGGCATCACCAGCTCGTCGATCTCGTCATCGAGAAGAAGGACCTCCAGGCCCTTGTCCCTGTAGACCTCCAGCAGCGGCGAGGAACGTAAGGCCGCCTCGCTGTCGCCGGTGATGTAGTAGATCGCCTTCTGGTCAGCCTTGAGGCGCGCCTTGGCGTCGGCCAGGCTCGTCCAGCCATCCTGGGTCGTGGACTTGAAGCGCAGCAGCTCGAGCAGCTGCTCGCGGTGCGAGAAATCCTGGTAGACCCCTTCCTTGAGCGGCTTGCGGAACTCGCCGTAAAACGCCTCGTAGCGCTCGCGGTCCTTTACCGAGAGCTCCGCCAGTTCGTTGAGCACCCGCTTGACCGCGGCGTTGCGGATGTTCACCATCACGCGGTTCTGCTGCAGAATCTCGCGGCTCACGTTCAGCGGCAGATCCTCGCTGTCGATGATGCCGCGCAGAAAGCGCAGCCACGAGGGCATCAGCTCCTTGGAGTCCTCGCTGATGAACACGCGACGCACGTAGAGCTTGATCCCGGACTGGTAGTCCATCCGGTACAGGTCCCACGGGGCCTTTTTCGGCACGTAGAAGAGGGTCGTGTACTCGAGGGCTCCCTCCGCCTGAGTGTGCACGGTGAGCAGGGGGTCGTCGTCGTCGCCCGTGAGGCTCTTGTAGAACTCGGCGTAGTCTTTGTCGGTGAGCTCCTTCTTGGGTCTGCGCCAGAAGGCGCTCGCCGCGTTGATCTGCTCGCTCTTGCGCTCGATGGTCTTGCGCGGCTTGTCGCCGGTCCCCAGGTTCTCTTCGTCGTAGTGGAGGTAGATGGGGAAGGAGATGTGGTTGGAGTACTTGCGCACAAGGCTCTCGATCATCCAGCGGTTGGCGTACTCGCGGCCGTCGTCGTTGAGCGTGCACGTCACCGTGGTCCCGTGGCTCTCGCGCACCGCCTCCTGGACCGTGTACTCGCCCTTGCCGTCGCTTACCCAGCGCCACGCCTTGTCCTCGCCGGCTTTCCGCGTGATCACCTCGACCTGGTCGCTCGCCATGAAGGCGGAGTAGAACCCGACGCCGAACTGGCCGATGAGGCCGGCGGCCTTTTTCGCGTCGCTGCCCATCTGCTCGACAAAGCGGCGGGTTCCGGAGCTGGCGATCATGCCGAGATTGGCGACGAGGTCCTCCTCGTTCATTCCGATTCCGTTGTCGCTGATCGTCAGCGTGCGGTGCTCCTTGGCGTCGAACTCGATGTCGATGCGGGGGTCGAAGGCGAGAGACTTGAACTTCTCGTCTGTGAGCGTCAGGTACTTCAGTCTGTCGAGGGCGTCCGACGCGTTGGAGACGAGCTCTCTGACAAAGATCTCGCGGTGCGAGTAGAGGCTGTGGATGATGAGGTGAAGAAGTTGGTTCACCTCCGCCTGGAACTGGTGCTTCGACATGGCTTGACTCCGAACGAGGAGCGGCCCCGGCTCGTCCCGGCCGAGACGCCTCCGGTTGCAGTAGCGCTTTGCCCCTAATATAGCTGCGCCGGGCGTGGACGAGAAGCCCCGCCCGGGGGCCCGAGCCGGGGCGTTGGAGCAGCGACGGCTACTTGCCGCGCGAGCTTTCCAGGCGCTCGAAGACCATCCGCTCGACTTCGTCTTTGCTCTTCTCGAGCGACAGCGAGACTTCGTCGATGAGCAGTCGCAGGGCGCTGTCGAACAGTTTGCGCTCGAGGATCGGAAGCTCCTTGATCTTGCTGCGGTGATAGAGGGTGCGCACTACCGTGGCGATGTCCAGGATGCTTCCGCTCTTGAGCAGGTCCAGGTTCATCTGGTAGCGCAGCTTCCAGTCGGTCGGCACCGGCTCGTAGCTGTCGGAGATGAGCCGCAGCGCCTTGGTCGACTCTTTGCGATCCACGATCGGCCGGATTCCGAGGCTGTCGGCCTTGTCGACCGGGACCATCACCGTCATGTCCGACACTTCGATGTAGATGATGTAGTACAGCAGCTTGTGGTCGAGAAACGGCCGCTCCTCGATGCGAAGCACCTGCCCCACGCCGTGCAGTGGATAGACCACGGGCTGCTTGACCCGGTAGCGTATCCTGCGCGCCGGAGCCTTGGCTTTGGCTGGCGCTGCGGGCCGGGCCGGCGGGCGCCTTACGGCCGCTGCCGGCTTGGCCCGTGAGGCCAGGGGCTTGTGCGCCGTCGTTCTGGGCTTGACTTCGATCTTTGCGGCTTTGGCTGGCTGAGGCCTGGGAGGCTTCTTCACAGTGCTCTTCTTCGAGGGAGCGCTCCTTGGAGACGGGCTCTTCCTGGCATTCTTTGCCGGTCTCGCCGCCTTTGGCGGCTTTGCCGGTTTTGGTGGGGCCTCCCCCTTGTGAGCCTTTCCTGCGCTCTTCGACGCACCCGGCTTCGCCTTGGCCATCGGCGCGCACTATAGCACGCGGCCTCCACCAGCGTCAAAGCTGGATGCGGGCATGCACGCTCACGACAAGCCGCCGCTGCGGGAGTGCAGCGGCGGCTTCCGGGTCGCGGTGTTACTGGAGCTCTACTTCGCGGCCTTCTCGACCATGTACTTGAGCAGGTCCACGCAGCGCAGCGAGTACGCCCATTCGTTGTCGTACCAGGACACGATCTTGAAGAAGCGCTTCTCTCCCGGCAGGTTGTTCTGCAGCGTCGCGAGCGAGTCGTAGATCGAGGAGCGGGGATCGTGGATGAAGTCGCTCGACACGAGCTCCTCGTCCGTCACCCCGAGGATGCCCTTGAGGTAGCTTTCGGAGGCCTTGCGCAGCAGCTTGTCGATCTCCTGGATTGAGGTCTCCTTGACCGACCGGAATGTGAGGTCCACAACCGAAACGTCGGGCGTTGCGACGCGGAACGACATGCCGGTCATCTTGCCCTTGATCTGCGGCAGCACCTCGCCGAGCGCCCTGGCGGCGCCGGTCGTCGAAGGAATCGTATTGATCGCGGCGGCGCGGCCGCCCCGCCAGTCCTTCTTCGAGGGGCCGTCGACGGTCTTCTGGGTGGCGGTGTAGGAGTGGATCGTAGTCATGAGGCCGGTCTCGACGCCGATGCCTTCCTTGAGCAGCACGTAGACCAGAGGCGCCAGGCAGTTGGTCGTGCAGCTCGCGTTGGAGATGATGTCGTCCTTGGCCGGGTCGTACTCCCAGTGGTTGACGCCCATCAGCAGGGTCTTGACCCCGCCCTTCGCCGGAGCACTGATGATCACCTTTTTCGCGCCCGCCTTGAGGTGATCCGCAGCCTTTTCCTTGTCCGTGAAGAGCCCCGTCGACTCGATCACGTACTCGATGCCCAGCTCCTTCCACGGCAGCTCGGCGGGCGACTTCTTGGCCATGAGGCAGCGCACCTTGTCGCCGTTGACCACCAGGATGTCGTCCTCTTCCAGGCCCGGCTTGCTCTTCTCGGAGCGGATGTCCGCGTTCATCCTGCCGTGGACCGAGTCGTACTTGAGCTGATAGGCGAAGTAGGCGGCGTCGGTCGAGATGTCGACCACGGCTTCAACGTCGAAAACCTTGCCTAGCACCCCCTGATCGACCATCGCCTGAAACACGAGGCGGCCGATCCTGCCGAATCCGTTGATTGCTACTTTGACTGCCATGGCACCTCCAGCGCGAGTCGCGCGTCTCGGGGAATCAAAGGGATGAAGCGATTATAGCGACACCCGCACGACCTTGTACAGGGGTGCGAGAACGGTATGACGCGGGCCGGCGCCGCGCGGAGGCGGCGCCCCGGACTGCACGGTGTCCTGGACCGCCTCAGGGCGCGATGCCGAATCCTGCCATGACGGAGAGAACGAGGTGCTTGGGTGTGTAGGCGCCGTCGGTTCTCCACGTGTTGAACCCCATGCCGAGGCGCGCCTCCAGCGCAAGCTGGCCCTTGTTCGCGACAGGAAAATCGAGGCCCAAATTGAGCAGGCCTCCGAAATCCATTGTGGCCAGCTCTCTGACGTCCTCGATGTTCGCTTCGCTGTTGTACGACGTCTTGGTCTCGTACTCGATGGTGACGGTGCCGCTCATGTAGACGCCGATGTACAGGCCGAGACCCACGTACAGCGGCGAGGTGGCTGACGGGTACAGCTTGACCAGGAACGGAATGTCCACGTAGTTGAAGACCCAGCTGTTGTAGACGTTGTCCAGCAGCACGTCGTCGTAGAAGTCGATGTCGTAGCCCTTCTGGGCCCACAGGACGTCGAGCTCGAAGCCGATGCTGTCCATGCGGCTGGACATGTAGAACCCTCCGACGTAACGGGTGCCCTCGTAGGCGTCCGTTGCATAGGTGTCGTCCCCGTACACGTCAGCCATGCCCACACCGCCCTTGATGCCGATCACCACGTTCGCCCGCTGTACGGGCGCTGGTGCAGGAGCCGGCGCGGGCCTTGGAGCAGGCGCCGGGGGCATCGGAGGCGGGACGGGCGGGGGGGCGGGCGTTCGGCGCACCGGGCCCTCGAACCTGCGGTTCTCCACGGCCTCGACGACTCCACCGGCCAGCTTGTCCCCGACCGCGCCTGCGATCCCGAGCAGAATTGCGATGCGGCCTTCGCGCTCGACCGAAGCCTGAGCGGTGATCGCCCCGGTCTTAACGTCGATCATGCGCGCGGAGACGAAGTAGGTGTCGCCGATCCTGGCGGCCCTTGCAGCCACGACGAGGTCCGCCCCGAGGTATTCTCCGGCTCTGCGGATCTCTTCGGTCCTCACGAGGCCGGAGAGCTGGAACTCCTTTTCCCGGAGAACGAGCTCGGCGTTGGCGCGATCAAGGACCGTGTACTTGCCCGAGTTCACCAGCGATTCGGAGATCTTGTCGGCGACCGCGATCGACACTCCCGGATCCATGTCTTCCTCGATCACGGCATCCAGGACGGCGACCTGCGGCAGCGCTGTGAGGCAGGTCACGGAGGCGATCAGAAGGACTGCTGTGAAACCGCGAATTTTCCAGTTCATGAGCGTTCGAAGCGGATTATACCTCGCAACCGGAAACGGTCAATGGCCCCCCGGCACGGCCACTCATGACTGTGACCGCTGCCGGCGCGGCCTGCATCCCACCTGTGGCCCAACGGCGACCCGGCGTGGTAACTTCCGCCCGATGACGCAGACGCTGCCTCCCGGCAAGCAGCAGCCGAGCCTGCTGCGCGCCATCTGGCTTCCGGTGTTCCTCTCCGTGGTGGTCGTGCTGGGGATCGTGCTGCGCAACACGCTGTGGAAGTTCGTGGGCTCGGCGGAGAGCGTTCGCCAGTGGGTGTTGCAGTGGGAGGTGGCGGCGCCGCTGGTGTACCTCGCCATCCAGGTGCTGCAGGTCTTCATCTTCATCATACCAGGCGACACTGTGCAGGCTGCGGGCGGCTACCTGTTCGGCTTCTGGCTGGGGCTCGCGCTCACCATCGCCGGAATCGCGGCAGGCTCGTCGATCAACTTCTGGGTGGCTCGCGCCCTCGGCCGGCCCGTGGTGGAGCGTTTCTTTCCCAAGCGCCAGATCGACCGCCTGAGCGCGCTCGCCAACGCCTCGCGCGCGCAGGTGGGCTTCTTCCTTCTTTTCGTGATTCCTGGCATCCCCAAGGACATCCTCTGCTACGTGGCCGGCGTCTCGCCGCTGCGCTTCCCCTTCTTCCTGGCCGTCTCCACCCTCGGGCGCATCCCAGGCATCGTAGGCAGCACCCTGATGGGCAGCGCGGCGGCAAGGGAGCGGTGGACGCTGTCGTTCGTGCTCTTTGTGGTCGCCCTCATCCTGTTCGGGGTCGGCTATCTGCACAGGGACCGCCTGCACGACTGGATTGACAGCCACGTCCACAGGCATCGATGATGGGCGCGATGGACAACGCAGCGCGCATCAAGAGCGTGCTCTCGGACGGGACTCCCGGCGCCGAGATCACCGTGCTAGGCTGGATCCGCACCCGGCGGGATTCCAAGGACCTCTGCTTTGTCGAAGTCAACGACGGCTCCTGCCAGGCCAACCTGCAGGTCGTGGCTTCCAGAGAGGAGCTTGGGGGCTACGACGAGATCGTGCCGCGCCTGACCACGGGCGCCAGCGTGGAGGCGACCGGCCGCCTGGTGGCCTCTCCGGGCAAGGGGCAGACCGTGGAGCTTCGGGCTGCAGGCATCCGCCTCATCGGCGACTGCCCTGCCGCCGACTACCCGCTGCAGAAAAAGCGCCACTCCTTCGAGTTTCTGCGCGAGATCGCCCACCTGCGGCCGCGCACCAACACCTTTGGCGCCGTGGCGCGCGTGCGCAACGCCATGAGCTTCGCGATCCACGAGTTCTTCCAGAAGCGGGGCTTCCTCTGGATCCACACCCCGATCATCACCGGCAGCGACGCCGAGGGGGCAGGCGCCATGTTCCAGGTGACCACGCTCCCCCTGGCGGATGTGCCGCGGGCCGACGGCCAAGTCGACTACACGCAGGACTTCTTCGGCAAGAAGGCTGGTCTCACCGTCAGCGGCCAGCTCGAAGCCGAGGTCTACGCCCTCGCGCTCGGCAACGTGTACACCTTCGGGCCGACCTTCCGCGCCGAGCACTCGAGCACCGTCCGCCACCTGGCCGAGTTCTGGATGATCGAGCCGGAGATGGCGTTCTGCGACATCAAAGGCAACATGGACTTGGCCGAGGAGTTCCTCAAGGCGATCTTCTCCGCGGTGCTCGAGCGCTGCGCCGAGGACATGGAGTTCTTCAACCTCCGCATCGACGACACGGTGATCTCCACGCTGCGCGGCATCGTCGACAGCAGCTTCGAGCGCATGACCTACACCGAAGCGATCAAGCTGCTGGAAAAGTCCGGCCGCTCCTTCGAGTACCCGGTCTCCTGGGGCGTCGATCTGCAGTCGGAGCACGAGCGGTACCTGACCGAGGAGCTGCTCAAGAAGCCGGTGATCCTCACCGACTACCCGAAGCAGATCAAGGCCTTCTACATGAAGGCCAACGACGACGGCCGCACCGTTCGCGCCATGGACGTGCTGGTCCCGCGCCTCGGCGAGATCATCGGGGGCAGCCAGCGCGAGGACGACCACGACCGCCTCGCCGTGCGCATCGACTCACTCGGCTTCTCGCGCAAGGACTACTGGTGGTACCTGGACCTGCGCCGTTTCGGAGGAGTACCGCACTCGGGCTTCGGCCTCGGCTTCGAGCGCCTGATCCAGTTCGTGACCGGGATGAAGAACATCCGCGACGTGATCCCGTTCCCCCGCGCCTGGCGCGAGATCGAGTTCTAGGGTACAGGGATGTACCCACTCGTGGGCCACACGGATGTGGGAGCCCACGAGTACCCCACAGGGATGTACCCACTCGTGGCCGACAGGCAGGTCGAAGCCACGGGTAGAAAGAAGGTCGCGCGCCGGGTCGGCCAAGCGGTCAAAGTCATCCGCAGGTAGCTCGTCCTGTCGGTCACAGGCTACGGTGAGCCGCGGCAAGTTCGCCGACACTCACGTAGCGCTGTGGTGGCTGGCAGACGCGCCTGACCTGCCGGGCTCTGCGAGAGACGCCCTCGACAGGCTGCTGATCTCGCGCGATGCTTTTCTTTCTCTTCCGCAGGGCCGCGGTGCGCGCCGCTCAGCGCACGCACAGAGGGTCGCGGCGACGGTCTTGTAACCCTCCGGCAATAGTGCTACGTTGCGCCGTCCTCGCAGGCGGGCTCCCAGCCGCGGCGCGCAGGGCGCGCCGGCGGCTCGCCAGCGAGGGGAGCGCATCGAACATGGACCCCTACAGAACGCACACCTGCGGGCAGCTCGCCCGCGAGCAGATCGGCCTGCGCGTGAAGCTCGCCGGGTGGCTGCACAACAAGCGCGACCACGGCGGCGTGCTTTTCGTCGACCTGCGCGACCACTATGGCATCACCCAGGTCGTCGTCTACGCGGACTCCGTCATCCAGGAACAGGTCGGCCGCCTCCACAAGGAAACGGTGGTCCAGTTCGAGGGGACCGTGGTCGCGCGTTCGCCGGAGAACGTCAACCCGAAGCTGGCCACCGGCGAGATCGAGGTCCGCGCGGAACGCTTCCAGGTGCTCGGGCCGTGCGAGAGCCTGCCCTTCAGCGTGTTTCCCGAAGAGGACGCCCCGGAGGAGACGAGGCTGCGGTATCGCTTTCTCGATCTGCGCCACGGGCGGCTGCACAACAACGTCGTGCTGCGCTCGCGGGTGATCTCGAGCCTGCGCAGGCGCATGACCGACGAGGGTTTCCTCGAGATCCAAACGCCGATCCTCACCGCCTCCAGCCCCGAAGGCGCGCGTGACTACCTGGTTCCGTCGCGCCTGCACCCCGGCTGCTTCTACGCCTTGCCGCAGGCGCCGCAGCAGTACAAGCAGCTGCTTATGGTGTCGGGCTTCGACCGGTACTTCCAGATCGCCCCGTGCTTTCGCGACGAGGACGCGCGTGCCAACCGCTCGCCGGGCGAGTTCTACCAGCTCGACATGGAGATGGCCTTTGCGACCCAGGACGAGATCTTCGAGGTCGTCGAGCGCGTGCTCTCGGGCGTGTTCCGCGAGTTCTCCGACTGGGAAGTCACCGCCCCGCCGTTCCCGCGCATCCCCTACGCCGAGGCGATGGTGAGCTTCGGCAGCGACAAGCCGGACCTGCGCAACCCGATCCGCATGGTCGACGTGTCAGCGGTGTTCGCCGATGCCGGCTTCGCGCCGTTTCGCTCGATCGTCGAGAACAAGGGGGTCGTGCGCGCGATCCCGGTCAAAGGGATCGAGAGCCGGCCGCGCAGCTTTTTCGACCGCATCAGCGCCTCTGCCACGGAGCTCGGTTCCCAGGGGCTCGCCTACCTCACTTGGTCGTCGGGCGAGGCACGGACAGGCGGCGCGACAGGGGGCGGCGGCGCAGCGGTCAAGGGACCGCTCACCAAACACCTGAGCGAGGCGCAGCTCGCCTCCCTCGCGTCGCTGTGCGGCGTCGGGCCGGGCGACGTGCTGTTCTTCGTGGCCAACACGCGGAGCGAGGCCGAGCGCATCTCGGGCGAGCTGCGCACCCGCCTCGCCGAGGAGCTGGACCTCGTCGAGAAGCGCTGCTACCGGTTCTGCTGGATCGTCGACTACCCGATGTACCAGTGGAACGAAGACCAGAAGCTCGTGGAGTTCTCCCACAACCCCTTCTCGATGCCGCAGGGCGGGCTGGAGGCCCTGGAATCGAAGCAGCCGCTCGAAGTGCTGGCCTGGCAGTACGACCTGGTCTGCAACGGCGTCGAGCTGTCCAGCGGCGCGATCCGCAACCACAGCCCCGACGTGATGTACCGGGCCTTCGAGATCGGCGGCTACAGCCGCGAAGAGGTGGACCGCGACTTCGGCGCGATGATCAACGCGTTCAAGCTGGGTGCCCCGCCCCACGGCGGGATCGCACCGGGCGTCGACCGCATGATCATGCTCATCGCCGACGAGCCGAACATCCGCGAGGTCACGGCCTTCCCGATGAACCAGAAGGCGCAGGACCTCATGATGAACGCCCCGAGGCCGGTGACCGAGAAGCAGCTGCGGGAGCTGCACATCCGGGTCGCCGCACCGCCGAAGAAGCCCTCGTAGGCACGGCGCTCTGCCGGCTCGGCCCCCGTCGTTGACACCGAAAACTCGATTCCGTTAGTGTGCCCTGATGAGCGCCGGCATCAGCGACCAGACCATCCGTCACGTGGCGCGCCTTTCGCGCATCGAGATCTCCGACGAGCGGATTCCGGCTCTCGCTGGGGAGCTCGCGTCGATCCTCGCCTGGTTCGACAAGCTCAACGAGCTGGACACGGCCGACGTGGAGCCCCTGACGCGCGCCGTCGAGCTGCACAGCGTGACCGACGAGGACCAGCCGCGCCCCTGTCTGGCGACCGAAGAGGCGCTGGCTGCGGCGCCCGACCGCGACGGCAGCTTCTTCAAGGTGCCCAAGGTCCTCTGGGACAGCTGATGGACCCGATCCTGGAGCTCTCCGCCCGCGAGCTTCGCGACGCCGTGGCCGCCCGCAGGATCGGCGCCGAGGAGGCCGCCCGCGCCTACCTGGCGCGCATTCGCGCGGTCGATCCCGCTCTCCACGCGTACAACGAAGTCTGGGAGGAGGAGGCGGTCGGGAAGGCCCGTGCGGTCGATCGCGCGGTCGCTGCCGGCGAACCTGCCGGACCGCTGGCCGGAGTGCCGGTAGCGCTCAAGGACAACCTCTGCACGACACAAGGCCACACAACCTGCTCCTCGCGCATCCTCGCAGGCTACCGCGCTCCCTATGAAGCAACCGTTGTCCGACGGCTGCAGGAGGCGGGAGCCGTCATCCTCGGCAAGACCAACATGGACGAGTTCGCCATGGGCTCTTCGACCGAGACCAGCGCCACCGGCTGGACCCGCAACCCGTGGAATCGGCGGCGGGTGGCGGGCGGCTCCTCCGGCGGCTCGGCCGCGGCTGTGGCGGCGCGCCTGGCTGCGGCCGCCCTCGGCAGTGACACCGGCGGCTCGATCCGCCAGCCGGCCGCGTTCTGCGGGGTGCTCGGCTTCAAGCCGACCTACGGCAGGGTGAGCCGCTGGGGCCTGGTGGCCTACGGCTCGAGCCTCGACCAGATCGGGCCAATCGCCCGCAACTGCGCGGACGCGGCGCTCCTGCTCAACGCGATCGCCGGCCACGACGCGATGGACTCGACCAGCGTCAAGGAACCGGTCCCCGACTACCGCGCGGGCCTCGAGCAGCCGGTGCGCGGGCTGCGCGTGGGGATCGTGCGTGAGTTCGCGAGCAAAGCGCTCTCGCCTGCAGTCGCTGCTGGCGTCGAGGCCGCGGCGGGCGTGCTGCGCGCAGCGGGAGCCGAGTGCGTGGAGGTCAGCCTGCCGCACAGCAGGATCCAGGTCCAGCCCGACGGCAGCTTGAGCTCGTACGCGGTGGCCTGCTACTACATCATCGCGATGGCCGAGGCCTCGAGCAACCTTTCGCGCTACGACGGCGTGCACTACGGCCACCGCAGCGCAGCAGCCGCCGCGGATATCATCGCCATGGCGTGCAGCAGCAGGCGCGAGGGGTTCGGCGAGGAGACGCAGCGGCGCATCCTCCTCGGCACCTTTGCCCTCTCCAGCGGCTACTACGACGCCTACTACCTCAAGGCGCTCAAAGTCCGCCGACTCATCAAGGAGGACTTCGATCGCGCCTTCGAGCGGTGCGACCTTCTGCTCTGTCCTGTCACTCCCGACGTGGCCTTCGAGCGCGGCGCACGGAGCGCCGACCCGCTGCAGATGTATCTCGAGGACCTCTACACGATCTCGGTGAACCTGGCCGGCCTGCCGGCCCTTTCGCTGCCCTGCGGCAAAGACGCGGCGGGGCTGCCTATCGGCGCGCAGCTCATCGGACCGGTGCTAAGCGAAGCGCGGCTGCTGCAGGCTGCCCGCGCCTACGAAAAGGGCTCGGGCATCGTCGACCTCGCGCCGCCGGACCCCGCGCCGGCCGCCGACCGCAGCGAGCGCCGCGGCGGCGAAACGCAGGGCCGCGGCGCCAGCGAGCAGCGCGGCAGCGGGAGGCCCGCATGATCGAGCGCGGGGGCGATCGCATCGAGGCGGTGATCGGGCTCGAGATCCACGTGCAGCTGGCGACGCGGACCAAAATGTTCTGCCGCTGCCCCAACCGCTTCGGCGATCCGCCCAACAGCAACGTGTGCCCGGTCTGCCTCGGGCTGCCGGGCGCCCTGCCGGTGATCAACCGGGCCGCGGTCGAGCAGGCGATCCGCGTCGGCCTCGCCCTCGGGTGCGCGATCGCGCCGCTGACCAAGTGGGACCGCAAGGCTTACTTCTATCCCGACCTTCCCAAGAACTACCAGATCAGCCAGTACGACCAGCCGATCGCGACCGGCGGGCTCCTGGAAGTCGCCGGCCAGGACGGAGCGACGAGACCCGTGCGCATCCGCAGGGCGCACCTCGAGGAGGACGCGGGAAAGAACATCCACGACAACCCGGCCCACACGGGAATCGACCTCAACCGAGCGGGCACGGCGCTGCTGGAGATCGTCACCGAGCCCGACCTCCACTCGGCCTTCGAGGTGATGGAGCTCGCGCGCGGGCTGCACGCTCTCGTGCGCTGGCTCGGCGCAAGCGACGCCAACATGGAGATGGGCCAGATGCGCTTCGAGCCGAACGTGAACCTGCACATCGAGCGCGCCGGAGTCACGCACAGGACTCCCATCGTCGAGGTGAAGAACCTCAACAGCTTCCGCTCCCTGGAGGCGGCCGTCGCCTTCGAGATCGAGCGGCAGTACCAGGAGTGGCTCGACGATCCCGACGGCTTCGTCCTGGAGCGTCTGGGCAAGCAGAACCGCGGCTTCGACCCCGACCGCGGCGAGACCGTTTTTCAGCGCGAAAAGGAAGAGGCGCACGACTACCGCTACTTCCCGGACCCGGACCTGCCTCCGCTGCGCATCTCGCAGGAGTGGGTCGAAAGGCTGAAGGCTACGATCGGCGAGCTTCCCGCCCAGCGGCGCAGTCGCTACGCCGCTACGTACGGGCTTTCCGCGCGCAACGCCGAGGCGCTCACCCAGGAGCGCGGCAGCTCGCAGCTGTTCGACGACGCGATCGCAGCCGGCGGCGAGCCGGTTCGCCTCGCCAACCTCCTCGTCGGCAGGGCCTCGGCCCTGGCCAACCAGCGCGGCTGCACGCTCGCCGAGCTGGGGCTCGCGCCCGACCGTCTCGCCGCCCTCAGCCGGCTGATGGAGGCCGGCAAGGTCACCTCCACCTCCGCCGCCCGGCTGCTCGAGCTGCTGCTCTCAGATCCGCGCCCGGTCGAAGAGATGGCCCGCGCCCTTGGGCTGATCGTCGAGACCGACGCCGGCGCGGTGCTGCGCTGGGTCGAGGAGGCGCTGGCCGACAACCCGCAGGCGCGTGCGGACGCGGCCGCGCCGGGCAAGAAGCAGGCAAAGGCGCTCGGCTTCCTCGTCGGCCGGGTGATGCAGCGCTCCCGCGGCGCGGCCCCGCCCGAGGAGGTCCAACGGCTGCTGCGTCACCTGCTCGGGCTGGATTGAGGCGCGCGCCGCCTGGGAGTCGCCGTGCCAGCCGCCGCGGCGGTTCACCCCTTGATCGAGCCGATCATCACGCCCGCGACGAAGAAACGCTGCAGGAACGGATCGACCATAAGGACAGGCAGCGCGGCGACCACGACCGTCGCGTGCTTGATCGACTCGGCCATGAAGGCCTTGTCGGACATGTCGACGCTGGTGAGCGTGTCGTCCATCGTGTTGAACAGCACGATCTCGCGCAGCACGAGCTGCAGCGGCCACCGCGAGCGCTCCTTGAGGTAGATCATGGCGGGAAACCAGGCGTTCCACTGCTCGACGCCGTAGAAGAGGATCATCACGGAGATCACCGCCAGCGACAGAGACCACCGTCAGTGAAAACCACCAAGTCAGTGGTCGCCCTCCACCCCTGCCTTCAGCCCCTCACCCCTCCCTTTCCGCGTCGCCGCCCACCACGGCCCCACGCCCATCATCGCCGAGCTCCCGGCCAGAGGGGAATCTCCAGCCGGAAATTCGTAAACTTGACAACCCGCCGGACGCCCGCTATATTCTTGCCATCCGTCTCGTTTGAATATCCCCTGTCCTGGCTGTAGTTTGTAAACTCGAGGAATACCCTGTGGGGAAAGTTGTGAGGAAGGGCTTCCCTCGCGTCCACTACTATGACCAGGACTTCGTAGACGTCTACGACAAGACCTGGACGTGGATCGAGGGGTCCTTCCGTCAGGGAACGAAAAAGAACGGTCTCGCCCCCCGCTACTTCAACTACGTGGACAACAGCTTCGTCTCGCAGTACGAGGCCTGCCTCGCCACGTTCTTTCTCGTCTACAGCAACAGGCTGGTGCCGACGACTTCGCTGCTCGACAGCTTCTACGCCAAGCAGGAGCCTGACGGTGCGATCCGCGGCGCCTACTCGGAGTCGGACGGGTCGCCGCTGGTCAGCGACGACAACCCCCAGGGGGTCTCCTCGCCGCTGTTCGCCTGGGCCGAGTACAACATCTACCACAAGATCGGGCTCAAGAAGCGGGTCAGGGACGTGGTGCCGGTGCTCGAGGCCCACTACAACTGGCTGGAAAGCAACTTCAAGAAAGAGAACGGCCTCTACGCCGTGCCCCTCGAAGCCGTTCACATGGGCAACTCACCGCGAGGCGACGTGGTCTACCCGGTGGATTTCAACGCGCAGCAGGCCATGAACGCGCTGTACCTCTCGGCCCTCGGCGACGTGCTCAACGACAAGGAAAAGAGCTACCGCTTCAAGAAGCACTACTTCTCCCTCAAGACGCGCATCAACTCGATGATGTGGAGCGAGGAGGACAGCACCTACTACGACCTGGACGGCAAGGAGAGGCAGCTGCCGAACAAGACGCTGGCGAGCTACTGGACGCTGCTCGCGGAGGTCCCGAGCAAGGACCGCAGCGAGCGGTTTATCGCGCACCTCAGCGACCCCGCCGGGTTCGGCGTCGAGAACCCCTTTCCGTCGCTTGCTGCCGGCCACAAGCAGTACGACCGCAAGGGCGGCGGCTTCCGCGGCTCGGTCTTTCCGCACCTCACCTTCATGGTGATCAAGGGGCTGGAAAAGTACGGCAAGTTCGAGCTGGCGCGCGAGAGCGCGATCCGGCACCTGTACTACATCCTCGACTCGCTGCACCACGACGAGGGAACCGGCACGCTGTGGGAGGCCTACCAGCCGCAGCACGAAGGCCCTGCAGCGTGGCCGCGCCACGAGGGCTTCCCGCGTCGGCTCTTCCTGCCCTACGCGGCCCTGGCCACGATCACGCTGATGATCGAGAACGTCGTTGGGCTCTACATCTCGCTGCCGCGCAAGACCGTGGACTGGATCGTGCCCACGATCGAGATCATGGGCATCGAGAACCTGGCGCTCAAGCGCAACGTCATCACCATCCTGAGCAACCAGAGCGGCCGCGGGTGGGAGATCCGCCTCGAGAGCGAGAAGCTCTACTACTTCACGATCAACCTGCTGAACAACAAGAAGAAGACCCTGCCCATACCTTCGGGCAAGTGTTCGATCCTGCTCGACAAGCTGTAGAGGCGCCGCGGCGATCGCTCACAGTGCGTTGCGCCCCGTGAACGCCCGCGTCAGGGTGAGACGGTCGGCGTACTCGAGGTCGCCGCCCACCGGAAGCCCCAGCGCCAGGCGGCTCACAGAGACGCCCGGCTCGGCGCGCAGCAGGCTCAGCAGGTACAGCGCGGTGGTGTCGCCCTCCACCGTGGGGTTGGTGGCGAGAATGACCTCGCGCACGGCTTCGCCGCGCACGCGATCGATCAGCGATGCGATGCGCAGCTTCTCCGGCCCGACTCCCTCGATCGGCGAGATCACGCCCATCAGCACGTGGTAGAGGCCGCGGTACTCCTGGATGGCCTCGATCGACTGCACGTCCTTGGGCTGCTCGACGACGCAGAGCACGCTGCGGTCGCGGCTGGGGTCGGCGCAGATCGCGCATGGCTGCTGCTCGGTGTAGCAGCCGCAGACGCGGCACAGCTGCACCTTCTCTTTGAGGTCCAGGATCTCGTGAGCCAGCTGCTCCACGAAGTCCCGGTCGGCCTTGAGCAGGCTGTGCACGATCCGCGATGCGCTCTTGCGGCCGAGGCCGGGAAGTCGGGAGAGGCTGCGGGTGAGCCTTTCCAGGAGGTCCAAGCTATCCCCCAAGGAGGCCCGGGGGCAGGTCGAGCCCGCCGGTCATCGAGGAGGCCTCCTCCTTCATGCGCTCCTTGACCCTGGCCAGGGCGTCGGAAAAGGCCGCGAGCACCAGGTCCTGCAGCATCTCGACGTCGTTGGGGTTGACCGCCTCCTTCGCGATGGTGACGCGCGTGACCGAGAGCGTACCCGACATCTCGATCCGCACCATGTCGCCTCCGGACGAACCGGTGACGCGAATCTGGCTCATGCGCTCCTGCATCTCGTTCATGCGCGACTGGAGGTTCTGCAGGTTCTTCAGAAGCTCGAACGGGTTCACCGACATCGCTCACCCTCCGTCGACCAGCTGCCCCTTGAACACGCGCTTGACCATCTCGACCTTCTCATCGACCGCCGCGGGCGCGTCGGCGGCAGGTCCGTTCTCGCTCGTGGCGACCTCGAGGCGGACCGGAGCGCCGAGAACCTCCGCCGCGAGGGCCTCGACGGTATGGCGCTCGGCGTTCAGCATGCCGACCGCGTAGCGATCGGCGGCCCTGAAGGTGAAGCGCAGTCTGCCCTCTTCCACCGCCGCGCGCTCGGCCTTGTCGAGGGCCGAGGCCAGCGTCGGCTTCTTTCGCCGCAGCGCGTCGATCAGCTTGCGCGCCGCCTCCTCGCCCGAGGCCGGGACGGCGCCGGCGCTGCCGACGGGCTTGGCCTCCCCCGCCTCGCGCGCGGGCTCCGCCCCGGGCCGCGGCTGCGCCGCGGCGCTGCCGCCCGCAGCCCCTGCCGCAGCCGCGCCGGATGTGGCGGCGCCGGCCATCTCCTTGCGGATGCTGCGGATGTGGGCGAGCACGTCCTCGGGACCGAGAAAACGCGGCAGCCGCGCGAGGCGGCTCACGACCAGCTCGACCTCGAAGCGCTGGTTCAGCGAGTAGCGAAGGTTGCGGTGCAGCTCCAGCAGCAGCTCGATCGCCCGCTCCACCTGGGGGGGCGCGAGGCGCTCGACCGCTTCCTTGAGGAACGCGTCGGGCGAGTAGCCGAGCAGGCCCTCGCGGCCCAGCCCCTGCTGGAGGAACAGCAGGCAGCGAAAGTACTCGGCCAGGTCGACGACGAACTGCTCGATGGCGACCCCCTGCTCGAGGATCCTGGCCAGCAGCTCGAGGGCGGTCTTGGCGTCCTCGGCCAGGAATGCGGCAGCCATCTCGTTCATCTGCTCCAGCCCAATCACGCCGAGCTTTTCGCGGATGAGGCCGAGCGTGATCCGCCCACTGGAAAAGGAGGCCACCTGGTCGAGCAGCGTGTAGGCGTCGCGCAGCGAGCCGGTCGCTTCCTTGGCAATCCACAGCAGCGCGGAATCCTCGGCCTCGAGGCCCATCTCGGCGCACGCCGACGAGAGGCTGCCCTTGAGGTCCTCGGTGGAGATGAGGCGAAAGTTGAACTGCTGGCAGCGCGAGCGAATCGTCGCCGGGACGCGGTGGATCTCGGTGGTCGCGAAGATGAACACGATGTAGGGAGGCGGCTCCTCGATGGTCTTCAGCAGCGCGTTGAACGCGCTGTTGGACAGCATGTGCACCTCGTCGATGATGTAGACCTTGTAGCGGCTGCTGTTGGGCCTGAAGAGCACCTCGTCCTTGATCTCTCTCACGTCGTTGACGCTGGTGTTCGAGGCGCCGTCGATCTCGATGACGTCCAGCGACGATCCCCGGCTGATCTCGGTGCAGGAGCTGCACCGACCGCACGGCTTTACCGTCGGGCCCTTGTCGCAGTTGAGGGCCTTGGCCAGGATTCGAGCGGCCGAAGTCTTGCCGACTCCCCGCGGTCCCGCAAAGAGGTAGGCGTGAGCGATGCGCCCTTGCTCGATCGAGCTGGTGAGGGTGGCGACCACGAAGTCCTGGCCGACGATCTGGCCGAAGTCCTGGGGGCGCTTTCTTGCGGCAGTAACTTCATATGCCATAGAGATTTACCAAATAGACCCGTCGACGCTGAACAGGCCGAGCGTAGTACGCGGCAAGGGTAATGTCAACAAAAAACCCCCGTTAGCTCCGACCAGACCTGGTACGGCTCACCGGAATGCTGCTTACCGCTGCTACCTTCCGGTCCTGACGGGGTTGGGCAGCCGCCGGCAGCGTAGGGCCTGGTCATCAACGCTAATGGGGGCTACGGAGAGAGAGGGATTCGAACCCTCGGTACCCGTTTGTACGAGTACACACGCTTTCCAAGCGTGCACCTTCGGCCTCTCGGTCATCTCTCCTCTGGCTGTCGTCTTATCCGGAGAGAGTGGGATTCGAACCCACGGTGGAGCGATTGCCCCACAGCGGTTTTCAAGACCGCCTCCTTAGACCGCTCGGACACCTCTCCCGAAGGCATGCCTACTATAGTTCCCGCCCCTCCGATTGTCAACGCACGGCCAGCTCGTGGGCCCCCGGCTCCTGCTGTCACTCTATTTTTCGGCGCTCCTGCCCGCCGGCAGGAGATCGAGGACGCGCTCGAGGTCGTCGGCGCTGTAGTAGGTGATCTCGATCCTGCCGCGTTGGGCCGTACCGCGGATATCGACGCGTGTGCCGAGGCCGTCGATGAGCCGCTGGCGCACCTCCTCCAGCGATGGGTCGAGGGGCCGGCGCGGCCGCCTCTGCCTGCCGCCCTTGCTCTCGCCGCCTCTGCGCCCGCCTCTCAACTCCTGGACCTGCATCTCGGCCTCACGCACCGAAAGCCCCTTGTCCATGATGCGCTCGAACAGAAGCTGCTGATCCGCCGGATTGACGAGGGCGAGGATCGCTCTCGCGTGACCCGGGGTGATCTCGCCGCTGTCGAGGGCCTCGAGCATCGGCTGCGGCAGCTTGAGGAGCCTGAGGCTGTTGGCCACGGTCGAGCGGTCCTTGCCGACGCGCCTGGCCACTTCTTCCTGGCTGAGCTCGACCGCCTCCATGAGCTTCCTGTAGCCCTGGGCCTCCTCCACCGGAGTCAGGTTCTCTCTCTGGATGTTCTCGATGAGGGCGATCTCGATCTTCTCCACCATCGAGAAGCGGCGCACGAGAACGGGGACTTCCTTGAGGCCGGCGATCCTCGCGGCGCGCAGGCGTCGCTCGCCGGCTATGACCGTGTAGGTGCCGTCGTCGCTCGCCTCGACCAGGAGAGGCTGGATGATGCCCTTTTCGCGGATCGAGTCCGCCAGCTCCTTCAGGCCCTCGTCCGGGAAACGGCTGCGCGGCTGGTACGGGTTGGGCTTGAGCTGCTTGAGCGGGACCGTCGTCGCGTCGTTCGCATCCGCGACGTCGAGCTCCTTGAACAGAGCACCGATGCCCCTACCGAGCACCTTCTTAGGCATGGGCCAGCACCTCGTCGGCCAGGCTTTCGTAGCTACGCGCCCCCAGGCACTCGCGATCGTACTGGTTGATCGGCTTCGAGAACGAAGGGGCCTCACTGATGCGCACGTTGCGCGGGATGATCGTGCGGAACACGCGCTCCTTGAAGTAGCCGGTGACCTCCTGCACCACTTCGTGCGCGAGCCTGGTCCTGCGGTCGTACATCGTGAACACGATCCCGCCGATCTCGAGCTCCGGGTTCAGGCTCTTCTGCACCTGGTTGATGGTCTTGAGCAGCAGGGTGAGCCCTTCGAGAGCGAAGTACTCGCACTGCAGGGGAATCAGCACGTAACGGGCGGCGACCAGGCCGTTGAGTGTCAGCACCCCCAGCGACGGCGGGCAGTCGATGAATACGTAGTCGTACTCCTGACTCGCTTGCCCGAGCGCTTCCTTGAGAAAGTACTCGCGCCGTTCGGCGTCGACCAGCTCGATGGTGGCTCCGGTCAGGTGGATGCTCGACGGCACGATGTGGAGGTTCTCCACGCTGGTCTTCTGCACGACGTCGCCGATCGCGCACTGGCCGGTGATCAACTCGTAGACCCCTCGCCTGGAGGTATCGGCTCCGACAGCGCTGGAGAGGTTCGACTGGGGGTCGAAGTCGACGAGCAGGACGCGCTTGCCCTTTTCCGCAAGGTACGCTCCGAGGTTCACGGCGGTTGTGGTCTTGCCGACCCCGCCCTTCTGGTTCGCCACGACGTAGATCTTGCTCACCAGGTGCTCTCTTGCCTTGACGCGGGGATCATACAGGGAAAGCCGACCGCTAGCAACGAGCGTGGACGGCTCTGCTGCACCTGACGCAACGCGGCGCGACGCCCTCATGCATTCGCCCTGGCCATCTTGAGCCCGCCGGAGGCTCCCGACGGCACTCGCCGCCCACCCCGGGGCTGGCCCTGTTTCACGTGAAACTCGACCGCCGCAGGCGCTCAGCCAGGCTCCTCTCCCGCGCCAGGATAGCGCCAGACCCCGCTGGGCTCCGCGGCCGCTTCGAGAGTGCCGTTCAGGGCCGCTGCCCACCCGCTTCGCGAGTGCGCCCGCTGCTCAGAGCCCCTTTTCGCTGGCGCCGAGACCGCAGCGAGCGCTCCGGGAGGTTCCCGCCCTTCCAAGACCGCTCAGTGTTTCACGGGAAACAATCGGCGGCTCAAGATCGGCTTCTTTGGATCCCGCCGGTCTCGGCCAGGCGGGTCCGGTCGCTTGCGCGGAGCCGCTTTCCGGGCCGCCCGCCGACGGGCCCTAGGAGCTTACGCGCCCCCGGGTCCGGGCGCTGCCTCCGCCCCTCGCTCCTCGTTGGCCGCGCGGGCGACTCCCACCACAACATCCGGCTGCTCCAGGTTCACGACGCGTACGCCGGTGGCGTTTCGGCCCTGCACCGGGATGTCGGTCATCTGCATCTTGACCAGGTTGCCCTGGGACGTCGTGCAGACCAGGTCATCTCCCTCGCTTACGGAGAGCGCTCCGACGACCTCGCCGCTCTTTTCGTTGACCCTGTAGCATATCTGCCCGCCGGTGCCCCGCCCGTGCCGGCTGAACTCCGACCAGTCGGTGCGCTTGCCGTAGCCCTTGGCCGAGACCAGCAGAATCTGGGCCGACTCCTTGAGCGTGAGCACCCCGGTGAGCTCATCTTCTTTCGACAGGCGGATGCCGGTCACCCCGCGCGTGGCCCGGCCCATGGCGCGCACCGAGCTCTCGTGGAAGCGCAGCGCCTTGCCCCGGCGGGTCACCAACATCAGCTCGTCGTTGCCGTGCGTAAGCTTGGCCGCCACGACCTGGTCGCCGGCATCGAGGTTGATGGCGATGATGCCCCGGGTGCGAGCGTTGACGAACTGCGAGGTGGCGACCTTCTTGATGACGCCACGGGCCGTGGCCAGCAGCACGTTCGTCTCCTCCGAAAACGCCTTGAGCGAAAGCACGGTGGCGATCTCCTCGTCGTGGGAGATCGAGAGCATCGCCTTGATCGACTGCCCCCGCGCGAACCGCGATCCCTCCGGGATCTCGTAGGCTTTGAGGAAGTAGGACTTGCCCGCGTTGCTCACGAAAAGGACATAGTCGTGGGTCGAGGCCACGAAGAACTGCTCGACGAAGTCCTCGTCGTTCATCTTCATCGACGACACGCCGCGGCCGCCCCGGTTCTGCCTGCGGTAGGCCGACACCGGCATGCGCTTGATGAGGCCGCGGTGTGAGATCACGATGACGACGTCTTCCTCCTGGATCAGGTCCTCGGCGTCAAAGGCTTCGACCTCGTCGGCCACGATCTCGGTGCGCCTCTCGTCGCCGTACTTCTCGACCAGGGCTCGCGTCTCGTCCTTTATGATCCCGTAGATCTTCTCCTCGTGGGCCAGGATGTCCTTGAGCTCCGCAACACGCACCAGCAGCGCCTCGAGCTCGTCGACGATCTTTTTCGTCTCCAGGCTCGTCAGGCGCTGCAGGCGCATGTCGAGGATCGCGTTGGCCTGGATCTCCGAGAGCGAGAAGCGGGCCATTAGCCGCTCACGGGCTGTCTGCACGTCTGCGGAGGTCTTGATCGTCTCGACCACCGCGTCGATGTTCTCGAGGGCGATCTTGAGGCCCTGGAGGATGTGGGCGCGCTCCTCGGCCTTGCGCAACTCGTACTGAGTGCGCCGCGTCACCACCTGCTTGCGGTGCGCGACAAAGGCCACGATGAGGTCCTTAAGGTTCATCAGCCGCGGCCGCCCGCCGTCCAGGGCGAGGTTGATCACGCCGAAGTTGGTCTGCAGCGGCGTGAGGGAGAACAGCTGATTGATGACGACCTTGGGAACCGCCCCTTTCTTGAGGTCGATGATGATGCGAACCGGATCGCTGCGGCCGGACTCGTCGCGCAGGTCCGAGATGCCGTCGATCTTCTTCTCGTTGACCATCTCGGCAATGCGGGCCATCAGCGAGGCCTTGTTCACCATGTAGGGGATCTCGCTGACGATGATGCGCTCCCGGCCGCTCTTGCTGGTGTCGAGAGTGAGCCTGCCTCGCACGGTGATCCGCCCGCGACCGGTCAGGTAGGCGTCACGCACACCGCTGGCTCCGAGCACGATTCCGCCCGTGGGAAAATCGGGCCCCTTGACGAACCGCATGAGGTCGCGTACGGGAATTTCCGGGTTTTCGATGCAGGCGATGATCGCCGCGGCGACCTCGCCGAGGTTGTGCGGGGGCATGTTCGTGGCCATGCCGACCGCGATGCCGCTGGAGCCGTTGACCAGCAGGTTCGGGAGCGCCGCGGGCAGGACCAGCGGCTCCTTGAGACTGTCGTCATAGTTGGCGACGAAGTCGACGGTCTCCTCGTCGATGTCGTCGAGCATCGCGTCGGCGATGCGCTCCAGCCGCGCTTCGGTGTAGCGCACCGCCGCAGGCGGATCGCCGTCGAGGGAGCCGAAGTTGCCCTGCCCCTGCACCAGTGGGTAGCGCAGCGAGAAGTCCTGCGCCATGCGCACCAGGGAGTCGTAGATCGCCGCGTCGCCGTGGGGGTGATAGCGGCCGAGCACGTCGCCGACGATGCGCCCGCACTTCACGTAGGGCCTGTCGCTGCGCAGACCCAGCTCGTTCATGGCGTACAGGATCCGGCGATGGACGGGCTTGAGGCCGTCGCGCGCATCCGGCAGCGCCCGCGCCACGATGACCGACATCGCGTAGTTGAGATAGGACTCCCTCAGCTCGTCCTCGATCGCCAGGGGTATCGTTCTGCCGTCGCCGTCCACTCGTGATTTCCTCTTGCGGTTCTATGACGCCCTACACGTCCAGGTTGCTCACGTACAGGGCGTTCTCTTCGATGAACTTGCGCCGGGGCTCGACGTTCTCTCCCATGAGCGTCGTGAACATCTCTTCGGCCTCGACGGCGTCCTCCATCCGGATCTGGATGATCTTTCGCCGCTGCGGGTCCATGGTCGTCTCCCAGAGCTGTTCCTTGTTCATCTCGCCCAGGCCTTTGTAGCGCTGGATGCTCGTCTTGCCGTTTCCCAACTCCTTGATCGCCCGGTCGCGCTCGGTGTCGTCGTATGCGTACCTGATCTGCTTGCCGCTCCAGACCTTGTACAGAGGCGGCATCGCGATGTAGATGTGACCGCGCTGTATCAGCTCGTTCATGTAGCGGTAGAAGAAGGTCAGCAGCAGCGTGCGGATGTGCGAACCGTCCACGTCGGCGTCGGCCATGATGATCACCTTATGGTAGCGCAGCCCCGCGATGTCGAAGTCGTCGCCCGCCCCCGTGCCGAGGGCTGTGATGATCGGCTGCAGCTTGTCGTTGGTAAGCACCTTCTCGATGCGCGTCTTCTCGACGTTCATCATCTTGCCCCACAGCGGCAGGATCGCCTGGACGCTGCTGTCGCGGCCGCCCTTGGCGCTGCCGCCGGCCGAGTCGCCCTCGACGATGAACAGCTCGCACTTGGCAGGATCGCGCTCGGAGCAGTCGGCGAGCTTGCCGGGCAGCCCCGCCCCCTCGAGGGCGCCCTTGCGCCGCGTCATCTCGCGCGCCTTACGGGCAGCCTCGCGCGCCTTGGCCGCGACCACGGTCTTTTCCAGGATCTTGTCGACTTCCTCGGGGTTCTCCTCAAAGTAGGCCGTAAGCGTCTCGTTGAGGATCGACTCCGTGATGCCGCGCACCTCGCTGTTGCCCAGCCGCGCCTTGGTCTGACCCTCGAACTGGGGCTCCGGCACCTTGACCGAGATTACCGCGGTGAGGCCTTCGCGCACGTCGTCTCCGCTCAACGACTCGGTGAACTTCTTGCCGTGGCGAGACTTCTTGAGGAAGTCGTTGAGGGTGCGCGTCAGGGCCGCGCGGAAGCCCGTCAGGTGAGTGCCGCCCTCGCGGGTGTTGATGTTGTTGACGAAGCTGAAGATCGTCTCGACGTAGCCGTCGTTGTACTCCAGACAGACTTCGACCGCGACGTCCTCGCGGGTTCCACTCGCGTAGATCGGCTCCCGCTGGATCGACTTCTTGTTCTTGTTCAGGTACTCGATGAACGACTTGAGGCCGCCCTCGAAATCGAAGAGGTGGCTCTTGGGCTTTGGCACCCGCTCGTCGGTGATCGATATCTTGACGCCTTTGTTGAGAAAGGCCAGCTCCCGCAGCCGCTGCGAGAGCACGTCGAAGCTGAAGTCGGTATCGGGAAACACCTGGTGGTCGGGCTTGAATCGGGTGACGGTGCCGCGGCGGTCTGTAGACCCGATCACCTTGACCGGCTCGACAGGCTCGCCGCGCTCGTAGCGCTGGAAGTGGATCTGCCCCTGCAGGTGGACGAACACCTCGCACCACTCGGAAAGGGCGTTCGTCACCGAGACGCCGACTCCGTGCAGGCCGCCGGAGACCTTGTAGCTCTTCTTGTCGAACTTGCCCCCGGCGTTCAGCTTGGTCATGACGACCTCGAGAGCGCTGACCCCTTCGGTCGGGTGTATGTCCACGGGGATGCCTCGGCCGTTGTCTTCGACGCGCACGACGTTGCCAGGCTCCAGGATGACGCTGATCTCGTTGCAGTAGCCCGCGAGGGCCTCGTCGATGCTGTTGTCGACCACCTCGTAGACAAGGTGATGCAGCCCTTCGGGACCCGTTGTCCCGATGTACATGCCGGGGCGTTTTCGCACATGCTCCAGGCCCTGCAAGACCTGAATATGATCGGCAGAGTAATCTTGATCCATTGACAGTCCTGTGGTCTCTTGGCGAGTAGCCAAATTATACCGGGAAAGAGGATTCGTGGAAAGGTGAGCGGTCTGCAGGATTCCGCGCGCAGATGCGAGCCTGGCTTGAATTCGGGTAGCGGTCAGGCTACACTCGCGCCCTGCGCCTGCTGTGGGAAAGCTGTGAGAAACAGCTCCCGCACGATCCAGTGAGCTGTCGGTGCCGGCGGCATCGTCCGCCAAAGGAGCATGGATTCCACAGCCAATTCCTTTATTTGAAAGGAATTAGATTACGAGAGCGCAATAGACGTGGTCGTCGCAGAGACTCGATGAGATCGAGCTGCCGATCGAACCGTGACACCGAGCAGCCTCCTACAGCGTGGACAAGCTGTGCATAGACTGAAGAAAACCGGGGAGCAAGATGGCGAACCGATCGTGGGACTACTCGTCGGCGTGGGACGAAGCCGTACGCCAGATAGCAGCGGAGATCAGCGAGCAGGAGTTCCTGATGTGGTTCCGCAACATGAGCTACTGCGGGGCGGAGCAGTCGCGTCTGTTCCTGAGCGTCCCTTCGTCGTTCTACAAGGACCAGATTCAGCAGCGCTATCTGCGGCTGATCGAGGAGAAGCTCCACGAACTGCTAGGCAACCCGATCCAGATCGACTTCCGCATAGAAAAGCCCGCATCGCCGCAGCCGGCCGCCGAAGGGCGCGCCGATGCCGCTCATGAATCGCCCAAGCGGCGCCCCGGCCGAAGGGCAGCCAACCCCCAACTCAACGACAAGTACGTGTTCGAAAGCTTCGTGGTCGGCGAGAACAACTCCTTCGCCGCCAACGCCGCCTACGCCATAGCGAAGAACCCCGGAACCACGTACAACCCCTGCCTCATCTACGGAGGAGTCGGCCTCGGAAAGACTCACCTGATCCAGGCCATAGGCAACGCGGCCTACGTGGCCTTTCCCGACATGAAGGTCGTGTACGTCACCGCCGAAACCTTCACCAACGAGTTCATCGTCTCCATCAAGGAGCGGACCAGCCACCTCTTCAAGCGCAAGTACCGCTCGGTGGATCTGCTCCTGATCGACGACATCCACATGTTCCAGGGCAAGGCGCAGACCCAGGAAGAGTTGTTCTACACCTTCGAGGCGCTCTACAACGCCAACAGGCAGATGGTCTTTACCTGTGACCGCCCGGTCTCGGAGCTGCGCGAGCTCACCGAGCGGCTGCGCAGCCGCTTCGAGCGCGGCCTCAACGTCGATCTCCAGCCGCCCAACTACGAGACCCGGGTGGCGATCCTGCGCAAGAAGATCGAGGAGCAGCACGTCGAGATCCCCGACGCGGTCGTGGAGCTGATCTGCCGCAACATCACCACGAACGTGCGCGACCTCGAAGCCGCCCTCACCAAGCTAGTCGCCTACGCCAACCTCGTCAGCCGCACCATGACCCTCGAGATCGCCCAGCAGCAGCTTCGCGACGTGTTCGCCAGCCCCCGCCAGAAGAGCATATCGGTCGACATCGTCCAGCGGGTCGTGGCCGAGTACTTCGGCCTGTCACAGAGCGACCTCAAGGGCAAGAAGAGGACTAAGGCGATCGCTTTTCCCCGCCAGCTCGCGATGTACCTCGCGCGCGAGATGACCGAGTACTCGACGACCGAGCTCGGCATCGAGTTCGGAGGCCGGGATCACACCACCATCATGTACGGCTGCCAGAAGGTGGAAAACCGGATCAAGACCGATTCGACGCTCGAGCCGATCATTTCGGCGCTCAAACGGAGCATCCGCGAGTATGGAACAAATGCGTAACCTCATGTTATAGTCCTGCTGAAAGGTTGTGGATATCCGCCCCGGGGACGAGCATGTGGAGAAAA
>CAZKGO010000003.1:7327-100764 GCA_964552235.1 uncultured Spirochaetales bacterium | reverse complement strand
GCGACGCGGTGCTGGCGCTCGTGCGCGGCGCGCGGGAACGAGGCGATCAGGTGCTGTGCCTGCAGAACGTCTCGGGACGCGAGGTCGCCGTGGCCCCCGAGCGGCTGGTTGGCGGCCGGGGTCTGCTCGACCTGCTCACCGGAGCGCCGGCGCCCCGGTGCCTCGGTCCGCACCAGACCGCGTGGATTGGAGTCTCTCGATGAAGGCGAAGAGCCCGCCAGACAGCAATCACCGATCGCTGCGCGTCGGTTTCGTCTCGACGCGCTTTCGCGGCCTCGACGGCGTGTCGCTGGAGTCGGCCAAGTGGGCCTCGGTGCTCGGCGAGCTCGGCCACAAGTGCTTCTGGTTCGCCGGCGAGCTCGACCGCGACCCCGCCTCGAGCCTGCTGGTGCCTGAGGCGTTCTTCGGCCACCCGTCGGTGCTCGAGCTCAACAAGGTTCTGTTCTCGGGCGAGAAGCGCACCCGCAAGACGACCGACGAGATGCACGCTCACAAGGAGCGGCTCAAGGACAGCCTCTACGAGTTCATAGCGAAGTTCCGCATCGACCTCCTGATCCCCGAGAACGCCCTCGCGATCCCGATGCACATCCCCCTCGGGGTGGCCCTCACCGAGCTGATCGCCGAAACCGGGATCCCGACGATCGCCCACCACCACGACTTCTACTGGGAGCGGCCGCGCTACATCACCAACGCCTGCCAGGACGTCCTGGCCATGGCCTTTCCGCCCGACCTGCCCTCGATCAGCCACGTGGTCATCAACTCCGTGGCCCAGGCGGACCTGGCGGCCCGCAGAAGCATCGCCGCCCGCCTGATCTTCAACGTCATGGACTTCGACAGGAAGCCCCCGAAGCCGCGCGACAGGCTCCAGTTCCGCAGGGACATGGGTTTCGAGGACGACGACCTCATCATCCTGCAGCCCACGCGCGTGGTGTTCCGCAAGGGCATCGAGCAGGCCATCTACCTGATCGAGCTGCTGGACATGCCCAAGGCCAAGCTGGTCGTTTCGCACAGCCTGGGCGACGAAGGTCCGGCCTACGCCGAATGGGTGCGCAGCTGGGCTCAGCGGCAGCGGGTGCCGCTCCACTTTATCCACAACAGGCTCAACGAGGAAAGCGGCGGCGGGGAGTACTCGCTCTGGGACGTCTACCCCCACGCCGATCTCATCACCTACCCGAGCCTCTACGAGGGATTCGGCAACGCCTTCCTGGAGGCGGCCTACTTCCGCAAGCCGATCCTCGTCAACCGCTACTCGGTGTTCATCGCCGACATCGAGCCCAAGGGCTTCGACGTGGTCGCCATCGACGGCTACATCACCGACGAGGCGGTCAGCCAGGTCAGGCGCGTGCTCACCGATCCGGTGCGCAAGAAAGAGATGGTCGACCGCAACTTCGAGCTCGCGCGCAAGCACTTCTCGTTCCAGGTCCTGCGCAAGGAGCTCGCCAACCAGATCTCCTCCTTTTTCGGCATCGCCCCGCCGCGCAACATCCTCGAGCGCCTCTTCCGCCGCGGCTGAGGCGGGCGCGACCGAAGCGCCTTCGCCGGCGGGTTCGCCGCCGGCCGCCGCCTGTTTGCACGCGGCGGCAAGCCGTGGAAGAATCGGGCCTTGCAGCCATGACAGCCATAGGCCTCCTCCTCGCCGCCCTCGCAGCCTTTGCGTGCGGCTGCGCGCTTCCGCTCCTGCTTGGCCGCCTCCCCGCGGCGTCCGGGGCCGCCGGTGTCGGCTGCGCCGTCGCGGGCGGCCTGCTCGGCGTCTGCGGCGGGCTCGCCTGCCTGGTCGGCGGCGGCGCTGCCGAGCTCGTGCTGCCGTAGGCGATGCCCGGCGCCCGCCTGGCGCTGCGCATCGACGGCCTCTCGGCCTTCTTTCTCATACCCGTGTCCCTGGTGACGGCCCTCACCGCGGTCTACGCGCCCGGATATGCGCGGGCGCACGCCCACGGCGGCCGCTTTCCGTGGCCCTGGTACAACGCCCTCGCCGCTGCGATGCTGCTGGTGCCCGCTGCCGCCGACGGGCTGCTGTTCCTCATCGCGTGGGAGTCGATGTCGCTCGCTTCGTTCTTTCTCGTCATGAGCCACTGCGAGGACGAGGCCACCCAGCGGGCCGGCTGGATCTACCTCGTGGCTGCGCACATCGGCGCCGCGTTCCTGATCGCGCTCTTCGCGCTCGCGGGCGCGAGCTGGGCCGGCGGTGCGGCTGCGGCCGCTGCGCCCGCGGGACTGCTGTTCGTCCTCGCGGTGGTCGGCTTCGGCGCCAAGGCCGGCTTCATGCCCGCCCACGTCTGGCTGCCCGAGGCCCATCCGGCGGCTCCTTCGCCGGTCTCGGCCGTGATGAGCGGCGTGATGATCAAGACCGGGATCTACGGGATCCTGCGCTCGCTCACCGTGCTCGGGGCGCCCGAGCCGTGGTGGGGATGGACGCTGCTCGCCATCGGCGTCGTGTCGGGGATCCTCGGCGTCCTGTACACCCTCGCGCAGCACGACCTCAAGCGGCTGCTCGCCTACCACAGCGTCGAGAACATGGGCATCATCGCGCTGGGCCTCGGCCTGGGTGTCCTCGGCCGTAGCTACGCCAGGCCGGCGCTCGCGGCCCTGGGCTTTGCCGGCGCGCTCCTGCACGTGCTCAACCACGCCCTGTTCAAGAGCCCGCTCTTTCTGGCTGCCGGCGCCGTGGATGCGCGCACCGGGACCCGCGACATCGACCGCCTCGGCGGCCTGCTCAAGCGCATGCCCGTGACCGGCGCCTCGTTCCTCGTCGGCGCAGCCGCGATCTCGGCGCTGCCGCCTCTCAACGGCTTCGCGAGCTAGCTGCTCGTCGCGCTGGGGGCCTTCCGAGGCGTCGTGACCGGCGGCTCGGACTTCCCTGCGATCGTGATCGCGGGTCTCGTCGTGATCGCATCGCTCGCCCTCATCGGCGGCCTGGCCGCGGCCTGCTTCGCCGAGGCCTCCGGCGTCGTCTTTCTCGGCCAGCCGCGCAGCGAGCGCGCGGCCGCAGCCGGCGAGGCGCCGGCTTCGATGCTGCTTCCGATGGTGACCCTCGCCGGCTCCTGCGCGGCCGTCGGTCTGGCCGCGCCGCTCGTCGTGCGGGGCCTCGAGGCGCCGGTCGCCCTGCTGCTGGGCGAAGCGGCGGCGGGCGTGCGGTGGGCGGAGATCACCGAACCGCTGGTCGGCGTCGCGATCGTGGGCTGCCTGCTGCTCGCCCTCGTCGCCCTGGTCGCGCTCGCGCGCCGCCTGGCGCTCGCCGGCAAGCAGGTCCGTCGCGACGTCACGTGGGACTGCGGCTACGTCGCGCCCTCCTCGCGCATGCAGTACACCGCCGCCTCGTTCGCGCAGCCGATCACCGACTCGTTCCGCCCGCTCCTCGGTGGCCACCGGCACGTCGAGCGTCCGAGCGGCGTGTTCCCGCGCCCGGGCGGCCTGCACACCATGCCCGCCGATCCGTTTGTCCAGAGGCTCTTCTCGCCCGTGTTTTCCGCCGTGGCTTGGGCGGCCTCGCGCCTGCGCTGGCTGCAGCAGGCCACGATCCAGGTCTACATCCTCTACATCGCGGTGACGGTGCTCGTCCTGCTCGCGTGGGAGCTGAGGTAGGCCCATGGCACGTTCGCTCGCCTCCGTCGTCCTGGCGCTGCTGCTCGCGCCGCTGCTGCCGGGGATCATCAACAGGGTCAAGGCGCTGTTCGCCGGCCGTAGGGGCCCGCCGCTGGCGCAGCTGTACCGGGACCTCGCGAAGCTGCTGCGCAAGGGCGCGGTCTACAGCACGACGGCGACGTGGCTGCTCAAGGCGGGCCCCGTGGTGAGCCTCGCCACGGCGGCGGCCGCCCTCCTCCTGCTGCCGTTCGCCGGCGAGCCCGGCCTGGTGTCGTTCGCCGGCGACCTGATTCTCCTCGCGTACGTGCTCGGCCTCGGCCGCTTCGCGACCGTGCTCGCCGCCCTCGACACGGGCAGCGCCTTCGAAGGCATGGGAGCCAGCCGCGAAGTGTGGTTCTCCGCGCTCGCCGAGCCGGCCCTCCTTCTGGGCCTGGCCGGCCTGGCCGCGGCCGCCGGATCGCTGTCGCTTTCCGGAATCTTTCTCGGGCCGGGGCCCCATCCGATGCTCGGCGGGCACGCGCCCGCGGTGGTGCTGATCGCCGTCGCCTTTGTCCTGGTCTTCCTCGCCGAGAACTCGCGCATCCCTTTCGACGACCCGAACACGTACCTCGAGCTCACGATGATCCACGAGGTGATGGTCCTCGACCACGGCGTGGTTGACCCGGCGCTCATCGAGTACGGCGCGTCGCTCAAGCTCTGGGTGCTCGGCAGCCTCCTGCTGGACGCGGCGGTTCCGCCGTACGGCGGCTGGCCCGCGCGCCTTGCCGCCTCGCTCGCCGGCCTCGCTGCCGTGGCCGCGGCGACCGGCATGGTCGAGAGCGCGATGGCGCGCCTGAAGCTCGTGCGCGTCCCCCAGGCCCTCGTGATGGCCTCGGTATTCTCCCTGATCGCCCTCATCCTGGTGCTCGCATGAACGTCGAAACGCTCTCCAACCTCCTGGTGATCCTCCTGGTGCTGGCCAACTTCCAGCTCCTGGGCACCAGCCGCATCGGCATGTGCCTGCGCATGGTCGCGGTCCAGGCCGTGCTGCTCGGCGTCTTTCCCCTGCTGCGCCACTGGGGCGACCTCACCGCCGAAGTGGTGATCGTCGCGGCCGTGAGCACCGTCCTCAAGGCCGTCGTGATGCCCGCGATGCTCGCCCGCGCCATGCGCGTGGCCGGGGCGCGGCGCGAGGTCGAGCCGTTCGTCGGCTTTTCCGTGTCGCTGCTCGCCGGCATCGCGCTCCTGGCCGCCTCTGCGGTGTTAGGCGGCCGTCTGGTCCTGCCGGGTCCGGCCGCCGCTCCCCTGTTCGTCCCCGTGGCGCTGTTCACGCTGCTGGTCGGCCTGTTCGTCGTGGTCAGCAGGCGAAAGGCCATCACCCAGGTGATCGGCCACCTGGCGATCGAGAACGGCATCACCGCCTTCGGCCTGGCCACGGCGATTCACGCTCCCCTGCTGGTCGAGCTCGGGGTCCTGCTCGACGTCTTTGTCGCGATCTTGGTCATGGGCATCGCGATTCTGCACATCAGGCGCGAGTTCGATCACATCGACGCCGACCGGCTCACGATGCTCAAGGAGCAGCAGCCGTGAGCCCCCTCACGCTGATCCTCGTGCCCTCCCTCGCCGGGGGCGCCTGCTTCCTCATCCGCCGGGACCGCGCGCGCCGCGCGCTGCTGGTGATGGCAGCCGTCGTCCACGCGGCGCTCACGGCGCGCGCCTGGACCCTGCCGCTGCAGCTCGACACCACCGACTGGCTCGCCATCGGGCCCGCGGCCCTGTACTTTCTCACCCTGACCAGCGCGCTCTTTCTGGCGGTCGCCGTCTACACGGTCGGGTACCTGGCGCGGGAGCGCACGGCCGATCACACCGACCCCGAGGAGAACTTCGTCTTTACCGACTCCCCCGAAGCCGTCTTCACGGCCTGCCTGCTGTTCTTTCTCGCATCGATGACACTCGTCGCCACCAGCCAGCATGTCGGCCTGCTGTGGGTCGCCGTCGAGGCGACCACGCTGGTCTCGGCTCCCCTGATCACGTTCCACCGCCATCACAGGTCGCTGGAGGCGACCTGGAAGTACCTGCTGATCTGCTCGGTCGGGATCGCCCTCGCGCTGCTCGGCAATTTCTTCCTCGCGATCGCGGCCTCGTTCCGCGAGGGCGGCCCCCAGATGGTGCCGCTCACCGTAACGGAGCTCGTCGCGCGGGGCGGCAGCCTTCATCCGGTCTGGCTCAAGGCCGCGTTCGTTCTGTTCGTGGTCGGCTACGGCACCAAGATGGGGCTCGTGCCCCTGCACACGTGGCTGCCCGATGCCCACAGCGAAGCGCCCTCGCCCGTATCGGCGCTGCTGTCGGGCGCGCTGCTGAACTGCGCGTTCCTCGCGATCCTGCGAATGCACGCGATCGTGCTGGCCGCTGGGTTGGGCGGCTTTTCCAGCGGAATGCTCGTCGGCTTCGGCATCGTGAGCGTGGTCGCGGCCGCGGCGTTCCTGGTCAGGCAGGCCGACTACAAGCGGATGCTCGCCTACTCGAGCGTCGAGCACATGGGGCTGCTCGCCCTCGGCGCCGGCCTCGGCGGCGCCGGCGGATTCGCGGCGCTCCTGCACGCAGGCAACCACACGATGGCCAAGGGCCTGCTGTTCCTCGCGGCCGGCAACATACTCGGCTTCGCGCGCACCAAGAGCGTCGAGCAGGCGGCCGATCTGCGCCGCCGGCTGCCCGTGACCGCGGGGCTGTGGATCGCAGGGCTGCTGGCGATCACCGGCATGCCGCCGGCCGGGCTGTTCGTGAGCAAGCTGCTGATCGTGCAGCGCGCGATCGGCAGCGGACGCCCCGTGCTGGCGGGCGTGCTGCTGTTCGCCCTCGCCGCCGCCTTTGAGCGCGCCGCCTGCCCGCTGCTTGCGGTCGGCAGCTTCCGCGGCGCGGTGCTCGACGCGGTTGCCGAGGGCGCGCGCCTAGCCGCGCTGACCGGTGTGCCTCGCGCGGCCGGCGAGGTCCAGCTGCTCGCCGTGCTCGCCCGCGACTGCGCAAGCCTCTCCGTCACCTCAGCTCTCGTGCGCGGCAGCTACCCGGCCCTCACTCCCGACTGCCCGCAGGCTCAGGCCTTCGAGCGCGCTCTCGCCGAGGAGCTCGGCGTGACTCCCCAAGGACATCCATGGCTGAAGCCGCTGCGCTTTCCGCCGTCGCGCGGAATCAGGTGCGGCGACTTTCCCGCCTGGCAGGTCGAAGGCGAGGAGGCGCACGAGGTCGCCGTCGGGCCCGTGCACGCCGGCATCATTGAGCCCGGCCACTTCCGCTTCCAGTGCCGGGGCGAAGAGGTGATGCACCTCGAGATCTCCCTCGGCTACCAGCATCGCGGGGTGCTGCGCGCGCTCAGCACGGGGCCGGCGAAGCGGCGGCTGCATTGCGTCGAGACTCTCGCGGGAGACACCTCGGTGGCTCACGCGCTCGCCCACTGCCAGGCCGCCGAGGCGCTGGCCGGCATCGCGGCGCCTGCCCGAGCGCAGGCCCTGCGCGCGGTGGCGCTCGAGCTCGAGCGCCTGGCCAACCACATCGGCGACCTCGGAGCGCTCGCGGGCGATGTCGGCTTTCTGCCGACGCTCTCCTACTGCGGCCGCATTCGCGGCGACGCGCTCAACCTCACGGCGGTCCTGTGCGGCAACCGCTTCGGCAGGGGGCTGGTGCGCTTCGGCGGCCTGGCGTGGGATCTGGACGCCGGGCAGGCCGACGCGATGCGCGCGCGCCTGGCTGCGCTGCGCCGCGACGTCACCGGCGCGGTCTCGCTGCTGTGGCCGACGCCGACGGTCGCGAGCCGCTTCGAGGGCACGGGAGCGCTCTCGGCCGAGACCGCGGTGGAGCTGGGCCTGGTGGGCGTCGCTGCGCGCGCCTGCGGCCTGGAGACCGACACGCGGCGCTGCTACCCGGTGGGAGTCTACGCGGACATCCCGGTTGCCATCGCGACCTGGCCTGCCGGCGACGTGTACGGCCGCGCCTGGGTGCGGTGGCTCGAGATCAAGTCGTCGCTGGACCTCGCCGACCGGCTGCTCGGCTCGCTGCCCGCGGGTCCGGTGATGGCGGAGGCTGCCGCCTCATCCGCCGCCTGGGCGCCCAACCGCCTGGTCGTGAGCCTGGTCGAAGGCTGGCGCGGCGAGATCTGCCACGTGATCGCCACCGACCCGACCGGTGGGATCGCCCGCTGCGACGTGATCGACCCCTCGCTGCACAACTGGCTCGGCCTGGCCGTGGCGCTGCGGGGCGGGCAGATCTCCGACTTCCCGCTCTGCAACAAGAGCTTCAACCTTTCCTACTGCGGCCACGACCTGTAACGCACGCGGGCCGCGCTGCAGCGCGGCCCACACGAAGCAACGAGTCAGGACGCCGTCGGCCCCCGTCGATCCCTCGGCCACGGCCGCTGCATGGGCGCTCCCCGGTCGCCGTCGAACCAAGGCACGTAGCGGACTCCGAGGTAGGCGGCGTCCGCCTTGGCGGGGTTCTCGGCCAGGGTCACCTTGACCTCCCGGGTCTCGCCCTCGAGCGAAGCCACCGACAGGGTGACCGTGTCTCCGCCCTTGAGCCCGTCGATCGCATCGGAGAGCGAGCGGCCGGCCTCGAGGGCCTTGCCGTTCACGCTCACCACCGCGTCGCGCGGCCTCAGCCCGGCCTGGGCCGCGGGGCTTGCGGGCGCGACTTCGGTGATCAGTGCTGCGAACTGCGGCAGGCGCGCGCCTTGCGGACCTCGGCGACCGTCGCCTTCGGCCACAGGCGCGGCGAGCACGACGCCCATGTACGGGCGGCCGTCGCGTTGCTCGAGAGTCACCTGCACGGTGCGCGTCGCATCGCCGTGCGAGATCCCGAGCGCAACGCCGTCGCCGGCGCGGCGGCTGCTCACGGCGTCGACCACCTCGCGCGCCGTGCTCACGTCCTTGCCGTCGACCGACCGGATGATGTCGCCCCGCGCGACTCCGGCCTTGTCCGCGGGCCCTCCAGCGACGACCGCGGTCACTACGGCCCCCGCTGCGCTGCCCTGAGCCTGCGCGGCGACGCTTCCGCCGACGAGGAGCAGCCCGGCCAGAACCATCGAAACGAAAGCAGCCTTCATCTTCATTCCTTGAAACCTCCGCGGATGATCGTAGCGCGGCGACATTACCGCCCGCTTGCTGCCCCGTTACAGGTGTGTAAGCCGGTCGTATTGATGAGGGGTCGCCAGGGATGGTATGAAGCGTGCGCCAAGGAGCGCGAATGCTGAGGGTCCTGCTGGAGCGAGTGCGCCAGCGTCACCGCACGACTCGATACCCCAAGGGCCCCGCGCCCGAGTTGCCCGAGCGGTTCGCGGGCAGGCCGCGGCTGGCGGCCGTCGCCTGCCCCGACGGCTGCCGCGCCTGCATCGACCGCTGCCCAACCGACGCCATCGAGTTGGCCGGCGGCGCGCCTTCCCTCGACACCGGTGCCTGCCTGTTCTGCCGAGGCTGCGAGAGCGCCTGTCCGCTGGGCGCCTTCGCCTTTGGCCGCGACCACCGGCTGGCCGCCGCGGCACGGGCCGATCTCGTCGTTCGCCCCGGCGACGCCGCAGGGCGGGTGCCGGCCGCCCTGCACCGCGAAGCCGCGCGTCTGTTCGGCCGCTCGTTCAGGCTGCGGCAGGTCTCGGCCGGCGGATGCAACGCCTGCGAGGCCGACACCAACGTTCTGAACACGGTAGGGTGGGACCTCAGCCGCTTCGGCATCCAGTTCGTCGCCTCGCCGCGCCACGCCGACGGCCTGCTCGTGACCGGGCCGGTCACGGAGAACATGCGCCTCGCCCTGGAAAAGACCTACCGGGCGCTGCCGAGCCCTCGCGTCGTGATCGCGGTCGGAGCCTGCGCGATCTCAGGCGGCCCCTACCGCGGCCATCCCGAGGCGCACGACGGCGCCGCCTCGGTCGTGCCCGTCGACCTCTACATCCCCGGCTGCCCGCCCCACCCGCTCACGATCCTCGACGGGCTGCTGCGATTTCTCGGGCGGGTGCGATAGGCTGGTTGTGCGCCGGCGCCCCGGCTTGCGGCACCGGCGGTGACGCGAACCCGTCCGGCCCACCCGCGTGCGAGCGGGCCGGACGGGAATGCGAGCGGTTACTTCTTCTTGGCGAGCGCGTTCTTGATGAGCGAAACGATGACCATCAGCACGCCGCCGCCGACGCCGCCGCCGGCGATCTGCCCGATGATCGAGCCGATGTCGAGCGAGCCGCCCTGGGCCGCGGCGCTCAGCGCGGGCACGATCGCCTGCAGGAGCGCCCCGCCGCCTGCTCCGCCGATGATTCCCGCTATGGAGTTCCACAGCGTGCCGAGGCTCTTGTCCTTCATGAGCGAGCCGGCCACGTTGCCGCCCGCCGCTCCGCTGACGAGGCTGATGATCAGACTGGCAATGTCCATGATTCCTCCCTGAGACTATTTCGAGTTGGCTGCAATCGGATCCGAACCAGCGTCGGCGGGTCGGATCAATAGAAGACGGCAGGGGCCAGCTTTTTGGCCGCGTTCACCCAGGTCCGTAAGCGCTTGAGGCCGGGCAACTGCCGTACCAGTCTCCTGCCGCCCGCCTCGTTCGCCTTTGCGAGGGCCGCCGCGAGGTTCTCCGGCGTGCGGGTGCGCAGCTCCTTGACGGTGTCGACGCCGGCTTTCTCCAGCAGCTCGGAGTACTGCTTGCCGATTCCCTTGACGCGGAACAGGTCGGCCATGTTGACCCACTTGAGGATCACCGCCTGGCTGATGCCTGTCTGCTGGGCCAGCTCCTTGCGTCCCTTGGGCGTGCTGCCCTTCTTGAGCAGGGTGGCGGTGGTCAGGACCTTTGCGCTCTTCATCTTGTTGCTGTTCGCGGGACCGATACCTTCGATCTGAACGAGGTTGTAGTTGGGCATGGCCTCTCCTCCCGATTCTGGAATGGGTCAAGAGTACAATTTGCGCGGCTCGAGCGCAACTGCCCGTCGAGAACAACGACGAAGGCCGCGCGCCCGCGGTTCGGCGCCGCGGCTTCGCCCCGCCGCGCTTCAGTAGCCGCAGCGCACCCAGTTGCCCGCGGCTGACGATGCCAACCGCCCTTGAGCACCGTCGCCGCGGGTGGCTTTCGTCCTATGCCCACCTCTCATACGTGAGCATCGTCTTGATGTTGGTGGGTTTGCGCGTCTCCGCGGTCGCCTTCGCGATCTCGTCGACGGGAAAGGTGCTCGTCACGAAGTCGGAGGCTCTGAGCTTGCCCGCGCGGATCCACTCGATCAGCGGCTCCTGGGCGGCGGCTTCGGCGTCCCGCGTCGGCCACTGGTGCACGAGCAGGTTGAAGTTGTAGGGCCCCGCGTCCTTTTCCAGCGTGATCTTGGGCGCTCCCACGACCCCATAGACGCAGACGGAGCCACCCATGCGGATCAGCGGGATTCCCGCGTTGATGATCGACTCGTGGCCGACGGCGTCGATCACCGCATCCAGAGGCCGGCCGCGCCGCCTGGGCAGCTCCTTGACGGCGGGGTCGTCCGCAGCGAAGACCTCGTCGGCGCCCATGGCAAGCGCCTTCTCGCGCTTGTTCGCCAGCGGATCGACGCTGGCCACGTAGCGGAAGCCCTTGAGGCGCGCGAGGCGAACGAAGGTCAGCCCGACCGGTCCGGCGCCGAAGACGACGATTTCGCTTTCGGGCTTCAACCCGAAGTCGCTGAAAAATCCGCTGTAGACCTCGCGCCACGTGCACAACAGGCCCGCGGCCTCCCAGCCGATGTCCGCGGGCACCGAACGCATGATCTTGTAAACCTCGTTCCACCCGTGGGCCTCGTCGGCGACTCCGTCAGCGGCCATGGCTGCGTGATCCTTGATCACGACGTACTCCGAGTGACCGCCCCAGCCGCTCTTGTACCCGCCGCCGGGAGCCAGCACGAGCCCGCCGATGGCCCGGTCGCCGACCTTGAACGAACGCACCTTCGCGCCGATCTCGACGACGGTGCCGGCGCTCTCGTGGCCTAGGATCAGCGGGTAGTTTTCGGGTCCCATTCCCGGAAAGTGGCCCTCGACGACCTTGCGGTCCGTTGCGTTGCAGACAAAGGCGACGTGGTTCTTGACGATCACGTCGTAGGGGCCCGCCTCGGGCTTCGGCACATCCACGATCGCGAGCGAGCCTGGTTTCGTGACTGCTACTGCACGCATTGTATTCCTCCCCTGCCCAGCCGCGCGGTGGCGGGCACGCTCCGCTCATAGTTGTCCGCTCTGTGGCTTGCGGCGCCGATCTCCTCGGCGCCGCGGCCATCCCGGTATTCCGTCGGTGAGGTGCCTTCGTACCTGCGAAACACGCGGCACAGGGTGTTGGCGCTGCGGAAACCGACCTTGAACGCGATGTCAGCCACCCGCATGTCGGTCTCGCGCAACAGCCGCCTGGCTTCGCGGATCCTCGCCCGGTTCACATAGTCGACGAAATTCAGGCCGTAGTGACGCTTGAAGTACCTGCTCACATACGAGCTGGTCAGGCCGAATCGATCAGACACTTCGTCGAGCCCGAGATCCCGGCTGAGGTTCGCATCGACGTAGCCGCGGATCAGCTGCTCCTTGGGGCTCACGCGCCCCCTCTGTTCGATCAGCGCACAGATGGCGGCGAACAGGGCGCCGATACACTCGCTCATGCTCGTGGGGTCGTCTCTATCCCTGATGCGGGCCAGCTCCGCCCGCAGTCCTGGCAGCCCGCCATAGCGCCGCTCGAGCTTGTCGAGAACCCGTCCGATCGTCATCACGAGCGCTACGCGAAGCTCCTCGAGTTGCGCGTACGTCACGTCGCTCATTAGGTTGCGCTCAACGATCTGCTGCACGAGCGCGGAGGGGGTCCTGGCGTCACAGTCCATCAGCGAGCGGATGATCGTCTCCTCGGTGTCCAGAGGGTAGTAGACTATCGGCGCCGGCGGTCTGACCCGGGCGTGCTCGACGATCTGGCAGCCGACCAGCGGCCGGCAGTAGTTGAGAGCCGACGACGCCTGCGCGAACGACGAAGCTATGCCCTCGAGCGTGTCGACCACGCCGCCGATGCCGACGGCGACGCGCAGATGCTTCTCGTAGCCCTTGGCGATCGCAATCAGAAGGCCGCGCAGCGACTGCAACTCCGTCCGACTTCCCGACGCGCAGCCACCCGCGATTCCCACGGCGTTGTCGGCGACCTGCGCCAACAGCGTTCCCGGGAGCCGCCTCTCGATGCCCTTGAGTTCATCGACGAGCCGACTTCGGTAGAGGTACAGGTCGCCGTCGGACAGGCCCGCGCCGCGGTCGATGCGCACACGGACGGCAAAGAACTCGCGGCGCGCGAAACTGAACCGCGCGCGGGAGATCCACTGCCGCATCTCGCGCCGGTCTTTGATCAGACCCATGAGCAGCCGGAAACAGAAGCGCTCCCGCACCACGCCGCGGTTGCTCTGCAGCTGCTCGCGCAGCGAACGGTTCTTGCGCAGCAGCGACAGGAAGCTCATCTCCACGTACCCGGTCTCGTCGGTCTCGACGCGCGGCGCGTCCGTGTGCGTGCCGCGCACGAACTCGAGCATGTGCCTGATCGGTCTGTAGAGCCAGCGAGTCAGCAGGTACGAGAGGGCCAGGCCCACGAGGGCGAAGACCACGAGATTCAGGACGAACTGGCGCCACATGGCGCTCGAGGTCGCGAAAGCGACGCTCTCGGCCACGACCGCGCTGTAGGTGAGACCCAGGTCGCTGTGGACCGTGCTTGCGACGTACTCTGTCCCGCGCCAGGCAAAGTGCCCGCGCTCCAGGCGCTCGGCGGCGAACGCGGCGAGATCGCCATTGGTGGCGTAGATCACCTGGCGGTCGCGCCCGAGCACCACGGCGTCCGCCCCCGGAAGCACGTGGGCAAGGCGAAAAAACCGCTCGAGGCTCCGGGAATCAAGCATGATCACGCATTGAAGCCGCGGCTCGCGTCCCCTGTGGAACGGGAAGGTGTGGAGGATCACGATGCGCTCCAGCTCGCGGCGCCGGTCCATGTCGTGCAGGTAGGACCTCACGCGGGCTGTCATCACGGCGAACGAGTACTCCCGCTGCCAGAACGTGGCATCGCGGCCTGGAAAGTAGTCTCGGTAGAACATCCGGCGGTCGTAGAGCCCTTCGTAGAAGACGCTATCCAGCTCGCCGGCCACCAGAAAGATCTGCTCCACGAAATCGTTAGCGATGCGGATGCGCACGATCTTGCGGGAGAGGTCGAGCATCGGCTCGACGCGATCGCAGCCGCTTGACGCGTCCAGCAGGAGCCGTACGCTGTCGTCGGTCGCCAGTTCACGCACGGCTCCGAACACGTTGGCCAGCCGTCCCTCGAAATTGTCACGCAGAGTCCGCGCCAGCTGCGCGTGCGCAGAGGCTGCCTCCCGACGGACAACCTGGCGCGTGAACAGGAACGCGACGGCATGCGAGAGCGACAGCGGCACGATGATGACGACCACGAAGGCCGCGAGGATGTTCAAGTACAGACGCCGCCTGCCGGTGCCCGGCCGCGGCTGCAAGACCTGGTCCATAGCCCCCCCGAGCTCAGTCTTCCACGATCCTGGTGACCCTCTGGATGTCCGGGTCGGTAAAGCCGTCCAGCACGTCTCGCGCGGTGCTGGAGAACGTGTAGATCACGGCTCCTTCGGCACCTGCCTGGAACCAGTGCTTCTGTCCGGGCTTCAGCGTGATCTGGTCGCCCCGCTTCATCACCAGCTCGTGATGGCAGGTAAAGACCGCCTCCCGGCCTTTCGGAACCAGGCCGCGGGAAAGGGTGTCCCCTCCCGGTATGTAGAAGTAGAGGGTGCCCCACACCACACGGACGGTCTCCTGCTTGCCCGGATCGTCGCCCACAGGGGGGTGCCAATGTTCAGGCTCCGTCTGCAGCGGCTTCAGAGCGAGCGCCTTGGCCGCGTACCGCTCGGTAGCCACCATCGTGAACAGGTGCATGCCCTGCTCGTCGAAGCGGCCGAGGCCGAAATCGACGATCTCGATCTTGTCCCGCTCGTCCTCGCGGATCGGAACGCCCGCTTTTCGAAAGGTCTCGAAAGCCCACTCCTGCGCCTTCCTGGCCTCGCTGCGCTTGATCATCCCTTTGCCCTCTCCTGCCTGTCAGACTGCGAAAAAGGTCTCCTCGACTAGTTTCCACGTGTCCAGGTAGTCGCCGGCGGCAATGAGCCGCTCGATCCTCCTGGCGTCGATGCGGTCGAGGGCCTTCCAGATCTTGTTGGTGATTCGGGAGTTCGCCTCGAAGGTCTTGCGGATGTTCCAGCGGGTGGGCGAGGTGTCCGAGGTCAGGTAGTCGTCGTAGCCGTACTTCTTGAGGTAGTACAGGAACTCGACGTACTCGAGGTAGTGCTTGGTGCCGCAGAAATAGTCCCAGTCCCAGCGCCCGTCGTTGTCGTTGATGTGAATGTAGTAGCGGAAAGGGCTGGCGGCCAGAAGCGCCACCGCCTCCGAGGGATTCTCGATGCCGTAGACCGAATGGCCGAAGTCGAGAGTGACTCCCATCTCGGGAATCCCGATGTCCTTGAGCAGAAGCAGAGTCTTGGCGGCACTGTCGACAAAGCAGTGGCCGCGCGTCTCGCTCGGCTTGTACTCCACGAACAGAGGAACGTGCTTCTTGTAGGAGCCCGCCTCGCCGAAGCACTCGACCAGGTGCTTCCACGCCGTCGCATAGTCGTGCTGGAACACGAACTCGTAGCCGTCGGCAAGCGGACAGCACGTCACTTTGTTCGCGCCGATCGCTTCGGCGTAGTCCTTGGCTTTCTTGATAAAGTCGACCGCCTTGGCCCTCACCGCGTTGTCGCCGCCGGTGATGGCGCCGTTTCGGAACTCGGGCTCGGCTTTGATGTTGACGTTGATCGCCGAGATCTTGAGTCGGTACTTCGCCAGCAGAGCCTGCGTCTCCTGGACGCCGAGAACCTCGTAGGGATGAATGATCTCCACTCCGTCGTAGCCTTCGATCTCGTTCATCATCCTGAACTTGCCCTCGAGGTCGATGTCCTCGTTGTAGAAGTGAAAGCGGTCCTTGGTCTGACCCAGGTATCCGGTGATGATCGCCAGCTTTGCCATGTGTCCTCCTTCGACAGGCTTTTGGGGGATACCCCCGTCGCTTCCTCTACGTGCTTTCGACCCTGATCGTGAGCCGGTCTTCCATCGTTTCGCCCTGGCCGAGAAGCCGGTAACCGGTGAGCTCGGTCGGCAGCGTGCGGTTGGGCGCGTCGATGACCCAGGTCATCGGCTCGGGACAGACATAGCCCTTGTCGCCGAGGTCGTTCCAGATCATCCAATGCTTGAACGTGGCTCCCGCCTCGTAGACGATGCGGCAGCCGGCGGACCGATCCTCGAGGATCGCGGCGTTGAGCGCCGCACCCGCGACCTCCAGCGGTTCGGCCAGGTAGTGGTCGCGGATCGAGAACCCGTACGCAGGCAGGCCGTCGCGCCGGTAGTTGCTCTCCACCTCGGTGAGCGCCAGCAGGTGCTCGGTGGGTATGGTCCTGCTGTCGATCTCCCAGCGCTTGCCCACGGCGCAGCGCAGCTTGACGTTCTCCGGCCGGCTGCCCGCCGCGAACGGCACATTGAACGCAATGTGGAACCCGACCCCGGCAGGCATCCGTTCGCCCCCGAGATTGGTCACGCGGTAGGTGTGCTCAAGGCCCTGCGGCGTGAGCGCATAGGTGTTGGAGAACTCGAACTCGTGAGGGAAGCTCTGGTAGAAATCCTTTCCGGGGCCGTTGCGGTAGAACGCCTCGACGACCGCATTCTCGCCCTTTGCATCGACGCGCCTGACATCCCATGCATCCAGGCCGATCGTGCCATGACAGTGATGGCCGTCGGGGGAGTTGATCGGCAGCTTGTACTCGCGCCAGGGAGTGCGGAAGACGCCGTCGCGGATCCGGTTAGGCGGAAAGATCACGGGGATCCCATAGACCCGCGAGCGACCGGCAAAGGTCTTGAAGTCCGGAGGGCGGCGCAGGATGTCGAGGCGACGCCTCGTCTCCCGAAGCTCGATCAGATTGCCGCTGATCGCGGGGACGAGCATGGCCGTGAAGTCCCCCGACGCCATGCGCACGACGGGCTGCCCGTCCCAGGTTGTTCTTTCCGCTGTTGCCTTGCCCACCTTGCCTCCTCCGGCTTCAGTATCCGCAACGGACCCAGTTGCCCACCGCCGAGTACACGCAGTAGCCGTTGTACGGAATGATGATCTTCAGCGGCAGCCCGCCCCCGAGCGCCGCCGCCCAGGCCGCAGGGTCGTAGTTTCTCTTGACGAAGCACTCATAGTGCGCCGGGATCGCCGCCTTGAGAGCGAGTCTGCGCGCGATCTTGGCCGAACCCTCGAAAAACGGGAACTCGCCCTCGGAGGGGTGGGTCGTGAGCAGACCCAGATCGGGACAACGGGCGGCTACCGGCTCGACGAGTGCGTCGACGTCGCCAAAGTCGTTCTGTGGATCACCCGACAGGTAGACTCGGCCGCCGCTGGTCTCCAGGACAAAGCCGAGGTGCAGGCAGTTCGGCGGCTGTATGCCGCGCTCGGGCGAGCCCTGCGGGAGCTTGGCGAGTACGGCGTGGATCCGGTAGCCTGCGGCTTCCACCGTTGCGCCGGGTTCCATGCTCACCAGCCCGATCGGGTCGAAGCCGCTGCGCTTCATGTGCTCGACGCTCTCCGGCGGGCCGATGATCGGGACCGCCGGAAGCGACGCGCGCAGCCGCTCGAGCGATTCGATGCAGGTGTGGTCGCTGTGATCGTGCGTCACGACCACCACGTCGGCAGGCAGGTCGGATTCGTGAACCGGCGGTGTCGGCCTGAGGAACTTCTCAGGCGGCCTCTCCCTGGGAAAGTAAGGATCAGTCAGCAGGACGCTTCCCTGGTCGCTCTTGAGTGCGAACGAGCTTTGGCCGAACCAGTGGATTCCGACGGCTTCCTTGGGGACGGCCGCTGCGGCGAGGGGGTGATCGTGCTTCTTCTTTCGACTCATGACGGGCCTTCCTTTCGTGGCACGAGCGCCAGCTTGGCAGTAAGCCCGCCGTCGATCAAGAGCGTCTGGCCGACGATAAGCTCGGCCTCGTCGGAAACGAGGTAGGCCACCAGCGAGCCGACGTCGGAAGGGCGACCGACGCGGCCCCAGGGCACCGACCGCGCCCCGGACTGGCTGGTGTAGCCCTGCATGCGGAAGTGGCGCGGCACCTCGATGTGCCCCGGCGCAACGCAGTTGACGCGTATGCGGCAGGGCGCCAGCTCGATCGCCAGTTCCCGCGTCCAGCTCACGATCGCGCCCTTGGTGGCCGCGTAGATCGAGTTGCCCGGAACCCCGCCAAAGGCGTGCACCGACGAGATGTTGACGAGAACGCCGCCTCCGGCGCGAACCATGTGACGGGCAGCCTGCTGGGCGCAGAAGTACTGGCCGCGCATGTTCAGGTCGAAGATGCGCGCGAAGTCCTCCTCGGAGGCTTCCAGAAACGGGACCGCCGCGGTGATGCCGGCGCTGTTGACCAGGATGTCCAGACCGCCGAGCGCGGAGGCTGCCTCGTCCACCAGGCGGCGGCACTCGGCGACGCGGGAGAGGTCGGCCTCCAGCGCGACGGCACGGCCCCCGGCTGCGCACATGCGGGCTGCGGCCGATTGGGCGCCCGCGCGGCTGCTGGCGTAGTGCAGCGCGACGGACGCGCCATCGGCTGCAAGCGCTTCAGCCACGCCGAGCCCGATGCCGACTCCCGCGCCGGTGACGAGCGCCTTCCTGCCATCAAGCCGTCCTGCGCCCATCAGTAGCCCTTCCTCTTGTCGACGACGCACAGGAGCGGCTGCCCGGCGATCCAGCGCCTGAGGTTGTCGGCGAACATCTGCAGCGTCTTCTCCACGGTCTGGGCCGACTCCCCGGAGCAGTGCGGCGTCAGCAGAAGATTGGGGGCGTCCCACAGCGGGCTGTCGGGCGGCACCGGCTTCTGCTCCTGGACGTCGAGCCCTGCGCCGGCGAGACGGCCGCCGCGCAGCGCCTCGATCAGGGCGGGCTCCTGCACGATGCCGCCTCGGGAGAGCGCCAGCAGATAGGCTGTCGGCTTCATCAGCGCGAGCTCGGCCGCTCCGATCATCCCGCGCGTCTGCTCGGTGAAGGGCACCGTGACAGCGAGCACGTCGGCTTCGCCGAGCATCCGCCGGAACCCGCTCACCGGCACGAAGCGCCGCACCCAGGCCGGCAGCTCGCCCTCGGCCACGTCGCAGGCCACGACGGGCATCTTGAACGCCGCGGCGCGCTCGCCGAGGGCGCGGCCAATCGCCCCGAAGCCGAGCACGGCCATCGTGAGGCCCTCGAGGCCGACGGCCGGCCGCGGCAGCGGCCTGCGCCACAGTCGGTTGCGTTGGTCCTCGAACAGCCCGAAGAAGCCCCGCGCCAGAGCCACGAGCAGGCCAAAGGCGTGCTCCGCGATCGTATCCGCCTGCGCGCCCCGCGTGTTGGTGACCTGCACCTGACTGTCGGCGATCTCGGGGATCGAGAACATCCAGTCGACGCCGGCCCCTTGCGACTGCACCCACTGCAGTCTGCGTGCCGCGACGAACTGCTCGCGCGTCAGGTGTCCGAATACGACCTCGGCGTCGCCGATCTCGCTCAGCACCGCGTCAGGCTCTTCCGCGAGCGCGAAGCGCACATCGGGAAACGAGCGGATGAAAGCGTCGAAGCTGAACATCCCCTTGCGCACCGGGGCGAGGAGCACCTTCACCGACCGCCTCCGTGCGTGCTCTCGCGGGCGAGGACGCGGAACTCGTCGGCGAAGCGCTTTGCCAGCGATGCGAACATCGCCTGGTCGCAGCTGATCGCCAGGTACTGGAAGCCTTTCTCAGCCCAGCGCAGCGCCTCGGCGGGGCTTCCGGCGATGATACCGGGGGCCTTGCCTGCTGCCCGGACCTTGCGGCCGACTTCCTCGATCACCGCGACGAGGCGCGGATCCTTGCCGTCGCCCTTCTTCTGCTCCAGGTCCACCTTGCCCAATGCCTCGGAGACCAGGCCCATCGACTGCGACAGGTCCATCGGCCCTACGAATACGACGTCGAGCTCGTCAACCGACAGGATCGTGTCAAGGTTCCGGACCGCCGTCGTCGACTCGCAGTAACCGACCAGAAGGATGTTGTCGTTGGCCATCTCGAGGTACTGGCGGAACGGCAGCGTTCCGTAACGGGCCGCGCGCGTGACCGTGCCGATCCCCCGCTCGCCCCGGGGCAGGTAGCGCGCCGCGCGCACGAGCGCAAGGGCGTCCTCGCGGGTTTCCATGTGGGGGCCCATCACGCCGAGGGCGCCCGCGTCGAGCACCTTCTGCACGGCGACCGGCGTGTTCTCAGCGAGGCGCACCAGCGGCACGATTCCCGTCGACTCGGAGGCGCGGAACAGGTTGATGAGGCTCTCGCGGTTGATGTCGCCGTGCTCGTCGTCGACCACGAAAAAGTCGTAGCCTGTCAGGCCGAGAATCTCGACGATCGACGGATCGGCGATCTTGACGAAGGTGCCGAGGGCGGTCCCTCCGCGTTTCAGGGTCTCCCTCACTCTGTTCTCTCGCATCATCGTTGGTCCCCCCCGTCGCCGCGGACAGCCATGCCGCCTCCCGCGGCGCCTACCCCTTGAGCCCCGTCGTGGTGATCCCCTCCACGAACTGCTTCTGCGCCGCCAGGTACACGAGCATGCTCGGCAGCAGCGCCAGCACCGCCATGGCGATCACCTGGTTCCAGTTGACCACGCTCACCGTAATGTCGAGCGTCATCTTGAGCCCGAGCGAAACCGTGTACTTGCGCACAGTGTTGATGTAGATCAGCGGCCCGAAAAAGTCGTTCCACGTCCAGATGAACTGAAAGATCGCGACGGACGCGAACGCGGGCTTGCTCAGCGGCAGAATGATCCGCATGAGGATGGTCATCGATCCGCATCCGTCGATGAACGCGCTCTCATCGTACTCCCTGGGGATGCTGCGAAAGAACTGCACCAGCATGAAGATGAAAAAGGCGCCGTTAGCCAAGGCCGCCGGAACGATGAACGGCAGGTAGGTGTCGATCCAGCCGAGACGGCGGAACAGGACGAACCGCGGTATCACGAGCACGGCTCCGGGGATCATGAGCGTGGAAAGCATCACGCTGAACAGCAGCTTGCGCAGCGGGAAGTCGAAGCGCGCGAACCCGTAGGCTACAAAGCCCGTCGAGACCAGCGTCAGCGCCATAACCGAAGAGGTCAGGACAGTGGAGTTCCAGTAGAAGCGGCTGAACGGGACCTGGCTGCTCTTGATCCACCCTTTGACGTACGCGTCGAACCGGAAGCTCTCGGGCAGCAGTCTGAGGCTGCCGAAGATCTCCTGATTGGTCTTGAACGAGGCGAGCACGAGCCACACCAGTGGATAGACCATGGTCACGGCAAAGGCCGCGAGAAAAACGTAGGACGCGGTGCGGCCGGCTGCGGAGCGAAGGTTCATATCACCTTCTGGTCCTCGTAGAAGACCCAGTACCGCGAGGTGAAAAAGATCACCGTCGTGAAGACGACGATCACGGCCACCAGGACCCATGAGAGCGCCGCGGCATAGCCCATCTTGAGGTACTTGAAGGCTTCCTCCCAGATCTTGACCCCGAACACGTACGTGGCATGCAGGGGGCCGCCGCCGGTAACGACAAAGAACTCGGTGAAGTGCTGCAGAGCGTTGATCGTCTGCATCACGACGTTGAAAAAGATGATCGGCGTGATCAGCGGGATCGTCACTGTCAGGAACATGCGCACGCGCCCGGCCCCGTCCACCATGCTCGCCTCGTAGAGCTCCCGCGGCACGCTCTTGAGCGCGGCCAGGAAGAGCACCATCGAGGAGCCGAACTGCCAGACCTGCAGCAGCGAGAGGGTCGGCAGGGCGAGGTTGGGGCCGAGCCAGTCCAGCGGCCCGGCGCCGGTCGTCACACGGAGGATCAGGTTCGCGAGCCCCTCGCGCATAAACAGAAAGCGCCACAGCACCGAGATCACGACGCTGCCGCCCAGGATCGAAGGCAGATAGTAGACGAGTCGGAAGAAACCCACGCCGCGCACGCGCAGGTTCAGCAGCAGCGCCACGAACAGGGCAAAGACCACCTTCGCCGGAACCGAGACCGCAGTGTAGACGAACGTGGTCTTGAGGGCGTGAAAGAACAGGTCGTCCTTGGTCAACATGTACGAGAAGTTGGCGAGACCCACGAAGCGCGGCCTGTTCAGGAGCTTGAGGTCGGAAAAAGCGAATCCGATCGACGACCCGATGGGGATCACATGAAAGACGACGAACCCCACGAGCCACGGGAGGATATAGAGCAAACCGCGGCGGTCGTATTGCTTCTTGGTCATGGTTCGCGGTGCGGCGCCCGGGGCGAAGGTTCGCACCTCCGCCCCGGCGCACAGGCTTACTTCTTGGCCGCCTTCAGCTCGGCCAGTTTCGCGTCCACCTTCTGGATCATGCGCGCGGCCGCCTCCTCGGGCGTGGCCTTCTTGAAGCCGACGCTCTCGACGGCTTCGTTGATGATGGCGCCGATCTCGGAGTTGAACATCAGCAGCGACGGCGGCAGACCGGCGTTGGCCAGCGAAATGCTCACGGCCTTGGCCAGAGTCGGATCGAGCATTCCTTCCTTCTCCAGGAGCTCGCGGGCCTTGGACGCCGAGGGGACCGAGCGCTCGAGCTTCAGGACGCGGATCGCGTCAGGATCGTTGAGGAAGAAGTTGACGAACGCCGCCGCCTCGTTGATGTGCCGCGTCTTGGCATTGATGGTGAGCTGCATCGAAGGCTGTACGGCGATGGCGCTGTTCTTGGCGTTCTTCAGCACGGGGAACTTGCTGACCGCCACCTCGATCTTGCCCGGTGCGCTGGCCACCGCCCGCACGACATGAGTGCTGTAGTTGAGGTACATCACCGCCTTGCCGTTGAGCCACATCGGGTTCTCCATCTGGTTGTCGGTGAACACCGCACTCTGCTCAAAGGGCACCTGCAGGCCGGCATCCAGCATCTGGCGAACCCAGGTGAGGGCGGCCACCAGGTCTTCGCGGGCATACTGGCGGGCAAAGGTCGCGGCGTCGTACAGCTGCCTTCCTGTCCGCTGCACGACCTGCGCGCTGACGACATGCAGGCCGGTCTGCGCCGGCTCAAGCAGAAGCAGGTACTTGTCAGGGTTGGAGGCTTTGACTCTCTTACCCTGCTCGAGCATGTCCTCCCAGGTCCACGCAAAGTCCAGCGGGATCCCCAGCTGCTTCATCAGGGTCGCGTTCATGATGGTCGTCTGGCCGTTGGTGCCGCAGGGCAGCGCCACCAGCTTTCCGTTGTGGATCGACCAGCCTTCGAGGAACTTCCTCTCGAAACCCGAGGTGTCGATCTTTCCCGCCAGCTTGTACATGTCGTAGAAGACATCGCCCTGCGCCCTCAGGTCGGGCTCGAACTTGACATCGGTCTGCATCACGTCGGGCGCCGACCCGCCGGCGATCATCGTCGCCAGCTTGGTGTAGTAGCCATCGAACCCGCCGTACTCCGGCTCGATCTTCACGTTGGGGTTCTTTTTGACGAACGCGTCGATCGCGGCCAGCGTCGCCTTGTGCCGCGACTCGTTGCCCCACCACGAAAACCGCAGCGTGACCGGCCCGGCGGCTGCCTTTTCCGCCTGAGATCCCGCAAAAGAGATCGAGGCGAGCAGGCAGAGTCCGACCAGCAGTGCCAGCACTCTCTTCATCCGAAGCCTCCTTGGCATCAGTCTCTGTCAACCATTGTGAGAGCCTGCCGGCGGGCACGCAATCTGTGATGGGTCAGAAAATCTGTCAGTTTTTAAGAAGAAGGGCTCACGCGCCGGTGTTCCGAAGCGGCGGAAGCCTGCGCCCGTCGCGGCCTCCGCCGCTGCCGGAATAGGGGGCGCCGGGGTCCCAGGAGACCGGCGGCGGTGGTGCGAACCGGGCAAGGGGCAGATCGACCCGGCAGCCGTGGCGGCTGGACATGTAGGCGGCCTCGACGAGCTCCAGGGCGGCGACGGAGCTCTCCGCTGCGCTGTAGTCCGACCGGCCCTCGTCGATCTGGACGGCCAGCGCCTCGAGGTGGCGCTGGTGGTTGGTGGCCTTGCCCGCGTCGACCGCCACGAGCCGGCCGTGCGGCTCCTGCGCGTTGAGGATCCTGTAGGCGCTCTCCCAACCCCAGAACTCGATCGTCCCCTGGGTGCCGACCAGCCTGAAGAGGGTTCCCTTGCCTGGACGGCCGGTCTGGACGTAGTCGCCGGTGTTCATCACGACGCGCACGCCGCTGCCCGTGGCAGCATAAGTGACCGCGAAGGTCTCCACCTGCATTCCGTCCCGCCAGGTGCGGGTGCTCCTGTCGCACTGGGCGATCACGTACGCGACGGGATCGTCGCGCGTCAGCGCCACGAAGTAGTTGAGCCAGTGTATGCCCGCGTTGATGATGTCCCACTTGTCGCACTCGATCTCGACGAGGGCGAGCTCCCCGATATCGCCGCGGTGAACTCGCTGCAGGATCTCCGTCGCGTGAGGAGCCACGAGCAGGCCGTGGGGCACGCACAGCGGAAGGCTCTTCGCCTTGACTGCCTCCACGATTTCGCGCGCGGCGCAAGTGCTGTCGCCGATCGGCTTCTCGACGAGGATGCCCTTGAGCGGCAACTCGAGCGCGGCTCGCGTGATCGACAGGTGCGACGGCGCCCATGTCGACACGCACACTACGTCGGTCGGCGACGTGCGGAACATCTGCTCGTGCGCGGTGAAGCGCATCACGCCCGGGTGCCGTGCCGCGGCGGCGTCCAGCGCCTGCGGGTCGACGTCGCAGACCGCGACCAGATCGTAGCGGTCGGAGGCCGCGAGCGCAGCCATGCTCAGCCTGCCGCCGGAGCCGCAGCCCACCACGCTGGCGGTGTACCTTTTCATCGGCTCACCCCTTGATCGAACCGATGAGCACTCCCTTGACAAAGTGCTTCTGCACGATCGGATAGACGACCAGCACCGGAATCAGGGCGACCATGATGACCGTGTACTTGATGTTGACGATGTCCGAGCTCACGTTGATCTGGTCGGCGGCGAACTCCTCCATCGACGCCTGGCCCTGGATGACCAGCTGCCTGAGGATGATCTGCAGGGGGTACTTCCGGGGGTCATTCAGGTAGATCAGCGGCGTGAAAAAGCTGTTCCAGTGGCCGACCGCATAGAAAAGCGTCATGGCGGCGAGCACCGCCTGCGACAGCGGCAGCGTGATCCTGGCAAAGATCATGAAGTCATTGGCACCGTCCATCATCGCCGAATCCTCGAGACTGTCAGGGATGCCGAGAAAGAACTGGCGCATCACCAACAGGTTCCAGGTGTTGATTGCCTGGGGTACGGTCACGGCCCAGAGGGTGTCGATCATTCCCAGGTTTCGCACCACCAGGTAGGTCGGGATCAGGCCACCGCCGAACATCATGGTAAAGGTGATGAGAAACGTCAGCGGCCTTCGAAAGATCATCCTGCGGTTGGCGATAGCGTAGGCGCTCAACGTGGTGAACGCCATGTTCATCGCGGTTCCAATCAGCGTGTACAGCAGGGTGTTCACGTAGGCGCGCAGGACGCGCGCATCGGAGAGAACACGCTTGTAGGTGTCTAGAGTGAACTCCTTGGGCAGTAGAACCACGCGGCCTTCCATGACAGGCCCCGAGCCGCTCAGAGAGAGCGCGGCCACGTGCATGATGGGAAAAAGCGTGGCTGCGACGAGCGCCAGCATGAAGCCCACGATGAACAGGTTGACGACTCGCGAGCCGAGACCGGTGTCCTCCACTACCATACGCTGGCCTCGGTCGTACGCCGGCTCAGGGAGTTCGCCATGACCACGAGGGCGAGGTTGACTACGTTGTTCATCAGGCCTACAGCCGAGGCGTAGCTGTAATTGACGTTCAGCAGGCCCACGCGGTAGACGTAGGTCGATATGATGTCGGCGGTCTCGTAGGTGGCCGGCGAGTACATCAGCAGCACTTTCTCGAATCCGACCGTCAACAGGTGCCCGAGTCTCAGCACCAGCATCACCATGACGGTCGGCAGGATCCCCGGCATGGTGACATGCTTGATCCGGCGCCAGCGACTGGCGCCGTCGACGATTGCGGCCTCGTAGAGCTCGGGGTTGATCCCGGCCAGCGCCGCGATGTAGATGATGGCGCCCCAGCCGACGTTCTGCCAGATGCCGGAGGAGACGTAGAGCGTGCGGAACCAGCCCGGCTCGCCCATGAAGTAGATCGGCTCACCGCCGAGCGCCACGATCGCCCGGTTGACCACGCCGTGACCCGGCGACAGAAAATTCACCAGGATCCCTATGATGACGACCTCGGAGATGAAGTGCGGCAGGTACACGATCGTCTGGACCGTCTTCTTGAACCACAGCGAGCGCAGCTCGTTGAGCAGGATCGCGAGAATGATCGGCGCGGGAAAGCCCCACAGCAGCGAATAAGTGCTGAGCAGGAAAGTGTTGCGGATGATGCGCCAGGCAAACGGGTCGGCGAGGAACTGGATGTAGTAGCGCAACCCGACCCACGGGCTGCGCGCCACGCCGAGGAACGGGTCGAACTTCTTGAAGGCTATGACGAGGCCATACATCGGCCAGTAGCGGAAAACGAGGTAGTACAGCAGGCCGGGCAGGAACATCACCAGCAGCAGGCGGCTGCGTGCAAACCGTTTGCGCAGGCTGTCGCCGCTGGTCCTCACCGCCTCCTTGCTCATCCTATCCCCCGGGGCGCGTTGCGCCGCCGGCGGCTCGGCCGGCAGCGCAACCGCGATCGCGGTCATTTTCCCACAGCCGCGTCCAGCTTGGCCTGGGCGCCATTATACAGCTTGACCAGCTCCTCGTATCCCCCCTTCTTCAGGTCGGCGAGGTACTTGTCCCAGTCGCTCATCGGCGCCTTGCCGGTGATGAACTTGATCCGGTACTCCAGGTAGATCGTGCTCAGCCTGCTCTGCAACTCAGCGGCCTTCTCGACCTCCTCGCTGCTCATAAACAGCCGGACAGGAGGCACCGGGCGGTTGTCGATGTACGGCAGCGCCTTGTCTATCGTGTACTGGAGTTGCTTCTGGGCCGGGTCCGAAGCGGTGATCTGCTTGAAGTTCTTCATCGCCCCGGGGAACCACGTGTACATCGAAATCAGCACCGGGATGCGGTCCGAGCCTCCCATGTCCTCGACTTTCGATTTGCCCGCCAGATAGGCCTGCGTCTGCTCCGCCGTGCGGTCCGGGCCGTAGGATTCCATCTTCCAGTGCGTGCCCTCCAATCCCAGCCGCAGGGTGAGGGATCCCTCCTGGCTGTAGCTGATGTAGTCGAAGAACGCGATCGCCACCTCCGGGTTCTTGATCTTGCTCGAGAACGAGACGACCTTGTCACTGTCGTAGGAGTAGACCGGCGTCGCCGACGGGATCGTGCGCGGCGCGTACTGTGTCTTGGGCGGGACCGCCGCGTCGAAGGTCGTCTTGGTGTCGCCGGCGTCGCGCTTCTTCTTGGTGTCCGAGGCAGGGTTGGCCGTCCACCCGTGCGAGATGCAGGAGAAGAGCTTGCCGGCCATCAGCTTCTCGACCATGTCGTTGCGGGTGGTCGACAGGAACTCCTGGTCGAGCAGCCGCTCGGCGTACAGCTTGCGGTGATACTCGATCGCGGCCTTGTGGTTCTCGGTGATGGGGCTGTAGAACCACTGCTTTCTGGCCGCGTCGTAGAGCATCCCATCGGCGACCCAGAAACCCCAGGCCGAAATGTTGAACCGCCAGTTGTCCTTGGCGAACGAGTACGGGATCATGTCGGGGTACTTGGCCTTGACCGCCTTGAACAGCTCGTACCAGCCTTCGTAGGTGTCGGGTTCCTGCATCTTGAGCTCGTCCAGGATGTCCTTGCGGTACTGGAGCATGTACTGGAGGCGCTCGACGTCATCGGCGATGATCCGCGGCATGTGGTAGATGCCGCCGTCGCTCACCCGCAGGTACACCGAGTACTTGGGGTCGTTGGCGAGCTTCATGAAGTTCGGGGCGTACTGCTTGTAGTTGTTCAGGTTGAGAAACAACCCCTTGGGCCCGTAGATCTCCGCGTGGTTGCCCCCGCCGCAGATGTCGGGCACGGTGCCGGAGGCGACGATGATGTTGAACTTCTCCTTGAAGGTCTCGTTGGGCACTCCCTGGTACAGCAGCCTGACGTTTGTCTTCTGCCGGAAGTACTCCATGATCGCCCCGTCCTGGACCATGCTGAAGTTGGGGTTCTCGTTGATCAGGTACGTGTAGGTGATCGGAGCCTTTGCCGGCAGGACGCCCGCGGGGCCCTCGGCCGAGGGTGTTGCCGCAGCGCCGCTCTCCGCGCCGCCCGCGGCCGCGGCGGGCAGGAGAGGCAGCAGCAACGCCAGAACCGTCGTAACGATCGCTCTCCATCTGCAATCCATGGCCCTTACCTCCTGTGTCTGGACTTTCGAGCGCCCGGGGCGCTCGCTGGGCACGGTCTCACTGCCGGGGCGGCGCTTCGGCCCCCGCGATCTCGGCCAGAAGCCCGAAGAACGCCCTCTTTCGGTCGGTGTCGATGCCCCAGTTGGCCGGCACTCCCTGGTAGCCCTTCCAGTCGAAGTAGCCCCACGAAGCCCCGGCCTGAACCGAGGCGACAAAGTTGTTTTCGGGCTGGTCGAAGTCGAAGTGGTCGTCCTCGTTGAAAACGATCGGCTGGCCGCGGTAGTAGCGGTTCGCGCGGATGGAGGCCACCATCTCGGTGACCCGGGGCCAGGTTCGGATGTGGTTGCCGTGGACGAGAAGATAGTCGGCGCGGTCGATCACGGCATTCGTCGGGATCTCGTGGCAGAAGCTTGTCGAAACCAGAAGGCGGTAACGAGGTCTTGCCAGCGACTGCACGCGGTCAATCAACTCGTGGGCCCGCGGCGAGCGGATGATGGGGTGGCGGTAGAACTTGTCGTTCTCGCACTCGTTGGCTACCTCGACGATGACGTTGGTGTAGCCGTTGTCCAGGATCCAGGCCGTGGCGTTGTCGGCGGCCGCGACAACGGCCCGCTCGTCCCGCAGCCACCCGTCCTGGCCGAAGTAGAAATAGCCGAGGATCACCACCATCCCGAGCTCGTCGGCGCGGTCGATGATCCGCTCGACACGGGCGAGGTAGGCAGGCTTCAGGCTGCCATCCTCCCTGAACGCCGTGTTCTTCCAGGTGAGGGTGCCGTTCTCGCCGCCGGGGTTTCCTCCCTGGAGGTTCAGCGTGATCGCGAGCAGCCCGTGCCGCCTGTACAGAGGCATCGCCTCCATGAGCTCGCGGGTGTTTCGGTCGGGATCCCAGCGCCCCGTATCCGCGTACTTCCACTTGTCCGCCAGGATCTTTTCTTCGTCGTCAAAGGCGCCGTTGACCATCCGCGAGTTCAGCAATAGCCCCTCGACGGGGTGGCCTTTCCACACGCGTCCCTTGTAGGTGGGCTCTCCGTTGATCGTGAACTTCGCGCCGTCGATTCCGACGCGCGTGTGTCGCTGTGTCGTCACAGAACCTCCCTGTCCGGCCGATCGGCCGGCCCGCTCCCGAACCCGCATCGAGCGTAGCAGCCGCCCCGCCGCGCGCGCAATCATCAATTTTTGTCATTGCGTGCCGAAACAGTCCGTTTCGGCCCGTTTCGGACCGCCGGGCCCTTGCGCCGGCCCGGCGCGCACTGTAAGATACAACTCTGCGCGATCGGGCCTCGCTTCCGAACCCACGAAGGAGAGGACCATGAGCGCATCCGAGCCCCGCAAGCAGGGCCATCGACCTGAAACCGATCGCTGGCCTGAGTTCGTCATCCCTTGGGACGACACCAGCGAAAGCATCACCGACATGTCGTTCCTGCTGCACAAACCCGCGGGCAAGTACGGTTTCGTCGAGGCCCGCGACGGCCACTTCCGCCTGGGCAACGGCGAGCGGTGGAAGATCTGGGGACAGAACATCACCCTCGCGGTTCCGTGCCCGCCGATGGAGAGCGCACCCAGGATTGCCCGGCGCATGGCCAAGTTCGGCATCAACTGCCTGCGCCTCCATCACATCGACCACCGCTGGCCCGAGGGCATCCTCATGCGGCACAGCAGCGGCACGGCCGCGCCGATCGGCCGCGACATGGGCGTGCCCTGGGACGGGCGCGGCGAGTCCACGCGGGCCCTCGACCCTGAGGCGATGGTCCGCCTCGACTGGTTCCTGAAGTGCTGCAGGGACAACGGCATCTACATCGATTTCAATCTCAACGTATCGCGCAACTTCACTGAAGCCGACGGCGTCCGCGAGCCGGACCTGCTCGGCTTCGGCAAGGCCAGCACCTATTTCGACGAGCGCCTGGTGTATCTCCAAAAGGAGTACGCCCGCCAGCTGCTCACGCACGTCAACCCGTTCACCGGCTTGCGCTATGCCGACGACCCGGCCGTGGCCATCGTGGAGTTGCTCAACGAGAACAGCCTGCTCGCGCTCTGGGTGCGAGGCAAGACGCGGGGCAATCCGCCGCGAGGCGAAAGCTGGAGCGACATCCCGCCCTCGTATGCCGCCGATCTGACGAGACGGTGGAACGAACGACTGCTGGACGTTTACAAGGATCGCGCGACGCTCGCAGCCGTGTGGGACGGCGGCCTCGAGGCGGCCGAAGACCCCGCGCGGGGCACCGTGCGCCGCCTCGTGCCCGAGGAGTTCGCGTCGGCGAACTCCGTGCGATTCCAGGACGAGGCCGCGTTCTACCAGTCGATCGAGCGGGCCTACTTTGCCGACTTTCGCCGCTACCTGCGCGAGGATCTCGGCGTGAAGCCGATGATCATCGGCACCTCGGACTGCTTTCACGAGCAGAGCGGGCTTCCGATGCTTGAAAGCCAGGCGACGCTCGACATCGTGGACGGCCATGCCTACTGGGAAGGCTACTGGGCTACGCCCAACCTGCGGCGCAACGAGCGGCCGGCGCGCGAGTGGTACAAGGACTGGTACATCCGCAACACACCGATGATCGAGGATCCCGAGGAATCACTGCCCGCAGTGCTGTCGCGCTCGATGGTCAAGGGCGTTCCGTACGTGGTCTCGGAGATCAACCATCACTTTCCGGGCGACTACGTGAGCGAATGCTTTCCCGTCAACACGGCCTATGCCCTGCTTCAGGACTGGGACGGCATCTTCTGGTTCGGCTACGCCGGAGGCGACTGGGAAGGCGTCTTCCGGTTCGACCCTCTTCTGCCCCGCGAGATGCAGCTGGTCATGACCCAGGCCAACTGCCGCTTCGAGTGGATGTGCAACGACCCCGTCAAGATGACCCAGAGCGCCATCAGCGCCCTCATGTTCCTGCGCGGCGACGTGGCGGCAGCGCGCAGGCTCATCGAGCGGCGCTACCCCCGCGCGTGGGCCCTGGAGAGCTGCCGACGGCCGCGACCAGGCAGGCGTCCGTCGCCGTACTGGCTGGACTACCTTCCGGGAAGCCTCGGTCTCGTACACCGCACGACGATTGCGGACTTCCATGCCGTCGAGGTGAGACCCGCTTCCGGCGAGGTGACGGTTGGCGAGGGCCCCTTCGCGAGCGACACCGGCGAGCTGCGGTGGGATCCGGCCAAGGGCGCCGGTTCGGTCACAATCGACGCCCCGCGGGCGTGGGCGGTCGTGGCGCACAGGGGCACGCACGAGACCGCGCATCTCAAGGTGACCCTGGCATGCGATTTCGCATCGGTGCAGATCGCGAGCCTCGAGGAGGCGCCTCTGGGCGAGGCGCGGAGCATGCTAATCGTGGCCGCGTCTCGGGTGGCCAACACCGGCATGAAGTGGAAGGCCGACGGCACCTGTTCGATCTCCGACCAATGGGGCGGGCCGCCCACGCGCATCGAGCCGGTGGCCGCTGAGGTGACGCTGCGGGGGCTGGCGGGCAGGCGCCTGCTGCTGCAGGCGCTCGACGGCCGCGGGCAGCCGACCGGCGACGAGGAGGAGGCCCAGATCAAGGCGGGGGAAGCCACGCTGCGACTGGGCGTCGGGACTCCCACCGTGTGGTACAGCCTGCGGATGAAGTAGCGCCCGCGGGGCGCAGCAGGCGTAGCGCTCACGCGCGCGGCGTTTGCTGCGCCCCGCTTGTCTCCGCTTCGGGCGTTTCCAACGCGGGCACCTCGAGCTCGACGACCGTTCCGTCTCCGGGTCGACTGCGGATTGCGGCCGAGCAACGCGCCTCGCCGAACCGAACGCACAGCCGTCGATAGGTGTTGCGCAAACCGATCGTTTCGCTGGCTATCCTGTCCTCGCGCATCTGGGCGAGCACGGCCTGCAGCCGCTCGTTCGTCATTCCATCCCCGTCGTCGCGTACGGCGATCGAAAGGCGACCATCGGAGCGCCGGATCGTCACCTCGATGCGCCCCTTGCGCCGCGCCGGCTTGATGCCGTGGTACAGCGAGTTCTCCAGCAGCGGCTGCAGCAGCAGGCGCACCACCCGGCACTCCAGGGCCGCCGGCTCGCAGTTCCAGATGACGGAGAACAGGTCCCGGTATCGGAACTGCTGGATGGCGACGTACTGCCGGGCGTGTTCGAGCTCCTCGCGCACGGTCACCAACTCGGGACGGTCGGCGAGCGAGTAGCGCAGCATGGCCGCGAGGTTCTCGATCATCTCGGTGACGGCGTTGCGGCCTCGGGTGAGCGCGAACGCCTTCCACGAGATGGCATCGAGGGTGTTGAAGAGGAAGTGAGGATTGATCTGGGACTGCAGCGCGGCGAACATGAGAGAGCGCTGCCTGGATTCCAGGCTCTGGCGCTCGACGTAGTTGCGGATGATCTGCTCCAGGATGTAGCGAAGGTCCCCGCCGCCCGCCTGGGGAACCGGCGGCGGGGGCTTCTGCTCCTTCTCGGAGTGCAGCACAGCGAGCACCGCCTCGACGATCCGGCGGTTGCGCAGGCTCTGGCGGGCGTTCATGGCGATTCCGAACGCGAGGGCCGCGAACGACAGGATCGCCGTGTAGACGAGCAGGCGCCCGGGCACGCGGTAGAGGCTGCGCCGATCGACGACCGAAGCGAAGGTCCACCCGTACTGCGTCGGGCCGGAGAGGGTCACGACAAACGAACGAGATCCGCTCCTGAACAGCAGACGGCCGGGAGCACGCCCGCCGAGCACTGCGGCGGAGCCCTCGGCGCCGAGCGCCTCCAGCAGGGCGGCGTTCACGATCGGGCGGCCCTGCTCGTTGACGACCAGGACGCGTGGATCGATCGCCGCCTCCACGCGCGAGCGGTAGAGGTTCGTCGCGAGCACTCCGTCGCCGCCCTGATCTCCGGGAGAGCCGAGCCTGTGGTAGACCGTGATCAGGTCGACCGCAGGTCCGAAGCCGTAGGGGCGCACCGTGCGGCTCTCGCTCCAGAAGCGGCGCTCCCGGGGCGCCAGGCGCAGCGACGCGAGCCAGCCGGAATCGTCCAGCTTGTCCACGCTCGATATGCCGTAGAGGGAGTTGATGACACGACCCTGCGGGTTGGGGAAGTAGAGGTAGATCGCGCTCTTGAACGGCTGCCTGCGCGCCTCGCTGGCCACCGCGTTGACCAGGAGGGCGCGCACGACCGTCAAAAAGGTATAGTCTTCGTGGCTGAGCTCGTCTTCGAGCAGCAGCGTCTTGGTGTTGTGCAGAACGGTAGGTTCGGCTGCGAGAAAAGTTGCCAGAGTCTCCAGCTCGCCCAGCACGAGGTCGACCGTCGTGCGCGCGTCGGCCAGACGGCGCATGGTCGCGGTCTCGACCTCGCCCGAGATGTAGCGGCTCATTGTGAGCGCGGAAATGGCGCCCATCGCGAGCAGTGGCAGGACCAGTGGGACGAACAGCAGCAGGCGCCTGGCGCGGGGCGGGATCACACGGGTGCGGCCCGGTACTCCCTCGGGCTCTTGTGGAAGTAGCGCCGAAAGGCCCTCGTGAAGTTGTTCGCGTCCTGGTAGCCAACCATGGCGCCGACCTCGTAGGTGCGGTAGCGGAAATCGCGCAGCAGCGCGCACGCTTTCTCCATGCGCACCTTCATGAGGTACTCGGAGAAATGGATGCCAGCCGCGCGCTTGAAGTAGGCGCTGAGGTAGTTGGGGTTCATGCGGACCACGCGGGCGGCCGCCTCGAGGGTCACAGTGCGGTAGTTGCTCTCGACGAACCTGCGCACCGTTGCCGCGACGGTCTCGGCGATCGAACCGGGTCCCTCCTCGCCGGCACCGACGCGGCTGCTGCGGGCGTCCAGATCGCTCTTCAGCGTCAGGAACACGGACAACAGTTCGCGCTCGGAGGCTGGCTTGAGAACGTAATCGACAGCCTGGCACTTGAGCGCGGCCCGCAGATACTCATAGTCCCTGTGCGCGCTCAGGAACACCACCCGGACATCCGGGAAGTCGCGGGCGATCCGGTTGGCCACGTCGATCCCGCTCATGCGGGGAAGCCGTACGTCGCAGAGCACGACGTCGATGCCACCTGAGGCCAGGCGTTCGAGCAGTCCTTCGCCGTCCTCGAACGTAGCCACGACATCGAAGCCGAGCCCGGCCCATGGGAAGTAGGAGGCCAGCCCTTCGCGGATTTGCGTGTCGTCGTCGACGATGGCGAGGCGGTAGTCGCTCACGCCGATCCTCCGCGTGCGGCCGCGGCGCCGGTCACCATGCGGCCGTAGTCCGCCAAGCGCTCGATGAGCTCGTCGAGGGCGCGCTCGCGGTGCGCGGTGTGCACGCGCACGGCCTCGTCGCGCTCTCCTCGCTCCAGGGCATCGACGATCGCGCGGTGTTCGGCCACCGAGCGCGCCAGCGCCTCACGGCTACGGGTGCGGGCTGTCGCGAAGCGCGTGCGGTGGAGCTGGCCGTCGAAGAGGCGCACGAGGGCCGCCAGTCGCCGGTTGCCGCACGAGTCGACCAGCAGCCGGTGGAATCGCCGGTCCGCGACGATCCAGGCATCGCGATCACCCGCAGCGAGCGCCGCCTCCTGCTCCTCGACCGCAGCGCGCAGCAGGCGGGTGAACGACCGGTCCTCCCGCGCCACCGCTATCCGCACGGCCTGACCTTCCAGGCCCTGGACGATCTGGTAGATCTCGGTCATGAGCGCGGCCGTAGGCACCGTCACGACGATGCCCCTGCGGGGGACGATCTCGACGAGGCCGTCCAGCACCGAAGCGAGGCGCTCGAGGGCCTGCCGCACCGGCGTGCGGCTCATGCCGAGCTGGCCCGCGAGCTCGTCGATGAGCACGGTCTGGCCTGGCAGCAACTCGAACTTGAGGATCATCTCCCGAATGGCCTCGTAGGCGCGGTCGGCGAGCGACGCCTGAGACGGCTGCTTCTTGCGAGACGCAACCTTTTCCATCGCAAACTCCGATTGCAGAGTCCGAATAGGAAATTTCTCAGCAAATTTAGTTCGGGATTTTTTGGCTGTCAAGAGGCCGGACGGAGGCTGCCCTCAGGTGCGGGCGCGCACCTGCTGGTACGCAGCGCGCTTGCGCGCGACATACCCCGCCCAGGCCTCGAGCACGGTGGCAGCACCAAGGTGGACCGTGCGCTCCCCGGTCATCAGCTCTGGAAACAGCTCGCCGAAAGCGCAGGCGAAGCCGCCCTCGCACAGTTCGACCTCGAGGCGCACGCGCGCCTCCACGCTCAGCGGCGCCACTGCAGCTTGAAGGCAGGCGGCGGCGGCCTCCCGGATCGCACGCCCCGTCACCGCCGGCGGCGGGCAGACAGCGCTCGTCTCGCTGAGGCTCTCCTTGACGGCGACGGTGCAAACTCCAGGAAGAAGGTCGCGCGCCTCCCTGGCTCCTTCTGAGTCGGCCACAACGAGCAACGTCGGCGCCGCCAACTCGCCGGCAATCGCCGCCTCTACACCGATCTCGCCCATCGACCGGCCGTTCAGGCGGATGCGGCGAATGTCGCTGTCGTAGGAGTGGCCCATCGGCGCATTCGGGGTGAACGCCATCGCATGCAGCCCGAGCAGCACCAGCCCGACGAACGAGCGATCGAGGCCGCAGGGCCAGCCCGCCGTCACGGGCGGGTTTCCGCAGATCGCCACCGCCCCCTCGGGCAGGCGACCAACGTCGATGTTGCGGCCCGTGGCATGCATGTCGAACAGCACGACCTCTTCGGCGCCGCCTTGCAGGAGACCCTCGAGCAGGGCGAGCAGGTCGTGCATGAACAGCGTGCGGCCGCTGGCGTAGTCGGGCCGCGTCGGCTGCACCTGATCCTGGCTCACGACGCCGGTCACCCCTTCGAGGTCGCAGCGCACCATGATCCGCTTCACTGCGCCCCCCAGCAGTCCGCCGGCTCATCGACGGCCGCGTGCCTGTGCACGTTCCAGCCGAGGTAGCGGGCCAGGGCTTCGTGCACGACCCGCGCGGTGCTCGAGAGGTTGATCGCCACGTGGTGCTCGAACCCCGCTCGGCAGACGTGCCACATCAGCTCGCGCAGCCGGCTTACGCGGGCCACGCCGTAGCCGCCAAAGGTCTGCAGCGGGTCTTCGGTGAGCTCGCCGCTGCCGACGTACGCGCTGACCCTGCCCTCGAGATCGTCGGTGGCCACGCGGCAGAAAGTGAAGGCGCCGGGCCGCAGCCTTCCTTCGAGATTCCCGGGGCCTCTGTGCGCCGTTCCCGTCTCATCGCGGTGCGTGACCTTGGAGCCCATGGCCGCACGCGTCATGAGCTCGCGCGGAAAGTTCGAGCAGTGGAACAGCACGCACCGCTCGGGGTCGTCGTGGTAGTTGTTGTTCCAGTCGACGAGCGCGCTCGGCCGGCCGGAGGCGTACGCGAGGGCTGCCATGCTGACCGCGCCGCTCACGTCGGTCTCGCAAGCCGAAGGCAGCAGGCGGCTTCCCATCATCGCCATCAGTGCGCACGGGTAGATTCCGAGCTGGCGCGGCAGGGCGCTCCAGCACTGGATCGCGCTGGCCCCGAGCCGGTTCTCCGCCATCCACTCCTCGATGACGACGCCGAGGCGGCCAAGGGTGTCCATGGCGTCGCGGCTTACGGCGCGGCAGTCGACGTAGGAGGCGAGCTCTTCGGCCTTGGCGCGCACGCGGGCATCGCCTGGGCCGAAGCTGCGCACGCGCTCGATGACTTCGGAGAGATCGATCGTCTCGACCGAGATGCCGGAGGCTTCCAGCAGCTTCTCGCTGAAGCGCACCGTGTTGAACACGGCGGGCCTCGCCCCGATCAACCCCACGCGCAGGCCCTTGAGGCCGCGGACCACCCGGCAGACCCCGGCGAAGTCAGCCAGGTCCCGGCGGAACGAGTCGGACCTCGGCAGGCTCACGTGATCGAAGGTCAAGGTGTAGGGCACGCGGTACTGCCTCAGGGCGTTGCAGGCCGAGATCTTGCCCCACCAGGTGTCGCGCCGCGGCTGCCCCTCCGCGAAGTCGTCCGGGTATGCGTGCACGAGCACCGGCACTCCCAGCCCGGCCCACCGCAGCGTGTTCGCGATGGCCCGCTCCTCGGCGAAGTCGGGCAGGCTCACGACGACGCCGGCGATCTTCGCGCGCTGCGCCAGGAACAGGTCTGCGCACCGGCGCGCGTCCTGCAGCGACTCGACCGCGCCCGCCACCGAGTCGCCGGGAGCGAGCGCCACCGCCTCGATGCCGAGCTCGTCAAAGGCAGCGACCATGTCCTGCCGCGCCTGCTCGGCGAGCCGTGGCGGGAAATAGTGCCTCTGCCCCACCAGCAGGCCAAGGGCGAGCTCAGCCACGGCGCCTGCCCGCCCGGCCCGGCCAGGCGGCCGGGTTGACCAGGTGTTCCGGCCGCCCGCCGCCAATGACCTGCAGCACCTGGTCGACCGAGCCGCGACCCATCGCTTCGAGGCCGCCGTCGGTGTAGGATGCGATGTGCGGGGTGGCCACAACGTTGTCGAGGGCAAACAGCGGGTGGTTCGGGGCGGGAGGCTCGACGTTGTAGACGTCGAGCCCGGCTGCCGAAAGGTGACCGTCGGCGAGCACGCGCAGGAGCGCGTCCTCGTCAATGACCGGCCCGCGGCTGGCGTTGACGAGCACCGCGCCTTTTTTCATGCGGCGCAGGCGTGCTTCGTTCATCAGCCCGCGCGTCTCGGGCGTCAGGGCGCTGTTCAGGGACACGACGTCGCAGACGGCCAGCATCTCGTCGAGGCTCGATACCTGCGTCGCGTACGGGGTGGGAGGGCCGGCGCTCCTGATGTACGGGTCGTAGACCAGGACCTTCATCCCGAGGCCAGCGCCGCAGATCTCTGCGACGCGGCGGCCGATCCTGCCGAAACCGACGATACCCAGCGTCTTTCCGCGCAACTCCAAACCCTTCATCTGCTTCTGCTCCACCGCCGCCCCGTGGATCCTCCGGTCGGCGACCAGCAGGCGGCGCGCGGCGGCCAGCAGCAGCGTCACCGTGTGCTCGGCCGTCGACTCGGTGGGCGCGTCGGGGGTGTTCGCTACGAGGATGCCGCGCTCGGTGGCGGCCCCGACGTCGACGTTGTCGTAGCCGATGCCATGGCGGACCAGAAGCAGCAGCTGCGGGCCGGCCATGTCCATGAAAGCGCCGTCGACCTGGGGCCGGGACGAGATGATGGCCGCGTGAGCGCCCTTGACGTGTTCGTCGGCCCGCTCCTCGATCAGCTGCGCGTGCTCGGCGAGGCGCGCGCGCTCGCTGTCGATCAACGGCATATCCATCCACACGCGGAACTCCATGCTGTCCCTCCTGGCCGGCCTGCCGCACCTCCCCGGTTCAGTGCCTGACGCCGGACTGAACAATACCCTTCAGCCCCCCGAGCGAAAAGCCCTCGCCCCGGCAGTAGTCGATGATCCGGCGCTCGTGACGTTCGATCTTTGCCACGGCCGCTGGGATCTCGCGGGCGATCTCGATGGGGATCGAGAGGACTCCGTGCTCGTCGGCGAGCAACAGGTCGCCCGGGCTGACCGCCAGACCGCCCACGACGACGGTGCCGTTGTAGTCGACCATGTGCGAGTAGCCGTGCGAGACCGCGACCGCAGCCGCCCAGTACTGAAAACCCATACTCTCGACCTCGCGCAGATCGCGGACCGCGCCGTTGGTGACGAGGGCGCGGCAGCCGAGGGCCATGTGGATGCTGGAGTTCACCTCGCCGAACCACGTGCCGATCGTGGGGCGATCGAGGTCTTCGAGCACCAGCAGTTTGGGGCCAACGGCCGCGGCCACGTGGTCCCACCAGGCAAAGCCGTCGGTCTTGGGACGCGGCCCCAGGTCGTGGGCGCACACGATGCGACCGGTGACCGCGTAGCCGATCACCGCCGGCTTGCCCCGAAAGACCTGCTGGATCTGCGGGGCCATGAAGCCCTGGTTGCGCGGACGGACGTCAAAGGTCTCGATCGCGTTCGACACCGCCGGCGTCGGAAATCCGCGCAGCGTCTCCAGCTCCTGCATGCTCAACTCGCTCACGGCCCTGCTCCTTTCTGCTGCGGTGCGAACGCGGCCCGAACCAGCACCCCTTCGCCGTGCGGGGTCCGGCCCCTCTCGACCAGGTCCAAGGCCTCACGCCACTGCTCGAACGCGAACAGGTGCGTGACCATCCCGCGCAGGTCGACGAGACCCCTGGCGACCAGCTGCCAGGCGCGCTGGAAGTCGCGGGCGGCCCACCCGCCCACGCCCGTCAGGATTCCCTGAAAGCGCTGAAGCGTGCGCGGGCACAGCGGGATTGTCTCGTTGCGCTCGACGCTGCCCTCGACCGCGATGCGGCCGCGCCACCCCACGATGTCGAGCGAGCCGGCGAACGCCTGGATGCTCCCGGAGCACTCGCAGACCACGTCGGCCCCCTCGCCCTGCAGCACGCACTGACGCAGGTCGTCGAGCGCTCCCGGCGCCGAGGCGTTGATGGTGTGCGTGGCGCCCATCGCAGCCGCCGCGGCCAACCTCGCTTCGTCGAGGTCCACGACCGCGAGCACCGACGGCGAGGCCAGCCTCGCCACCTTGGCAGTCAGCAACCCGATCGCGCCGGCTCCGAACACGACCACCCGCTCGCCTGGTCTCACCGCCACGCGCTCGTTGACGGCCACGGCGTTGGCCAGCGGCTCCAGAAGCGCCGCCTCTTCGAGCGAGACCGTCTCGGGCAGCCGGAAGAGGTAGCGGGCGGGCACCGCACAGTACTCGGCGAATCCGCCGTCCCGCCTGGAGCCGAGCTCGCTGTAGTTGAGGCAGCGCATGGTCTCGCCGGCGCGGCAGGCCGGGCAGAAGCCGCAGCCCATGATGGTCTGAACGGCGACCCGGTCGCCCGGGCCTGGCCCTCCGGGCAGGCGCGCATCGGCACCGAGCCGCTCGACCACGCCCGAGAACTCGTGTCCTGGAATCACCGGGTAGCGGACGTGCGTGGCCGTACCGCGGCGTATGTGGATGTCGGTGCGGCAGATCGCCGCCACGCGGACTGCCACGAGCGCCTCGTCGGGCGCGACCGAGGGTACCGGCCGCTCCTCGAGGCCGAAGCGACCCGGCTCCGCGGTGTAGATCGCTTTCAAGGCAGTCACGCCTCCTGGAGGTCCCTTCCCGCGAGTCTCCCGCGGACGTTTCCTCGAGCCTACCGAAGAGGGAGGCGCTCCAGCACTTCCCTGTTCCAGCAGAAGCGCGGACGATGTCCGGTGAGCACGGCTGCGACCTCGCGCGGAGGGCGCAGCCTCCGCTCCACGTTGGCCCTGTCGCTGAGCGACGACATGTGGGGGGTCACGATCACGTTGTCCATGGCGAGCAGGGGGTTGTCCGCGGCTGCGGGCTCTTGCTCGAGCACGTCAAGGGCGGCGCCGAGCAGGCGGCCGCGGCGCAGCGCGTCGGCGAGCGCCGCCTCGTCGACGACCTCGCCGCGCGAAGTGTTGACGAGGATAGCGCTCTCCTTCATCAGGGCAAGCTGCGGCGGGCCGATCATGCGGCGCGTCTCGGCTGTCAGCGGGACGAGCAGGCAGACGAAGTCCGAGTCCTGCAGGACCTCAGCAAGGCCCGCCTGCTGCGCGCCGTGGCGGCGAAAGGCCTCGGTGCTCACGTAGGGGTCATACGCGAGCACCCGCAGGCCAAAGCCGACCGCGCGCGCGGCCATGCAGCGCCCGACGTTGCCGAAACCGACCAGACCGAGGGTGCGGCCCGACAGGGCCGGGATCGACCCGGCGGGCCGCGTTCCTTTGCCCCACTGGCCATCCTTGACCCACTGCGCCATGGGCACGATCCGCCGCGCTGCGGCCAGCAGAAGGGTGAACGTGTGGTTGGCGACCTCCTCCGAGAGCACGTCCGGGCTGTTGCAGATCACAATGCCCTTTCTGGCGGCCACCTCGACGCCGTGGACGTCGTCCATCCCGATCGAGCTGCAGGCGATCACGCGGCATCGGCGCAGGGCTTGCATGAAACGGAGGCTGAGGTGCGGAGGCGCGATCACGCCGTCGGCGTCGCGGCTCGCGGGGATCGTGACGTTTTCGTCCCGAGAGTCGAGCACGACGACTTCGCAGCCGACCCGCTCGAGGATCTCGAGCTCGCCGAGCTCTCCGAAGCGGCCCAGGTGGGGGATCACGACGACCTTGGGTGGCCTGCCGCGTCCGGCGCTGCGACCGGCGCCGGTCCTGGCGGCCTGCGCCCCGCCCGCGGTCCGGCCGATGCGGCCCTTCATGCCCGCGCTCCCGTGATCTCGGCGACCTTCTCGAAGAAGCCGCGCTTCTTAGGCGTGTTGATGGCCCAGTTGATCGGGGGGTTCTGGAAGCCGTCGTGGTAGTTCGACGGGGCGAGCGATCCCAGTGCGCCCGGCCCGTTGTCGTAGTAGCCCCAGGAGGCGTGAAGCGCGGTCGCTTCCAGCAGGTGGTTACGCGGCTCGTCGAAGCCGAAATTGTCATCCTCGTTGACCACGACCGGCATCGGCCGGTAGCCGGGGACGGCGCGCGCGCGCTCGATCAGCATGCTCAGGTGCCACGGCGTGCGGGCGTTGTTGCCGTGCAACAGGATCAGGTCCGAGGCCCGGACCACCGCCTCGCTCGGGGCGGTGCGCGCCGTGAAGCTCGTGCCGACGGGCAGCCGCCGGCCGCCGCGGCTCGCCGCCCGCACGCGCCCGATCAGCTCGTGCACCCGCGCCGGTCCCATGATCTCGTGCCGGTAGCGGTCGACGTCGCACTCGTTGGCCACATCCACGATCACGTTCGTGTAGCCCTCGTCGAGCACCCAGGCCGTGGCGTTGTCCACGGCCGTACGCACGGCATCCTCGCCCAGGATCTTCTCGTCCTGCTGGAAGTAGAAGTAGCCGAGAATGGCGACCATTCCGAGCGCGTCGAGCGCGTCGAGCGCCTTGCGGAAGCGGGGCAGGAACTCCCTGCGCAGGCCACCGTCCGCGGTGAACGTGCTGCTGTGCCACGGCTGCTGCCTCACGTAGCGCCCGGGCGCGCCGAACTGGAAGCACAGGGTGACCGCCAGCACGCCGTGCCTGCGGTAGTCCGGCAGGTGCGCCACGAACTCCTCGGTGTTGCGATCAGGGTCCCACGCTCCCGTATCCGGGTAGGCCCAACGGCCCCGCGTATCGGGGTTGAGATCGTCGAAAGTCGCGCACACCATGCGCGTGTTGTACAGGAGCCCTTCGATGCGATGGCCGCACCAGGTGCGGCCCTTGTACGTCGGCTCTCCGTTGATGAGAAAGTCCTCGCCTGCGATGTCCACTCGGGTTCTGCCGGCCATCGTGTCTCCCCTGGCCCGGACGGTCTCTGGCGGCCGGACTCCCGCCGCGCCGACGCGCCGGCCGCGCGAGCGTCGCGCGGCCGGCAGCAGCGCTACTTTCCGGCGGCCTCGAGCTTGGCCTGGGCGCCGTTGTAGAGTCTGGTGAGCTCCTCGTATCCGGCCTTCTTCAGCTCCGCCAAGTACTTGTCCCACTCGCTCATCGGCGTCTTGCCCGTGATGAACTTTATCCGGTACTCGTGATAGATGTTGGCCAGCCTCGTGCGCAGCTCGTTGGCCTTGTCGATCTCGTCGCCGCTCATGAACAGCTCCACGGGCGGGATCGGGCGGTTGTCGATGAACGGCAGCGCCTTCTTGTTGGTGGCGTCCGCCTGAGCCCGTGCGGGGTCCGATGCGGTCAGCGCCTTGAAGTTCTTCATCGCCTCAGGAAACCACGTCTCCATGGCCGTCACGACCGGGATGCGGTCCGAGACTCCCATGTCCGTGACGTTCGACTTGCCCGCCAGAAAAGCCTGGGTCTGCTCCGCCGTGCGGTCCGGGCCGTAGGATTCCATCTTCCAGTGCGTGCCCTCGAGGCCAAGCCGCAGGGCGAGGGAGCCCTCCTGGCTGTAGCCGATGTAGTCGAAAAAGGCGATCGCCACCTCGGGGTTCTTGATCTTGCTCGAGAACGCGGCCGACCTCTGCCTGTCGTAGGCGTAGACCGGCGTAGCCGAGGGGATCGTGCGGCGCGCATACTTGGTCCCTGGGGGAACCGCCGCGTCAAAGGTCGCCTTCTTGCCTGCGTCCCTCATCTTCTTGGTGTCCGCGGCCGCGTTGCCGGTCCATCCGTGCGAGATGCACGCAAAGAGCTTGCCGGCAATCAGCTTCTCCACCATGTCGTTGCGGGTGGTCGACAGGAACTCCTGGTCGAGCAGCTTTTCCGCATACAGCCTGCGGTGGTACTCGATCGCGTCCCTCTGGTTCTCGGTGGCGGGGCTGAAGAACCACTGCTTCTTGGCCTCGTCGTAGAGCATTCCTTCGCCGACACGGAAGCCCCAGGCGGACATGTCGAAGCGCCAATTGTCCTTGGCGAACGAGTACGGGATCATGTCGGGGTACTTGGCCTTGACCGCCTTGTACAGCTGGTACCAGCCCTCGTAGGTGTCAGGCTCCTTGAAACCGAGCTCGTCGAGTATGTCCTTGCGATACTCGATCATGTACTGCAGCCGCGGGATGTCGTCTACCCAGATCGCCGACATGTGATAGACCCCCCCGTCGGCCACCTTGAAGTAGACGCCGTACTTCGGGTCGTCGATGTACTTCATGAAGTTCGGGGCGTAGGGCCGGTACTTCATCAGGTTGAGGAACAGGCCCTTTGGGCCGTAGATCTCGGCGTGGTTCGGTCCGCCGCAGATGTCCGGCACGCTCCCCGAGGCGACGACGATGTTGAACTTCTCGCGGAAGGTCTCGTTGGGAACCCCCTGGTAGAGCAGCCTCACGTTGGTCTTCTTGCGAAAGTGCTCCATGAGAACGCCGTCCTGAACGATGCTGTAGTTCGGGTTCTCGTTGATCATGTACGTGTACGTGACCGGCTCCTTGGCCGGCAGGACGTTCGCCGGCACGGCCGCCGCAACGGCGCCCCCATCGGCGGCCCCGCTGGCTGCGAGGTGCGACATGACGCACAGCAACAGCCCCAACCCTATCCAGAACACGCGCTTGCCCATTCGATCCTCCTCGTGCGCGGCGCACCGGCCGCGCACGAGGAGGGTAACCGGCGCTTCCCTGCCGCCGCAATCGTCGATTCTTGTCATTTGGTGCAGGAATGGCACTCGCCGCGCCGCTGCAGGCGCGCAACTACCTTTCAATGAAGATCCCGTAGCCCGCCAGGCTCGCCGACATCTCGGCCGCGATGCGCCTCACGTGCACCCTCCAGCTTGCGTAGTTGCCGGTGATGAGCTTCGGGTAGACCAGGTCCAGGCACCCGATGACCCTGCCGGAGGCGTCGCTGATCGCGCCGGCCATGCAGCAGATGCCCTCGAAGTACTCCTCGCGATCCTCGGCCAGGCCGGTCTTGCGGACGGCGTCCAGCTCGCCGGCGAGGATCTCGGCCGACGTGATCGTGTTCTCGGTGAACCGCGCGAGAGAACTCGACTGGAAGAACGCGGCCAGCTCGGGCTCTTCCAACCTCGCCAGCAGGAGCTTGCCCGAAGCCGTGGCGTGCAGCGTCGAGGGCAGCAGCGGCGCGCTGCGCGCTATGATCATCGTCTTGTTGTCGATCGAGAGCAGGCTCTCGCGCTCGAAGCCGTGGAAGACGATCACCCCGACATGCTGCCGGGTGATCTCGGAGAGCTCCTCGACGTGGTCCTCGACAGCGGTGACAAAGGTGCTGCCGCGCGCGGCCTTGCTGCCGAGCTTGATCAACCCGATTCCCAGCCTGTACTTGCTGCTGACCGGGTCCTTTTCCACGATCTGGCGGCGGACCATGGTCGAGAGCAGGTGGTGCACCGTGCTGCTGTTCAGCCCGGTCCGGCGCGCGATCTCCACCAGAGCCAGGCCGTCGAGGTCGCCGGACTCCAGCGCCTGGAGGATGTCCACCGCCCTGTCGACCGACTGGATCGTCGTCCCGGGCGCGCGCGGCCGAGCGCTTGCCATGCTCAGACCCGCCGACGCGGAGGCGGGCTTGTCCCGCCCCCGCGGGGCTCCCGCGCCATCTCGGCCAGCCGCCAGGCCGTGTTCAGAAAGTCGATCTCGCGGGCATTGACCCTGATGACCGCGTCGATCGCGTCGCGGGGAATGCCCGCCATCCCGGCGAGGCCGCCGGCCCACGTCGCCGTCGAAGTCAGGATGCTGTCGTTGTCGCGGCCGAGAGCGGCCCCCGCCTGCAGCGAGGGCACGAACCGTCCTTCGCCGAACACGAACGCTGCCAGCGCGAGCGGCACCTGCTCGGCAAAGACGGCGGAGGTCGTGCGCAGCTCGATGTCGTCGGGCGCATGCGAGGGAGGCGGCAGTGGACCTTCGGTGTCACGGAGCATCATGAAGCCGGGCTCCCAGTCGATCAGCAGCCGCTCGTAGACCTCGTCGACGAACCCGTCGAGATCGCCTCTGTGCCTGCGGGCCACGTCGACGGCACGGGTGAGCAACTCCTTGCCGCGCCCCCCCGAGACTGCAAGCATCGCCTCGATCACCCTGTCGACGGTCGCGCCGGCGGCGACGGCTACCGCTGCGCCCGCCTGCACCGCGCCGGCCAGCTCGCGCTCAAGGGCGGACTTGTAGACCCTGCCCAGCCGCCTGACCTCCTCGGCGGCCTTCTCCGGGTGTCCCGCCCAGATGCCCAGATCATGCCGAACGACGTCCACGACCCGACGCGGCCGCCGATCGGCTCGCGGTCGCCGCCCTCCTCGGCAGGGATCTCGCCGCGGTGGATCTTGACCATCAGGTCGATGGGCGGGTGCCACCACCGCTGCAGGCTCATGTGCCACAGCAGGTACTCGGCAAAGGCCGCGGGCGTGCGCTGCTCGGGCTGTGGGTTCTGGAACACGAACTGCGTGACGTCGTCGCGGATGTAGGTGTCGTCCGTGACGCAGCCGGGCTCGGGGTGCAGCGCAACAGCGGGCATCACCCGCCCGGCAGGGCTTGGCAAGAGATAGTCGAGGACGCCGTAGGTCTGCTTGACTCGCTTCGCGTGCCAGCTCTCGATCGGGCTGCCCATCGCGTCCGAGATCGCCGCCCCGAGATAGGCGCCGAAAATGCGATCGGTGGTCTCATCGAAGAATCGCGGGGAATGGGGCGTATGCATGTGACCTTCTTCTTTCATATTAAGAAATGGGTTTCGTATTCTACAGATACCGCGAATTTCTGTCAAGTGCAACGGATCGGTTGCCGGGGGCTCAAATCACTCTGGTGACGTGCACCCGGATCGGTTAAATCACATCACATAAGAGAAATAGATGAAGGCTGCACCGAGTGGACGCACCGATGCGAGATTTGACAAAGCTGTATGTGTCTGATATCATGCAATAGCTTTCATAATCCGAAATATCAGACGGAGACGCAGTGAGCACGGCAAGAAAGCTCGAAGGAAAGCTCGCGGTCGTCACGGGCGCAGGCACCGGAATAGGCAGGGGAATCGCGCTCGAGTTCGGCCGGCAGGGCGCCGCCGTTGCGCTGCACTACTACCGCGACGCCGATGCGGCGGCCGCAGCGGCCGACACGATCGTCGCCGCAGGCGGCCGGGCGCGCACCCTCCAGGGCGACCTGAGCAATCCGGTCCAGTGCAGGCGCGTGGTCGACGAAGCGGCGGCCTGGCTCGGCGGCCTCGACGTGCTGGTCAACAACGCGGGCGTTACAGCCCGCGGGGAGTTCCAGGACATCACGCCCGAGTTCTTCGACAAGGTCTTCGGGCTGAACATACGCGGCTACTTCTTCTGCGCCCAGGCCGCGATCGCGCACCTGCTGGCTGGGGGCGGCGGCAACATCGTCAACATCACCTCGATCCACGCGTTCGCGAGCCTGCCCACCTACTCGGTCTATGCGTCGACCAAGGGCGCCATCGCGGCCCTGACGCACCAGCTTGCCGCCGAGTACAACGACCGGCACATCCGGGTCAACGCGATCGCCCCGGGCATGGTCGAGGTCGAGCGCCACCTGCGCAATCCGGGCTACAGCCCCGAGAACGCGAAGCGGAGCCGCTGGGGACGGGTCGGCACGCCGCAGGACGCCGCGGCGCTCGCGGCGTTTCTGGCTTCGGACGCAGCCGATTACGTCACCGGGCAGGTGATCTGCATGGACGGCGGAGTCACGGCGCGGCTTTCGGGCGGCTACATCCCGCTGCCCGAGCGCGGCTGCTTCATCCTGTAGCGTGCGGCGCCCGAGGAGGGAATCGATGCCCGGCTCGCGACCGGTTCTCGTGTCAGTGGTCCAGTACCAGGAGCTCTTGAAGAAGGGCGCTCTCTCCACTGCGGACGTGATCGCCCGCGCCGCCGCAGCCGGGGCCGAGGGTCTGGAGCTGCGGCGCGACTTGTGGCCGTCCTACAGCAGCGAGGTCGCCGCGATCAGGCGCCTGCTCGACCAACGCGGACTGCTGCGCACGTGGGCGACCTACGTCACGCTCTTCGCGCCGGATGCCGCAGGGCAGCGCCAGCTCATCGAGGACATCGAGACAGCCCACAGACTCGGCTCACCGTTCCTGCGCGTCTTCCAGGGCGAAGCGCCGGCCCTCGACTCGGGCCCGGCGTGGGATCGCGTGCGCGAAGCCGTGCGCTACGCCGAGCGTCTCGGGGTGCGCCTGTGCCTCGAGAACCGCGGGGCCCCTCCGGGCAACACGCTGGCGGAGCTGCTGCGTGTCCTCCGCGTCCTCGACTCGCCCGTCATGGTCAACAACTTCGACATCGGCAACTACGACACTTTCGCTGCGGACATGGGCGAAGCGGCCGCGGCCCTCGGCCCCAGGATCGTGTGCGCGCACCTCAAAGACAACCCGGGAAAGAAGGGCGTGCCGCCCCAGCCTCTCGGCCGCGGCACCATGAGGCTGCCCCCGATCCTCGCGATCCTCGACGCGCTGCCCCAGCTCGTCTTCTACTGCTTCGAGTTCGTCGGGGGCGACGACCCGGAGGCCGGCATCGCCGCGAGTCTCGATCACCTGCGCCGCCATTCGATTCACTTCCGCTCTCGGGCTGACGGGTGACGCCATGATCGACGGCCACCTCGTCATCGATGCCCACTGCCACCTCGGCGCCTCCTCGATCAGCGGCGTGGACAACACCGAGGAGGCGCTGGAAGCCGCGCTGCGCCAGCACTCGATCGACGCCGCGCTCGTGCTGCCCCACGGGTTCCAGGACCTCGCGGTGGCGCGCGTCCACGATCGCATCGCGCGGCTCGCCGAGCGCCGCCCCGGCGTCTTCTTCGGCGTCGCCAGCCTCAGCCCCCGCATCGCCGAGGCCGACTACCGACGGGAAGCCGCCCGCTGCGTGCGCGAGCTGGGCTTCCGCGCAATCAAGCTCGATCCCCAGGTCAGCGCGCTGCCGATCAACCACAAGCGCGCCGAGATCGTGTTTGCCACGGCGCGCGAGCTCGGCGTGGCGGTGATGGTTCACACGGGACCAGGCGGCTTCACCAGTCCCGTGCAGGCCGTCGCCCCGGCGCAGGCCTACCCCGACGTCAGGATCGTTCTCTGCCACGCGGGGTTCGTGACCATGGGAGGCGAGGCCATGGTCGCCGCGCAGGTCTGCCCGAACATCTACCTGGAACCGTCCTGGTGCATGAGCATCCAGGTCCAGGGCATGGTGCGACGCTTCGGCGCCGCTCGGGTGCTCTACGGCTCCGATCACGTCTCCAACATGGCCAGCGAGCTGGCCAAGATCCGTGCCTTGGGCTTCGACGCCAGCCAGCTCGCGCTCGTGCTCGGCGGCACCGCGGCTGCGGTCTACGGGCTCGCGGGGCTCGCGGGGCTCGCGGTCGGCAATCAGGAGGTGAGGCTGTGAGCGGGGGCAAGGTGCTTCTATCGGCGGTCAAGTTCCGCGGGATGGAAGCGAAGGCGGCTGATGTGCTCGCCCGCGCCGGCCACCAGCTCATCGACTACCGCATCGAGGGCCGCGCGAGCACCGAGACCCTAATGCGCTACGCAGGCGAGGTGGCAGCGCTCATCGCCGGTCCGGAGGCGGTGACGTCCGAGGTGTTCGAACGCGCGCCTCTGCTGCGTGTCGTCAGCGTGCCCGGCGTCGGCTTCGATCACGTCGATCTCGCCGCTGCCGCGGCAAGGGGCGTCGCGGTCTGCAACTGCCCCGGATGCAACCATCACGCCGTCGCTGAGATGGCCCTCGCCATGATGCTCGCGCTCGCCCGCCGCCTCCCGGCAGCCAACGCCGCCATGCAAGCCGGGCAGTGGCAAGGGGTGCGCGGCGCCTTCCAGCTTTGGGGCAAGACGCTCGGCGTGGTGGGCCTTGGCGCCATCGGCAGGACGCTCACCCGGTACGCCCAGGCCCTCGGGATGAGCGTGCTGGCGGCCGACAGCCGCCGCGATATCGACTTCGCCGTGCAGCACGGGATCAGCTATGTCGACCTGGGGACGTTGCTCGCCCGCTCCGATGTCGTGTCGCTGCACTGTCCGCTCACGCCTGCAACCAGCGGCATCATCAACGAGAAGAGCCTTTCGCAGATGAAGCCCACGGCTCTGCTGATCAACACCGCCCGCGGCGGCCTCATCGACGAGCCTGCCCTCGCCGCGGCGCTCAAGGAGCGCAGGATCGCAGGCGCCGGCCTGGACGTGTTCGCCGAGGAGCCGCTGCGCTCCAACCCGTTCGCAGGACTCGACAACGTGGTGATGACTCCCCACAGCGCGGGTGCGACCCAGGAGGCAGTCGTCGCCTCGTTCGACGTCGCCCTGCAGAACGTGATAACCGTGCTCGACGGCTGGCCGCCGATCAACGTGGTGCGGCCGTAGACCGCCCGCCGTGCGGTGCGCCTACGGCAGCCGCCTGCGCACCGCCTCGGCGACCTGCGCGGCCAGGCGCGGGGCGTCGTCGAGGCGCGAGGCTGCGGCGATCGCGTCGCAGGCATCGTCCTTGGGCAGCCATTCCCCGCCACCCGACGTCGTGACCAGGATCACCTGAGACTTGTCGCGCACCTTTGCCACGAAGCGGGAAACCCTGGGGTCGAGCGTCCACGCCATGGCGGTGCTCACGATCACGATGGCGTGGTACTGGTTGGCAGCCGCATGCCTGAGCTGGTTCACCCCGATGCTGCGGACATAGACCCGGTCGTCGCGCAGCTCCTCGACGAGCCGCCTGACCAGCTCGGACTTGAACTCGCTCGCCCGCGATGCGACGAGAAGCCGGCGCTGCGAGGACGGGTCGTAGTGCTCCGCAGGACCGATGTCCTTCTGCGGCCAGACCAGGTGCGGCACCGGCGACCGGCAGGCGGCGAGGCCCAGACCCAACAGCATGGCGGCCGCAGCGCGAGCGGCGTGCTTCATGCGCGTACGGTACCAGCAGCGGGCCGCCACCGCAAGCTCAACGGCCGCGAGCGCCGGCACGGCCTTGACGCCCGGCAACCCGCCTCAGGAACTGCGTGGCGATGAGCCAGGGCAGCCGCGCCAGGATCCAGACGGCGAAGCTGCTGAAGTGCTCGTCGCCGTCCATGACCCCGAAGTACCGCAGGATCGTGGCTCGATCGGCCAGGAGGGGGCCGAACACCAGGCGCGGGAACCGGCTCGACAGCCGCATGATGAACGACGACCACCTCATGTCCGCCTTGTGCTCTGCGTAGAAGGCGCGCTGGTAGGCCAGCAGGGCCCGCTTCGAGCAGTCCCCGTTGCTGCAGGCGAGCGCAGCGGTGCGTCCCGCCAGGGCGCCCGAGGCCACCGCGTAGCGGATCCCTTCGCCGCTGAAGCAGTCGACAAAGCCTGCGGCGTCGCCGCAGAGCATGATCCGGTCGGCCACGACGTCGTGGCGGAACTCGGTCACCGGGATGAAGCAGCCCCTGGCGGGGACCTCGCTCCGGACGCCGTGCAGCCGCAGATACCGGTCAAAGTCCTCGCGGAGGCGGTTCGCGTTTTCCGCCGCACCGCCGATGCCAAAGGAGACGTGGTCCCGCTTGGGAAAGGCCCAGGCATAGCCCTGCCTGATGTACCCGTAGCGAAGCTCCACGAGGCTGCGGTACGTCCGCTCGATCTCCTCGGCGGGCAACGGGACGTCGGCGACCAGGCAGAAGCGCATCTCGCGCCTGCTCCACTTGGGGCGCACGGCCCGGGCGACCAGCGAGGACCAGCCGTCGGCTCCAATCACGACGCTGGCGCGGTACTCGGCCTTGACCGTCGCCACGACGACGCAGTCCTCGAGCACCCGGATCTCCCGGCAGGCTTCGGCCTCCGCGATCCTCGCTCCTGCCTCCGCCGCCTTCTCGACGAGAAAGTGGTCGAACGCAGGGCGCGATACCATCGTGGCTACGCAGCGGTCGACGCTCACCTCGGTGAGGATTTCATGCTGAACGCCCCACATTCCGTTGCACCGGCGCTCGACGACGCGATCGGGGAGCGAAAAATCCAGCGCCTTGAGCGCCGCGCCCGAGATCCCTCCCCCGCACCGCTTCTCGCGGGGCAGCCGCTGCTTTTCCAGCAGCAGCGTGCGAAGCCCCGCCAGCGAGGCCGACCGGGCTGCCGAGGCGCCGGCTGGGCCGGCGCCGACCACGATCACGTCGTAGCTCGCCGTCATCGCAGCGGCACCTCGTGCACGCTGCGGATGCCCAGGACCGCCAGCCGCCCAGGATCCCAGCGCACGTCGAACAGCTCGTCGGGCAGACCCGCGTCGAGAATGTAGGAGGACCACTCGGCGTGCTGCACGAGCGTTTCTCCTTCGAAGCTGTCCGACGAGATCGGCAGCAGAGAGGACTCATCGAGCCTGATGATCTCCCGCGTCAGGCCGCCGAGGCGCGAGGGATCGCGAGGCTCGAACTCCAGCTCGTAGAAGCCGGCCCCGTCGACGATCGAGCAGCGGCTTGCGGAGAGGTGAAGCTCCATCTTCTCCAGGGTGGCCTGCAGGTCGCTCTGGTCAAAGGTGAGCCCCCGCACGGTCGTCGCCTGCGCATCGTGCTTGTCGACGACGATCGTGAGAAACGACAGAAGCCCTCCCTTCCTCCCCGTGACCTTGCCGTCGTTGCGGTACACGCCCACGGCCCCATTGTCCCCGAACCGGTTGCCCTTGAGCACGTTCATGCGGATCAGGCGCGGCTTCTTGAAGTAGAAGTCGATCGTCCGCTCCTCGTACCTTCCGTCCTGGCTGCAGTGCTCGTACATCCTGCACTGGTAGTCGGAGAGGCCGTCGTAGAGCGCCCGCAGCGACTCGACTACCGACGCGGGCGTCGGAGGATCGGCGCACAGAGCCCGAGGCGGCAGCAGCAGCGCGGCCAGGACGATCGTGCTCAGGCGCATGCCTTTTCCCCGATGACCTCGTAGACCGTGACCGGTTCCCTGGCGCCCCGCAGCGCGATCTCGCCCAGGCACTTGACGTCGAGGATCTCTCTGACCTCCTCGTAGCAGGACGCGCAGATCACCACCGAGCCGGCGTTGGCCACGGCCTGCAGGCGCGACGCCGTGTTCACCGGCTCGCCGATCGCCGTAAAGTCCATGCGCTGCGGAGAGCCGACGTTGCCCATGATCACCTCGCCGGTGTTGACTGCGGTGCGCGAGGCGAGGACGGCGGCGTTCTCGGCGCGCCACTTGGCCTGCAGCTCGCGGAGCCTCTTCTGCATGGCGATCGCGCAGCGCACGGCGCGCCGGGCGTCGTCCGGCTGCGCGCCGAGCGCTCCAAAGATGCCGATGACGGCGTCGCCCACGAACTTGTCCACCATGCCGCCAAAGGAAAAGATCAGGGCGGTCATCTCCGTCAGGTACTCGTTGAGCTGCCGGATCACCTCCTCGGGATCCTTGACCGCGAGCAGGCTCGTGAAGCCCTGGATGTCGGAAAAGAGCACGCTGACCTTGCGCCGCGATCCGCCGAGCCTCAGCTCCTCGGGATGGCTGATCAGCTGCTCGACGACGTTGAAGCTGACGTAGCGCCTGAGGGTGTCGCGCAGCTCCTTGCGCTTGCGCTGCGTCTCGAACAGGTCCCGCTGCTGGCCGAGGATCCTGTCGAAGCGGCGGTGCTCTTCGCGGGCGAGGTAGCCGCTCACCACGCCGGTGACCACGAAGAACAGCGAGCGGATGAGCATCACCTCGAGCGGAAACTGCAGGCCGCGCGCGTAGAGGCCCGCGGCATAGAAGGCGGAAAAGACCACCGGCGAGAGGAGGGCACCCGCGAAGCCGAATCGGGCCGCATGCGAGACCAGCAGCACAAAGTACCACAGGTAGATGTCGGTGCGTCCCGCGAAGTAGATGAGCACCGCCGAGATGACGATGTCTCCGAGGCCGGAGGCGACGCTGACTGCGACGATGCGCTCGTTCCTGTACCTGATGAGCAGCTGCAGGGCTCCGTTGTAGACGATCGCGATCGGCAGAACGATCCAGTACACGACAAAGGGAACGACGGGGTCCAGGAACTGCACCGCCGAACAGGTGACGATCAGGATCCACCGCAGGACGACGCCCGTGCGCTCGATAAAGGTCGCCCTTTCGGTGGGATCCAGGACCACTTGGGCCGACGGCTCTTCGCTCGACATGGGCCGCTCCTTCGGGTGCGGGACTTCGCTGCCGACGCGCCCGGCCTGCGCGGGGGCGCCGCTGCCGCGGATCACAGCCGGTAGACGCGCGCGGCGGTGCCGCGGAACAACGCGTCCTTCTCGCTGCCCGACAGGGACGCAGCGAGCTTCTTGAAGGCGTTCCAAATCACCGCGTAGCCGGCCGACTCGCCGTCGACGGGATAGTTGCTCTCGAACATGCAGCGCTCGGCGCCGAAGCAGGCGAGCGCGTGGTCGAACCAAGGCCGATACGCCTCGGCCAGCTCGTCGGAGCCCGCCGGCCGCTCGCGGCCGCTCCAGCCGTAGCCGCACACCGCCATGCCGAGACCGCCGATCTTGATCACGACGTTGGCGCAGGCGGCGAGGCTCGCGATGTCGGTCTTCCAGCGCGCCAGCACCTCCTCCCGCCTGCCCTGGTAGGCTCCGATGCCCAGCGGTCCGCCGAGGTGATCCGCCACGATCGTGGTTGCGGAAAAGGCCCGGGCGAGATCCGCAAGCTCGGGGATCTGCGAGTGGAAGTTCCAGGCGTCGAAGCTCAGCCCCATCTCCGCCAGCCGGGCGAATCCCTGGCGGAACCGGTGATCGGCGTACAGGCCCCGCAGGCTCTCGCTGCCACCGGGGATGCTCGCGTCCCACGCCGCTCGGTGGCGGATGCCGCGAACGAGCCCGCGGCCGGCCTCTACGTGAGAGGCGAGCACCTGCTCGACCGCGGCGCCGAGCGAGAGGTCCGCGTGAGCCACGATGGCGGCGATGCGCGCTCCCCCGGCCCGGCCGCTCTCGGCTGCCGCGGCCGCGACGAACTCCGTCTCGCCGATCGGCCGCAGCGCCTCGGGACCCGACGCGCGGTACTCGCTGCCGCACTCGACAAAGACCGTCTGCACGACCTTGTGGCCCGCGCCGGTGTCCGCCGCCAGGTCGTCGAGCAGGTACGGGCCCCAGCGGCTCGCCTTCCACAGATGGTGGTGCGGGTCGACGATCGGGCGATCAGGCTCGAGCGCCGTCTCCTGGAGGCTGTTCCACCACTCCCGCCTGGGATTCACCGCGACCTCCGCGCCCTCCATCGAGTATAGCATGAGGCACAGGCGCCGGTTCGACATGGCCGCGCGAAAACGGCATCCGTTGCAGCGGGACCCGCGGGCGAGCCGCGACCTCGCCGCGATCATCGAGGGCGAGCGGCAGTACGCGCGCCTGGGCGCGGTCGCGCGCGGCGGAACCTGCTTCGTGCCGCACGGGCTGCGCGCGGCCCGCCGGCTGTGGGCCGCGACGCAGCAGGCCGGCGGCCCCGCCGCGGATCTGCTTGCCCGCAAGGTCGCCTACGCCCTCGGAGGCATCGCCCACTACCCGACCGACTTCCTGATGAAGCCGCTGATGAGCCGGCTGGCGGGCGGTGACTGGAACAAGGCCCACGAGCAGATGCAGGCGGGCACCGCGAGCGCCGAGGCCGTCGGAGTCCGCTGCATGCGCCAGGTCTCGCAGTTCTGGCAGCTGCGCAGCGACGAGCTGCCGGACATCTCGCAGGGACAGAGACGGCGGTTGCACGCCGGGAGCGCCTTCGCGTACCATGCCTGCCGATGATCGAGCCGTGGTATGACCTTCACGTTCACACGTATCTGAACGGCCATTCCGACCCCGCCCAGGACGTGCCGACGATTCTCGCCCGGGCGGACGCCCTGGGCCTGCGGGCCATCGCCATCACGAAGCACGTCACGGAGCCCGCACACGTCGGGTGGGTGCGCGAGATCGCCGGGCTGGTCGAGCGGCACCGCGGCCGCTGCCGGGTGATCGTCGGCGCGGAGGTCGACGTCGATACCGATGCGGGCGACGGCCGGCTCGTCGTGGAGCCCGACGGCCTCATGCAGCTGGTGCTGGGAAGCATTCACCTGTTTCCGGGAACCAGGCTCATGCCCCACCTGGGGCAGGTGCCCGAAATGAGCCGCGGCGAGATCATCGACCGGTGGCGCAGGGCCTTTCTCGGCCTGGCCTCCAACCCGAGGGTCGACATCATCGCCCACCCGGGCGCGCTGATCGCCAACGCCCTGCCGGCCGAGGAGTTTTCACCCGACGTGCTGGAAGTCTTTTCCGAGGCCGCCCGGCTGTCGGCCGCCCACGGCATCGCGTGGGAAGTGAACCGGCTCATCGGCGCCAAGCTGCGGCCGGGCCAGCGCGCGCAGTACTGGAGGGTCATCAAGACCGCTGTCGACGCGAACGTGGCCCTGGTCTACGGCTCGGACGCCCACAAGCCTGGCGACATCGCGAGCACGGTCTTCGTCCGGGACGTCATGGCGGCTCTGGGCGGCTGGGCCCCGCTCGATCGTCCCCGCCTGCCCAGGAGACCGGGGATCGTGGCGGCGTTGCGCGCGTGCGGGACGCCTGCCGCGGCCGCCCCGCCGCGCACGGGGCTGTTGCGTCGGCGAGCCGACGCGGGATAGGCTGCCGACGGGTGGAGGATCGCGGGTTGAGCAGACTCGGATGCGCCGCCGCGCTGGCGTTCGCGGCGGCGCTTGCGGCCGCGCAGCAGCCGGCCATCAGGCTCACGGAGGTGGCTAAACAGGGCACGCCCGAGCAGGTGCAGGCTGCCCTGCGGGCAGGCGCGAAGCTCGGCGACCGCACCGCGTCGGGGCACACGCCGCTGATCGCGGCTGCGGAGAGCAACCTCGACCCCGAGGTGGTCAAGGTGCTGCTGACCGCGGGCGCGAGCGTCGAGGAGAGCAACGGCGTCGGCTACACGCCGATGTTCGCCGCCGCAGGCAAGAACAAGAACCCCGAGGTGCTGCGGGCGCTCATCGCCGCGGGAGGGCGGGTCAACTCGAGCAATGCCCAGGGCTTCACGCCGCTGATGGCCGCGGCCGCCGAAAAGAACCTCGCCGCGGTGATCGCCCTGCTCGCTTCGGGAGCGGACGCGGCTGCCAGAACCGCCACCGGCTGGACCGCTCTCACGTACGCGGCCTGGTCGCCGCCGCTCACCACCAGGGCCATGTCCGACGCCAGCGCCGAGATCGTGCGGGCGCTCCTCGCGGCCGGAGCCAGGGTCAACAACTCGCCCGCCGCAGGACCGCTGACCCTTTCCATGGCAGCCGCGAGATGCGCGAATCCGGAGGTCATCCGGCTGCTCCTCGCCGCCGGAGCACGCGTCGCGGGCGCGGGGGCCACGCCGCCGCTGATCGAGGCGGCGCGCGCCAACGGAAACGTGGCCGTGCTGAAAGCGCTGCTCGACGGCGGGGCGCGGATCGACGCTCGCGACGCCAACGGCAAGACCGCCCTGATGGCAGCGGCCGAGATGAACACTGCCAGGGTCGTCGCGTTCCTGCTCGACGCCGGGGCCGACCCGACCATCAAGGACGACCGCGGCGCGACCGCCCTGGACATGGCCGGGCTCAACAGCCTGCTGCGCGGAAAGCCCGAGCTCAAGCGGCTGGAGGCGGCGCGCAGGTGAGCCGCAGCTGAGGAGGTGCGCCGTGTCGCTCTCTCTCGTCCTCGGCCTGGTGACCGGCCTCGCGTCGGTGTTCCTGGCGCTCTGCCTCGTCGCCACGTGGCTGCAGGAGCTGATCGCGGCGGCGCTCAAGCTGCGCTCCGGGACTCTGGCCGTCACCATCCGGGAGGCGCTCGACTCGGCGGCCAGGACGGGCGACCCCAGGCGTGAGATCGAGGCTGCGTGGCCGGCCGAAGCGGGCGCTTCGGTGCGGGCGCGGCTGCGGGAGAGCCTGTTCAGGGCACTGTACCGCCACCCCCTGATCTGGGTGCAGCGCTCCGCGCGGGACCTTCCCGTGCACATTCCGACCGGCGAGCTGGCCATGGCGCTCCTCGACCTGCTGGCGAGAGCCGGGGGCGAAAGCTCGCCGGCGGCCGGCGTGATCGACCGGATCAAGATCGGCATCCGCGGCGTGGGCAGTGCCCGCGTCCGCACCGTGCTCATGTCGATGGTGCGGACCGCCGAGGCGCAGGAGCGCGGCGCCGAGCTGCAGGTGGCGGCGCTGCGCGACAGCGCGGCCGGCTGGTTCGACGCCGTGATGGAGCGCGCCTCGGGGTGGTACCGGCGCAGGGCGCACGCGGTGGCGTTCGGCCTTGGGGCCGCCCTCGCCGTGGCGTTCAACGTGGATACGATCCGGATCGCACGGGCGCTGTGGAGCGACGCGCTGCTCGCCGAGGCGGTCCGCGTCGAGGTCGAGCGCGGCGGCGCCGACGCGATCGAGCGGCTGTCTCAGTTCGGCCTTCCGATCGGCTGGGCCCAGGCGTTTCCGTCGGACCCGCGCGGGATCGCGCTGTGGCTGCTGGGCATTCTGCTGACCGCGGTCGCGGTGGCCCAGGGGTCGCCGATCTGGTTCGACGTGCTCAAGCGCTTCGCCAACGTGCGCCTGAGCGGACGCGGCCTGGAGTCGCGGGACGACGGCAGGTAGGGCGGCGGCAGTGGAACCGAGGGCAGGGACCAGATCCGATCGCGGCGTCGCGCTCCGAGGGAGGCCCGCTGCGGCCGCGGTCAAGACAGCCGCGCTCAGGCGGTCGGCGCTGTTCGCGTCGCTCGGAGACGAGGAGCTGGCGGCGGTGGCGGCGCGCAGCCGGATGCGCGCCTACCGGGCCGACGAGGTGATCTTCGCCGCGGGCGAGCCGGGTGACGCGGCGTTTGTCGTGGTCCACGGCGTCGTGCGCATCCTGGAATCCGACGCGGAGGGCGTCGTTTCCGTGATCGCCGAGATGGTCGAGGGCGACACCTTTGGCGAGCTCGACCTGCTCGACGGCACCGACCGCAACGCGACGGCCGTCGCCGGCAGCGACGTCGTCGTGCTGCGGTTTCCCGCCGAGGGCATCCGCTTCGACACGACGTTCTCGCGCAGGCCCGACATCCTGGCGCGGGTCCTCTTCTCGTCGCTGCGCGTGGTGGCCGCCAGGATCCGGCGCGCGAACGCCCTGATCAAGGAGAACTCGCCGTGGGTCCAGGAGGCCCAGCGCCAGGTCTACGGCGACAAGCTCACGGGGCTGTTCAACAAAACGTTTCTCGAGGAAAAGCTCCCGCCCCTGCTCCAGGGCGGACGGCCGCTCGCCCTCATCATGCTCAAGCCCGACAACTTCAAGAGCATCAACGACACCTGGGGCCACGAGGCCGGCGACGCGGTGCTGCGCCTGATGGCGGCCGAGCTCAGCCGCGCCGTCGGCGAGGGCGACATCGCGGCGCGCCACGCCGGCAACGCGCTCGCGGCCGTGCTGCCCGGCCGCGGGCGCGAGGCCGCCGCGGCCAAGGCGGCCGAGCTGCGGGCCGCGTTCAACCGCCTCGACCTCGCGCCGGTCATCGGGGCCGCGGCAGCGCCGGCGGCCTCCGACACCTCGGGGGCTTCGGACGCCGCGGCGGCCGCGAGCGTCACGCTCACGGCCAGCTTCGGAATCGCCGTCGCGCCCGAGCACGGCCGCGACCGCGACGCCCTCATCGCAGCCGCGGTGAACCTTCCGCTCATCGGCCGCGAGCGCGGCGGAAACCTGATCCTCTTCCCGGAGGACGCGCGGTGATCTCCGGCTCCCTCGGCCGCATCGGCATCTTCGCCGACCTCGCGCCCAAAGAGCGGGCGCAGGTCGCCGGCCGCATGAAGCAGCGCACCTGCCGCAAGGGCGAGCTGCTGTTCCGCGAAGGCGATCCCGGCGACGAGCTGTTCCTCATCCTGTCGGGCTCGGTGGCGGTGACGGTCAAGCCGCAGCGGGGCGCCGAGATCACGCTCTCGGAGATCTCGGCGGGCAACTTTCTCGGGGAGATGTCGATCATCGAACAGGCTCCCCGCTCGGCGACCTGCCGCGCGCTCGCCGACTGCGAGCTGCTGACCCTCAGCGCCGACGACTTCCTCGACCTGGTGGCCAGCCGCCCCCGCGCGGCCGCGGCCGTGCTGCGCCGCATGGCCGCCATCACCGCCGAGCGGCTGGGCAACACCGGCGCGCTGCTGTCGCAGATGGTCAAGTGGGGCGAAGGCGCCCGCAAGAGGGCGATCACCGACCCCGCGACGGGGCTGTTCAACCGGCGCTTCTACGACGAATCGCTCGACGCCATCGCGCACCGCGCCGAGGTCGAAGGCGCCAGCCTGGCGCTCGCCATGTTCGACCTCGACCACTTCGGCGACCTCAACAAGGCCCATGGCCAGGCCTTCGGCGACCGGCTGATCGCCGAGGCTGCCGCCGCCCTTCGGCGCGTGTTCGCTCCCACGGATATCCTGGTACGCTACGGCGGCGACGAGTTCGCCTTTGTGCTTCCGGGCCGCGATGCCGCGAGCGCCCTCGAGCGCTGCCGCGCGGTCAACAGAGAGATCCGGCGGCTGCGGTTCGCGGAGCACCCCGACCTGAGGCTCACCTGCAGCGTCGGGCTCGCGGTCTACCCGACCCACGCGCGCACTCTCGCGGAGCTCAAGGAAAAGGCCGACAAGGCGCTGTACCGCGCCAAGGAGTCGGGCCGCGACCGCACCGAGGCGGGCTGAGGCCGCGTCGCCGCCGTAGCCGACGGTCCCCGCGCGCCCGCGGCGCGGCATCGCGCAGCCGGGACGAACACGGCCGCCGGCGCAGGCATCGCGACTGCGGCGCGACCGCGGCGACGGGGGCGCAAGAGCCGGTGCGCCCGATTCTCAGAACACCCCGGCCCGCAGCCCGAAGCAGAGCCGCGGCTCGACGCCTCCGGAGATGTCCGACGAGATGAACCAGAGGTTCCCCTCGGTGTAGAGAGCCACAAAGGAGAACATCGGCAGGTCCTGCAGGTCGAAGCGGGCCATCTCCCACTGGATCACGACCGCGGCCAGCACCAGGCCGTTGGTGCCAAAGCCGAAGGGCTCCTCGCTCATCGAGAAATAGGAGAAGTTGGCGCCGAGGGCAAAGGACATCGAGAAGAAGTCCCACGCCGGCCCGAACCAGTAGCTGAAGGGCAGGGAAAGGATGTTGGCCAGCAGCTTGGTTCCGATCACCAGCCCCGAGAACCTTCCCTCGGGCGACGGGCCCACCTGCATCTGCAGGCGCACGTTGTCGTCGAAAAAGGTAAAGCCGAAGCCGAGCTCGCCGTAGGTCGCGCCCATCGCGTGGGCGTCCAGGTAGAGCCCCTGGATGAAGCCGGGCACCTGGTAGCGGCCCTTGCCGCCTTCGCGGAAGCTGGCGGTCACGCCGGCCAGGCCGTTTTCGTCGGCGGCGGTGCCGGCGAGAAAAACGGAGGCGTTGAAGCGCGCGTTCTCCGACGGACTGCCGAGGCGAACGTCCGGCGGGGTGTCGTCGACGATCACGAGCAGCTTGCGCACGGCCTGCTCGCCGCCCGCCGAGCGCGCCCGCGCAAGGATCAGCAGCTCGCCGTCGTCGAAAGCGCTCGTATCGAGGCGGTGCTGCCACTCGGCGCCGCCCTTGGCCGCCACGAAGGTCCTGCCGCTGTCGAAGCTGAGCTCGACCCCGGCGATCGGCGCGCTCTTGGCGCGCTCCTTTTCCGGGGCCGCATCGACGCCGGCGATGCCGGCCTTTCCCGTGAGCAGCGGCCGTCCGCTCACGTAGTCGCCGCTGCTGATGCCCGTGAACGAGAGCCAGGGCCCGGCGGCCGCGTACTCGACAGCGCGGGGCGCCGACTCCAGCGTCCGCCCGTTCGAAACCGCCGCTCGGACCACGAGCTTGTGCTGCCCGTCAGTCAGGCTTCCGCTCGAGACGGGCAGCGTGAACCAGCCGCCGTCTCTGGCCGGCGCGGCGGCTGCCGGAGCCCCGTCGACCAGGAGCGTGATCTCCCCTTCGACCGTGGCGCCGTGGACGCGCCCGTCGACCGTGAACTCGCCGCCGATCTTCTCGCCGTCAGCGGGAAAGAGCAGCACGACCGCCGCCTCTTCGCCTTTGAGCTGGATCGCGAAGTTGCGCGAAAGCGTCGTCGTGTTGGCCGCGGCATCGACCGCGGCGAGCTCGAGGTTGTACCAACCCGCGTTCAGCGCGCTCACGTCGACCCGCTGGGCAAAGACCCCGGCAGGAGGCAGCTCGGCGGCGATCAGCGGATCGGCCGCGGCCTTTTCGAGGGACCGGACCTGGTAGCGCAGCGAGGCCAGCCGCAGGGCGTCGTGAGCCCGCCCGTCGAGCAGTAGGCTTCCGGCCACACGGTCCCCGTCCGAGAGCGAGCTCAGCGCCAGCTCGGGCGGCGTGTTGTCGACCGCCACGAGGGTCGAGTACAGCGCCTCGGTGCCGGTGTTGTCGGCGACCCTGATCTGGATCGCGTGGGTGCCGTCCTTCAGGAGAGTCGTGTTCAGCGGGTAGCTCCACGTCTCGGCGCCTTCGGCCTTGTTGAAGGTGTTGCCGTTGTCGAACGAGACCGCCACCGACCGGATGCCGTTCTTGTCCTCGGCGCTTCCCTCGAGCAGGACGTGACCGCGGACCGTCTGTCCGCTCTTCGGCTCGGCGACGGCAGCCACGGGGTCCGCGGTGGACACGACAAAGGTTGAAGAGACCGGATCACCGGTCACTCCCCTGATGTCTTCGGCGACCACCTCGATGCGATGCTCGTTGTCAGCCAGAGACGCCAGGGACAGGGGGATCGAGAAGCTGCCCTCCACCTCCAGCCTGACCGGGTCGCCTCCGTCGAGCCGGTACACGACGGCGCGCACGCCGTCGTCGTCGAATGCCATGCCCGAGATCACGAAATCCCCTCGCTGGACCGAACCCTTTTCGGGGATCTGTATCTCGGCGACCGGTCTGTCCTTGGACTGGTCCACGCTGAGGGCGACTGGCACCGCGGCCGCGTTGCCTGCGCGGTCTGTGGCCCGGACGGCGAAGCTCTTCGGCACTTCCCTGTAGACCGAGAGATCCAGGTCGTGATGGAAGACCCGGCCTCCCTCCATGGCGACGAACCTGGTGCCGTCGTCGCTGAGCTCCACGCTCTCCAGCACCCCCGCGTCGACAACCTGGCCGGTCAGCGTCACGGTGCCCTCCACCGGGTCGGAGGGACCGGGGGCGATGATCGCGACCAGGGGCGCCACCGTGTCCTTGTTCACGGCAATCTGCGTCACCGACTGGTTGCCTGCCAGATCCTCCGCCCGAAGGGTGAGCACCAGGACTCCGTCTTCGCCGGCCAGCGACAGCGTCTGATCGAAGACGGCCCCGCCGGCGATCTGCTTGATCTCCACGGGCCTGAAGTCATCGGTTCCTCCGGTGGAGACTTCGAGACTCTTGAGCCCTCCGGGCTCGGCCACCGAACCAGAGAGCTTGACCGTGTCCCTTACCCAGGCGCCGGTCAGCGGCTCGGAGACGGTGAGTTGGGGCGGCTCGACGTCTGAGAGCAGGACGAGCGGCTCCGACACCAGAGTCGTGCCGCTGTCGGTCGTGACCTTGATCCGGAACGGGTCGGGGCTTCCACCGCTGCGGGGCGTCACGGTCACGATGGAACCCGAGGCCTCCACCGTGATCCTGTCGCTGCGCGGGTCCGCCTCGGCGCTCACGGCCGACCCTCCCGACACGAAGATGCGCAGGGGCCGGTCCTCGCCCACGTTGCCGCGGCCGTCGGCGCCTATGCGCGCGTCAGCAACGATCAGCCCCGGCGGATCGGTCGCCTGGCCCTTGTACGCGAAGCTGGAAAACAGCGGGGCCTCGGAGCCGGCGGCTCTGACCGAGAAATCCACCCTGCCCGCGGGCATGTCCTTGGCCAGGGCGATCTCGAAGCGCTCCGCAGCCGTGACCCTGCGCGGGGCCTCGGCGCCCACGCGGACCTCGAGGGGGCCCGCGCCCGCCGACGCCGTCGCCACGAGCCTGGCGGCCACCCCGGCCGGAATCACGAGTCCCGGAGCAAAAGGCTTGCCCTCCTCACCGGCGATCAGCTGGGTGATCTCCACTCGAGGCGCCGGCGGCAGCTTGACGAACTCCAGGCGGACCTCGGGGCCCCGAAGGCCTGCCGCGTCCAGCCCGCGGGCCACGACCCTGTGCGGGCCGGGCTGCAGCGGCTCCAGGTCCACGACAAAAGCCTCGCGCGTCTCGACGGCCCGCGGGGCGCCGCCGTCCACCGAGATTTCGACTCCTTTGACCTCGCTGTCGTCGCGAACGCTCCCCACCAGAGCCACGGGGCCCGGGACCGAAGCGCCGGAAGCGGGGGCGATCACCTTGACCACCGGCAGGTCCGCCTGGCTGTCGACGCTCACCTTGCGGCTTACCTGCGTGCGGTTGCCCGCCACGTCCTCGGCGGTGAACGTGATGTTCGCGCTCCTGATGCCCGCCGGGTCGATGGCCTGCACCCAGTAGCGGTTGCCGGGAGTCAGGGTCACGGCTCCCTGCGGTCCGCCGGCGACGGAATACGAGAGAGACTTGACCGCGATGTCGTCCGCGACCGTTCCGATGGCGACGAGACGACTCGCCGCAGCGGCGTCCTCCGCCGGGCTCAGGATCTCGAGCTTCGGCGGCTCGTTGTCCACGAAGAACAGGAAGGCGAGGGGTTCGTCGGAGCCGGTCTTGTCTGCGGCGCGAAGCCAGTACACGTGGGGGCCGGCTTCGAGCTTGCCGGCGTCGATCTCGAATCGGAACGCGGCGGACAACTCCCCCTTGGCCACGTCGACCTTGAGAGGCTCCCAGCTCTTGCGGCCGTCACGGCTGAGCGATACGCCGGCGATCCCGTTGCCGTCCTCGGCCACTCCGGAGACGACGACCCGGCTGTTGAGGAGCGCCCCGTCCTTGTGCGACTCCACGCGGAGCGTCGGCCCACGCTTGTCGAGGGCAAACGCCACGGTAAAGGGCCGGCCCTCGAGGCCGTTGCTGTCGATGCCTCGCACCGCGAGCGTATGTGAGCCGTCGGCCATGGCCGAGACGTCCAGGTAGTACGACCAGTATTCGCGGCCCTCGGCCGGCACCGGGCTGCCGCCGTCGACGCTGATTTCGACGCGTTCGACCGCGTCGTCGTCCACGCAGGTGCCCAGGACGTTCAGGTTGTTGCCGACGCGCATCCCCTGGGTGGGGTTGGAAACGTTGACGAGCGGGAGATCTGAGTCCGGGTCGATGCGGATGTTGATCGGTCCGCCGTAGCTGACGTTTCCGGCCCGGTCCTCGGCCCGCACGATCAGGTTGTAGGTGCCCTCCTTGCGGCCGGCGGTGTCGACTGTGCGGGTCCAGTTGTCCTGGCCCTCCACCGGCTGGTAGTCGCCGGTCTCGGCCGAGCCGAACGACCAGAGCCGGCCGGCCAGCAGGACACCGACCAGCGCGACCAATGCCCACTTTCGTCTCATCGGGTCCTACTCCTCAGGCCTCAGGTAGACGATGTCGAAGTTGTCGCTGGCGTAGCCCAGCGCCAGGGTCCACGGCACTGCCCCCTTGCGGTACTCGATGTTGGTCCGCTGGTTGGCGATGGCCGTGATCAGCGGCAGGATCTCGTGCTCCCAGCCGCCGATGGCGGTGTCGTAGTAGGCCAGCTTGAGGCCCTCGAAGGTGCCGACCATCGAGTTGTTCAGGTAGGACACATAGGGAGTCACCCCGTTCAGGGTGAGGTCCGGCCAGGTGCCGACCGCCCCTTCGGAATCCACCACCACGCTGCTCTGGAACACGTAGTCCGTTCCGTCGGCGTCGGGCGCGTACAGGTACAGCAGGTCTCCGGCCGACGAACGGTAGCAGATAACGTGCAGTCCGCCGCTCGCGTCGAACTTGATGGCCACGTGCTGCCCGCTGAACTGCGCGTTGGAATCCCCACCGGCAAAGACGTTCTGCCGGCTCCAGTCCGCCGGCGCCACCGGGTTCACTTTGTTCGCGCGCGCCAGGCGCAGGGTCTGGGCGGTAGTGTTGTAGTAGACCACCACCGGGAAGCCCTGCTCGTCCACGTCGATGGCCACGTACTCCCCGGCGTTGGCCGACTGGGCCACTCCCGCCGTCACCACGTTGCTCGTCCCCGTTACGATCGTGTAGTGGGTGCGCGCGGTGTTGACGAACGCGGCCAGGGTGACCTGCCCCGTGCCGCTGTTGAAGGCGCTGACCGTGGTGTAGTTCGAATTGCCCGCGGTGTCCATGAGCATGACGGTCTGGCCGTTGGCGATTAGCGTATTTCCGATCAGCGCGGTGTCCGTCAGGGTGGTCCCGGCGGGCCGCGTCCCTATGCCCGTGATGTAGCGCACGTCGTGCGCATCCGTGCCGCCGTCCAGCACGATCCACCCGCGGGCCACCGCCTGGCCGTCGTCGTACATGAACGAGTACTTCGCCGCCCTGGTGTTGGCGTCATAGTAGGCGACGTGGATCCGGTCCTGGGCATCATTCACTCCTCCGTTGGAGCGCACCACTTTGGGCCTGTTGAACTGCCACAGCTGCTCGTTGAGGTTCAGGGATTCGCTGGCGTAGGCGTAGGCATTCCCGTAACCCGCATCGAGCCACCGCGAGTTGGGGGTGCGGACCCCGATGAAACCTGCGCTGCCCACGTCCAGCGGGATGTTGCCCCAGCCTGAGCCGCCATAGTGATTGGCCGCAAAGGCAATGGCATACTTGAAGGTCGCCTCGCTGGAGTCCACGCTCATGTCGGTGTACTCCGGCGGGTCATAGATGCCCCACTGGGTCACAGGCGCCGCGGTCGTGGTGCCATAGGTCAACAACGAGGTGGCGTAGTTGACCCAGGCGCCGTACAGAGTGCCGTCGGCCATGACGGACATCGAGGGGTACTGGGCGCCGCTGCTGCCCTGGAAGGACTGGTTGACCGCCCAGACCCGCAGGTAGCGGTCGTCGTTCCACAGAGTCGAGGCCAGGCCGCTGCCGTCGTCCTCCTTGTTCTGCGTGAGGTCGTCGTCGTTGATCCAGTTCACCGCCTCGACGCCGTTGACCGCCAGCCGCAGCCACCCGGAATGAGCGACGCCGGCAAGGGAGACGGTCATGCTCGTGTAGGGTGAGCCGGCGGTGGTGACCGCGACGTCGTCGTAGGCCGAACCCGCGGTGTTGTAGACCCTCACCCAGTTGGTGCCGGTCTGCGCCAGGTTGTAGCCCGAGAGCACCACGCCGGTCTCGCCCTCCTGAACGACGAAGCGGCCGTGCCTGGACCGGTTGGTATTGAGAGTGCGCGTGATCCCGCTGATGTAGGGCACGACGTCCACGGTCTCGGAGTCGAGCGCCGTAGCCGGGGCAAAGTCGTAGGCGCGGAAGCGGACCGCGAGGTTGTTGGCCGCCACGTTGGTCACGGCCGCGGAGTTCCACGTGTAGGTCCAGCTGACCTGGTGGCCGCCGCTCTCGGTCAGGGTCTGCGTGTTGATCACGAAGTTGGCGTCGCTGGAGACGAGCTGGGTTCCCGTCCAGGAGGCCACGGTTTTCTCGGCGCCTGCGGCCAGCGGGCCCGCCCCGTCTGGATCGAAGCTGTCGATCTGCACGCTGATGTGCTCGATCCTCTGGTTGTCCGAGGCCGTTCCGGCGAGCGCGATGGTACCGCTCACGTCCGCGTCGCCGCCGTCGTGGAGGCTCGCGCCGCTCTCCTCGAGATGGCCGGCCACGAGCTGGCCCTGCGCCAGATCGGCGAGGGTGATTACGGGGGGCACCACGTCGTTGTTCTCGATCGTCACCGACAGCAGGGTCTCCGCCGTGATGCCGTCGGTATCCGTGACGCGGCAGAGGAACAAGGTCGCTCCATCGGTGTAGCCCGTGATGTCGAGGGTCCCGGAGGCCGCCGAAAGCACCTCCACAGGACTCCCGTAGGGATCGCGGATCACCTGGTAACTGGCGATCGGCTCGTTGTCGGTCGCGGTGATCGCGACATACATGCGGTAGCGCGCCTTGAAGCTGCCGGTGTACGGGAACTGCTCGTCTGCCTCGACCGTGCCGCTGTGGTCGATGTCGCTTCCCACGGTCACCGCGGTGATCGTCGGCTTGTTGTTCTTCACGAAGCCCGCGGTCTGGTAGTGGGTTCCGTTGGCCGCGTTGTCGAAGACCACGTAGTGGATCTCGATCGTCCCGTCGGGGATCAGGGTCGAGTTGAACTCGGCCCACCAGTTGTACGTGGACCCGGCCAGGGTCAGCGACTCGTTGAAGCCGTCGCCGTCGCCGTTTCCGCCCGCGTCGTTGCCGAACTCGTTCAAGTCGTTGATCGTGATCTTGTAGCTCTCGCTCCCGGCCCCCGTCGGGTAGGACACCGAGCCGGCTCCGAAATCGTAGCTCCCCACCGGGGTGGTGGCGCCGGTGCCCGGGTTGTACACCTGCCCTGATCGCACAAAGTAGACCTCGATCTCCTCGACTCCGGCCACCGTGCCGGCATCCTGGGCTGTGCCCTGGACCCTCGCCGCGGCGCTGTTGATGTCGCTCGCCGCGCCCGTGTAGCCGGAGGGGCTGTCGGTCGGGTACACGTTGTCCACGTTCAGGTTCATCGTCGTGATCGACTGGTAGTTGGCGTTGTCGGTGATCTTGAGCCGCAGGTAGAGAATGCCGCTGGATATGTCCAGCCCCGAAGGCCGGGTGTCGATCGTGATGTCCAGGCTCCAGTCGTCGACGTCGTTGACCGTGTACCAGCCGGCGGCGATGTTGGAGTAGTTGATCCCGCCGTCGTAGCTGATCTGCACGGTGCCGATCTGCTCGTCGTCGAGCGCCTGTCCGGTGATGTGGAACTCGCCCTTGACGAAATCGCCGGAGACCAGATTCAGGCTCTCGATGCGCGGGATCGTGTCGTCGAGGTGCAGGGCGAACTCCTGGATGTCGCCGGCGATGCCCTCCGTGAGCCCTCCGTCCTTGGTGTCGACGGCGCGCACCCGCACCGTGATGTCGCCGTTGTGGCCGATCTCGGTCTGGTACATCTCGCCGTAGCCGTTGATCTGCTGCGACCAGAGGCTCGTGCCGGTCACCGTGTACCAGGCGTCCTCGCGCTCAAAGGGATCCAGGGTGTCGCCGTCGGCGCCCTTGGCGGTGCCGCTCCAGAAATCCACGTAGTCCGCGAAATCGCCGTCGCCGTTGACGTCGATCTGCATCTCCACGTGGTGCAGCCCGTCGTCGTCGAGGGCCGTGCCCGAGATGATCACCGGCCCGGCCACGTTGGTCGTGCCGGCAGGCGGGGAGATGACGGTGACCCGGGGCTTGTCGAGCGCCTGGTCGATGAAAAAGTAGTAGGTGTCGGCAGTCGTGGTCGTGACGTTGTTGGCGATGTCGGTCACGCGGGCGTAGACCCGCAGCTTCCAGATGTTGCTGCCCGCCGGCAGCTCCTCGGTGGCGTAGGTGGCGTTCGCATAGCCCGCCGAGTCGAACAGGTACTCCCAGCTGTAGGGGTCCGCCATCTGGATCCAGGTCGCGGGCTCGCCGAGGCGCAGCTCGACCTTGGTGATCTGCCGGTTGTCGGAGGAGGCGCCGCGCACGGTCACCGGCCCGTTGACCGAGCTCGCCTTGGTCGGCGAGAGAAAGCTGACCGTCGGGTACTGCGTGTCGACCACGACGGCCAGGTTGTAGAAGGCCGTCTTGCCGCCGGCGGTCGCCTTGGCCTTGATCGAGACCGCGTCGGCGGGCGCGCTGACCACGTCGAACTCCCACGTGTCGTAGTCGCCCGAGGTGCTCGTGGCGGGATCGTAGGTCGCGCCGTCGTCGAGGCTCACCGACACGTCGGTCACGGTCCCGCCGCTGGACGCCGTGCCGGTGATGGTGAACGAGGTCGAGTTGAGGTAGGCGCCCTGCGCCGGCGACGTGATCTCGACGCTCGGAGCATCGGCGTCGATCGCGAAGTCGACCGTGACCGAGTAGCCTTGCGCTTCCAGGTTGTCGCTCGCCCGCAGCTGCAGCGTGTGATTGCCCGGTGCGAGGCTCGAGAGGCTGTGCTCGAACCGCACCGCCAGCCCCGTGCCCACCGTGGTCTGCACGGGGCCCCAGGCGCCGCCGTCGAAGCTGATCTCGATCGTGGACACGTTCACGCCTTCGGCGTCGTCGGTCACCATGCCGATGGCCTTCGAAGACGGGGCGAGGGTGTTCTCGAGGAGTGTGCCGGCGGGATCCGGGTTGTAGATGTCGAAGACGGGCAGGTCGAGCCCCTGGTTGATCCGCAGGGTGAGCTTCGGGTCCGTCAGCAGCTTGGCCGGGTCGGCCGTGAGGGCGATCGCTCTGAAGAGGGCGTTGCCGGCGTCCAGCGCGGCGACCTCCTCGACCGAGAGCGCCACTCCGCCGTTCCAGTCGGTGACGTCGGCGATGTGGTAGAGGATCGAGTTCGCGTTGCCGGCCCGGTCGTAGGCGACGACGATCACGTCGACGTTCTCGATGCCTCCGACGAGCCCGACGCTGGCAAAGTTGTAGCTCCAGCTGTTGGTGCCGGTGACCGTGGTGGGCGGCACGAGCTGGGTGCCGGAGGAGTTGCGGATCTCGATGTCGACGCGCTGGATCGGGAACTGGTCAAAGACGTCGCCGCGGATCGACACGGTGCCGTTGTACTCGTTCGGCGGGTACGCGTAGGCGAGAGGAACCTTGACCAGCACGACCGGCGCGGTGTTGTCGAAGTAGAGCAGCAGTCGCTTCTCGAGCGTCTTTCCGCCGCTGTCGGTCTGCAGAACGATCACGTCGTAGGCGCCATCGGGGTGCGCGGTCGTGTCGATGGCGTAGGACCAGAGCTTGGCCGCCGTGTCGACGTTCGCGGGCGCAAAGGTGACGCCTCCGTCCAGCGAAACCCTGACCGTGACGTCCTGGAAGTACTCCGGCGAGGTGTAGGTCCCCTCGATCTCGATCAGGCCGCTGACGTACTGGCCGTTGGTGTGGCTCGTGACGGCGAGCTGCGGCACGTCGAGGTCGATGGCGTCGCCGAGGCCGATCGTGAGGGGGTTCCGGCAGGAACCGGAGAGAACCACCGCCGCGAGGAGCGCAATCGGGACAAGTCTCTTGCTCATGTATCCACCATGTCTTCCCGGCCGGAACAGGCTCCCGGCCGCGCACGACAGCTCCCCTCCCCTGACCAGTCGTGTACAATCTGGTTATCGGCTATCGAGCGATCAATCACGATAGCCGCGCTCAGATAGAATTCTGACACGATGAAGGCTGCATTTCCGCCCGCCTCGCGGCTGCGGGGGCGACCAGATGCGAGCTGTGCGCTATGATGGAGCCATGAGCAGGCGCCCCATGGCGGCCCCCGTGCGTTGGGGGATCATCGGCTGCGGCGACGTGACCGAGGTCAAGAGCGGCCCGGCTTTTCAAAAGGCGCGCGACAGCAGCCTCGTCGCGGTCATGAGGCGCGACGCGCGCCTGGCAGCCGACTACGCGCGGCGGCACGGCGTGGGCACCTGGCATTCCGACGCAGACGCTCTCGCCTACGACCCCGAGGTCGACGCGATCTACGTGGCCACGCCCGTCGGCTCTCACCTCGAGCATGCCCTGCGCGCCTGCAGAGCCGGCAAGCCCGCGTACGTCGAGAAGCCGATGGCCCGCAACCACGCCGAGTGCCTGCGGATGATCGAGGCGTTTCGCGCGGCGCACCTTCCGCTCTACGTCGCCTACTACCGGCGCGGGCTGCCGCGGTTTCTCGAAGTGAAAAAGCTGATCGACTCCGGCGCCCTGGGCATGGTCACCAGCGTGGCCTGCGCCTACTATGCGCCGCGTCACCGCGATGCCGCTACGGCCGGCGCGCTGCCCTGGCGGCTGGACGCGTCCCAGTCGGGCGGAGGGCTGGCCCTCGACCTCGCCTCCCACGCCCTCGACATCATCGACTTCCTGCTGGGCCCGCTGGAGGACGTCCACGGAGCTGCGGCGAACCTCGCCTCTGCTCACCCGCTCGAGGACAGCCTCACGATCTCCTTTCGCGCGGGCGCGACGCCGGGCATCGGCATCTGGAACTTCGCCGCTTCGGAGAGCCAGGACATGCTGCTCGTGACCGGGACCGAGGCGCGCGTGCAGCTTTCTGTATTCGGCAACGAGCCGATACGCTTGCTGCGTGCGGGCTCGGCCACCGAGATCGAGCGCTCCAACCCGCAGCACATCCAGCAGCCGCTCATCCAGACGGTGGTCGACGACCTGCTCGGCCGGGGCGCGTGCGCCAGCACCGGGGAGAGCGCGGCGCGCACCAGCCGCGTGCTCGACCAGGCGCTCGCCGGCTACTACGGCGGCCGCGACGACGAGTTCTGGCTGCGGCCCGAGACCTGGCCCGGAAGGCGGCGTTGAACCGCGCCGCGGCGGGCCTGGCCGTCATTCGACGCTTGCTCGCAACGTCAGCGGACCTGTACAATACCAGGCTGTGAGCATCGAGGATCGCTCGAGGAACAGGAAAAGCAGAATCGTCGCGCACCTGTCGCACGGCTTCGAAGAGGCCGAGCGATGGGACCTGGAGTACTGGCAGAGCCTGTCTCCGGCGTCGCGGCTTTCCGCGCTCGTGGCGATCCGTAGGGACGTCGAGAAGGTCGCCAAGTCCAGAAAGAAACCCGACTGACCGTGGAAACCATTCAGGACTTCGAGGACATGCTCACCCTGCTCAACAAGCACGGGGCAAGGTACCTGATCGTCGGCGGGCTCGCATTCATCTACCACGCGAAACCGCGATACACCAAGGACATCGACATCTGGGTGGATCCCGCAACGGAGAACGTGGCCAGGGTGAACAGGGCCCTCGGCGAGTTCGGCAGTCCGAACCTGCTCACCCCCGGCAGTGCCGATGAGATCCTGCAGATCGGAGCAGAGCCCGACCGCATCGACGTCCTCCAGAGCATCGAGGGCGTTTCTTTTCCTGCCGCCTGGGAGAACCGCGTCACCGACCGATACGGCGACGCGACGACCTACTGGATCGCCATCGACGATCTGATCCGGAACAAGCAGGCGATCGATCACCCCCGGCACCGCGAGGACGTGAGGGTCCTCGAGCAAGTGAAGCGGCTGCGTCGCAGACAGCGGTGACCGCCGGGGGCCGGCGCAGCGGCAGCGCCAACCCGTTTCGCGTCCCTACTTGCCCAGCTCGATGACGAGAGCGTCCCTCTGCGGCACCACGACTGCGATGCTCGCCCCGTCCTGTCGGACGGAGGCGGCCTCGCCGCGCTTGAGACCCGCAACCTTGCGGTTCGCCCAGCGCGGCCCCAGGGTGACGGTCGCGCTGATCTCCTGCCTGTGCGGGTTGACCACCCACAGGAACGTGCCGCCCGCCCCATCGTGCATGCGCACCACGAGCCGGTCGCTGCTCGACCTCACGTGCTGGTGCTTGCCCGCCCAGCCCAGAATGAGGCCGCCCAGCGAGCGGCCTTCGCCGTAGGCTCTCTCGAAGTACGCGCACCCCGGGGCGGTGCCGATGAGCAGCGTGCGGCCCTTGCCGCAGCCATTCTCGACCGCCGCCACCGAGCCGTCGGCATGCCAGCCGACCGCCTTGCCGCCCTTCGGCGTGTAGCTCTGCAGGTAGTAGCCGGCCACCAGGCCCTTCGCGCCCAACAGGTTGAAGGTGGGCCGGTTCTGCGACAGCCAGGCCGGGATGAACTCGGTCGACTTCTCTTCGACTCCGAACAGCCGGTCCAGCCCGGAGTGAAAGTGCTTCGGCCCCGCCCGTCCGTTTTCGTGAAAGTAGGCGACCGCGCCGTCGCTGACCAGCTTGCCGCCCTTCTCGACCCAGGCGATCAGCCGCTCGATCGTGCGGTCCTTGAGCAGGATCGGGCAGGGCAGGTACAGCAGGTCGTAGCGGTCGATGTGCTCGATCCACACGATGTCGGGCTGGATCGCGTCGTCCATCAGCGCCGTGTAGAGGCCGCGCACCGTGTTGATATAGTAGCCGGTGGAGCCGGACAGGAGCTGGCAGTACACCTGTGACTCGGGCGCGTTCACGATGCCGATGTCGCCGACCACGGGGTTGGACTTCCAGAGGGCCGCCTGCGCGGGTGAGTTCGCCCACCTGGCGACGAGTGCCGCCGCCTCGGAGCGGTCGGTCGGCGAGCCGTCGAGGGCGTAGTAGCCCATCGCGTCGAACATCGGGCCGTCGAGCAGCCCGCGCCAGCGGTTGGAGAACAGGCCCTTGGTGCCGGCCGACATCGCCATCATGTCGTTGGCCCGGATGTCGTCGCCGACGGGCACCACGACGCGCACGGGCGCTTCGATGCGCTTCTCTTCGGCCGTGAACCAGTTGTCGTGCTCGCCCGGGGCGCGGCGGAAGCGCTGGTCGAAGCCCCAGAACGGACCGGCGGTGCGCTCGGCTGCCCAGAACGGTTTGCCCTCGCATCCGCCGCGGGTCGTGTCGGCGATCAGGATGTTGCGCCAGCGGGTGTCGAAGCCGTCGTTGGTCATTCCGCCGCCGCCGCCGTAGCCGTAGCCGTCGAGCAGCCGCGCGTACTGCCAGGCGTCGTCGGCCGCGAACACCCGCCGGTGCAGCGTGGCATCGCCGACGCCGTGGGCGGTCAGCGCGCTCCTGCTATCCACCGAGCGGATCGTGTCGACTCTCCACTTGAACAGTCGCACCGCGTTCTCCACATTGAAGTCGACGTAGTCGATGCTGTCCGGGTAGGCCTCGAGTCGCTCTGGGATGCGCACGTCGTCCCAGGTCTCGAAGCTGTAGCGCCGCCAGGCCTCGGCCACGGCCTGCAACGAGCCGTACTTGCCGCGCAGCCACTCGCGGAACTTCTCCTGCGAGGCCGGGCAGTGGCACTTGACGCAGCCGGAGGAGACCAGGTTCGTCTCGTTCCACACGTCCCAGCCGCCGAGACCCGGGTGGTCCTTGTAGCGGTCGGCGAGCCGACGCAGGAACTCCTCGGCGGCCTTTCTGTAATCCTCATTGTCGAGGCACAGACCGGAAAAGCCGCCCGTGGCCGAGCTGTTTCGCATGCGGCTGCCGAGCTTCAGGCCGGCCGCGTCCTCGTAGCGGGCGTGGGCAAAGCGCCTGAATGCCCACTCGGGTGCGGAGTGCAGGCACTCGGCGATGATCGTCTTGATGCCGTACTTCGCCGCCAGGTCGAACTGGGCGTCCCAGTCGTCCCAGGAGTACTTGCCGGGCGCGACTTCGATCGAGCCCCACATCACCCAGTGCCTGAAGCAGTTCATGCCGTCGGCCGCCGCCTGCCTGTAGTCCTTCTCCCAGTCCTCGCGCGGCGGGCTGCTCTTGCGGAAATAGACCGCCCCATAGGGGTACTGGGGGAGATTCGCGTACGCCATCGATGCGTCCTTTCGTGCGGATAGAACCCGCGAGGTGCGGCGGGCGGTCGCCCGCTCGCCGCACCGCCGGTCAACGGGCTCCTACTTGACCACGACCTTCGCGTACAGCTCTTCGAGCTTCCTGGAGCCGCGCTGCTCGCAGCCCTTCTTGAACTCTTCCCAGTTCTTGTCGTCGAGAGGCAGCTGGCCCAGGACGAACTTGGTCGCGGTCTCGTCGACGTAGAGCTTGAGGCTCGGCAGGTACTGGTTGATGGTCTCCTGCTCGGAGGCGCCCCAGGAGACCTTCTTGCGGGGCGGCTCGATGTAGCCGAGCCTGGCCGTGTCGAACTGGAACTGCCTGTAGTCCTCGATCGTGCCCACCATCTCCCGCTCGGGCGGGACGTAGCCGCGGAACGGCAGCACGCCGCCGCCGTAGAGCTTCTCCAGGCTCTCGGTGCCCTGGGGGGTGTCGGCGCTCTTGATGTGAGGCCGCAGCTTGGGCTTGCCGTCCACGATGTCGTAGCTCTCGCCGAGCACCCCGTAGTTGTAAAGCGTCCAGGTGTCGTCGCTGTACTTGAGCCAGTCGATGAAGCGCATGAACTTCTTGAAGTCCGGGTGGCGCTTCTTGGCCATCGCCGTGATCGTGTACATGTACTGCCACTTGCCGTCGGCTCCGGTGGTGTAGGCGCGGCCGAAGGGCGGCTGCGGCGGGAAGCCGTGCTTGTACGCGAACTCCGGTCCCAGCGTCTTGCTGCCGGCCGCCCTGGCGACCTCGGTGTCCGAGAAGTAGCAGACCACCGCGGCGTACAGGCCGTTGGACAGGCGCGTGCGGAACTGCTCGCGGGGGATCGTCAGGCACTCGGTGTCGAACAGTCCCTCCTTGTGCAGCGAGGCGAGAAAGCCCACAGCGGCGCGCGCCTTGTCGGTGATGGGGCCGAACTCCCACTTTTTCGCCGTCTTGTTGAGCTGGAAGCAGTTCTCCTCGTTGAGCGAGCCTCCGAACGCGGCGGTCCAGTCGAACCAGCGGCCCATTGCGTTTCCGAGCGCGCCGAACTTGTCGACGAACCCGAAACCGAGCACCTTGCCGCCCTCGCCCTTGGAGATGGTCCTCAGGATCGGCAGGAACTCGTCGATCTTCTTGGCCTGCTGCAGCTTGTACTTGTTCATCATGTCCTGCCTGTAGAACAGCTGCAGGTTGTTCATTGTGAACCCGCGGAACTCGGGCAGGTTGTAGAACTTGCCGTCGGGCTCCTTGAAGGCCTCGATGGCGGCCCACGCCTTGGTGATGTCGGCGGCCTTCTTGAAGTTCGGCATGACGTCCCAGTAGTCGCTGACCGGAACCCAGAGCCCGTCGTGGAAGAACTCGTAGAAGAAGCCTCCGGAGTTGGTGATGTAGTCCGGCGGATCGCCCGAAGCGATCAGGACGCGGGCCTTGGCCGCGAAATCGGCGCCGGTCACCGGCATGACCAGCAGGTCCACGCCGGTCCGCTCTTTGACAAAGCGCACCCAGGGCCACTGGGGGTTGTACGGCGTCCTGGGGTCTTCGTAGTAGAGCATCGAGACCTTCATCGTGTCCGAGATCCAGCTCGCGGGTTTTCCGGCCGGCACCGGCTCCGTTTCGGCTCCTCCCGAGGCGAGAAGCGCCGCGCTCGCCAGCATCGTGAAGGCGATCGCCGTCGCCACGATTCTGCTGCTCATCGCATCCTCCTTGTGGTTGCTGCCGGACCGCCGACGGCGATCCGCTTCGGAGGTGGCTAGCCTTTCAGAGAGCCGACCATGACCCCCTTGACGAAGTACTTCTGCACGAACGGGTACACGAGCACGATGGGCGCCACGACCAGGACCACCGAGGCCGCCTTGAGGCCTTCGGCGTTGATCGTGTCCTCCACCAGCGCCGTCGTCGCCTCCAGGTCGTCCATGGTGAAACCGGTCCCCAGAACCACTTTGCGCAGGTAGAGGCTCACCGGGTGCTTGTCTGCGGTGTCGATGAGGACCATCTGCCAGAACCAGCTGTTCCAGTAGCCGACGGCGTAGAACAGGGCGATCGTCGCGAGAATCGCCTTGGACAGCGGCAGGATGATCAGGGCCAGGGACTGGAACGGGTTGACCCCGTCCATCATCCCCGCCTCTTCCATCTCCTCGGGGATACCCTGGAAGAAGGTCCTCATCACCACCAGATTCCAGGTGCTGAGCGCGAAGGGGATGATGACCGACCAGCGCGTGTTCAGCAGCCCGACCGACTTGACCGTCAGGTAGAAGGGGATCATCCCCGCGCTGAAGAGCATCGAGAACACGACGATGCCCATGAAGAAGCGCCTGCCGATCAGGCTCCGCTTCGACAGGGGGTAGGCGCCTAGGACGGTGACAGCCATCGAAACGAGGGTGCCGGCGGCGGTGTAGAAGAGGGTGTTGCCGTAGCCCGCGTAGAACTCGGGGGTTTCCAGCACGCGCGTGTAGTTGCCTGCGAAGAACCCGACGGGCCACAGGTTGACCTCTCCGCGCATCACGGCGCCGGGCCTGCTGACCGACAGGGAAACGATGTTGACGAACGGCATGATGCAGAGAAACACCACCACAGCCATGAACAGGCCGTTGATGACGCGAAAGGCGGGGCTCGCTCCGTATCCCTTCATGGCTCCCCTACCACAGGCTCGACTCGCTGAACCGGCGGGCCATCCAGTTGGCGCCCACCAGCAGCGCGCACGACACGATCGACTCCGTGAGCCCGATTGCTGTCGCCTGGCTGAACGCTCCCTGCTGCAGCCCGAGGCGGTAGACGTAGGTCGAGATGATGTCGGCGGTCTCGTAGGTGGCCGTGTTGCTCAGCAGCAGCACCTTCTCGTAGCCGATTCCGATAAAGTCGCCGATGCGCAGGATGAACGTGATCGTCACGGTGGGCATGAGGCTGGGAATCGTGATGTGGATGGTCTGGGCCCACCGTCTGGCCCCGTCCATCATCGCCGACTCGTAGAGCTGGGGATCGATGTTGCTGATGGCCGCGATGTAGATGATCGCTCCCCAGCCGGTCCACTGCCAGATGCCCGACCCGACGTAGATCGTGCGGAACCACTCGGGGCGGATCAGGAAATGGACGCGCTCGCTCCCGAGGGCGGCGAGCAGGTTGTTCACGATGCCGACCGTCGGCGACAGAACCTGGTTGAGCATCCCCACCACGACGACGATCGAGAGGAACCGGGGCAGATAGGAAACGGTCTGCACCACGCGCTTGAACGCGCTGCTCTGCACCTCGTTCAGCAGCAGGGCAAAGACGATCGGGATCGGGTAGGTGACGACGAGGCTCACGAAGCTGAGGATCAGGTTGTTCCTGATCGCCCGGTAAAAGGTCAGGTCCGTGAACACCTGCTGGAAATAGCGCAGCCCCACCCATTGCCTGCCGAGCATTCCCCCGAGCGGGGTGTAGCGCCGGAACGCGATCACCAGCCCGACGCAGGGCAGGATCTTGAAGACAAAGTAGTACGCCATCGGCAGCAGCAGCATCGCGAGGTAGTAGCTGTTGCGGTCCTGGAACCGCAGCAGCCGCCCGAGCCTGCCGGGCCTCGCGACAGCGCGGCCTGCCGCTGCCGTGCTCATCGGCGCCCCTCTCCCGCGTAGCGGTACAGCCGCGCGGCGTCCGGCTCGACCGAGAACGCGAAGCCCTCATCCATGAGCGCCGCCCCGGCGGCCTCGATCTCCTCGCCCGAGTAGGGATCGGTGAACCGGTAGGTGCCCTGCGGCCGCAATCCGCGCAGCCGGCCGCTGCGCCGGCCCTCGGGGCTTCGCGCCCGGAAGGCCAGCACGAAACCTTCGTCCTTGTCCCTGTCGTGGAACTGCCACCCGTCCCACTCCTCGAGCTCGCGCGGCTGCGGAAACAGAGCATAGAAGTCGCCCTTGAGGTAGCCGCGGATCGACTTGTAGACCGCGATGTGCCGCTTCGCCCGCTCGCGTGCTTCTGCGGGCCAACTGGCGAAGTCCTGCGAAAAGCGCAGGATCCCGCCGAACCGGCTCTGGAAGTAGACGTCGGGCGAAGCGTGGTCGCCCCACGTGCAGGTGTGGATCACGCAGAAGCTCGGCATCACCGTGTTCAGGCCCGAGATCTGGTTGCGCACGATGTCGTGCTGAAAGTTGAAGTCGCTGCCGTGGTGCACGTGGGCGCGGGCGAACGTGCCGAGGTCGAAGCGCCGCCCTCCGGAGGAGCAGTTCTCCAGCACCAGCTGCGGATTGCGCCGCCGCAGCTCCTCCCAGACGCGCCACACCCCGCGGATGTGCCGGATCTGCAGCAGCCCGCGGTGCTCCGGGTCGTCGTGCCTATTCCAGTACTCCCGCGGGTCGATGTTGTGGTCCCACTTGAGCTTGTGCACGCCCCACTTCTTGATGATCTGCTGCTCGATCAGCTCGATAAAGTGGTCCTGCACCTCGCGCAGGGCGAAGTTGACCATGCACATCTGCCGCCGTGCGTCCTCGACGTAGAGCATCCACTCCGGGTGCTCGCGCGCGATGTCCGAGGTCGGGTGCGCCTGCTCGGGGTCGACCCACGTGCAGTACTTCATGCCGTGGCTGCGCACGAGGTCGGCCAGCGGCTCGATGCCGTCGGGAAAACGCTCGGGGTCCACGCGCGTCCAGTTGCCGATGCCCGTGAGGGCGCTGCCTCCGGCCTCCTTGTGCTGCACGCAGCCGGCGAACCAGCCCCAGTCGATCTGCATCCACTCGAAGCCCAGCTCGGCGCAGACCGGCACCTGCTTTCGAAACGTCGCGTCGTCGATGGTCGGGCCAAAGGTGAAGGCGTGATTCCACGTGACCGGCGTCTCCAGCGGCCGGCCCTGGTACAGCGGAAACCAGTCGCTGATGAACCGCCGCATCGCGTTGCGCCCCTCGTGGATCGAGCCCTCGTAGAAGCCGAGCAGCGCTCGCGGCATCGGGATGCGCTCGCCCGGGCGCAGCGTCAGGTCCACGTCGAGCATGCCGCCGTGGACGTACAGGTACTCTTCGCGGCGGTGGAAGGCGATCTTCCAGATGCCCGACCACTCGAGGCCCGCGTAGAGGCCCGAAGCGTCGTTCTCGTCGGTGATATAGAAGAAGGGCAGGTGGCGGTCGCTCGATCGCCCGGTGTCGCCCGAGTCGATGGCAAACGAGGCCCACAGCGAGCCCATCACCCGCCGCTTGTCGATCTGGAAGGCGAAGGGCGGAAAGACAAAGTGCGTGACGCCGCCGCCGATGGTGTACAGCACCGTGTCGCCGGTGACCCCGGCGTCGAAGGCGAGCTCGAACGAGCACAGCTCGCGAACGCCGCGGATCGGCGCGGTGCTGCGGTTCACGATCTCGCCGCCGAACACGACGGCGTTGTGCTTCGGATAGTGGACGTACTCGATCTCGAGGGCGAGACCGTTGTTTGCGTTGGCCAGCACCAGGCGGCGCTTCGGGTGCATTGCGTCGGCGGCATCCAGCGTGTCGCTCTCGATTGCGAGCGCGGCCATGGCCCTGGCCGCCGGCAGGCCCTCGTAGCGGATCGAGAGCCCGGCAGCAGCCACGAGGGCCTCGGCCAGGGCCCCGGGGGGACGCGGGGCGAAGCCTCGAAAGAGGTCCACCTCGGGCGCGAGGCCCGCGCCGGTCTCGCGCACGGTCCAGGCGCCGTTGCCTTCTCTCTTGCTGCTCAGGTAGACGGTCTTCTTTGCCACGGTCCTTCCTCTCCCGGCCTCAGCCGGTGACCTCGCTCGCCTTCCAGTGCGCCGCGGTGTCGCCTCCGCCGTCGACGTACTCGTTGTCGAGCAGGGCCGGCAGCAGCGCTCCGCCATCGACCCGGAACGACGAGCCGGTGATGTAGGCGGCCCTGTCCGAAGCCAGGTACACCACGAGATCGGCCACCTCGGCCGTCGTGCCGTAGCGGCCAAAGGGGATGCGCGAGCGCAGCATCCGACCTCTCGGCGTCTGCTCCTGCCCGTCGCGGATGGCGATGCAGCCGGGCTCGACGGCGTTGACGCGGATGCCGTGCCTGGCCAGCTCGAGCGCCGCGTGCTGGGTGAACTTGGCCAGCGCCGCCTTGGCGGGACCGTAGACGCTCGCCACGGGAAAGTTGCAGGCGTCGTGGATCGAGGTGATGTTGATGATCGAGCCCGGCGTGCCGTCGGCGATCATGCGCCGGGCCGCCTGCTGGGTGCAGAAGAACGAGCCGCGCCAGTCGGCGTTCGTGATCTCGTTCCAGAGCTCGGGGGTGACCTCGAGCAGCGGGGCGCCCTTGGTGACTCCGGCGTTGTTGACCAGCACCTCGATGCCGCCGAAGCGCTCGAAGAAGCGGTCGAACATGCCTTCGATCTGAGACAGGTCGGTGATGTCTGCGCGAAGGGCCAGCGCCCGGCGGCCCTTGTGCTCGATCAGGCTGCAGACGTCGCGGGCACCGGATTCGCAGCTGCGAAAGCCGACTCCGATGTCGTAGCCGGCCTGCGCGAGCGCCAGGGCGATGCTGCGGCCGATCCCCCGGCTGGCTCCGGTCACGAGAGCTGCTTTGGCGCCCAAGTCGCCTCCCCGCGCCGCCCCGAGGCGGCAGTCGCCGTCCCGCCCACCCCCGGGCGGCGATGTCCGCCTATCCATGAACACGTGTACACTAGAATCCCATTTGTGTCAACCCCCTGGCGCATGGCACGGTTGCTGCTGAGGTAATTGACAATCGTGCGTTGCCGTGTCAGAGTGTAAACGTGTACACAGAGTCGATGGCCGGCTGCGGGCGAGCCGACGCGGACGGCTGGCGGCCGCGGCTGTGAAACGCAGCCGCCTCACCATCAAGGACGTCGCACGCCTCGCCGGCGTGTCGCACGCCACGGTATCGCGAGTCCTGAACAAGAGCGCCAAGGTCAGGCCCGAGACCCGCGAGCGCGTGCTGCGTCAGGTCGAGCGCCTCAAGTTCTCCCGCAATCCGTCGGCCCGCTCGCTCATCTCGGGACGTCACTACACGATCGGGCTGCTGATCCTCTACGATCCCTTCCAGAGGCAGTTCCCCACCGAGTTCCTGCCGGAGGTGGTGGCTGGGCTTGCCCCTGCGCTCAACCACCGGGGCTACAGGCTGACCCTCTACCTCGACCAGCTTCAGGGCGAGACCAACCAGATCGCTCCCGAGCTGCTGACCCACAGGCACGTCGACGGCCTCTTTGTCCTGAGCCTCGAGCGCGCGGCCGAGATCGCCTACAGGATCGCCGGCGCCGACGTGCCCCTGGTCATGGTCAACCAGCGCATCGAAGGCTTGAGCCTCAGCAGCGTGGTGGCCGATGACGTGGCGGGTGCCTGCGAAGCCGCGTCGCACCTGCTGGACCTCGGCCACACACGCATCGCGTTCATCGAAGGCATCCCCCACCACGGCAGCAGCATCGACCGCAAGGCAGGCTACCGGCGCGCCTTTTCCGAGAGGGGGCTCGCGCCCGACCCGGGCCTGCAGGGCGTAGGAATGTACGATCAGGAAGAAGGCTACCGCGCAGCCTGCGCTCTCCTGGAGCGGCGCCCCGATGTCACCGCGATCTTCTCCGCCAACGACCTGATGGCGATCGGCGTCTGCCGCGCCATCAAGGAACGCGGGCTGCGCATCCCTCGCGACATCTCGGTGGTAGGCTACGACGACTCGCAGTTCGCGGCGGTGATGGATCCTCCGCTCACCAGCGTGCGCAAGCCGCGCACCCGCATGGGACAGAGCGCCGCAGCGGTGATGCTGGAGCTGGTGGACGGCGGCAGCCGCGCGGTCAAGTCGATCGTGCTGCCGACGACGCTCGTGACGCGCGGCTCGACGGCGCCGCCCCGCGACGGTGGCGCCCGCGGCGGCTGACGCGCAGCGCCGCGCAGCGGGGCGTCTCGCTTGACTGCGCGCCGGTGCCGACGGGACTGCTCGCCTGGCGCTTGACTGCGCCCCGCCCCGGCGCAATCTTCGATGCATGGCCAAGCAAACCGCAAAGATCGATCTCTGGGCGGATCACAAGGAGATCTACAGCCCTTCGGCGCGGGAGCCGCAGCTGGTCAGGATTCCGCCGCTTGCCTATCTGCAGGTCGACGGCGAGGGCGACCCCAACACCTCGCCGGGCTTCGCGCAGGCGATCGGGGCTCTCTACGGCCTCGCCTACACCCTGAAGTTCTCCTTGAAGAAGAGCAGAGGCATGGACTTCCGGGTCATGCCGCTGTCCGGCCTCTACCACGCGGACGACCCTTCGACCTTTCTGAAGGGCAGGAAGCAGGAGTGGAAGTGGACGCTGATGATCCCGATCCCGTCGGGGATCAGCGCCGCCGACTTCGAGAAGGCCCGCAAGCAGGCCTTGGCGGGAAAAAAGGCTTCGCCGGCCCTCGGCCTGGTGCGGAAAAAGACCGTGCGCGAGGGCCTCTGCGTCCAGATCCTGCACAAGGGGCCCTACTCCGAGGAGAAGCCGACGATCGAGCGGCTGCACGCCTTTATGCGGGACAAGGGCCTCACCTTCGCCGGACCCCACCACGAGATCTACATCTCGATTCCGGGCCGCACCGCGCCCAAGAAGATGAAGACCATCGTGCGCCAGCCGGTGAGGAAGCGCTGAGAGCCGCCGGCAGGCGGCGGCGCTTGTCGCCGCCCGCAGCGCGGGCCGGCCTCCGCCCGAGCGATGCTCACGGCGGGCGACCGGGTGGGGGCCTTCAGCCCAGCCACGCCTGGGGCACGCGGAAACCCGGATCCGAGCCGTAGAGAGCGCGCAGGGCCTCGAAGCTCCCGTCGGGGTCGAGCGTGAGGGCGGCGACGCGGTCCATGAGGGCGAGGTCTCGCTCCTCAGCCTCGCCGCCTTGCGGGCTCTCGCTCAGGTGGCCGTGCTCGTGATCCCCGGGGCAGGATCTCCATCTTGTTCAGGGCGAGGAAGTCCCTGATGAGATCGCCGCGCACGAACCACAGGCCGTGCATGTCGAAGATGCCAAAGGATTCCGGATCGGCTTGACCCCGGCGGCACAACTGCCAGGCTCGCCCCCCGACCACGAATCGATCGCGCGGGAGGTTCAGAGGGTCGAAGTCGATCTTGAGCGTGGTCGTCATGAGGGCGTCGAGCTGGGCGTCGAGCAGGATCCACCGCCCGGCGCCTTGGTTCCAGTACTCGCAGACCCAGTGATCCTCGAAGTGGTCGGGCAGGAAGCAGGCGCCGAACCCGCAGCGGGCGCGAGCGGGGATGCCGGCCGCGCGCAGGAACGCGGTCATGACCAGCGAGAAGTCCCGGCAGTTGGCCACCAGGGGCCGCTCCAGCGGCCGCGCCTGCGACGGTGGCGAGCCGTCCATCTCGAGAACCCGGTCCAACTTCTGGTCGAGGCGCCGCAGCGAGACCTCGGCCTTGCGCGCCTCCGAAAGGACGAGCCCGTGGCGGCCGGCCCAGAAGATGTGGACCAGCAGCCCCTGCACGATGTCGCGGAGCGCGGCGACTTCGGCCGGCAGGCCGCACCGTCTAGAGCCGGAACCTCGTGTTGCGCTGGGCGAGCATCCACTCGTAGAGCGCGGGGTTGTCGTAGGTCTCGCTCCACGAGTCGTGGCCGGCCTCGGGATACACGGTGAACCGCACGCTGCCGCCCGCCTCCTTGAGCGCGGCCACCAGCACCTCGGACTGGGAGATCGGCACCACGGGGTCCTTGGCGCCGTGGAACACCCACGTCGGCACGTCCTTGAGCACCCTGACCCGCTCGGGAAAGCCCGTGCCGTCGGTGGCGCCGCCGCAGATCGGGACGATCGCTGCGAATGCCCGCGGGTGAGCGGCGGCCAGGTGCCACGTCCCGAATCCGCCCATGCTCAATCCCGTGAGGTACAGGCGCTCCGTGTCCACTTTGTGAACCGAGATCACGTGCTTGACCAGCGCCCACAGCGCGTCCAGCTCGAAGGGCCATCGCGTGTCCAGGGGGCATTGAGGCGCGATGAGAAGAAAGGGAAACTCCCTGCCGGCCTCCGCGAGCTTGGGCGGCCCGTGCTTCGTCACCAGCTTGAGGTCCGAGCCCCGCTCACCGCGGCCGTGCAGAAAGATGACGGTCGGCCGGCCGGACGCCGGCGCGCGGCCGGCGGGAGAGTATGCCAGGTACGGCAGCTCGACGCGCTTTCGGATGGTGGCCTGCATGGTCTCGCAGCGGCGTTTCATGTCTGCAGGCTGCCACACCCTCCGCCGGGCTGTCCAGAGCGAGCCCGACCTGCAGGCGGGGCGGGCACGGATCAGCGGCCCGTGCGTCTGAGAAAGCGGGGATCGTCCTGGTCTTGCGGCCGGCCGACCGCGTGCTTGTTCCTGATCAGCTCCTGCAGCCCGATGCAAGGCACAGCGAACGATTCGCCGCTTCCCGGCAGCTCCTCGACCACTCGATGCTCCCAGCAGTCGACAAGGCTGACCCCGTCGACGTAGCCTACCAGGTCGACTCGGTTCGGGGGGACGCCGAACTGAACGATCACGCCCGGCTCGAGAAGATCGCACGCGCTGCTGACCTGGGGAACGCTGCCGCCCCGCAACTCCTGAAGCGCCTCGTACAGACGCTTGGCATTCTCGACCTCAGGCTCGTAGAAAAGGTCTATAGCAGCTCCCGAGCGACCGATCGTCGCTCATCAGGAGTCATCGCCAGATGCTGCCTCACATCCCATTCCTCAGCGGCGGCAAAGGAGTGAGCCTTGTTCGCGATCCGAGGCAGTATGCGAAATGCTACGGCCGCAGGCGTCGACAGTCAAGGGGCGTCGCCCGGCTGCACGTACGCCCGACGCCGGTCAGCTGCCGGCCGCGGCGCGAAGCGCGGCGACCACTGCCTGCGCCAGGACGGTGCGGCGCAGGTCGTGAAACCGGGCGCGCTCCGCCGGAGTCCTCCCGGAGAAGAGCGACTTCCGCGCCGGGATCACGTCGGAGAACTCCAGCAGGGCCGCTGCCCTGATCCCGACGAGGCGGGCCGCACGGAAGACGGCGGCGGTCTCCATTTCGATTCCGATGCAGCCAAATCGCTGGACCATCCAGTCCAGGTGCTGGAACTGCGCCACGATCGTGTCGATCGAGAACACGGGCCCCTCGTGGACCGTCACGCCCGCCGATGCGCAGCGATCGCGGGCGCAGCTCGCCACCACGGCCTGGAACCCGGCGTCCGCCACTGCTTCTCGCTCGGCCGGCTGCTGCGGTCCGCTCGACGATGGGGCCAGGTAGGACGAGAACCCGTCTCCGGCCACGCTGTGGGTCGGCAGCGCGAGGTCGCCCACCCGCTCGCCCTCGCTCAGCCCGCCGACCGAACCGATGAACAGGAGGTGCGAGCAGCCGGTGCAGCCGAGCGCGAGGGCGACGTCCCCGGCCTGCGGCGCGCCGATGCCGCTGCGGACGTAGGAGAACGAGAAGGCGTCGCAGGCGACGTCGTCCACCTTGACCAGCCCGTCGGACACGACCTCGATGCGCTTCACGTGATCGGCGAGCACCTGCGGCGACCACACGGGAGCGAGCACGACGAGGGGCCGGATGCGCTCCGGCTCGCAGCCGAGCGTCAGGCGCACGACGTCGGCCGGGCTGATGCCGTAGCGCTCGAGGGCAAAGTAGTCGGGAATCCCGCCTGCGCTCACGGCTGCACCTCCGGCACGCTCGGCGCGGCTTACGCGTAGCCGTACCGCGCGGCGGCGGGGGCGCCGAGCGCCGCGCGCACGTGGTCGCCGAGGGCGACCTCGCCGCCGGCCTCGCGCGGCGCCCGCAGGCTCGCGACAGCGGCCTCGGCCACCAGCGTCGCGCTGAAGCCGAGGGACTCCGCCGCGGTGAGGGCCTGCAGCTCCTCCGCCGGCATCGAGCCGCCGCGGCGCCGCGCGATCGCTTCGTACAGCGCACCCGGCGTGTCGATGCCGTAGCCCGAGACGCGGCCCGCCGCGTCGTGGAAGCGGAACACCGGGTTGAGCTCGCCAAAGGCGCTCGGGTGTGTCTCGCGGAGGCCGGGGGAGTCGAGGGCAATATCGAGCATGCCTGCCGCGCAGATGAGCCGGCCCGACTGGACTGTGAGCGAGGGCGCGGTCTCCGGCAGGTGCCAGCCCGTCACGATGTGGGCGACCGCGCCTCCCTCCAGCACCACCTCGGTGTCCACCAGGTCCCAGCCGTGCACCGGCCTGGGCGCGAGAGTCGGCAGGCGGTCGGCAAAGCCGCGGGCGCGCACGGAAACGGGTTTGAGCCCCGTCACGAAGAACAGGGCGTCGGCCATGTGCACGGTCAGGAACGAGACCGGCGAGTTCTTCTCGGCGAAATCGGGGCTGGCAAAGAAGGGCGGCGACCGGTTCGGATCCACCACGTCGATGCGGTCGATCATCTGCATCCACGCGATCTGCAGCGCGCCGTAGCGGCCGGCGCGGTAGCGGGCCCGCGCTTCGAGGATGCGGGGGTCGCCGCGCTTGTGATAGTCGACGAGCAGGAGGCGGCCCGCCTCGCGCGCCGCCTCGGCCATGCGGTGCAGCTCCCGGATGTCGGTGGCCAGAGGCTTGGCCACCACCACGTCGAGCCCCGCCTCGAGCGCCTCCACGGCAGGCGCGCAGTGCAGGTGGTCGGGCGTGTTTACCTGCACAGCGTCCAGGGCGACGGACTCGATCATTCGGCTGGTGTCGGCAAACCGGGCCGAGGCGGGAAGCCCCGCGAGATCGGCGAGCCAGTTTCGCGCAGCCTCGCTCGGGTCGGCCACGGCCGCGATTTCCAGCAGCGGGCTGTAGCGGCTGCGGAAATAGAGGTGCTGGTAGATCTCCCGCACCACCGATCCTGCGCCGATCACGCCGAGGCGGATGGGACCACTCGCCATGACCTTCCCCCTCATCGGGCGGCCAGCCGCTTGAGGTAGGCGAGCTGCGGCGCGAGCTTGCGCTCGTGGTCCATGGGGCGGAAGTCCTCGATCGAAACGAAGCCACTGTAGCCGACAGCCTCGAGGTCCGCCATGAACTGCGGGATGTCGAGGATGCTGTCCGAGAGGTCGCAGCCTTCGTACTTCCATCCCAGGGTCCCGTCGGGCCGCCGCTCGCCGGCGACCGGCCTCCAGCCCCCTGCGTGGCAGTGCTTGAGGTAGGGACCGAGCAGCTCCAACCCCATCCTGAAGGTCTCGCAGCCGTCCTTGGCCATGTTGTTGACGTCGTAGATCACGCCGATGTCCCGGGGGTCGAAGCGCGAGACGATCCTCCACGCGAGCGACGCGCTCACCATGATCGTGCCTCCGTGGATCTCGATGATGGCGCTCTGGCCCGCTGCCTTGAGCACTTCCAGCGCCCTGCCGTAGGCCTCGACCGCTTCGTCGTAGAGCGCCTCGTAGGGCCGGCTGCGGTCGTAGCCGCAAGGGGCGCCCACACGCACCGGCACGTTGCCGAGCAGCGCCGCGCCCTCGGCGAGCTTGCGGATCGTCTCCAGCTCGTCGGCGCGCACGTTGGAAGCAATGATGGGCATGGCCAGGCCGTGGTCCTCGGTGATGCGGCGCACTTCCGCGGCCCGCTTGCCGATGTTGTCGGGAGAGAGATCGCTCTTGTGGGCGCCCCACATGCTGTAGCCCCTGGCGTCGGCGGGGGCATAGCGCACGCGCCACTCCACGCCCTCGAAGCCGAGCCTCCGCAGCAGCCTGCAGGTCTCGATCACCTCGAGATCCGGCAGGACCACGCTGGTGACGCTGAACTTCATGCGCACCTCCCGGGGGCGCCGCCGCGGCGCTCCCCTACTCGAACGCCAGCGACGGCTCGGCGGGCGAGAGCAAGCCGGTCCTGGTCGCTGCCCCGCAGTGGCGCGCGAGCAGCTCGGCTACGCGGTCGCGCGCCGCGACCACGTTCGCCTCGCACCCCGGCCCCATGCCGTCGATGTTCATCACGATCCTGCGCGTCTGCTCCGTGATCCGGGTGGCGTGGCCGTTGCGCCAGTTCCAGCGGCGGCACATCACCTCGCCGGTCTCCGCCACGACGTAGATCACCTCGCCGGCAAACGGGTGCTCGACGGTTTGCGGCTCGCCGAGCGGCGCAAAGCGCTCGCCGCCCTGGGCTCGGCGCAGCTCGAGGAGGCCCTCCTCCACGTGGTCGCCGCCGACGGGCGTGACCGCTTCGAGCGAGCAGATGTTCATGACCGCCACGACCTTGTTGATGAACGGAACGCGGGCTTCAGGCTTCTGCACCCGCTTCAGCAGCGACAGGTGGGCAGGCGGGAACTTGCTGGGATTCGAGCCGAACTTGCGGTGGGCCTCGGTCCAGGCCAGCACCCGCGGGTCGGAGGCCAGGTCCACCGGCGCCCTGGCCCTGCCCTCGATCGCCTTGGCCAGCAGAGCTTCGAGCTCCGCGGACGAACCGCTGTTGTCGAGGCCGTCGGCGAGCACGATGCCCCGCCGGAATTCCGGGAAGTCGCAGAACACCGCAACGCGCACCTCGATCATGAGCAGCCCTCCGCGCAGACGGCCAGCGCACCGCGATTCTACCGAAAGCCGCTCCACGCGGCAAAGCGTCGCGGCGGAGCAGCCCTGCCGGCTGCGGCCCGCGAGCCGCCCTCGCGCGTTTGCGCCCGCCGGTGCGCTGGTGTAGAGTGGTCGCCGAACGATGCCGCCGCGGGGGGAGGGGCCGCGGTCGCGGGAGCGCACGATGGGCAAGCTGAGCGGCAGGGTTGCCGTCGTCACCGGCGGCGGAACGGGAATCGGGAGGGCCACGGCGATCGCCCTCGCCCGCGAAGGGGCCGACGTGGCCGTCAACTATTCCCGCTCCGAGGAGCAGGCCTTCGAGACCCTCGAGGAGATCGAAGAGCTCGGCCGGAAAGGCATCGTGGTCCAGGCCGACGTCTCGCAGCTGGGCGCGGTCGAAAGCATGTTCGACCGCGTGCGCCGAGAGCTCGGCCTCGTCGACATCCTGATCAACAGCGCGGGCCGGACCTACTTTGTTCCCTACGATCGCCTCGAGGACGTGACCGAAGAAGTCTGGGAAACGATCTTCGCGGTCAACGTCAAGGGCACCTTCTTCTGTTGCCGCGCGGCGGCCGGCCAGATGGCGCAAAAGGGATCGGGCGTCATTATCAACATCGCCTCCAGCTCCGGCATGACCGGCCAGGGCAGCTCCGTGCCCTACGCCGCCTCCAAGGGCGCGCTGCTGACCTTGACCAAGGCGCTGGCCCGCGCCCTCGCGCCGGAGGTCCGGGTGATCGCGATCTCGCCGGGCGTCGTGGAGACGCGCTGGGTCGATGGCCAGGAGGACTTTGTGCGGCGCAGCATCGAGACTACCCCGCTGGGCCGCAACGCCACCGCCGACGACGTGGCCGAGGTCGCCCTCGCCCTCATCGTGTCCGCGGGATTCGTGACGGGAACCAACATCGTCGTCGACGGCGGCCGCGCGATCTAGAGCCGATGATCATCCGCGCCCTTTCTCTCGGTGCCCTGGAGACCAACTGCTACGTGCTCGGCTGCGCCGACTCGCGCCAAGGCGTCGTCATCGACCCGGCCGACGACGCCGACGAGATCCTGCGCGCGATCGGCGAGCAGCGCCTCGCGATCCGCGCCGTGCTCGTCACGCACGCTCACTTCGACCACATCATGGCCGCCGCGGAGGTCGTCGAGGCCACCGGCGCGCCGCTGGCGCTCCACAGGGCGGAGCTGCCTCTGTACAGGCAGGGCGGCGGCGCGTTCCTGTTCGGCTTCGCGTCACCCCGCCTTCCCGAGCCCGGAATCTGCATCGACGAAGGCTCCGGCATCGCGTTCGGCTCCCACACGCTGGAGGTGCTGCTCACACCGGGCCACGCCCCGGGCCACGTGTGCTTCTACGAGCGGGAGGCGGGAGCGCTGTTCTCGGGCGACGTGCTCTTTGCCGGAAGCGTCGGCCGCACCGACCTGCCCGGCGGCGACGGCGAGGCTCTGCTGGAAAGCATCCGCGAAAAGATCGCGACTCTGCCCGGCGCCACACGCGTGTTCCCGGGCCACGGCCCGCAGACGACCATCGCCGAGGAGCTGCGCTCGAATCCCTACCTGCGGTAGTCGGCGATCGCCCGCTCGTAGCAGCCGAGCACGCGCTGCGTCGTCGCCTCGATCGACCACTCGCTCGCCTTGGCGCGGGCCTCGCGCGCCTTTGCCTCGCGCAGCGCCCGGTCGTCGAGCAGGCGCCTGGTGGCTGCCACGAACCCGGCGAGGTCGCCCGGGCCGACGGTGAGCCCGCCCCGGCCGTCGGCCATCAGCTCGGCCACGCCCATCGCCGAGAGCGCCACTACCGGGGTGCCGGCGCTCATGGCTTCCAGCAGGACGATGCCCTGGGTCTCGGTGAGCGAGGGAAAGACAAAGACCTCGCTCAGCGCGTAGTAGTCAAAGGTGCGCTCGCGCGCCACGTAGCCGGTAAAGCTCACGCGCCCGCGCAGGCCCAGCGCGTCGGTGCGCCGCTCAAGCTCGGGCCTGCCCGGCCCGTCGCCGACCATCACGAGGTGGCAGTCAAGGCTCTGGGCCGCGAGCCGCAGCAGGGCGTCGAGCAGGAAGCCGATGTTCTTTTCCGCGGCCATCCGCCCCACGAAGCCGAGAACCCGGCGGCCGGCCGGGATCCCGAGCTCGCGGCGCACCTGCTCGCGCGGCCTGGGCGTGCGCGGCGCGCCAAAGTCGGTCCCCGTCGGGATGATCTCGACGGGCACGCGCACACCCGCGGCGCAGATGTGGTCGCGCAGCGACGCCGACGGCGCGATCACCCGCTGGCACCGGTTGCAGAAGCTGTGGGTGCGCCAGTGCACCCACCTCGCGAACAGCGGCGCTGCGAGTCCCGCGTAGTGCACGTACCTGGCCCAGAACGTGTGGTAGGTGTGCACGTGGGGGATGCGGTGCGCGCGCGCCCAGTAGAGGGCGTGACTGCCCATGGTCGCCTCGACCTGGCTGTGGATCAGGTCGATTCCCATTCGCCGCCACTCGAAGACCGGCCCCACCGGCACGCGGGTGCTCAAGCGGTTCTCGCGAGTCTCCCGCGTGGGAAAGGGCACGGACCAGACACGGTAGACCTCAGGCTCGGGAGTCTCGGCGCCGCCGTACGAAGGGGCGATCACGAACACGTCGTGGCCGAGCCGCTCGAGCTCGCGGCGCAGCAGCTGTTCGGCCGTGACCACGCCGTTGATCTGCGGCAGATAGGTGTCGGTGACGATCGCTATGCGCACGTATGCCCGCTTTCCGGCACGCGGGCGCCCGGGCCCTGACCCGCGCCGCACGCCACGCGGCGATCTTACCAAGGACTGCGGGTATGGCCAACCTGCGCTCCGTCGGGTTGACACCGGCGGAGCCGGCCGATAGCGTGCGCGGAGGAGGCGCGCCCTGCAGCAGTCCCGGAGCCGGTTGAGCCCCGCCGCGTTCGCCGCAGGCTTTGTCATGGCTGCGCTGTGGGGCGGCAATACGGTCGCGGTCAAGATCGGCCTCGCCGGGATCCCGCCCCTGGCCCTGGCGGGCATCCGCTTCCTCATCGGCGGCGCCACCGTGCTGGTGTGGGCGCTGGCCCAGAATCTGCGGCTCGGCCTCGAGGCGCGCATGCGGCTGCCGATGGCGCTGCTGGCAGCCCTCTTTCTCGTGCAGATCGCCTTTCTCAACCTCGGCATCAAGCACACTTTTGCCAGCCGCTCGTCGCTGTTCGTTGCCACCTTTCCCTTCTGGACCGCCCTGCTGGCCCATTTCCTGATTCCCGGCGAGCGCCTGCGGGGCCGCACCGTGGCCGGGCTGCTGCTGGCGTTCTCGGGGCTGATCCTGCTGTTCGGCGAAGGCCTGGTCGCCGGCCTCGGCTCGCCGCTCGGCGACGCCTTTGCCCTCTCCAGCGGGTTCCTGCTCGGCGTGCGCATGGTCTACACCAAGCGCCTGAGCGCGAACGTGCACCCGGCCAAGCTGCTGCTGTGGCAGTCGGGATTGAGCGTGCCGGTGTTTCTGGTCCTGAGCCTGCTCTTCGAGCGGCCCGCGCTGCCGGTCGTCAGCCTCAACGTCGCGGCGGCCATCGCCTACCAGGGCATCGTCGTGGCGGGCCTCTGCTTCATCATCCAGACCACGCTGATCCACCGCTACAGCTCGAGCGTCGTGACCGCCTTCGGCTTTGCCACGCCGGTCTTCGGCGTGCTGGCCGCGGCGCTCATCCTCGGCGAGCCGATCACGGCCGCCCTGATCGCAAGCCTCGTGCTGGTGGCAGTGGGGATCACCATCGTCAACCGCCAGCCGCGATCCGCAGCCGCGAGGTAGGCCGCCTCCGACAGGCGCCTCGATTCTCTCTAGTCCCCCGCGGCGGGCGCGACAGCCGCGCCGTCCCGTGGCATAATGGCGCCCATGGAATACCGCAAGCTGGGAAGAACGGGTCTCAAGGTCTCGAGCTACTGCCTCGGCACCATGACCTTCGGCAAGCAGGTCGAGGAAGCGCAGGCGCGGCGCATCATCGACGCGGCTGTCGACCGCGGCGTCACGTTCATCGACTGCGCCGACATGTACGTCAACGGCGAGACCGAAAGCATCCTCGGCCGCGCTCTCAAGGGCAGGCGCGACTCGCTCGTCGTCACCTCCAAGGTCGGCCACATCCTCAAGCTCGGCAGCCGCTACGGCGAGCAGAAGTTCTCCGGCCCCTGGGACCTGGCGCGGCCCAAGCCCTTCTTTCCCTGGGCCTGGGGCGACGAGACTCCGCCGCACGACATCGGACTGAACCGCAAGCACATCATGGCCGCCGTCGAAGCGAGCCTGCGGCGCCTCGACACCGATTACATCGACGTCTACTACGCCCACATGCCCGACTACGACACGCCGATCGAGGAGACGCTGCGCGCAATGGACGACCTGGTGCGCCAGGGCAAGGTGCGCTACCTCGGCTGCTCGAACTACCGCGCGTTCCAGCTTTCAAAGGCGTTGTGGACCAGCGACAAGCTCGGGCTGGCGCGTTGGGACTGCGTTCAACCGCCCTACAACCTGCTCACCCGCGACCCCGAGTACGAGCTGCTTCCCCTCTGCCGCGAGGAGGGCGTCGGCGTCTGCCCCTACAGCCCGATGGCCGCGGGCTTCCTCTCGGGCAAGTACAGCAAGGAGAACCCGCCGCCCGAGGGCACCCGCTTCGCCCTGGCCCACCTCGGCTACAAGTACAACCTGCGCTACTGGAACGACCTCGACTTCGAGGTCGTGGAAGAATTGAAGAAGGTTGCGAGCGCGCACGGGCGCACCCTCGCCCAGTTCGCCCTCGCCTGGTGCCTCAGGGACCCGGTCGTGTGCTCGGTGGTCAACGGCGCGACTTCGATCGAGCAGCTCGAGCAGAACATCGCGGCCACCGAGGTCAGGCTCACGCAGGAGGAGCTGGACGCCTGCGACCGGATGTGGGAGCGCCTGCGCCCGCCGCGCATCTACTACGGGAGGTAG
>CAZKGO010000003.1:1733-7227 GCA_964552235.1 uncultured Spirochaetales bacterium | reverse complement strand
CACCTCGATCAGATCCGTCGGATAGTCAGTCAGCCTTTCGGCTCCCGCGGCGGTCACCAGCAGGGTGTCGGTGATGCGGGTGCCTCCCACGTCGGCGCGGTAGATCGAGGGCATCAGCACATCGACGACCATGTTCGCCTCGAGGGGATACTCGTTGGTTGTGGCGATCACGGGGTAGAACTCCGACTGACGCAGACCCACGCCGTAGCCGATCACGGGTAGGAAGGCATCGCCGTAGCTCCGTCTCGTCATCTCGGCCACGGCGGCTTCGGCGATCTCCTTGACGGGCACGCCCGGCTTCATCCGCTCGATGGCCGCGCCCTGCGCGGCGACGAGGGCCGCGTAGCCCTGTCTGCGGCCCTCGGTCGGCCTGCCGACGGCGGCGCTGCGGCACATCTTGGAGATGTAGCCGCGGCAGCGCGCGCCGATGTGGATCAGCACGAGGTCCCCCCGGCCGAGCTTGCGGTCAGTGGCAAAGGGATGGGTGACCAGCGTCCTGTCGCCCGAGACCACCTGCGCGCGGAACGGCGTGCCGTCGGACCCTGCCTTCATCGAAGCGTACTCCGCTTCCGCGGCGATCTGCCTTTCCGTGACTCCCTCGCGCAGCGCCGCTGCCGCCGCCTTCATGCCCGCGACGACCGCCCGGGAGGCCTGACGGATCAGCGCGATCTCGCTGTCGCTCTTGATCGATCTCTGGCGGTATATGGCCGGCGCGAGGTCGCAGAAGCTGTCGGCGCCGAACCGGTCGTGGAGAGCCTTGAACACGGCAAACGAGACGAAGTAGCGCTCGAATCCGATCTTGGGCTTCTTGAGCCCGAGCTCGTCCATGATGCCGATCAGGGAGCCCTGCAGCGATTCTCTCGGGAAGCGATAGCCCCGGATGTCGTCGAGCACGCAGGCGGTCCTGGTGTAGGCCACGTCGAGGGAGAGGGTCGAGCCGATCGCCGGCCCCTTGCGGGGGATCAGGACGCCCATGCACTCTGTCTGCTCGATGCCCGTGTAGTAGTTCAGGTTCTCGCGGTCGAAGAGAAGAGCCGCGTCGATGTTCTGCTCCGCCAGGACTTCCTGCAGCCGCTTGATCCTGGCGAGATAGACTTCGCGCGCTTCGTTCACCGCTTCGCCCCCTGCTTTTTGTGTGTCATCTCGTAGGCCACGTCGACGATCATGTCTTCCTGGCCGCCCACGGTCTTGCGCCTGCCGAGCTCCACGAGGATATCCCTCGCATCGAGGCCGAACTTCTCCGCAGCCCGCAGCGAGTGCAGCATGAAGCTGCTGTACACGCCCGCGTAGCCCAGGCTGAGCGAGTTGCGGTCGATCACCTGCGGCCGCTTCATGTGCCTAGCGACCACGTCGTCGGCCGCGTCCATGATGCGGTAGAGGTCCACACCCGTCTCGTAGCCGAGCTTCTTCAGCACGGCCACCAGCACCTCGGTCTGGGCGTTGCCCGAGCCCGCCCCCATGCCCTTGCACGAGCCGTCGGCCACGTCCGCCCCGGCCTCGATGCCGGCCAGCGAGTTGCCGATGGCCAGGCCCAGGTTGTTGTGCGTGTGGATGCCCACCGGAACGGAGAGCGCCTCCTTCATCGCCCGCACCTTGGCTGCCGCCTCCGCGGGCACCATGGCACCGGCGGAGTCGACGAGGTAGATCACGTCTGCGCCGTAGCTCTCGAACAGCCTGGCCTGCTCGACCACCTTGGCGGCGTCCACCATGTGGGCCATCATCAAGAAGACCATCACCTCCAGGCCCATCTGCTTGCCGGCCTTCACATGCTGCTCGCCGACGTCGGCTTCGGTCACGTGGGTGGCCACGCGCACGACGCGGGCGCCCAGGTGCGCCGCACGCTCGAGGTCCTCGACCGTGCCGATGCCCGGCAGCAGGAGAACCGCCATCTTCGACTTCTTGAGCGCTGCCGAGGCCGCCTTGAGGTACTCCTCTTCGGGGGCGTAGGAAAACCCGTACTGGTAGGTCGAGCCGCCCAGCCCGTCGCCGTGGCTGACCTCCACGGTGTCGACGCCGGCAGCGTCGAGGGCCGCGGCGATCTCGCCGACCGCCTCGGGGGTGTACTGGTGGCTGACTGCGTGCGATCCGTCGCGCAGAGTCGTGTCGACGATCCTGATGAAACGGGACATGGCTATCGAACCTCCTGAAGCCGCGCGGCGAGCATCCTGCGGGCGATCACCTCTCCTGCAGCAGTCGCCGCAGCGGTCATGATGTCCAGGTTCCCGGCGTACACCGGCAGGTAGTCGCCCGCGCCGGTGACTTCGATCATTGTGGTCACCTTGTCGCCGTCGATCATGGGCGGCACCTTGAGGCGGTAGCCGGGAACGTACTTCGCAACCGTGGCCACCATGGCGTTGACGGCCTCGGTGATCTTCGCCATGTCGGGCCTGCGGACGCGGGTGTAGATGGTGTCCCGCATGATGATCGGCGGCTCGGCCGGGTTGAGGATGATGAGGGCCCGCGCCCGGTCGGCGCCGCCGACCTTCTCCAGCCCCCTGGCCGTGGTCTGGGTGAACTCGTCGATGTTCTGCCGGGTGCCCGGCCCCGCGCTCTTGCTGGCGATGGTCGCCACGATCTCCGCGTATTCCACGTCGGCCGCCCTGTTGATGGCGGCCACGATCGGGATGGTCGCCTGCCCGCCGCAGGTGACCATGTTGATGTTCGTGCGGTCGAGATGGTCTCCCAGGTTGACGGCCGGCACTACGTAGGGTCCGATCGCGGCCGGGGTCAGGTCCACGGCCACCTTCCCGGCCTTTTCCAGCAGCGGCGCGTGTGCCTGGTGCGGCTTGGCTCCAGTCGCGTCGAAGACAATGCGGATCTCCCGATCTTCGAGGATGCAGCCGATCCCCTCATGCGAGGTCCGCAGTCCCCGCTCCTTGGCCATGGCCAGACCCTTGGAGCCCGCCACGATCCCCGCGACGGTGCGGACCTCGATCACGTCGCTGCGCAGCAGCTTGAACATCAGGTCCATCCCGATGTTGCCGGGACCGATGATCGCTGCCTTGATGCGCTCTCCCATTCCCGCCTCCGTTTCTCATCCCTGCGCTTCGGCCGCGAAGCGGGCGCTCACGGCCCCGAGTCCGCCGAAATGGGCCTCGAAGTGATCGCCCGGCCGCGCGTCGTAGGCCTTGGTGAGCGAGCCCGAAAGCACCACTTCGCCGGCCTCCAGTGCCACGCCCAGCGTCCCCAGCGTGTTGACGAGCCAGGCCACGGCGTGGGCCGGGTGGCCGAGCACGGCAGCCCCCGCGGCGGTGTCGACCACTGCGCCGTTGTGTTCGAGCACCAGGCCCGTCAGGCGGAGATCCACGTCGCCGACAGGCACCAGGCGCGGCCCGAGGACGATGGCGCCGCAGGAGGCGTTGTCCGCGATCGTGTCCTGGATCTTGATCTTCCAGTCCCGGATGCGGCTGTCGATGATCTCGAAGGCCGGCATGACTCCGGCGCAGCAGCGCAGGACCTCGACGTGCGTGACGCCGGGGCCCTTGAGCGGACGATCGAGAACGAAGGCGATCTCCGACTCGACTCTCGGCTGCAGGAGCCGGCCGAGGCTCGCCGGCTCGCTCGGGGCTACGACGTGGAAGTCGAGCAGGAAGCCGTAGTCGGGCTGGGGCACGTTGAGCATCTTCTGCATCGCCTTGGAGGTCAGACCGATCTTCTTGCCGATCACCCGCGCGCCCGCCTGCTGCCACGCGCTTACGTTCTGCAGTTGGATGGCGTAGGCATCAGCGATGCTGATGCCCGGGTATCGCTCCGTGAGCGGCTCGATCGGCTTGCGGGTCTCGGCGGCGGTCCTGAGGCTCTCGGCCGCCTGCTTGATTTCGCTCTGGGTCATGTCGACTCCTTGTCAGAATGCGAGGCACCGGCTTGCGCGGCGTCGTGGTGATGCCAGCTCTTGCGGTCCCTGAGCTTCTCGCGCAGAACCGCCGCGATCGCTTCGGCCGTATCCGCGTCGTCGTCCCCGCGGCCGAGGCAGTCCACCAGCACCGGGAGGGCCGCCTGCACCTCATCGTTGGGCCCGGGCAGGGCCACGAAGCGGCAGACACCGCTGGAGCCGACGGCGATCCTCACCCCGTCCTTGACGTGGCGCCCGGTTCCTTTCTGGAAGTGCACGGTGTAGGGAGTGCTCGCGTCGGGCGCTACCTGGAGCACGGCCTCCACGGAATAGTCCTTGTCCTCTGCACCGACGCCGCCGGTCGTGACCACCAGCCCAAACCCTTCGGAGACGGCGAGACGCAGCACGCCGGCAAGGACGTCTGCGTCATCAGGCTGGGCGGGGGCGACCTTCACGCTGTATCCGCGCGAGCTGAGCACGCTGCGGATGAAGGGCGAATTGGTATCCACGATCATGCCCCTCTGGACCTCGAAGCCGGTGGGAACGACGAGCGCGCGGCGGCTGACGCGGGCGCGCACATCGTCGGTCATTCCGCGCGTGCGCTCCAGCGCCGCCGGTACCTCGTCGCGATCCAGCCCGATCATGCCGAGAATGCCGTCGGAGTGGACCTCGGTCCTGTCAGTGACGGTTACGCCCTGGATCGCCGACAGCGCCCGCAGGAGCTCGTCCCGCTTGCCCATGAACTGCTCGGCCCGCACGACCTTTTGCAGAACGTCGAGCGTCACATGGTCCTCTCTCACGTCGACCACCAGTACGGCCTGGGTCGGAAGCTCCAACACCCTGGCTACGGCTGCGGCGAGCTCGGTCAGGTTGGCACCAGACAGAACGAGGTTGTCGAACCAGATCTCGGTCTTCTCGAGAAGATTCAGATCCATGCTACGTTCTCCGCACGTCGAACCGCATCGGCAGCAGAGGCGCGTCAACGATCTGCGTGCCAATATCGAGGACGTCGACTCCTTCGGCTGCCAGCCGGGGAATCTCCGCTATGTGAATGCCGCCGGCAAAGGCGATCTTGACGGAGCCGGCTCCGGCCCGCGCTCTCGCTCGGAGAGCTTCCCTCAAATCCTCGCGCCGCCCCGTGTCCACCATGATGATGTGCGCCCCGCCGCTGATCGCCTCGCCCGCCTCGAACGCGATCGAGCCGGTCTCGCCCTTGAGCTGGATCGCTCGTATCCTGTCCGGGATCCCCGCAACGGCGTCGAGCGTGGCGCGGATGCCGCCGAACATGCGCACGTAGTTCTTGTCGAGATAGAGGAAGGGCTGTTCCGTGATCCTGTACGGCAGGCCTCCGACCTCGACGGAGTGCCTGATCATGGCCTTGGTCTCAAGAGGCATCTTCTTCCAGGCTCCCGCCACCACCTGGATGCGGCCTGCGGCCGCATCGCGCGCGCGCCGAGCGGCGGTTGCGATTCCCGAAGCCTTGGCCAGATGCCCGATGATCTGCTCTTCGGCCTGGGCGACCTGGAGAGCGCCTGCGTCGATCTCCACGATGCGCTGTCCCGCGACCAGCTCCGCCCCTTCGTCGAGAGCGGCGAGAACACGCACGCCCAGCTCGGCGAGGCCCGCCAGGGCCTGCCCGACTCCGGCCAGCACGCCGTCCTG
>CAZKGO010000003.1:0-1633 GCA_964552235.1 uncultured Spirochaetales bacterium | reverse complement strand
GCCCCCTGGAGGGCGCTCAGCAGAACGCCGATCATCGAGAGCCCCGCCAGGATCCCGATGAGGCTGCTGGGCAGCCCCTTCACAAAGGCCACCGCCAGCGAGGCGAAGAGACCGAAGCCGCCGAACAGCACGCCGTTGACCACGGTCGCCGCGTACCTGCCTTCCTTGTTCTCGCCGGCCTCCTCGGACGAGCAGATCGCGGTCATGGGCCCCGCGATGTTGGCGTTGTGACCGCCGAAGAACGAGGTGATGATCCCGCCGATGCCGCTGACGATGGTCATCACGTTGATCGGCGGCTTGTACTTCTCCACCATGAGAACGCCGATGGCCTGGGCGTTCTCCGCGCCCATCACCAGGACAGCGAGCGGGATCGCGATGGAGAAAAAGGCATCGAGGCTGAACTGGGGCGCGACAAAGGTCGGAGCCACCATGTCGAAGACGGACTTGCTCCAGTCCAGTCGTCCGCGGAACGCGGCGGCGACGAGGCCGAGGACGAGCGCGCCCAGGACCGGCGGTATCTTCTTGGTCACCTTCGGAAGCACGAAGTAGCCGACCAGGGCTGCGGCGCCCATAAAGGGAAAGGCCAGCGTCGAAGTGACGATGCCCGTCCCGAAGCGGATCATGGCGCCGACGATCATCCCCATCACGATCGGCAGCGGGATCCACCTCATGATCTTCCCGATCAGCCCGGAGAGGCCCAGCACGAGAACGATGATGCCGGCGATCAGGTACGCGCCCGAGGCCTCGTAGACCGAGAACTGGGTCAGCGACACGCCCAGCATGACCGCGCCGGGAATCGACCAGGCCCCGTTGATCGGCTGCTTGTACGTGAGGGCCAGGATGATGCTGATCAGGCCCCCGAAGAAGTAGACGGAGAACAGCCATCCGATGGTCTGCATGTCCGTGAGCTTGCCCGCGGCCGCGGAGTTCATGATCAGGAGCGCGGGACCCGTGCATCCGAAGATGGCTGCCACGAAGCCCGCCGTGAGCGTCTTCGCGTTCAGGTGCCTGGGCAGATCCCGCAGGCCCGACATCAGTCCGGGCCCTTGTTCGAACAGCTTACTGACCTCTCGTGTCTCTGTCGCCATAGGCCTTACCTCCTCGTCCCGTGCCTTATACTAGACTGTTAGCCGGACTCCGACTCCGCGCTGCGCCAGCCACTTGGGCAGCAGCACCTCGTCGACCAGCCGGTTGACCTCGGGAGCTTCCCGGGTGAGCAGCTCGCCCAGGGACTCGCTGACGTTCACGCCGCCGACGGCGCCGTCGAAGATGATCAGCTTGTCGGTCTTCGTCACGCGGTGGGCGTAGTCCATCGCCGTGTCGAGGCTGTCGGCGATCACTGAGAACCTCATGTACTCGATGTTCTGGGGATCGCGGCTCATGTGGTCCGCCTGCTCGCGGCCGACGACGATCGTCGGCGCGTGAGCCGAGAAGAACGCGCTGGGGTAGCCGCCCCAGGCGTAGTTGTGGACCGCCATCTTGATCGCCGGGTTGACCGGCGGAAGCTCGATCAGCGGCACGTCATTGGCCCCGTAGAACGCCTCGGTGTACCAGGTGTAGGGAGGCAGGGGGGTGGCGTCCAGATCGAACAGGTCGTTGTTGGCGCCCACGAAGTTCGCGTAGATCACGCCCG
>CAZKGO010000002.1:91048-106057 GCA_964552235.1 uncultured Spirochaetales bacterium | reverse complement strand
GAGCCGCCAGCAGGCGCGCAGAGCGAGCAGCACGATGCGCTTGCAGGCCGCCGGGTCCAGCGGCGCCGGCCCGGACGCGCCGCCCGGCGGCGCCGCCGCTGCGGGCTGCCGCGGGGCAGGCTCGTCGTCGGCGTCGGGGTCGGCCGCTGCGAAGCTCTCCGAGGGCCACAGCGCGGGCAGGTGTCCCGCCTGCCACTCGAGCTCGGCGCTGCGGGCGCGCCTGCGGCAGCTGCGGAGGTTCCAGGCGAGGACGGAGTTGAAGTAGTGCTCGAAGGGAACCCCGACGTCCCGGTAGCGGGCGATCAGCCGCGGGAGGCGCGGGTACATGTGGAGGAGAAACTCCCCGGGCTCGTCCTCGCTCGCTCCCCGACGGTGGCCGGCAAAGCGGTAGGCTCGCGTGGCCAGCTCCGCGACGAGCTCGTCGCGCCCCTCGCCCGTGCGCTGGCACAACAGGATCCTCCGCTTCAATTCCTCGTCCCGGTCGTCCATGCCTGCCTCCGCGCCGCCTCCGGCGCCGCAGGCCTAAGAGCAAGGCCCGTGCCGCGAAGGACCGCCAGGACCCCGCGCGGGAGGCCCTTTCGTTACGCTCGCTTACACGGCGGCCGCGACGGGGCTCCGGAGCGGCCGCGGGTGACAGTCCCGGCGGCCGGCGGTGTTGTTCAGACAGCAGGCCGGAGCCGGGCGATCCCGACTGCCCGCGCGGGCGGGCAGCAACGACCCGCTTGGCAGGCCGCCTGTCCTTGATTATATTGTTACCGATCGTTCGGTAACGGAAGCGAACTTCGCAATGCCCCACTCCAGGTCCCAGCGGCGGGCCGAGCGCCAGCAACAGATCATAGACGAGGCGTTCCAGACCTGGGGACGCAGCGTCTTTTTCCACACGCGGCTCGAGGACGTCGCCGAGGCCCTGGGCATCACCAAGCCGGCGCTCTACCGATACTTCAGGAGCAAGGACGAGTTGCTCGAGGCCATGGAGCGGCAGCTGCTGTCCGGCTACGCCGAGCTCGGAAAGCGCCTGGAGGCCGAGGCATCCCGTGGCGACGCGCAGCAGGTGCTCGCACGCTTTGTCGGGGATCGCATCGCGTTCTTCTCCAATCACGTACCCGAGTTCTTCTTCACGCTCTGCCAGGTCCGCGGCCACGAGCACGGCCCTCTCGCGCAGGCGCTCGACGGCCACGTGCGGCTGCTCGTCGACTCGCTCTCGCGCGTTGCCGCCATCCGCGATCCGGCGACGGCGGCGAACTACGTGCGCGCCACCGTGTCCTTCTTTCTCATGCGCGCCGCCCTCAAGAAGGAGACCCCCCGCCCTCTCAGCGAGCACGAGCAGGGGCAGCTGGCCTCGCTGGTCGAGCGGATCTGCAGGCAGGGCTACGCAGCCGAGGGCCCGGTGGCCCGACCGCAGATGGAGGCTCTCGAGCGTTCATGCTCCGTGGCGCCTTCGGATCTGCCGCCCGAAGACCCGATCCTGCGCGCGGTGGCCGAAACCGTTGCCGAGCACGGGTTCGCCGAGGCGTCGATCGAGCGGATCGCCAGGCGGGCCGGTCTGACCAAGAGCAGCCTCTACTTCCACTTCCGCGACCGCGACGAGATGTTCGCCCGCCTGATCGAGCGCCACCAGGGGAGGCTCCGCGAGCTCGTCAGCGCCCGGCTCGCCTCGTGCGACACGGTTCCCGAGCGGGTCTACTGCTTTCTCGTGGTCCTCGGCTCCTACCTGCGCAGCGCCCGCGAGATATCCTCGGTGCTCGACTGGTTTCGCACTCACGGCTACCAGCTGCGCATGCGCCACCCCGACGAGGCTGCGATGGCCCGCTGGTTTGGTTTTCTCGAGGACGCGCTGCGCGAAGGTGCCCTGACCAGCCACGGCCTTACCGCCGCGCACGTGGGCAGCCACCTGAGCTTCGTGGTCATCAACCACGTCATCCTGGCGGGCCGCAAAGGCGAGGTTCGCCTTGCCGACCTGCGGCAGATCTACGATCTTTTCATGCACGGCATCCAAGGAGTCACGTTATGAGAACCCGCGCACTGGTCAGCGCAGCACTCATGGTCCTGCTCGCTTCGGTCCTCGCCCGGGCCGAGCGGATCACCGTCGACCGGGCCGTCGAGCTGGCGATCGCGAACAACCTCTCGCTCGCCGCCGAGCGGGTCGGAGTCGAGAGCAGGAAGCTGGTGCGCGACGCAGCCTGGAACAAATTCCTCCCCACGGTCACCGCCGGGGCCACCCTCGCGCGGCCCAACAAGGATCCCAACGAATCGCTGGACATCTACCGACTGCTCGGCATCCCGGTGGAGGAAGTCGCGCGGTGGAACCTGGGCTTTAGCCTCAGCGCCCAGCTTCCCCTCAACATGGCCCTGCGGAACAGCATCCGCCAGACCGTGCTCGACTACGAGTCCGGCCTCCTCAGCCTGGAGACCGCCGAGAAGCAGCTTGGCCGCGACGTGCGCAAGAGCTTCTACAACCTGCTGCTGCTGGAGGCGAACATCGAGCTGATGAACCAGAACATCGCCGCCGCAGAAAAGCGCTACGCCCAGGCGCTCGCCAACTACCAAGCGGGCCTCGTGCCCGAGTACACGGTGCTGAGCGCCCAGGTGGCGCTCGAGAACCTCAAGCCCGCCCTCGAGGAGCTGCGCAACGGCCGCGAAGCCGCCCTCGGCGGCTTTCATCTGACGCTGGGCCTCGACCGCAAGGTCCCGCTCGAGCTCGACGGCACCATCGAGATCGCCCCGACGCCGATCGACGCGCAGCAGCTCATCGACAGCCGCGTCGGGCAGCGGCTGGACATCCGCAGCCTCGACATGGCGATCGCGAGCCTGCGCAACGGCCGCGAGGCCGCGGCGAAGCAGAAGCTTTCCCCCACGCTGGCGCTGGCGTTCAGCGTGGATCCGACCTACCAGAAGGAGCCGTGGGAGAGCGGCTGGTTCTCCGACCTGGACACCAACTGGAGCCAGCGCCAGGGAGCCCTGGTGCTCTCCCTGACCATGCCCCTCGACGGCTACATCCCGAGTTCGACGACCAAGGTTGACCTGGCGGGCTACGACGCCCGGATCCGCCAGACCGAGCTGCGCCGGGAGCAGGCCCTGCGCGGCGCCGAGATCGAGATCGAGACCCTCGTGCGCAACCTCGACAAGGCGCGCACGTCGATCGCGACCCTCGAGCTGAATGTCTCTCTCGCCGGCCGCGCCTACCGGCTGGCCGAAGAGGCGTACAACGCCGGCAGCCGGGAGCTGCTGGAGGTGCAGAACGCCGAGCTCGAGCTTCGCAAGGCCAGGCTCGAGGTCCTCAAAGCGAAGTACACCTACATCACCGGCCTGCTCGACCTGGAGTACGCAGTCAACAAGAGCTTCAAAGAGGAAGGGACCCGATGAGCAGAATCATCAAGAGCCTCGCCGTGGCGCTGGCGGCCGTGGGGATCGCCGCCGCGCTGTCCGCCTGCGGCCGGTCGGCCTCGCGCGCCGCAGGCGGCCCCGCCGAACCCGAGGAAACCGTGTTCGCCGTCGACACGACGACCGCCACGGGCGGCGAGATCCTGGACTACCTGCTGGTCAACGGCGAAGTGGTCACGCGCACCAGCGTCGACGTCTACCCGGAGACCGCGGGCAAGCTCTCGAGGCTCCGCATCCGCCTCGGCGAGTACGTCTCCCGCGACCAGGTGATCGCCGAGGTCGACCCGTCGAGGCCCGGCATGACCTACGTCGCCAGCCCGGTCAAGAGCCCGATCGCCGGCACGATCATCGCCCTGCCGATCCAGGAGGGGGCGACCGTCACCCAGGCGGTGCCCGTGGCCCGCATCGGACGGCTCGACGAGCTTGAAGTGCGCACGCGGGTCGCCGAGCGCTTCGTCTCCAAGATCCGCACCGGCCTGGAGGCCTCGCTGCGCTTTGACGCCTACCCGGCCGATCGCTTCCGCGCCGTGGTGACCGAGTTGAGCCCCGTCGTCGATCCGCAGTCGCGCACCCTCGAGGTGCGCCTGCGGCTGACGCCCCCCGATCGCCGGATCAAGGCCGGGATGTTCGGTCAGGTCAAGATCGTGACGGAGCGCAAGGAGGGGATCGTCAAGGTCCCCTCGGACGTGGTGGTGCAGCGCTTCGGGGTCTCCTACGTGTTCGTGGTCCAGGACGGGGTCGCCCGCAGGCGCAAGGTGAATCCCGGCCTGCAGATCGACGACAAGGTGGAGATCACCGAGGGGCTGGCCCCCGGGGAGGAGATCGTGCTGCGCGGGCAGACGCTCCTGGAGGACAAGTCGAAGGTGCGCGTCGTCGAACGCTATCCCGGGCTCCCGGAGGCCCACAACATCGAGTAGGCGGAGCGCGGCCGCCGTCGGAGGCGGCCCTGCCTCCTGCAGGAGAAACAGCATGAGCGTAGTCAAGACAGTCGTGGGTCGCCCGACGACCCTCATCGTGTTCTTTGCCTTGCTGGTCGGGCTGGGGTTCTACGCCTCGACGCGCCTGGCCATCGACCTGTATCCCGAGATCAGTCCGCCGGTCCTGATGATCTTCACGAACTATGCCGGCTCAGGACCGCAGGAAATCGAGAAGACGATCACCCGGCCGATGGAAGGGGCCCTCAGCAACGTCAGCAACATCGACAAGCTGACCTCGGTGTCCTCAGAGGGCACCAGCATGATCATGCTGCAGTTCGTCTGGGGCACCGACATGAACGAGGCGCCCAACGACGTGCGCGACAAGCTGGAGTTCGTGCGATCGCTGCTGCCCTCCGAGGCCACGACGCCGCAGATCTTCAAGTTCGATCCCTCCCTGGTGCCGATCCTGTTCCTCACCATCACCGGCAACCGCACTCCCGAGGAGCTGCGCCTCATCGGCGAGAACGTCGTGCAGCCCCGCATCGAGCAGGTCGAGGGGGTCGCCCTCGCCAGCGTCAGCGGCGGCCGCGAGCGGGCGGTCATGGTCGAGATCCCGCAGAACCGCCTCGAGGCCTACAACCTCACGCTCTCGCAGGTCGCCCAGATGCTGCGGGCGCAGAACGTGCAGGTGAGCGCGGGCACGATCACCGAGGGCAGCCGCAACTTCCTGGTGCGCACGGCCGGCGAGTACACCGACATCGAGCAGATCAGGAACACCGTCGTCGCCTACAGGGGCGTGGCTCCGGCGCCCGGGCGGCCGGCGCCCGACGGCTCCTCCGTGGTCCTGCTGCGCGACATCGCTAACGTCTACGACGGGTTCAAGAAGGAGGAGACCAGCGTCATCATCAACGGGAGGCCCGGCGTCTACGTGGTCGTGCAGAAGCAGAGCGGCACCAACTCGGTCCGCACGGCCGACAACGTGATCAAGCGCCTGGAGCGGATCAACGACGAAGTGCCCGCAGGCGTCGAAGTGACCGTGCTGCAGGACACGACGACGATCATCCGCAACTCCCTCGCCGAGGTGTCAACCAACGCCATCTCCGGCGCCGTGCTGGCGGTGCTGATCCTGTTCATCTTCCTGCGCAGCCTCAAGTCGACGACGATCATCGGCCTCTCGATCCCCATCTCGATCGTGGTCACGCTCATGCTCATGTACTTCGCCGGCCTGACCCTGAACGTCATGACGCTCGCCGGCCTGGCGCTCGGCATCGGCATGCTCGTCGACAACTCGATCGTGATCCTGGAGAACATCTACCGGTACCGCGAAAAGGGGGCCAAGCTCACCACGGCCGCGATCCTGGGCAGCCGCGAAATGATGATGGCGATCTCGGCCTCCACGTTCACGACCATCTCCGTGTTCGCGCCGCTGGCCCTGTTCCGCAGCGAGCTGGGGTTCGTCGGCGAGCTGTTCAGCAGCCTCGCCTTCACGGTGGTGATCTCGCTGGCGACGTCGCTGGCCGTGGCCATCTTTCTGGTTCCCGTCCTGGCCAGCCGCTACCTGCCGATCCGCTCGCGCATCGAGGAGCCGCTCAGGGGGTGGATCGGCCGGCTCGACGCCGCCATGGAGCGGGTCTACCTCGGCATGGAGAACGCCTACAAGCGAGCCCTCGCCTTCGTGCTCCGCCACCGGCCGCTGACGATCCTCGTGGTGATCGCCGTCTTTGTCGGCACGCTCTTCCTCATCCCCGTGGCCGGATTCGAGCTGCTGCCGAGGGCCGAGCAGGACACGGTCACGCTGAACGTCGAGCTGCCGATCGGCACCCGGCTGGACATCACGCGGGCCACCCTCGACCAGGTCGAGAACCTCGTGCGCAGGGAGGTCAAGGGCTACGAGAAGATCGTCACCAACGCCGGCGAGCGGAGCTTTTTCGGCTTCCTCGGTTCCGCCGTCACTCACAAGGGCAGCATGACGATCACGCTTCCGACCTACGGGAAGCGGATCGACACCTCCCACGACGTCGAAGCCAAGCTGCGCCGCCACTTCAACGACTTCCCCTCGGTCAAGTTCTCGTTCCAACAGGGCGGTGGGGGCATGGGCTCCGCCAAGCCGATCGACGTGCTGGTCAAGACCGATGACCTGGAGCGGGGACGCGAGATCGCGACCCGCATCGCGGAGCTGCTCAAGGCCCAGATTCCTGACGCCGTCGAGCCGACGACGGACTTTTCGGAGGGGCTTCCGCAGATCGAGATCGTCATCGACCGGGCCAAGGCCTCGGCCCTCGGGCTCAACATCGCCACGATCGGCCAGGAGATACGGGCCAACATCGACGGAACGGTGGCCACCACCTTCCGCGAAAGCGGCACGGAGTACGACGTGCTCGCGATCCTCGCCGCCGAGGACCGCGACGAGCTGCCCGACCTCGACCGCGTGTTCGTAGTCAATCCCGCCGGGGACCGCATCCCGGTGGCCAGCTTCGCCACGCTCGCGCGGTCGACGGGGCCGACGAGCATCCGGCGGGAGAACCAGACCCGCGTGATCCACGTGACGGCGGGGACCGTGCCGGGCGCCAAGATCAACGAGATCGAGACGAAGGTTCGCGCGCTGATCGCCTCGCAGATCCCGGCGAGCGACGACGTGACCATCGAGTACTCGGGCGACTACCAGCAGCTGCTCGACTACGGAACGCAGCTCATCTACATCCTGCTCATTGCGGTGGCGCTGGTCTTCGGGATCATGGCGGCCCAGTTCGAGAGCTTTCTCGACCCCTTTATCGTGCTGTTCACGATCCCGGTCAGCTCGATCGGAATCCTGCTCATCCACATCGCCACCGATGACCGCATGAGCCTCTTTACGGCGGTCGGCGTGGTGGTGCTGGTGGGCATCGTCGTGAACAACGGAATCGTGCTCGTGGACTACACCAACCTGCTGCGCAAGCGCGGCATGGGCATCTTCGAGGCCTGCGTCGAGGCCGGCGGCAACAGGCTGCGCCCCGTCCTCATGACGAGCCTCACCACGATCCTGGGGCTGCTGCCGCTGGCCTTTGTCCAGGGCGAGGGCGCGAGCCTCGTGCAGCCGATCGGCAAGACCGTCCTCGGCGGGATGGCGGCGAGCGCGTTGCTGACCCTCTTCCTGGTTCCGGTCATCTACTCGATCTTCAATCAGCTTTCGGAAAAGCGCCTCGCTCGCGCGGCGGCCCGCAGGCAGAAGATCCGCCAGAGGCGGCTGCAGGAGGCGCGGACATGAGACGGATCGAGATCGTGGCCAACAAGTCGGTCGAGGCCGACATCATGGAAGCCCTCCGCGTGCGCGGCGCTGCAAAGCATCACACCCGGATACCGATCGCCCACGGGGTCGGCAACTCGGGCCCGCGACAGGGCGACGCGGTCTGGCCCGAGGAGAACTTTGTCCTGATCGTCTACTGCGAGGAGGAGGAGGCCCACCAGATACGCGAGGCGATCGCCGAGATCAAGAAGCTGTTTCCCGACGAGGGCATCCGGCTCTTCGAGATCGGCTGAGGCGTGCGCGCCGCCGGCCGGGCCTCCTTGACCGCCGGGCCGCGCGGCGGGTAGCGTGGCCGCCGTGGATCAGATCATCCTCCTGATGACCTGCCCGGACCAGACGGGCATCGTCGCCCGCACCACAATGCTTCTCTACAGCCTCAACGCCAACGTCCTGAGCCTCGAGCAGCACGTCGAGGGCACGGGGCAGTTCTTTATGCGGATTCAGGCCGACGTTTCGGCGATCAGCGTCGGCGAACAGGAGTTCCGCGCCCGGGCGGCCGCTCTCGCCGCGGAGCTCGACGCCCGCATGTCGCTGCACGAGCCCCGGGTGGTCCAGCGCATCGCCATCCTGGTCAGCCGGGAGGACGCCTGCCTCTGGGAGCTGCTGCTGAAGCACCGCTCGGGCGACCTCGACGGCGAGGTGAGGGTGGTGGTGGGCAACCACGACACGCTGCGGCCCATTGCGGAGGGTTTCGGCCTGCCCTTTCACCACCTGCCGGTCACTCCGGAGACCAGGGCCGAGCAGGAGCAGGCGGTCCGGGACCTGCTGCGGCAGCAGGCGATCGACCTCGTGGTCCTCGCACGCTACATGCAGGTCCTGAGCCCCTCCTTCGTGGCCGAGCACACGGGCCGCATCATCAACATCCACCACGGGTTCCTGCCCGCGTTCAAGGGATCGCAGCCCTACCACCGCGCCTGGGAAAGGGGAGTCAAGATCATCGGCGCCACCGCTCACTACGTGACCGAAAGCCTCGACGACGGGCCGATCATCGACCAGGACGTGATCTCGGTGTCGCACCAGCACTCCGTCGCCGAGATGATCGAGCGGGGCCGCGACCTCGAACGGCGCGTTCTGCTGAACGCGGTGCAGGCTCACCTGCAGCGCCGCATCATCGTCCACAACAACCGCACGATCATCTTTCATCCGTAGGGGAGGCCCTCGTGAGGAACGTCGTGATCTACGTGTACGACGACGTCGAGGTACTGGACTTCTGCGGGCCCTTCGAGGTCTTTTCCGTGGCCAACGAGCTCAACAGCGGGCAGCTGCTGCGCGTGTGCACGGTGAGCCTCGACGGCGAGCCGATCCGGGCGCGCAACGGCCTCGTGTTTCAGCCGCGGCACTCCGCCGCCGACGCTCCGGCCCCGCACGTGCTCGTGGTCCCGGGCGGGGATGGCTCGAGGGCCCAGATGCGCAGCGAGGCCGCGATCTCGTGGGTGCGCCGCGCGGCGGCTCGGGCCGAGCTGGTTCTCTCCGTGTGCACCGGCGCCCTGATCCTCGCCCGGGCGGGCCTCCTCGAGGGCCTCGCCGCCACCACCCACCGCTCGGCGCTGCGCCTCCTGGCCGATCTGGCGCCGGGAGCACGCGTCGACGCGGAGGCCCGATTCGTCGACAACGGGCGCGTCATCGCCTCGGGAGGCATTTCGGCGGGAATCGACATGTCGCTGCACGTCGCAGCCAGGCTCTACGGCGAGGCCTGCGCCCGCCGCGTCGCCGACTACATGGAGTACAGGGGCGGGGCCGCGCCTTTCGGCTTGCCTGCTTCGGCTCAGGACGGAAAGTCGGGCAGCAGCCGCGCGAGAATGCGGGCCCGCGCCTCGGCGACCGACTCCCCGGTGGTGTAGCCCGCGGCGGGCCTGTGGCCGCCTCCGCCCATGGACTTGGCCACGGCGCCCACGTCGTAGTCGTCGCTCGAGCGCAGGCTCACCGAGCGCTCCGTCGGGCTGTCTTCCTTGATGAGCACCACCACCTCGCAGCCGCCCACCATCTGCAGGTACTGGTAGACCTCGTTCAGCCCGCGAGCGCTGCCGCCGGTCTCGCGCACGTCGGCCTGCGTCACCCAGGTGAGCAGGATGCGCCCGCCCGCGTGGCTTTCGGTGCGGTCGAGCAGCCGTCCGAACAGCCGCGTCTGCGCCAGGCTGCGGCCGCCGTAAATGTCGTCGAACGACCGCTGCGGCGAGGCGCCGTGATCGAGCAGCCTCGCCGCCTCGCGCAGGGCGGCGGCGCCCCGGTCGTCGAGGTGGCGAAAGAAGCCGGTGTCGGTGCAGAAGCCGAGCAGCAGCTGCTGCGCCTCGTCCCGGGTCGGCCGCATGCCGAACGATTCGATGAGGCGCAGAACGAGCACCGTCGTGGACGCCGCCTGCGGGTCGACCATTCGCACATCGCCGAACTGCTCGCCCGAGGCGTGGTGGTCGATGACGAGCGTCGGCATCTTGTCCGCCAGCCGTCCCACCCCGCCGGCGCGCTCGAGGCTCGAGCAGTCCACGAGGATCGCGGCCGTTGCCTCCGGGGTCTCGCCGCCGGGCAGGGCCTGCAGGAACTCGCGCGCGAGCTCGCGTATCTCCGGCCGCTCGAAGGGGCCGTCGGAGAGGCACACCGCGCTCCTGCCCGTCCGCCGCAGCCAGGAGCGCAGCACCAGCTGCGCGCCGAGGCAGTCGGCGTCGGGGTCCGCGTGGCCGAGGAGCAGGAAGTGCCGGTGGGCCTCGATGAAGAGCCGGGGATCAGTCAAGAGCTTTCCTGGGCCGGCCTTCCGTCAGGCCGGCGCAACAGACGGGATCGGTCGCTACTCGAGCTCGAGCTCTTCGACCTTGAACTTGTCGGCGATCTGCGATGGCGGCTCCTTGAGCACGCCCCACGTGTCCGACAGCATGCTCTCGATCACGTAGAGCTTGACGTGGCTGAACTTCCTGTCCACCCAGTAGACCGACAGGTACGGGTACTGGGCGCCCAGGCCGTAGATCATCGATCCCTTGCCGCCGGCCTGGTTGAACCACTCCACCGGCGCGTAGAACGAGGCGGTCTTGCCGCTGTCGGTCAGGTAGTAGACCTTGTAGCCTAGCTGGTGGGTGTAGATCTTGATGATCGGCATCGTGCGCACGTAGATGCTCTCGGCGTCTGCCGCCTGGTTCTGGGCGAACAGCGAGGCGCCGAGCGCCAGCAGGATCGCGCCGAGCACGTATCTTCTCATTCACTCCTCCGTCGCACGGCGGCGCGGGCCGCCGTCATCCGGACTCACCCACGATTATACCCACCGCCGGTCGCCGTTATCAACCTCTTTTTCCGCGGCCGAAGGAGCGCAGGGCGCGCATCCGGCGACGGTTCAACCCCTGTTCGCCAGGTACCAGCGGATCAGGGTGTTGGTCGAGCTGTCGTGATCGAGCCGCACCGCCTCGCCCCGCTCGCCCCGCTCCAGTTCGGCGAGAATGGCGCCCGCCAGCTGCTTGCCGAGCTCCACGCCCCACTGGTCGAAGCTGTTCACGTTCCAGATGACGCCCTGGACGAAGATCTTGTGCTCGTAGAGCGCGATCAGCGAGCCGAGGATTCGCGGCGTCAGGCGCTCGAAGAGGATCGTGTTGGTGGGCCGGTTGCCCGCGAACGTCCTGTGCGCAACGAGGGCGCGTATCTGCGCCTCCGATGCGCCGCCGGCGCGCATCTCCGCCTCCACCTCAGCGGCGCTCCTGCCCTTCATGAGCGCCTCGGTCTGGGCGAAGAAGTTGGCGAGCAGCTTGCGGTGATGGTCGCCGATCGGGTTCTGCGACCGCGCGGGCGCGAGAAAGTCGCAGGGAACGAGCTTGGTCCCCTGGTGGATCAGCTGGAAAAAGGCGTGCTGCCCGTTGGTGCCGGGCTCGCCCCACACGATCGGGCCGGTCTGCCACTCGACCGGGCGGCCCTCGCGATCGACGCTCTTGCCGTTGGACTCCATGTCGCCCTGCTGGAAGTAGGCGGCAAAGCGGTGCAGGTACTGGTCGTAGGGCATCAGGCCGTGGCTCTGCGCTCCAAAAAAATTGTTGTACCAGACTCCGAGCAGGGCCAGGGTCAGGGGAAGGTTGCCCTCCGCCGGAGCGTCGCGGAAGTGGGCGTCCATCTGGTGCGCGCCGGCGAGCAGCTCCTCGAAGCGCTCGTAGCCGATGGCGAGCACGATCGGCAGGCCGATCGCCGACCACAGCGAATAGCGGCCGCCGACCCAGTCCCAGAAGCCGAACATGTTCTCCACGTCGATGCCGAAGGCGCTCACCGCCTTCGCGTTGGTCGACACCGCGACAAAGTGACGGCCCACGGCCTCGCGCGCGCCGCCAAAGCGCTCGAGCAGCCGCTGTCGCGCGGTCCCGGCGTTGGTCATCGTCTCCTGCGTCGTGAAAGTCTTGGAGGCGACGATAAAGAGCGTCTCCTCGAGGTCGACCCGCTTGAGGACCTCGGTGATGTGGGTGCCGTCCACGTTGGAGACGAAGTGCGGCACGGGGCCGTCGGCGTAGGGCTTGAGCGCCTCGGTGACCATCGCCGGCCCCAGGTCCGAGCCGCCGATGCCGATGTTCACGATCGAGCGGATCGGCCTTCCCGTGTGGCCCTTCCACTCGCCGCTGCGTACCCGCTCGCTGAAGCGCCGCATGCGCGAGAGCACGTCCCGCACCCCGGGCATCACGTCCACGCCGTCGACCATGATCGGCGCCCCCGAGAGGTTGCGCAGCGCCACGTGCAGCACGGCCCGTCCCTCGGTGACGTTGATCTTCTCTCCGGCGTACATCGCGTCGCGCATCCGAGTCCAGCCGGCGGCCTCGGCCAGGGCACGCAGCAGCCGCATCGTCTCCTCGGTGGCGATGTTCTTGCTGTAGTCGAGGTAGAGGCCGCACGCCTCGATCACGAACCTGCGGCCGCGCTCGGGGTCGGCGGCGAACAGGTCCCGCATGCGCCAGCCGCGGGCGACGGCGTAGTGGCGTTCCAGGTCCTTCCACTCCCTGGTCGCGGTGATCATGGCCGCCCTCCGCCTTCAGTACTTGTAGCCGAAGCGGCGCAGCAGCGCTTTGCGCTCCTGCTTGTCCTTGTCGCTCTCGACGCCCCGCGGGGCCAGGCCGTCGATCACGCCCACGATTCCGGCGCCCTGCTCGCCGCGCGCCACCAGCACCTGCAGCGGGTTGGCCGTCGCGCAGAACACGCGGCACACCTCCTGGCAGCCCTTGATCGCATTCAGCAGGTTGATCGGGAAAGCCTTGCGCAGCAGCAGGAAGAACGTGTGCCCCGCGCCGACAGCCCGGGCGCAGGCGACCGCGTCCTCGACCAGGTCGGGGGCGTTGCCCTCCGTGCGCACGAGGCACGGCCCCGACGACTCACAGAACGCAAGCCCGAACTCGATTCCCGGCACCGAAGAAACGGCGATCTCCGAGAGATCCTCAACGGTCTTGATGAAGTGCGCCTGCCCCACGATGATGTTGCACCCCTCGGGATACTTGAGCGTCACGGCCTCGATCTGCATACCGACCTCCCCTGACAGCCGGATCATTCTACCATCGGCCGCCGTGCCCGGCTACCTCGCGGAGGCCGCCCGCCGTGAGCGCGCTGACACGTCGGCGCACCCCATGTTATCCTCGCTGCCGGGAGGAAGAGGGCTCATGCTGCAATTCCCACGGGGATTCCTCTGGGGCACCGCCACGGCGTCCTACCAGGTCGAAGGCGCCGTCAACGAGGACGGCCGCGGCGAGACCATCTGGGACCGCTTCTGCCGCACGCCCGGCGCCATCGTCAACGGCGACACCGGCGACGTGGCCTGCGACCACTACCACCGCTACAGAGAAGACGTGGCGCTGATGAAGCGCCTGTCCTTGGGCGGCTACCGCTTCTCGATCGCCTGGTCGCGCCTGTTCCCCCGGGGGAGGGGCAGGCTCAATCGTCCGGGCCTCGACTTCTACAGCAGGCTCGTCGACGAGCTGCTGGCGGCGGGCATCAAGCCGGCCGTGACCCTCTACCACTGGGATCTGCCTCAGGCGCTCCAGGACGCCGGCGGCTGGGAAAACCGGGACACGGCCGACTACTTTGCCGAGTATTGCGACGCGGCGTTCCGAGGGCTCGGCGACCGGGTCGACTTCTGGATCACTCACAACGAGCCGTGGGTCGCCTCGTTCGTGGGCAACTACCAGGGCCGTCACGCGCCCGGCAAGAAGGACTTCGCCGCAGCCGTCCGGGTGTCGCACACGCTGCTGGTCTCCCACGCCAAGGCGGTGCGGCTGTTCCGCGAGGACTACGCGAAGGCAGGACGCATCGGGATCACGCTCGACCTGCACCCGGTCTATCCGCGCTCAGACGCGGACGAGGAGGCCGCGCGGCGCGACGACGGCCACAAGAACCGCTGGTTCCTCGACCCCGTCTTCCGCGGCTGGTACCCGCAGGACATGCTGGACTGGTACCGGGCCAAGGGAGTGCTGGCCGGCGTCGACGAGGGCGACCACGGGCTGCTCGCTTCGGCCAGGGTCGACTTTCTGGGAGTCAACTACTACTTCCGTCACCTCGTGCACCGCAGCGCGGTGCAGCCGCTGGAACTCGAAACCAGCGTACCCGGGGGCGCCGCGGTCACGGACGTCGGCTGGGAGGTCTACCCCGAGGGGCTCTACGACCTGCTCACCCGCATCGATTGTGACTACGGTCGGCCGGACCTGTACGTCACGGAGAACGGCGCGGCCTTTGCCGACACCGACATCCGCAACGGGATCGTCGAGGACCATGATCGCCTCGATTACCTGAGGCGCCACTTCGAGCAGGCGCACCGCGCGATCGCGGCGGGCGTGAGGCTCAAGGGCTATTTCGTCTGGTCCCTGATGGACAACTTCGAGTGGGCCCAGGGATACTCGAAGCGATTCGGCATCGTGCGCTGCGATTACGCGACGCAGGCCCGCACACCCAAGCGCAGCGGCCTCTGGTGCCGCCGCGTGGCCGAGGCCAACGGCGTACCGGAGGACTGACGGGAGGGGACGACATGAAGACAAAGAAAGTGGGAATCATCATCTGCGACCGCTACCGCACCTGCGCCGGAGGCAAGTGCCTGAGGGCCCTCCGCAACCGGGAGGGCGCCTTCGGCATCTACGACGGCGGCGTGGAGCTGGTGGGCTACACCACCTGCGGCGGGTGCCCGGGGGGCAACATCGAGTATGCGCCAAGGGAGATGATCCGTAACGGGGCCGAGGTGATCCACCTGGCCACCGGCCTGGTGGTGGGATACCCGCCGTGCCCGCGCCTGGACTACTTCGTGAGGTTCCTGCGCGAGAAGTACGGAGTCGAGGTCGTGGTCGGCACGCACCCGATTCCGCAGAACTACTACACCACGCACACCCGTCTGGGCACCTGGGACAACGAGCACGGCAGACAGACGATCGCGCCGACGCTGGCCGACGAACAGACGCGGCTCGCCTACGACTGAACGGCGTCCGGACGGTGCCCGTCAGCGCT
>CAZKGO010000002.1:0-91038 GCA_964552235.1 uncultured Spirochaetales bacterium | reverse complement strand
GGCAAAGGGCCAGGCGAGCAGGCCGCCCTCCATCACCTTGACGTTGGTGTAGCCGAGGGACCGCAGGTAGCAGGCCGCCTCGTAGCCCCGCAGCGAAATTGCGCAGTAGCAGATGATCTCGGCGCTCTTGTCCGCGGGAAGGCTGCCGGTCTTTGCCCGCAGCTGACCGAGCGGGACGAGCGTTTCGCCGACCCCGAGCCTCTGCCGGTCGTACTCGGCCTGGTCACGAACGTCCAGCAGGAACACCTTCGCCTTCGCGTCCAGCTTCTGCTTGACCTCGACGGCGGAAATGCCGTTCATCTTGTGCCGCCACTTGTTCTCGATGCAGTGGACCGCCTGGATAAAGTTGTCGATGGCGTTGGAGAACGGAGGAGCGTAGGGGAGGTCGAGGTTGACCATGTCGGCGATCGAAAGACGCCCGTGCAGCGCCACGGCGGCCATGGCCACACGCTTGGCCACGTCGCCGAGGCCGACGGCCTGCATGCCGAGAAAGCGCCCGGTCGTCTTGTCGGCGATCATCTTGATGATCACCGGCTTCGCGCCCATAAAGCCCGGCTTGTCCGGCGCCGCGTGGATGGCGCTGATGATGTTGGTGTAGCCTTCGGCGCGCGCCATCTTTTCCGAGAGCCCCGTGCTGCCGGCGCAGTAGTCGAAGATCTTGCAGATGCCGGTCCCGACAAAACCTTCGTACTCCTCGATGTTGCCGTAGACCACGTTCTGAGCGACGACGCGTCCCTGGAGGTTCGCGGCGTCTCCCATGGGCCAGTGCTGGCGGTTGTGCGTGATCAGGTTGGTGACCTCGACGCAGTCGCCGGCAGCGTAGATGTCGGGATCGGCGGTCTGCATGAACCGGTTGACGAGGATCCCGCCCCGCTCTCCCACCGCGAGACCCGCCTCACGGGCCAGCCGGCCGTTGGGCCGCACGCCGATGGCCACCACCGCCAGGTCGCAGGGGATCAGCTCACCCCCGGCGATCCGCACGCCCGACACCCTGCCTCCGTCTCCGACGAACTCGGTGACCGGCGACTGGGTGCGTACGGTCACGCCCCGCGACGCGAGGTAGTTCTCCACCAGCTTTGCCAGCTCCCAGTCGAGGAACGGCAGCACCTGGTCGAGCATCTCGACGATGGTGACGTGGATTCCCGCCAGCTGCAGGGCCTCGCAGGTCTCGATCCCGATCAGGCCGCCGCCCACGATCACCGCGCGCTTCGCCTTCTTCTCCTTCGCGACGGACTTGAGAAAGTCCGCGTCTTCCATGCTCTGGAGCGTCGTGATGCCCTCCAGCTCCTTGCCCGGCAGCTTGGGGAACACGGCCTCGGCCCCCGTGGTCAGCACGAGCTTGTCATAGGGCAAGACCGACTCCTTGCCGCCCTCCAGCGTCCGCACGGTGACCGTCTTGGCCTTGCGGTCGATCGCGGTCGCCTCGGTGGCCACCAGCGCGGTGATTGCCTTGACCCGTGAGAAGTACGAGGGGTCGCGGGGCGCGCCGGTGGGCGTCGAAATCAGCATGTTGCGGTCGTCGAAGACGCCGCCCACGTAGTAGGGATAGCCGCAGGAGGCCATGCTCAGGTTGCGGCCCTTCTGCACGATGGTGATCTCGGCCTTCTCGTCCAGCCGCCTTACCTTGGACGCCACCTTGGGTCCAGCCGCCGAACCTCCGACGATGACGATCTTCATGTTACCTCCTATGTGTTTGCCCGGGCCGCAACGGCCCGCTCCACGACCGCCGGCACGGCGGTGTTTGTGATCCACGCGTCCCGCACGAGAGTCTCGACGCCCGCCGCCGGAGCTACGATCAGGGTGAACGCGACCTGATCTTGCGGCTCGGCGGCGGGTTCGAACCGAACGTCGCCGTCGACGGCGTCGATCCTGTGCGCCCCCTCGCTCAAGCGCACGAAGCCCTTGGCGCGCAGCAGAGAGGGTCCGAGGGCGGCGAGAAAGGCTGCCACGGCTTGCCTCGGAGCCGAGGCCTCCATGGTGAGGGTCAACGCCACGGGGCGGCCTAGTCGCCCCCATCCTGCGTCGGTTTTGGCGCCTACAGCGCCTGCTCGCCTCGGCTTCAGAATCGACTCATCCACCTGGCAGCGCACGGTCCTGCGCAGCTCGGCGTCCGGGTTGAGGACGCGCAACCGCGCCTCGACGGCGGCCGCCGCCTCGTCGCTCACCAGGTCGACCTTGTTGAGGAGCACAACCTGGCAGAATTGCACCTGTTCCTCGACAGCAGGAGCCACAACGGCCAGCCGGGAAAACCGCACGGCGTCCACCACCGTGATCATTCCGCGGTAATCGTAGGCGCCGGGCCCGATGCGCTGCACCGCTTGCAGCATCTGGGGCAGGCTCGCCGGGCGCGCGAGTCCCGAGGTCTCGACCAGGGCCGCATCGACGTCCCGCGCCCGCAGTCGCGCAAGAGCCTCGAGAAAAGATCCGGACAGGCACGAGCAGAAGATCTGCCCGCCGAGGAGCTCGAGCACCGACTCCCCGCCCCGCACCAGGCCCGAGTCGATGCCGATGTCGCCGAACTCGTTGACGACGACGCCGATCCTGCGGCCCGCCAGCAGTCCGAGCATGGCGTTCAGCAGCGTCGTCTTGCCGGCGCCGAGAAAGCCGCTGATGAAAGTGAGAGGACGTCCGGTCAGTGGCATCCGTGGTGGCCGCCGGAGCACGCCTCGTCGGCGCTGAGCCGCGGGAGCCTTCCCGCTTCCAGCTCCGTGACCAGATCGCGCACGCGCCCTCCGGAGGCCAGGTAGACGGCGGTTCCCCCCAGGGCCGCGAGTGCGCGGCGCCCCATGCCGCCGCAGACGACCGCGTCAATGCCCGCGGAGGTCACGAACCCCGCCGGCGCGCACCTGCCGTGCTCGTGGTCGTTGCCGCGAGGAACCACCTGGGCCAGGCCCGTTTCCGTGTCCACGATCGTCAGATACGGGGCTCGCCCGAAATGGCCGTAGAGCTGCGCGTCCAGGCCTTTCGAATCCTCAGTCGGCAGGCAGATCTTCATCACCCGCTCCTTTCTCTATCACAAGAGCCTTGCTCTCCACAATCGCGCTCACGACCTTCTTCCTCCCGCTCTGCAGGAGCCTGAAGATGGTTCCCCGGGAGACCCCCATACAGACCCCCGCGGCCGCCTGCTCGAGGTCCTCCAGGTCACAGAGCCGCAGCGCCTCGAGCTCTCCGCGCTCGAGACGGATCGTCGGGAGACCCGCGAGGGGGACGCTTCGCGGCTTGAACACCCGATCGCCATCGTAGAACCGGCAGAAGCGCTTCTTGCAGGGCCTTGGCATAATGTGCATATGCACAATACCAAGCATTTCCGGCCGTGTCAACCGTCCTGCGCGCCCGTCGGGTCGCCCTCCTGTCCTCCGTCACCGGATCCGGCGCCCGGCGGAGCGCTGCCGCGCCTCGCAAAGCGCCCGAGGTAGAACCTGTGCCCTCCGTGCTCCACTTCGACGAGACGGCCCTGGGCTACGAGGGCGGCAACGACCTCCCACCCCCGGCCGGCCCGCTCGACGTAGGCTGCCACGGCGTCCTCGCGCATCGGGTGAACCGCCGCGATGCTCAGCAGGCCGTGCTCGACGTCCGCTTCGCCCGCAAAGGCGTCGCCTTCGTATCCCGTGAGGAGCTCCACGTGCTGCACCCGCTGCGAGACCAGCGCCCACGCCCCCGCCAACGACTCCTCGGTCGGAGGCTGCACCCACGTCTCCGCCGGAGGGCGGTGGGGTATGCTCAGGTAGGCGGTCGCCGGAGCCAGCTGCGCAAGGTAGGAACCGAGATCCCACAGCTGCTCCTCGCTGTCGTTGACGCTGCGGACCAGCATCGTCTCCGTAACGAGCTTTCCGGCAAAGCCGCGCCGGAAGATCCTGATCCCCTCGAGAATATCGTCCAGGCGCAGCCGAGGGTGCGGACGATCGAGCCTGCGCCAGACCTCCTCCCGGACGCTGTCGACCTTGAGAGAAACCCAGTCCGCGGCCGCCAGCTCTTGCCTCACGTCGGCGTGGGACAGCAGCGACGAGTTGCTGATCACCGCTATCGGGAACCCCAGCGCCTTGAGGCGCCGGATTTCCCTGCCCAGCGCCGCATCGAGGGTCGGCTCGCCGTCGGAGACGAAGGTCAGGTAGTCGAGGGTCTCGCCGCTCGCCTCCAGCTGCTCGACACGCGCGCGCACGGCGGCGAAGATCCGGCGCGGTCCGTAGAACAGCTCACGGCCGATCCGCATGTGCGCGGTTCGTCCGATCTGGCAATAGAGGCAGGAATAGGTGCAGACCTTGGGCGGAATGTTGTTGATCCCCAGGCTCCGCCCCAGGCGCCTGGAAGGTACTGGTCCGAACGCGATCATCGTCTCGCCGCTCACACCGCCCGCCTCCTGTCACATGTGCGCGGCCACGATGACGATCGCGACCGCGATGCCCGCGATCAGCGCGAGGAGCGTGGATTTGCGTGCCTGCTTTTCCACCTCGGGCAGCAGATGCGTGGCTCCCACGTAGACCAGCGCTCCTGCCGTCACTGCCAGCAGCGCTCCCAGAGGAGCGCCCCTCAGGCTCTTGATGAACGGCAGGGACAGCAGCGTCCCCGCGGGCGTCGAAACGGCTGCAGCCGCGAGGGCGTAGAGCGTTGCCGGCCGCTGGGCGAGACCGCCGCGGCGCAGCAGCACGTAGGTGACGACGCCCTCGGGGAACTCGTGAAGAACCATGCCGACCGCAGCCAGCGTTCCGGTGAAGATGCCGACGCGAAACGTCACGGAGTAGATGACACCGTCGATGAGGGAGTGCAGGCCGATGGCGAGCACCGGGAGCAGGCCCGCCGCAGCGGCCACGGCGTCCTCGCTCTTGTGACAGATGTAGATGCTCATGAAACGGCTCAGCAGCAGAAGAAAGAGGAATCCAAGGAGCAGGAACCACGGAGCGGCGGGATTCATGGCAAACGACTTGGGTATGATGTGCAGAAACGAAACGGCGATGAGAACCCCGGCGGCAAAGCAGACGAAGCAGGCGGAATACCGGAGGCTCGTCTGCTCCCATCTGCGAATGGCCAGGATTCCGACCGTGGTGACCAGGCATGCCAGCAGGCTCGCCACCACGGCGGGTGCAATGGTTGGACCGGACATCAGACCCTCCATGCGGAGCGCTCAGGCTCCGCTTCGCGCCTCGCGGATTTCCGACCTCCGCGCCACCGGCACCGCCCGACAGACCGCGTCGACCGCGTCGGCGAGCGCCGGGCAGTCGTACTCCTCGATGCCGCCTCGATCGCAGGCTCTCGCCAGCGCCGGATCCAGGGCCAGGCGAGCCAGCACTTCGGCGCCGATCAGGCCCGCCGTCTCGGTCGTGCCGCCGGGGCCGAAGATCTCCAGGCGTTCGCCGCAGCGCGGGCAGACCGCGTAGCTCATGTTTTCGATCAGTCCGATGAGCGGCGTTTCGAGCTGCTTGACCAGCCGGGCTGCCTTGCGCACCACCATTGCCGCCAGCTCCTGCGGAGAGGAGACGAGCAGCACGCCGCTGACGGGCAGCGACTGCATCACGGTGAGAGCGGCGTCGGAGGTGCCAGGCGGAAGATCGACCACGAGGTAGTCGGGGGATCCCCAGTCCACGTCGGCCCAGAACTGCTGGATCGTGCGGCTGATGAGCGGGCCGCGCCAGACGACCGCCTCGTCCTCGGAGCGCAGAAGCAGATTGATCGACATGATGCGGATCCCTGTCCGGGACGCGGCCGGCTCCCACCGACCGTCGCCCGCAGTCACGCCGCTCGCCAGGCCGAACATGCGCGGGATGCTCGCTCCGGTGATGTCGGCGTCCAGAATGCCCGTGGCAAAACCGCCCCGCTTCAGGGCGACGGCCAGCAGCGCCGCCACCGACGACTTGCCCACCCCGCCCTTTCCGCTCATCACGGCCACGACGGGCGCCGCGCACTGGAGCGCGGCCTGAACCGGGTCTTCGCCCCGAGCGACCGCCATCATCGCCGCGCGCTCTCTCGGGCTCATCCGCTCGACCTCGACGGACACCCTCCGGTCCTGCGCGAGCTCTCGGGCGGTCGAAGCCGCGAGGCTACACAGCACCTGCCTCGCTTCCCCTTCGGTCATGGGCATCGCCAGCGTGACCGCGACTGTCTCCGGCCCGGCCTCGACGCGCCTGACCATGCCCAACTCGCCGAGAGCATGGTCCTTGATCTCAGGATGCGGCAGCGCCTCGAGCCTGGCGCGGATGCTGCGAACGAGTCGGTCTTCGGTCTCGCCGTGGGTTGACATCTGGAGTCCCTCTCCTTCTCACGCGCGCGAGCGGTAGTCCGCCACCGCCGCCTTGAGCGCGTTCGACGCCAGCAGCGCGCAGTGAACGGACTCCTCGGGCAACCCGACGATGGCCTGCAGCACGTCGGCCTGGGAAATCGCGGCCGCCTGCTCGAGCGTCATCCCCTCGGCGAGCAGGGCCGCGGCGCTGCCGCTCGCCATCGAGTGCCAGCAGCCGTCGGTGGTAAAGGAAACCCGGGCGAGCCTCCCGTCCTCGACGGAAATCCAGAACTCCATCGTGTCGCCGCAGGGACCCGTGATCCGCGCGTTGCCGTTGGCGCCGCGCAGAGGTCCAAAGTTCGCGGGAACGACGCGCGTGTCCATCATGAAACCGCTTGACATACGTCCTCCCACAGCCGCCTGATGCAGTCCGCCGCCTCGCAGTCGCCGTCATCGACAACCGGCCTGCCGTTGACCTGGGCCGCGGTCACGCCGCGGTCGTAGGGGATGCGCTGCAGCACGCGCGCCCCGGCGGTCGCAGCCGCGCGCTCGATCCGCTGCGACATCTCGCGATCGAGGTCCCACTTGTTCACGCAGACCGCCGAGGGAATCCCGAAGCCGTGGACGAGGCTGAGGAGCCGCTCGAGGTCGTGCTCGCCGGAGAGCGTGGGTTCCGTGACCGCAAGGACGAACGCAGCGCCCGTCACCGAGGCGATCACCGGGCAGCCGATGCCCGGCGGGCCGTCGACGAGAATCCAGTCGCTCGCCTGCTCCTCGGCGATGCGCCTGGCCTCGCTGCGGATCGTGGTGACGAGCTTGCCCGAGTTCTCCGCCGCGATTGCGAGGCGGGCGTGGACCATCGGCCCGAACCGCGTGCGCGACACGTACCACTGCCCCGAGGAGCGCTCGGGAAAGTCGATCGCCTCTACGGGGCAGAACCGCACGCAGACCCCGCAGCCCTCGCAGGCAACGGGGTCGATCGCGAAGACCGCTTCGGCGCCGGCTCGCTCCTCCCTCCTGACCGCGTCGAAGCGGCAGCAGGCGAGGCAGGCGCCGCAGCCGATGCAATCCTGCGCGCGAATCACCGCCTCCCTGCCGCCGCGGAACTCCCGGCGGCGCTCGATCTCCGGGGCGAGGACCAGATGAAGGTCCGCCGCGTCGACGTCGCAGTCGACGATCACCGCGCCCCCGGCGAGGGCCGCGAACGAAGCCAGGACGCTCGTCTTGCCGGTGCCGCCTTTGCCGCTGACGACGACGATCTCTTTCACGCGATGCCCGCCCCGAGCGGTCGGCGCACGGCTCGGCCGCGCTCACAGGTCGGCATGGACGGCCCCTTTGGCGGCACGGCGCAATTGCGCCTGCTGCTCGATGTCCTTCCACAGGCGCACGAACACCTGTCGGTACTCCCCAATCGCCTCCACAGCGGCGAGGCCGCGGGCGTACGCTTCGGCCAGGCGCCTGTCCTCCGGCAACTCGAGCAGAACGCGTATCTCCTGCTGACGGCAGAACTCGGCCACGCGGCCGTCTCCGGCGTCCGCGCGGTTGATCACGACAGCGAACGACAGGTCCATCAGCCGCACCGTTTCTACGGCGAGGGTGAGATCGTGCAGACCGAAGGGCGTCGGCTCGGTCACGAGCACGACGAAATCGCTCGCCCTGAGCGCAGCGATGACCGGACAGGAGGTGCCGGGCGGACAATCGATCACGGTCAACCCGCGCCGGCCGCCGGTGCGCTTGACGGCGCGGATGAGCGGCGGCGACATGGGATGACCGACGCTCAACCGTCCCTGCACCAGGCGGATCGAGCCGCAGACCGAGATTTCGACAGTGCCGATCGCGTGTTCGACCTCGGATATCGCACCGGTGGGACAGACCCTGGTGCAGCCTCCGCATCCGTGGCAGAGGTCCGGGAAGACCAGCGGGCTCTTTCCCGGCGACACGATGGCATGGTACTGGCAGAAGCGGCCGCATTCGCCGCACCCCGTGCACCTGGCCTCATCGACCACCGGGATCGGAATCCCGACGGTCTTCCGCTCCAGTACAGAGGCCGGGCGGAGAAAGATGGCGCAGTCCGGTTCCTCTACGTCGCAGTCGAGCAGGCTCACCGGCTGCGAAGCCGCGAGCGCCAGGTTCACGGCGAACGTCGTTTTGCCTGTGCCTCCCTTTCCCGAGGCGACGGCCACCGTCAAAGGATCCACGTCACTTCCAGTGTCCCCGCACGTCGGCTGATTCAGTGCTCACCAGCGCACCCGCCCGATAGGCATCAATCGCCTGCGCCACCGTGCCCCCGGCGAAGGTCAGCACCGCGATGCCCGCGGCCCGAAGCACCCGCATCGCGTTGGGCCCGCAGTGTCCCGTGATGACCGCCTGGGCACCCAGGCGCGCGACCGCCTGCGCCGCCTGGATGCCGGCGCCGTGGCCCGCGCCGAGGCTCTCGTCGTTGCCGTGGGCCTCGAACGCGCCGGTCTCGGTGTCGAAGAGTATGAACCGGGCGGCGCGCCCAAAGCGCGGATCGACCGCGCTGTCGAGTGTGTCCGCGCTCGCGCTGATCGCGACCTTCATTCTTCGTTTCTCGCTTTGTCGGGCGTCGCGAGCTCATCGATCCGCTTTCTGACCAGATCAAGCTGCTCCTCCAGCAGCTTCGCCTGCGCTTTCAGGTTCTCAGCCTGCTGCTCTTTCGTCATCGCGGGAGGGACCGCGGCGCCGCCCAGCCCCCAACCGGGTCCCCTCCATCCCATGGCCGCCCGCTCGACGCCGGTCAGCCCGGTGGCGAAGAACATGTTCCTCCAGCCGTGGCCGCCGCCGCGGCCCCACGCCCCCGCTCCCCGCCCCCGGCCCGGCCGAGCTCCCACTCCGAACCCGGGGGCCGCGCTCATGTATCCCGGCATTCCGTATCCAGCGCAGTATCCGGCTGCCCTTCCCGACATCCGGCCGAGTCCCTGCGGCCCGCTTCCATCTCCTCTTGGCATCTTGATGCCTCCTTCATGACGATTTTCCCGGCCGGTTGCTCACCGGCCGCCGTTCCTTCTCCACCTGTGGCCGCCCTCACCTGCTCCCCCGCGCCGTCGGCGGCATCCCGGCATGGCGAACCGGCCGCGGTCGAGCACTCCTGCCGGGTACGCCCGGACCACCTGCTCGACTTCGCCCGAAATGAACGCAACGACCTTGACTCCCCGCGCGGCGAGCATATCCGCCAGAGGCTGCGATATGGCTCCGCACAGCAGCACCTCCACTCCGGCATCGGCGATCTGCTGAGTCCGCGGCGCAGGGCGCGCTCGCTCTCGCACATGCTCGCCCGCAGCACCTCCGAGCAAAGCCTGCCCAGGGCGTCCTTGCGCGCGACCCCCGTGACGGCCGAGGCCGCGCGATTGAACGAGGTGATGCGCCGGCGCTCATCGACGGTAAAGACGCCGTCGCAAATGCTGTCGAGGATCACGGAGGTGGCATCCGGCCTGGCCGCGCGCGCGGCTGCGGGGCGGCGGGACATCTCAGGCCCCCCAGCCGGTCACGAGCGCCAGCCGATAGACCGTGACCGCCGCGGCGAACGAGAGGACCAGCAGCAGACCCGCACTCAAGGCCGACCACTTCCACGCCCCCGTCTCCTGCCTGATAACGGCCACCGTTGCCGCGCACGGGACGAACGTCATCTGAACGACGAGGAACGCCAGCGCGGCCGCCGGGCTCAGAGAGCTCGCCAGCTGCTGCGCGAGCCCCACTTGCGCCTCACCGCCGTACAGGACTCCCAGGGTGGCCACGGTGTTCTCCTTGGCGATGAAACCGGCAAGGAGAGCTACAATCAGCCTCCAGTCCGCCAGTCCCAGCCAGCGGCCTGCCGGCTGGAGCCATCGCCCGAACCAGGCCAGCGGACTCGCCCCCGGATCCCCTTGGGGCAGGTAGGAAAGCAGCCAGACCCCCACCGAGGCTGCCAGGATGATGCCGCCGGCTTTTCTGACGAACGCTCCTGTCTGCTGCCACACGTAGAGCCCCACGGTCCGGGCGTTCGGAAGATGGTAGAGCGGCATCTCCATGATGAAGGCGGAATGGGCGCCGCGGAACACGCCGCGGTCGATCGCGATGCCGACCAGGAACAGCAGGAGGATGTTGCCGCCCACCAGGCCCCAGGTGACCAGCGCGGCGCCGTCGCCGAAAAAGGCAGGAGCCAGAAAGGCGACGACGGCCATGCGCGCGGTGCAGGGCACCAGGGGCACCAGCAGGATGGTCAGCAGGCGGGCGCGGCGCTCCTCGACGATGCGCGCCCCGATGATGCCGGGGACGTTGCAGCCGAACCCCATGCACAGCGGCAGGAACGACCGGCCGTGCAGCCCCATCCAGTGCATGAAGCGATCCATCACGTAGGCCGCCCGAGCCAGGTAACCGACGTCTTCGAGCAGGCCGAGCACGGCAAAGAACACCACCAGGACAGGCAGAAAGGTCAGCACCGTGCCCGCGCCCCCGACCCCGCCATCCACCAGCAGGCTCGCCAGCCACGCAGGACCGGCGGCGAGGGCCCGGCTGAGCCGGTCCTCGATCGAGGGCATGACCCCCCTGTTGAGCCAGTCGACCACGGGCATGGCCGCCGCGTAGGTGAGCCAAAACACGAACCCGAAGACGGCGAGCAGCAGGAGCAGCCCCCAGAACGGGTGAAGGGCCACACGGTCCAGCCGCTCGGTGCGGGAGATCGCCCCGGGGCGCAGCCGCACGAGGGCTGCCCGAACCATGCGCCCGATCCACTCGTAGCGCCCCCGAGCGATGTCGACGATGGCGTCCTCGTGCCGCTTGAGCAACGCGTCGATCTGCGGCCAGATCTCGGCGGCCTCGGTGCGCGCCTTTGAGGTGATCTCCCGGTCGCCCTCCAGCAGCTTGAGGGCGACCCAGTCCTCGGGATAGGGCTTCGGCATCCGGCCGACGAGCAGCGCCCGAATCGCCGCCAGCACCTGCTGGTGCTCGGGCCACATGGTCGGCCGCCGCGGGGCAAAGCTCGACGGATCGCGGGCCAGAGCCACGGCGCGGCGCATCAATTCGCCGACTCCCTGGTTTCGCGAGGCGACCATCGGCACGACGGGAACGGACAGCGCAGCTTCCAGCACGTCCGGCTCGACCCTCACCCCGTGCTGCTCGGCGACGTCGAGCATGTTGAGCCCCACTACGACCGGCCAGGGCAGCGCCAGCAGCTCGGCCAGCAGGTACAGGTTGCGCTCGAGCGCCGCCGCGTTGGCGATCAGGATCACGACACCGGGCCGCTCACGGATGAGGAAATCGCGTGCGATCCGCTCCTCCTCGGCATTCGCCGTTAGGCTGTAGGTGCCCGGCAGGTCCACCACCCGGACCTCGCTGCCTTCGCAGGTACAGACGCCGCTCTTCTGCTCGACCGTCTTGCCGGGCCAGTTGCCCACGTGCTGGCTCAGCCCGGTCAGCATGTTGAAGACTGTCGACTTGCCCACGTTCGGCTGCCCGGCCAGGGCCGCCGTGATCGGGGCTTGCCGGGCTCGCGGGGCGCGCGAGGCTCGTCGCTCGTCGGGGCCGCTCGACATCCCAGGACTCACTCCCCTGCCCCTGCGGTCGCTCCTTCGACTTCGATCTTGAGCGCCTCTCCCCGGCCGATCGCAACCGCCGTGTCCCGCACCGCGATCAGCATCGGCCCGTGGCCATAGTTCTGGATCACAGTCACCGCCGCCCCCGGGGTGACACCCAGGGCGGCCACGCGCGCCGACAGTCCTCCGCGGCAGCGCAGCGAACGCACGACCGCGTGCGCGCCGGCCGGAAGGTCGCTCAGCGGCGTCAGCGGCCGCCCGCTTGCGTCCAGCGCCGGCACGGCTGCGGGCCCCAACCCTCGGGCGTGAATTCCTCGCCTGCCGGTCATCCAGGCCCAGCGATGTCCCATCACGAGGTGTACTCCTGCCGTCGTGTCTTTGCAGCCGAAGCTCCACGACCCCCGAAGGCCGGGCCTCACGCGTCGGCGGCTAGGCTCAACGCGGCACCCCCGCCGCGCTGGACTTGCACGACTGCGAATACTTTACTATTATAGTGGTTCGACGGTCAAGTATAGTGTAGAGCCCAGTGAACCGCGGAGGTGGATCCCGGTGTCAAGGAGCACGAACCCAAACGTGGGCACCCAGATCAGGGCTATTCGGGAAGCAAGCGGTCTGTCGCTTCGCGCGCTGGCCGAGCGCTGCGGGCTCTCGTTGAACGCAATCAGTCTGATCGAGCGCGGCGAGAACTCCCCGACGGTGTCCTCGCTTCACTCGCTGGCCAAGGCCCTGGAGGTGCCGATCACCGAGTTCTTCAAGGACGAAAGCCGCCTCCCGGTCGTGCACACCATTCGTGACCGGCGCCTCCGCTACCAGCGCGCCGGGATCGCGATGGAGAGCCTTGGACTTGGCCTGCAGGATCAGCGGCTCCAGCCTTTCCTGATCACGATCGAGCCGGGCTGCGGAAACACGGAGCCCGTGACCCACCCGGGCCAGGAGTTCGTCCACTGCCTCGACGGTGAGCTCGAGTATCGTCTCGGCTCGCAGATCTACCGCCTGCGACCGGGCGACAGCCTGCTTCTGGACGCCGCGCAGCCGCACTCGTTCGGCAACCTCACCGATTCGCGCGCCACGATCCTGATCGTGTTTGAGTCATCCACGAACCCGGAGCTCGGCCGGGAACGCCACATGCAGGCGTGAGTCGCTGAAAGCCCGGAACTCAGACGCGGCCGCACGGCAGGCAATTCACGTTCTCTTCACGCGATCTTTGCCTGGTCTCCATATTCATTAGTAATCTTATCAGCACTGCTGCACTCGGGGGATGTAAGAATGAAGGCAAACGCAATCGCGACTGCGCTGCTGCTGGTGCTCGCAACGGTCCTGCCGATCGCCTCGGCTCATCCGTTGACCTTTGACGACGTCGCCGCCCGGCTCGGCGAGACGCCCGAAGTCAAGCTCGCTCAGGTGGCTGTCGATGCTGCTGCGCGCCAGCTCGCCCTTCTCTCTCATCCGGGAGATCCTTCGCTGTCGCTGGAGCCCGCGGTCAAGGCGCTGACGCCGGTCGACGAAGAGGACGGGGACTTCGCGGAACAAGTGGACATCACCGCGTCCGTCTCCCTCAAGCTGCCGCTGGGCCTCTCGGATGCGGAACGGGAGCGCCGCGCCGAAGCCGCCGAGGAGCTGCGGCTGGCCGAGAGCGCCCTGGCCCGCGCCCGCGAGAGCGCCTGGGTCCGCCTGCTCGGTCTCTACCAGACGGCGTGGCTTGCCCAGGAAGAGCAGGAAGTGCTCGCCGCCGAGCTGGCGGCGGCAAAGGCGTACGACGATGCGCAGCGACAGCGCTTCGCCAGAGGCGAAGTAGCTTTGGTGGAGCTCAATCGCGACGAGGAAGACCTGCGTGAAGCCGAGGAAGCAGCCCTGCGGGGCGCACTCGAGCGGCGGCTCGCATGGCTGGAGGTGGCCTTCGGTGTCGGGCTGCCGATCGAGGCGGACAACCCCGTTCTCGCGAAACCGACCCTGCCGCAGCCCAGGAGCGAGCTGCCCAAGCCGCCGGACCTGGTCAAGTGGGCCTCGGAGAACGGGCAGGAATTGCTGGAGCAGCGAGCGGCGATCGCTCAGGCCCGCGCCTCGGCCGACAGGCTCGCGAAGACCGACCTGACGCTGTCCGCCAGGGCGTACGTCGCCTCCTCGGATCATTCCGCCTCGCTTTCCTACGCCTTCACGAAGCCGGAGATCGCCGCCGGCTACACGTTCCCTCTGTCGACCATCGGCGAAATCGCGGACAAGAGCGGGTCGATCGAGACCTGGAGCATCGGCCTCGGCGTGAGCCTCGGCTGGCAGAGCGGCCGTGCCGACCGGCTCTCCGCCGATGTCGCCGCCGCCGGCCGGGCGCAGTCCGAGGCGCGCCTGGCGGCCGCGCTCGCGTCGCTGGAGCTGGCGGTGCGCAGCCGTTATCTGCAGTGGCTCAAGGCGGGTGACTCGCTCGCCCAGGCGCGCCGCTCGCTGGAGCGGGCCCTGGCGAGCCAGGCGATCGTCGATACGCGCCTGCGGCTCGGGCAGGCGAGCGAATTCGAGCGCCTCCAGGCCGAAGCCGAGGTGGCCCGGGCGCGGTGGGCCCTGCTGCGGGCCGAGGTCGAACAGCAGGCAGCCATGACGAACACCGCCGAGGCTGCCTCGTTCGTCGGGCAGATGTTCGAGATCAAGTGAACACAGGAGAGGCTACAGGATGAAAAAGCGACTGCTGATTCCAGTGATCGTGGTTGCAGCGGCTGCCGCCGGTGCCGCGGGGTGGTACCTGTTGGGGCGCAGCAAGGCTGCCTCCGACGCGGCTGCGGTGGCGGCCGAGGTGGCGACGGTGGAGGCCAAGCAGGGGACCGTATCCGTGCGCGTAGAAGGGCCCTCGATCGTCGAGCCATACCTCACGCAGACGATCCGGTCCCGCATCGAAGGAGTCGTCGTGCAGGCGGCGGCCGAGGGCCAGGCCGTGGCCCAGGGAGCCGTTCTGGTGCGCTTCGATCCGGCCGACCAGGACAAGGCTGTCCGCCAGGCCGAGATCGCCCTCGCCCAGGCCAGGGTGAACCGGGAGAAGGCTCAGGCGGCTCTGGCGCGCGCGAGGACTGACCTCGAGGCCAAGCAGGCGCTCTTTGCGTCGCGGGCCGTGCCGCAGGAGCAGGTGACGGCAGCGCAGGACGCTGTGGGGTCGGCCGATTCCGCGCTGAAGCTTGCAGACCTTGCAGTCAGCCAGTCCGCGCTGGCGCTCGAGACCGCGCAGAAGGACCGCGAAGCCACGGTGGTTCGCGCTCCTTACGCCGGAGTCGTCCTGGACTCCTCGCTGAATCCCGGCGACCTGGTGGCCAGGGGGGCGGCGCTCATGCAGTTCGCCGATGTCTCCCGGGTGCGCCTGCGCGCAGAGGTCGACGAGTTCGACATCCCCAAGGTGGCCGAGGGCCAGGCGGTCACCGTGACCTCGGAGGCCCTCGGGGAGGAAAGCGCGCGCTCCAAGGTCGAGCGCGTGAGCCCCGCAGCCGAGGTCGTCAACAACATCTCGATCTTCCGCGTGTCGACGGTGCTCGACAACGCCTCGGGAAAGCTGCGGCCCGGCATGAGCGCCGACCTGTCGATCCTCATCCGATCCGACAAGGGCATCGTCGTGCCGAGCAGGGCCGTGTCGACGACGCGGGGCCGAAGCTACGTCAAGGTGCTCGCAGGCACCGAGGTCGAGACAAAGCGCGTGACCATTGGGGCCGACGACGGCACCAGCGTTGCGGTTCTCGAGGGCCTGGAGGCGGGAGAGAAGGTGGTGGTGCCGTTGGCCGGAGGAATGACCCTGACGACCGCGCCCTCCGCCGCGTCCGCGACAGGGACCTCGGTGATCCCGATCACCGTGCCCGGAACAGGAGCGCGCTGATGAGCCCGGTGATCGAGATTCGCGACCTGAGCCGCCACTACCAGATGGGACCGACCACGGTCAAGGCGCTCGACGGCGTCTCGCTGGGAGTCGACGGGGGGGAGTTCGTCGCCATCATCGGTCCCAGCGGCTCAGGCAAGTCGACGCTGATGAACATCATCGGATGCCTGGATTCCCCCACGGCGGGCGACTACAGCCTCAACGGCGAGGCGGTCGCCGGGCTCAAGGGAGACCGCCTGGCCGAGATCCGCAACCGATACATCGGGTTCGTGTTCCAGAGCTTCAACCTGCTGCCGCGCGTGAGCGCGGCCGAGAACGTCGAGCTGCCCCTCATCTACGCCGGGCTTCCGCCCCGCGAGAGGCACGAGCGGGCCGTGGAGATGCTGCAAAGGGTCGGCCTCGAGGAAAGGAAGGACCACCTGCCCAGCGAGCTGTCGGGCGGTCAGCGCCAGAGAGTGGCCATCGCCCGAGCCCTGGCCACCAGGCCCAAGGTGCTGCTCGCCGATGAGCCGACGGGAGCCCTCGACACCAGGACCGGGGCCGAGATCATGAACTTGTTTCGCGGGCTGCAGTCCGAGGGCGTGACGCTCGTTATGGTGACCCACGATCCCGACGTGGCGGCTCAGGCGCGGCGGATCGTGCAGATCAGAGACGGGCACATCCTGCAGGACGTGCCGGTGGAGGAGTGGAAGCGATGACTCTTTTCAAGCTGCGCGAAAGCCTGTCGATGGCCCTGCGGAGCATCGCCTCCAACACCATTCGCTCGTTCCTCACGGCACTCGGAGTCATGATCGGAGTGGCGGCCGTCATCGCTCTGGTGGCGCTGGGCAACGGCGCAAGCCAGTCGGTCGAGGCGAGCCTGCAGTCACTGGGATCGAACCTTCTGATCGTCTACTCGGGCCAGCCGCGGGGCACCGCCCTGGTGAGGCGCAACACCACAAACATCGTGCCGACGCTCACCGCCGATGACCTGGCGATGATCAGGGGCCTCGGCCCCGCCGCGGTCGCGCTGGCCACACCGGAGTCGTCGTCCACCGCCCAGGTCAAGTTCGCCAACCTGAACACCTCGGCGACGGTCATCGGCACCGGCGTCGAATACCCCGCCATACGCAACTTCAGGCCGGCCCACGGCGAGTTCTTCACGGAGGAGCAGCTGGACTCGCGCAAGCCCGTGGCGGCGATCGGGGCGCAGGTCTACAGAGACCTGTTTCCGGGCGGCCAGGACCCGGTCGGCCAGAAGATCCGCATCAACGGGATCGGCTTCCAGGTCACCGGCATCATGGAGCAGAAAGGGTCGACGACATCCGATGCGTCGATCCTCATCCCGATCACGACCTTCCAGCGCTACATCTCGGGCTCCGAGGCGTACGCCATGATCAACATCCAGGCCGCGGATCTGGAGCGCATGCGCGAACTGCAGACATTCATCGAGGATGAGCTGCTCCGCCTCCACAAGCAGCCGAACATGGACAGCGCCGACTTCTACATCGCCAACCAGCTCGACCTGCTATCGACCGTGCAGGGCGTGGCCGGCACGTTCACGCTCCTGCTCGGCAGCATCGCCGCCATCAGCCTGGTCGTCGGCGGCATCGGGATCATGAACATCATGCTCGTGTCGGTGACGGAGCGCACGCGGGAGATCGGCGTGCGCATGGCCCTCGGAGCCAAGGGCCGCGACATCATGAGCCAGTTCCTCACCGAGGCCATCATCCTCTCGGTGGGCGGGGGGCTCATCGGCATCGCGCTTGGCGTCGGCGCCTCGTGGGCCGCGAAGCAGTTCGGAGGAATGGCCTCGGTAGTCTCCGCCGGCTCGATCGTTCTCGCCTTCGGCTTCGCGGTGTTCACGGGGCTGTTCTTTGGCGGCTATCCGGCCTGGCGGGCTTCAAAACTGGACCCGATCGAGGCTTTGAGATACGAGTAGGCCCGGCGCGAGGCGCCGTGCCGCGCACATTCACAGGAGGAACGCAGATGAAGGTTTTCGCCATGACTCTCGCCCTGTTGGCCCTGGCGGCCTTGGGGGCCGCAGCCCAGACCACCCCGGATGACCCGGCGATCGCCAAGGCCAAGGAAGAGACGCAGCCGGTCTTCGACCTGGCTCGTTTTTTTGGCTACCTCAAGGCGATGGAGGAGAACAATCCCAAGCTGGCCCTTTCCAAGGCTCAGCTCGAAGAGGTCTACGCCACGATGAAACGGTTCCAGGCCATGCAGCGGGTCGAACCGTCAGAGGCGGCCAAGAGCCTCGCCTACCTCGAGGACAAGCTCCTGAGGCCCGACCAGCTTATGGCCGTCGACCAGATCGCCATCGAGCGCGAGCAGGCGCGGACCACCCAGACCACGCAGGGCAGCGGCGATGGAGGGCTGATCACCTCCTACATCGCCGGCGGCGCCTTCAACCCCATGACCGGCACCACCCGCACCATCGGCAAGGATTTCGCCGACTACCTGGCGATCGTCGCCAAGAGGCTCGGCAAGTAGCAGCAGAGAGGGGCGCCCGCGGGCGCCCCTCCTCGGTCGATCGCCGGCGTCGCGGCGCGGCTACTCTTCCTTCTTCGGCCTGAAGACCTTCTCCAGTATCATGATCGAGAAGAAGAATACCGTGATCACGACGAACACGCCGACAAAGCCGACGATCGCTAGGAACAGCCCCTGCCCGAGAGGGCTCTGGGCTTTCAGGTAGTCGATCAGGTTTCTCATCGCATCACCCCAACACCAGCGGCGCGAGCGCCAGCAGGACGCCGCCGGCAACGACCGAGCCGAGCTGGCCCGAGACGTTGGCGCTGACGGCCTGCATCAGGATCCAGGTCTGGCTGTCCTCGGCCTGGGCCATCTTGTGAACGACGCGCGCCGACATCGGGAACGCGGAGATTCCCGAGGCGCCGATCATCGGGTTCACCTTGGTCCTGGCGAACAGGTTGTAGAGCTTGGCGATCCCCACTCCGCCCGCGGTGTCGAAGACAAAGGCGCCGAGGCCGAGGGCCAGAATCATCAGCGTCTCCAGCCGTATGAACTTCTCGGCGGTCATCGTGCTGCCGATCGTCACGCCCAGCAGCAGCGTGACCAGATTCGCCAGCTCGTTCTGCGCCGCCTTGGACAGCCGCTCGAGCACTCCGCTCTCGCGGATGAGGTTGCCGAGCATGAGGAACCCGACCAGCGGCACGCTGATCGGCGCGATGAGGGCGGCGACGAACGTGACCACGATCGGAAAGGCGACCCGCGCGGTGCGGGACACGTCCGACTCGCGGTAGGTCATCTTGATCTTCCGCTCGTCACGCGTGGTCAGCAGCTTGATGATCGGCGGCTGGATGAGAGGCACCAGCGCCATGTAGGAGTAGGCCGCCACCGAGATGGGGCCGAGAAAGTCCCGGGCCAGCTTGCTCGCCACGTAGATCGACGTCGGCCCGTCGGCGGCCCCGATGATGCTGATCGCGATCGCGTGGTTCATACTGAACCCGAGCAGGATCGCCACGATCAGCGTGGCGAAGATGCCGAACTGAGCCGCCGCGCCGAAAAAGATCATCTGCGGCATCTTGAAAAGGGGCGTAAAGTCGCACATGGCCCCGATCGCCACGAAGATCAGCACGGGGAACAGCTCCGTGATGATCCCGGCGTTGAACAGGATCGACAGCACCCCCGGCTCGGTCTTGAACGCCTGGCCGTCCCGGATCACATAGTGCAGCGTGTGCTCGAAGAACGCCTGCGCGTCCGGGTTGGCGGCCACGAACCGGGTCACGAAAGGGTCCAGGTTCAGGCCGGCCGTGAGCACCACCTGCAGCGGGAGGTTGACCAGGATGGCGCCGAAGCCGATGGGCAGCAGCAGCATCGGCTCGTACTCCTTTTTCACCGCTAGAAAGATCAGCGTGATCCCCACTAGGTACATGATCGTCTGCTGCCAGCCGGGCAGGGCGAACTGCAGGGCCATCGGATCCATGGTTCCTACCTTCCGAAGAGATGGAACATGGCGATCACAGGCGCGAACAGCGTCGCCACCAGGGACATCACCGTGATCAGCGTGTTCAGCGACGGCCCGGCGGTGTCCTTGAAGGGATCGCCGACCGTGTCGCCGACGACGGCCGCCTTGTGGGCGTCGGAGCCCGGACCGCCGAACTGACCGGCCTCGATGTACTTTTTCGCGTTGTCCCAGAGGCCGCCGGAGTTCGCCATGAACAGGGCAAAGATGACTCCCGTGAAGATGCTTCCGCCGAGGAATCCTCCGAGGGCGTCGGGGCCGAGCACGAAGCCGACCGCGAGGGGCATGACGATCGCAAGGATCGCGGGCCCGACCAGCGAGAACAGCGCGCCCTTGGCCGCCATGCCGACGCAGGCTGCGTAGTCCGGGTTCTCGGTGCCCTTGAGGATGCCGGGGCGGTCCCGGAACTGCCTGCGGATCTCGTCGATCATCTTGAAGGCGTTGCGGGTGACCGCCAGCATCGTCATGGCGGCGAAAACTGGCGGGGTCAGCGCTCCGATAAAGACGCCGGCGAGCACGACGGGGTTCCTCAGGTCGATGGCCAGCTGGCCGCCACGCTTGGCGATCACCTCGCCAAAGGCCGCAAAGAGCGCCAGCACCGTGAGGGCCGCGGCGCCGATGGCGAAGCCCTTGGTGATCGCCTTGGCCGTGTTGCCGGCTGAATCCAGCACGTCGGCCCGCTCGATGACTTCGTGGCCCATGCCCGCCTGCTCGGCGATGCCGCGCGAGTTGTCGACGATCGGGCCGTAGGCGTCGGCCGAAACCACGATGCCGGACAGCGACAGCATTCCGACAGCGGCGATGCCCACTCCGTAGATGCCGTTCATGCCGAAGGCCTGGGCGCCGAAATAGGAGACGAGAGTCGCGGCCACGATGCCGACGACAGGCATGATCATACTCATCAGGCCGTAGCTGAAGCCGGTGATGATGGAGATCGGCGCGCCCGACTGCGCCATATTGGCGGTCTCCTTGACGGGCCGGTACTTGTCCGAGGTGAAGTAGCCGGTCGAGAAGCCCATGAGCATGCCGATGACCATTCCGGAGATCGTCGCCACGAAGACGCCCGGGTTGAACCCGAAGCCAAAGACCACGATGGCTGTGATGATGGCGAACACCAGGCACGAGATCAGCGTTCCGTTGTTGAGGGCGTTGCCCGGGTCGCCGCTCTTTCCGACGCGCACGAACTGGATGCTGATCAGGGACGAGACGACTCCGACGACGCAGAGGATCAGCGGCAGCACGATGTAGGCCTCGCCGGCCTTTCCGCCGACGATCGCCGAGGCGCCGAGGAGCATGGCCGCGACGCTGCTCGCCACGTAGCTGTCGAAGATGTCGGCGCCCATTCCCGCCACGTCGCCGACGTTGTCGCCGACGTTGTCCGCCACGACGGCCGGGTTGCGCGGATCGTCTTCGGGGATGCCGAGCTCGACCTTGCCGACCAGGTCCGCGGCGATGTCGGCGGTCTTGGTGTAGATGCCGCCGCCGGCCTTGGCGAGCAGCGAGAGGATCGAGGCGCCAAAGGAGAAGCCGAGCACGATCTCGGGGTCCCGCGTGACCAGGTAGATGAGGCTCATGCCGAAGACCCCGACGCCCACCATGGCCAGGCCCATCACGGCGCCGGCATAGAAGGCCACCTTGAAGGCCCGGGGCAGGTTGGTCTTGGCCGCGGTCGCCGCGCGGACGTTGGCGCGCACGGCCACGTTCATACCCATGAACCCGGCGATGGCCGAGCACAGCGCGCCCATGAGGTACGCGACGACCACCGCCAGGGCGTGGCCGACATTGGGGGCGTACTCGGCGGTGCCGAGGTCCTCGAGGTCGAGGACAAAGGTGAGCGCGATGATCACGCCCAGGATGACCGCCGCGATGCCCAGCGCCCCGTAGAGCTTCTTCAGGTACGAAGCCGCCCCCTCCTTGATCCAGCCGGCGATCATCTGGGCCTTCTCGCTGCCGGCGTCCTGCCGCTTGACCCAGTAGTAGAGGTAGATGGCGGCCCCGATCGAAGCCACGCCGGCGACGAGCCCCGCGTAGAGCCAGTTTGTGGTGTTCACTACAGTTCCCCTTCCTAAGCCTTTGAGTCTCTATTTCGCCGGCCTCAGGTGAGTACGTCTCCGTTCGGCAAACGGAGGGCGTCCCCGCCCGGCCGGAATTGACCGCGCATCAGCCGCCGCCCATCATCAGGTCCAGGTCGATCTCCAAGCACGCGCACGGCATCACGATGCCCCAGTTGCCGAGCACCTCCGGGTGAACCTCCCCCAGCAGCCCCACGCGGCGGCCGCCGCAGAGGATCTCGGCGCCGCGCCCCTCGATCAGGCGCGGATCGCTCGCGGGCCGCAGCTCCAGCTCGCGCACGAGGTAGTAGAAGAGGGCGGCGGCGACCGGCGTCACCTCGTTGAGGCCCGCCGCCCGGTCAGCCCACAGCGCGCCGAGCGTGTTGCGCGTGACGCACCCGCTCGGATCGGCCGGGTCCTGAAAGGCCACCTTGCCGATCTCGAAGATGCGGTGGGGGTAGACGGCGTTGGCCGAGACCGCCTCGGAGCCGAGCAGGTGGGCGAGGGTCGAGCTGCGGACCACCGCGTAGTTCTCGGTCATGGGGTTCGCGATCTCGATCACGCCGTCGCCGCTCAGACGCATCTTCTCGACGAAATCCCTCCACGATCCCAGGTAGTTGTAGATCATCTCCTGGAAGCCGAGGCCCACCATGATGTCCCGAACCTTGCGGACGAACATCTCGGCGTCGGACAGGCGGCCGATGGTGTAGTCCTCGGGCATCATCGGCTCGAAGCTCGCCAGGCCCCGGGCGATCACCGCCTCTTCGGCCACGTCGACCGGGTGCAGGAAGTCGTTGCGGTAGGGAGGCGGCGTGAAGACCACGGCGGCACCCTCGGCCTTGGCGTCGTGGCCGTGCTTGCGCAGCAGGGTCGCCAGCCCGCGGGCGCTCGTCTTCTCGCCGAGCAGGCGGCTCGCCGCCGCGGCCTCGAGAGCCTGGGGCTTCTGGAAGTACAGGGGCGTGACCAGCTGGCGACCGTAGGGCGTGTCGTAGGGATAATCGACCCGAACCGGCAGGATCTCGAAGCCCATGTCCGCCAGATCGCATGCTGCGATCGAGGTGGCCAGCAGCAGCGAGTTGATCTCGGTGCCGGTGAGCTCGATGAACAGGCTCGAGTCGCCGACCTCCACCGCGCCGAGGCGCGCGCTGTTGATGATCGGGGGGAACGACAGGACCTCGCCTACCGCGTCCTCGAGAAAGGGGTAGCGCGCCAGGCCCTCGAGGGCGAAGGCGAACTCGATCCCCTTGGGGTGCCGCTCGAGGATCTCGCTGAGGCTCAGCGTCTCGCTCGTGCCGAGCGGCACGAACCGCGTCCCTTTCGGGTCCGCCGCGCGGTAGCGCACGGGATAGCGCACGAGATCCGCGCGATAGTAGCCCATCGCGATGCCCTTGCGCTTCTGCCCGTAGTTCCAGCACAGCTTTTCCTGGGTCTGGATGATGTCCTTGAGTTGGGCATCGGTGATCGTGCGGCCGCGGGCCACAAAGGCGGCGATGAACGGACGGATCTCCCGCAGCGCCGGGTCGACGGTGACCACGCGATCGGCCGCGTCGCGCCGGGAATCGGGCGTCGAGAAGAACTCGTAGGCGCGAGCCTTGCCGCCGAGGTGCAGCCGCAGGGCCCGAGCCAGCCCCGCGGTCGACCAGAGGTCGGGACGGTTGGTGTCGTTGAGCTCGATGCGAAGCAGCCCCTTGTCCGGCTCCTGGCCGTCGAGCTCCCCCTTGGCGGCCTGCAGCAGGTCCTCGAGCTCCTGACCCGTGACGCGCCGCCCGAGAAGCTGGTAGAAGGACTCTTCGTAGACGTCGATCTTGGGCATCCCTATCTCCTGGTCCGCAGCCGCACCGTTTCGATGTCGGAGGAGAAGAGCTCGCGGATGTCGTCGATGCCCATGCTCACCATGGCCATCCGGTCGATCCCGAGCCCCCAGGCGAGCACCGGCACGTCGACGCCCATGGGCCTGGTGACCTCAGGCCTGAAGATGCCCGAGCCGCCGAGCTCCATCCAGCCGAGCTTCGGGTGCCGCATGTGGACCTCGACCGAGGGCTCGGTAAAGGGGAAGTAGGCGGGCGCGAACTTGATCTCCTTGGCCCCCGCCACCTCCTCAGCGAAGATCTTGAGCAGGCCGAGGAGCGTCCTGAGGTTCACGTCTTTGCCCAGCACGATGCCCTCGGTCTGGTAGAAATCGGCGGCGTGGTGGGCGTCCACGTCGTCGGGGCGGAAGCAGCGCACGCAGCCAAAGTACTTGCCCGGCACCCTGGCCTTGTGCAGCTGCTTTGCCGACAGCACCGTGCCCTGGCTGCGCAGGATCAGCCTGCGGGTAAAGTCGCGGTCGAAGCGGTAGCCCCAGCCGCGGCTGCCTGTTTCCCAGCCGTTCTCGTGCGCCGCGGCCACGCGGTCGAGGTACGGCTGCTCGATCGCCCGGTGGTGGGTCGGCCGCTTGATGTAGAACACGTCGTGGATGTCGCGCGCCGAGTGGAACTGGGGCATGAACAGCGCGTCGGAGTTCCAGAACTCGGTCTCGACCAGCGGACCGTCGAACTCCTCGAAGCCAAGGGAGACCAGCTTGTCCTTGAGCCGCTCGAGGAACTCGACGTAGGGGTTGCGGCGCCCGATCAGGGGCCGCACGCGAGCTCCCCCAACGCTGTAAGGGCGGAATCCGCGGGTTCGCCACGACCCGTCCTGCAGGATCTCTGGGGTCAGCACCCCGATTTCCCCGCCGGAGTCGTTTCGGCTCCGCAGCAGCTCTCTGGCGCGGGCGCCCTGGGCCGTCAGCCGGTAGACCACATCCTCGCGCTCCGTCACCCGGAACGGCGCCGATGACGACCCGCGCTTGCGGCTCATCGAGGCGACGATCTCCCAGTCGGCGGCCAGCTCCGCCGCGGGCACGGCACCCGTTTCGGGAAAGCGGGCGAACAGGGCGCGCACCCGCTCGTTGTGCTGCGACCTGGCGCCGGTGGACACGACGCGCTTTTCGGGGTCGAGGGCGAGCACGCCCTCCTTGGCGAGGGCGCCGAACGCGGAGCCGACGTCGCTCGCCTCAAGGCCGAGCGACGCGGCGAGCTCGGGAAGTGTGCGCGGTCCGGAGGCGGCCGCCGCCTCTGCGAGGCGTTCGGCGGGAGTGCCTTTTTTCTTGTAGGTCTGGCCAAGTTCGGTAAGCGAGGCGAAGGTTTCCTTGCGCCGACCGCTCTCCTCGAGCAGGCCCTTTGCCAGCAGCCAGCTGAAGGCCTGGTTGCACTGCCCCTGGTTGAAGCCGAGGCGGGCGGCCGCCTCGCGGCCGTCGACGTCCTCGTTCGGGCCAAAGCCCAGGAGCAGCTTGACTTCAAGGGGATGCAGACCCTTGACCAGAGCCTCCATCAAAGTGCCTCCGATTGCCGTGCGCCGGTCGCGGATGAGCAGAGTGCAGAAGGGCGCGTGCAGCATAATACGTACCGGGATTGCCGGGGTTTGTAAAGGGCCGCGGAGCCTTTTCGTCAGGGCGAAACGCGGCCGCAGGGTGTGGGAGTCGGCCGTGGCGCAGCCGGCGCCCGCCCAGTGGAGCGAAGCGGAACTGGGCCCTTGCCCAGTGGAGCGAAGCGGAACTGGGCCCTTGCCCAGTGGAGCGAAGCGGAACTGGGTTGACCGCGCGGCCCCCGCATCCATACATTCCCGGTACGACTCCAGGCGGCAATCCATTGCCGCTCGGAAGGAGACGGGAGACCCCACAGTGAACCGTATCCTCCAGAAGCGGAAACTGGCCGAAAGCGTCTTCATGATGAAGCTGGCGGCCCCGCTCATCGCCGAGGAACGCCAGCCCGGGCAGTTCATCATCCTGCAGGTCGACGAGCACTTCGGCGAGCGCATCCCGCTCACGATCGCCGACGCCGACCCGGCCGAGGGGTCGATCACCATCGTGTTTCAGGCCGTCGGCAGGACCACAAACCGCCTCGCCGAGCTCTCCGAAGGCGAGTCGATCAGCGGGCTGCTCGGGCCGCTCGGCAAGCCGACCCACATCGAGCGCTTCGGCACCGTCGTGTGCGTGGGCGGCGGCATCGGCGTCGCACCGCTGCGCTCGATCGCGGCGGGCATGAAGCAGGCCGGCAACCGCCTCCTGGTCATCATGGGGGCGCGCACACGCGGACTGGTGGTCCTCGAGGAGGAGATGAAGGCTCTGGCCGACGAGTTTGTGGTCTGCACCGACGACGGCTCCTACGGCCGCAAGGCGCTGGTCACCGAGCCGCTCAAGGAGATATGCCAGCGCACCCCCAAGCCCGACCTGGCCGTGGCGATCGGCCCGCCGGTGATGATGAAGTTCTGCGCCGAGACCACCCGCCCCTTCGGAATTCCCACCGTCGCGTCGCTGAACACCATCATGGTCGACGGCACCGGGATGTGCGGCGGCTGCCGGGTCCAAGTCGGCGGCGAGACCAGGTTCGTCTGCGTCGACGGACCGGAGTTCGACGGCCACAAGGTGGACTTCGACAACATGATGCAGAGGCTCTCGGCCTACAAGGACCACGAGGACACGGCCCGCGGCTACTGCCGCCTCGACGCGCTCGCCCGCAGGAAAAAGCCGTGAGCGACGCTGAGGCGCTGCTGCGGCAGATACGCGGCCGCAAGGAGCCGCTCGCGCCTCGCGACCGGCTGGCGCTCCCTCCGCAGGCTATGCCCGAGCAGCCGCCGGAGGTCCGGCGGCGCAACATCGACGAGGTCGCCCTGGGCTACACCGAGGAGCAGGCGATCCTGGAGGCGACGCGCTGCCTGCAGTGCCGCAACTCCCCGTGCATCGAAGGCTGCCCGGTTCGCATCGACATCCCCGCCTTCGTGCGCCAGATCGCGGCGGGCGACTTCAAGGCCGCGGCCGAAGTGATCCGCAGGAACAGCCTGCTTCCCGCCGTGTGCGGCCGGGTCTGCCCGCAGGAATCCCAGTGCCAGATGCCGTGCACCGTGGGAAAGTCGCTCAAGGACCTGGGCAAGGCCGTAGCGATCGGGCGCCTGGAGCGCTTTGTCGCCGACTGGGAGCGTGAGAGCGGCCTCTCGCCCGTGCCGGAGGTCAAGCCGGAAACCGGCAAAAAGGTGGCAATCATCGGCAGCGGTCCCGCCAGCCTGGTGGCCGCTGCCGACATCAGGCGCGAGGGCCACGACGTGACGATCTTCGAGGCTTTCCAGAAGCCCGGCGGCGTCATGGTCTACGGCATTCCCGAGTTCCGTCTGCCCAAGCGGATCGTGGCGCACGAGATCGATACCCTCAAGGGCATGGGCGTCAAGCTGCGCACCAACTTCGTGATCGGCCGCACGCGCAAGCTCACCGACCTCATGAGCAAGGACGGCTTCGACGCGGTCTTCGTCGGCACCGGCGCCGGGCTGCCGAGGTTCATGGGCATCGAAGGCGAGCACCTGGTCGGGGTCTTCTCGGCCAACGAGTACCTGACGCGGGCCAACCTGATGCGAGCCTACGACTTCGAGCGCGCCCACACGCCGATCTACCCCGCGCGAAGGGTGGCCGTGCTCGGCGGAGGCAACGTGGCCATGGACTCAGCCCGCATGGCGCTGCGGCTCGGAGCCGAGGAGGTCTCGGTCGTCTACCGGCGCACCGAACAGGAGATGCCCGCCCGCGTCGAGGAGGTGCACCACGCGCGGGAGGAGGGCGTCGTCTTCCACTTTCTGCAGAACGCCAAGCGCATCCTCGGCGATGAAAAGCACCGCGTCGTCGGCCTCGAGTGCCTGCGCTACTCTCTCGGCGAGCCCGACGAATCGGGCCGCCGCCGTCCCGTCGCGATCGAGGGCAGCGAGCTGGTGATGGAGGTCGACAGCGTGATCGTGGCGATCGGCAACGACTCCAATCCCCTCATCAGGCACACGACCCCGCACATCGAGACCAACAAGTACGGCAACCTCGTCGTCGACGGCGACGGCAGGACATCGATCGACCGCGTGTTCGCCGGAGGCGACATCGTTCTCGGCGCGGCCACCGTGATCCAGGCCATGGGCCAGGGGCGGCGCGCGGCCGCTGCGATCAACGCCCTGCTCGCCGCCGAGCGGCAGCCGTGAACGTCAACGAGCGGCTGCTCAACGAGCGCATCGACCCCTACCTCACGGCGGACAGGCTCGCCGAGATCGGGCGGCTCGCCCTGGGCCGGCCGGTGCGGGTGCGCGAGGCCCGCCTGCTCACCGGAGGCTGCTGGAACCGCGTGGTGGCCGTCCGTTTCGACGGTGACGCCCCCGAGGTCGTCTGCAAGATCAACCCCGAGCCGGGCAACGCCGGCATCGTGCGCGAGCACGCGGTGCTGCGGGTGTTCGCCGGCACCGAGATGCCGGTCCCCGAGCCGCTCTACCTCGACCCGAGCGGCTCCGTGATCCCCGGCACGGTCCTGGTCATGACCAAGGTCCCGGGCATCGTGATGCACCACGCCTTCGGCAGGCTCTCCGCCGCCGAACGGCAGCGGGTCGCAGCCGAGATCGCGCACGCGGTCGGGCGCCTGCACAGGCGGCGCGCCGGCGGCTTTGGCGGAGTCGAGCTCGAGCCCGCCGCGCGCGAGGCGGAGTGGGCCGATTTCTGGCTGCCGCGCTTCGACCGGGTGTTCGAGGCGGCGGCCGCGAGCAACCTTCTTGTGCCTTCGTTTCTCGAAGAGGTGGCGCGGGCGCGCGCCGGCTTCGCGGATCCCCTGCGCATCGGCGGCGAGGCCACCCTCACCCACTACGACATCTGGGCCGGCAACGTGATGCTCGACCGCGGCGGCGACGGCTTTCACGTGAGCGGCTTCATCGACATCCCCGGCCACTGGGCCGACTACGCCCGCGAGCTCTCGTTCATGGAGATGTTCGGGCTCGCCGACGCGACGGTCTACGGGATCTACCGCGAGTACCGCGAGCTGGACGCGGGCTTCGAGCTGCGCAAGAGCATCTACAACCTCAAGATGCACCTGCGCCACATCACCATGTACCCCGAAGAGGCGTACTACCGCCGCGGAGCCGCCGAGTGCCTGCGCCGCATCCAGCGGGCGGCGTGACGAGGGCGCGGCGATTTGCGGCCGCGAAGCCGCGGGTCTATAATCGAGCCCATGAAACCACAAAACGTGGGCTGGCGCCATGTGGCGCTGGCCCTGTCCTCGCTGCTGATCATCGGCCTGGCGACGCTGACGAGCTGCGCCGGTGGATCGTCGGACGACTCGATCGAGTACCTGGCGGTCGCCAAGGCCGACACCTACGGCGGCGTGGGCGACCAGACCTTCTACGTCGAGACCGACGGGTACGTGGACCTGACCTACACCCTCGACGGCTTGAACGGCGAGGACGTCTACTTCGTGCTCACCAACACCAACCCGTACGACGCTGTGACGAACCCGGTCATCAGCGGCAGCGTGTCCGCAGGCAAGGCGGCGCGCTCCCCTCGACGCTCGCTCGTCTCGGCCGACCAGGCACGCACGCGCACGCCGGCCCACATCCAGGCGTTCAACGCCAAGCCGCCGGCGCTGGGCCGCGGCTCGGCAAAGGCGGCCGCAAGCCTGGTGGTGCCCGAGCCCGTGTACGACTATACGGAGGGAGTGTCAACGCGTCAGTTCTACGATGCAAACGGGGCGGCGATAGACGCGGACGGACCGGGCGTCGGCGACGACATAACGGCGCAAGTCGTCCGGACTGTCGTCGGGAGTACGACTCTAGTCATTTGGGTCGACGATAGCGAGTGGAGCACCAACGAAAGCGACATCCACAAGGTCACGCCGAACCGGGTCGTGGCTCTGGCCGACAAGTTCCTGACGAGCGGGACGAACAACGACATCTACGACTGGGTCACCAACATCTTCGGAGCGCCCTGGGGGCCGCATATCTACGCGGCCGACCTGATCGGCTGGAGCCCGCTCGAGGTGCACATCCTGATGTTCGACATCGACGGCGACGGACTCCCTGGCGCGGGCGAAGCGCGGACCGTCGGCTACTTCTACGCGCGGGACAACTTCAGGCACACAGACAGCGGGGCGGTCACGGACAAGTCCAACGAGCTCGTGATGTTCACCATGGACGCGGCGCTGTTCGGGTGCCACGACACCGGCGACGACGACCTCGACGGTTACGATTGGGATCTCACCGACTCCTGGCCTGCGACCGTGGTCTCGACCCTGGCCCACGAGTTCCAGCACATGATCCACTTCTACCAGAAGGGAGTGCTCAAGGGCGCCAACTCCGAGACCTGGCTCAACGAGATGGCGAGCCAGGTGGCCGAGGACCTGATCGCCTCCAAGCTCGCGACCGACGGCCCACGGGGGGTGGCTTACGACGACCCGACAGCCGGCGCCGCGAACAACACGGCGGGCCGCCTGCCCTACTTCAACTACTACAACGACATCAGCCTGACCGGCTGGGGCACCGTCGACGTGCTCGGCAGCTACGGCATCAGCTACGCCTTTGGCGCCTACCTTGCCCGCAACTTCGGCGGCGCCCATTTCTTCCAGGATCTCGTGCAGAGCAGTTACGGCGACTACAGGGCCGTGGAGGACGCCATCGGGCAGGCAGGCTGGAGCTACACCTTTGCCGACGCGCTGCGGCTCTGGGGCGCGGCGGTGCTGCTGTCGGACAACGCCCTCGGTGACGCAGCCACGGACGACCAGCGGTACAACTGGGCTGACTGGTTCTCCGACACTGTCAGCAGCATCACCTACGACCTGGGCTCGATCAACCTCTACAACTACAACGCCGGCACGCTCGTGGGGCCCTGGCTCTACGATGCGGCCAACCCGTGGTCGTTCCCGAACCACATGGCCGCGTCCAACCTTTACTACACGGCGGCGACGGGGGCGACGGGCAGTCGGACCTGGACGATCCGCATGGACGCGGGGGTCAAGCTTACGGTGGTGGTCAAGGAATGAAGGCTCTCCTGCCTTTCGCCCTGCTCGCGCTGCTGGCCGCGGGCATCTTCGAGCCGCCGGGCACGATCGTGCTCACCGGCAGGGCCACGATCCGCGGCAACGAGCCGCACACGCAGGTGGTGATCGCCTCGGCCGAAAGGGGCGACGTGCAGCTCACCGGCCCCCTGGCGCAGGAGATCCGCTCGAGGCACCAGGGGCAGCTGCTGGAGCTGCGCTGCCGCCTGGTGCGCGAGACGACGGGGCCGGGCTTCCCTGCCGAGGCCGAGGTCGTCAAGATCCTGAAGGTGCGGTAGGAGCGGCTGCCCGGGCGCGGCCGGGGCGGCGATGGCGGTGCGGGCGGGCGGCGCCCGCCGCGCCCGCGGGCAGGCGAGCAGGGTGACCACCACGCCCGGAGAACAGCGGCCGGACGGCCGCAAAAGCCGCGTGAAGCTCGCCCTCGAATCGCTCGATGAGGGCGTCGACGTTCTCGGCGCTCACGGGCATCACCTCGCCCTTCGCGCCGCGCAGCTTCACGAGCCTGTCGATCACATTGTCGAGGGCGCGCAGCTTGTGGATCGGCACCTGCCTGTCGGGCGAGCGGGCCGGAACGCCCTGCACGTGCTTGAAGAGGTAGAGGGAGTAGGTGGGCCGCACCGGCACGCTGCGCTTGCCTGCGCCCAGGCCTTCGGCCGCCAGCACCGTGGGATTGAAGTAGGTGTTGATCGAAGTGATCCCGCTGATCACGGCTCCCTCCGTTATCAATTATCGGAGGGAAAAAAGCGACGGATGAGAGCTGGATCGCGGCCCGGTCGGGCTATCGGCTGCGCCGCTCCTCGCTGGACTGGCACTTGACGCAGAGCAGGGCGTAAGGGATCGCCTCCAGGCGCTCCCGGGGGATCTTGCCCCCGCAGGACATGCAGATGCCGTACTTGCCGTTCTTCATGCGCGCGAGGGCGGCGTCGATGCGATTGAGGCGCTTGACCTCGACCATCTCCAGGGCCTCGAGGGTGTTGCGGTCGATGTCGGAGGCGGCGATGTCGGCCAGGTCCTTGGGCTCCTTGTCCTCGATGAGCTTGCGGAAGTCTTCGTTCTCCTGGGCAAGGTGCTGGAAGATCTCGTTCTTCAGCGTGTGGAGAGTCCGCTCCATCTTCTCGACGAATTTCTTGTCCATGAGAGCCTCGGGCGATCAGTCAAAAGTTCGACGAGAATGGACGATAAACAGCGAAAAGTCAAGATTGATTGACAAATGGGGCGGCCTTCCCTAAACTCGCCGGGTCAGGAGGACAATTGGCAAAGGAAGAAGCGATCGAGGTCGATGGCGTCGTCAAGGAGTCGCTGCCGAACACGATGTTCCGCGTCGCCCTTCAGAACGGCCACCTGATCCTCGCCCACCTGTCGGGGAAGATGCGAAAGCACTACATCCGCATCGTCCCCGGCGACAAGGTCCGGGTCGCCCTCTCGCCCTACGACCTGACCCGCGGCCGCATCATCTACCGCGAGCGGTAGCCCCGGTTCGCCCACTCATTTGAGCGTGCAGGAGCAACGATGAGCGACCTCGAGACCCCGGCTGTCGAGCGCTGCCGCGCCGGCCGCCAACGCTTCGTCGGGCAGCTGCGCGAGCTGCTGGCGATCCCGTCGATCTCCACAGACGAGAGCAGGCGCGGCGACGTCGGACGGGCCGCCGAGTGGCTCGCCGGCCGGCTGCGCGGCCTCGGCGCAGCGGGCGTCGAGGTCGTGGCCACCGGCGGCCATCCCGCCGTCCTGGGCGAACTGGCGGCCCGCAGCCCGAACGCCCCGACGGTGCTCGTCTACGGCCACTACGACGTGCAGCCGGCGGATCCGCTGCCCGAGTGGAAGAGCCCGCCGTTCGAGCCCACCGAGCGCGGCGAGAACCTCTACGCGCGCGGGGCCACCGACATGAAGGGCCCGCTCTGCGCCTGCCTCTCGGCAGTTGAGTCCCTGGCCAGCTCGGGCGGCATGCCCGTCAACCTGCGCTTTCTCCTCGAAGGCGAAGAAGAAGTCGGCTCGCCCCACCTAGACTCGGTCGTCGCCGCGCACAGCGAGCGCCTGGCCGCGGACGTGTGCCTGAACGTCGACGCGGGCATGCTCGCCCCCGACACCCCCACCATCACCTACGGCCTGCGCGGCCTCGCCTACTTCGAGGTGCGCGTGCGCGGCCCGAGGCAGGACCTGCACTCCGGGGCTTTTGGCGGCGCGGTTCACAACCCGGCGATCGTGCTCGCCGAGCTGATCGCGGGGATGCACGATGCGCGGGGACGCGTCACGCTTCCCGGATTCTACGACCGTGTGCGCGCCCTCGACCCCGAGGAGCGTGCCGAGCTCGCGCGCCTGCCCTCGGGCGAGAGCGACCTGCTCGCCCAGTCAGGAGCTCCGGCCCTGTTTGGAGAAGAAGGCTACACGCCCGTGGAACGGATCGGCGCGCGGCCGACGCTCGACGTCAACGGCCTGCTCGCCGGGTTCACGGGGCAGGGATCCAAGACCGTCCTCCCCGCAGCGGCGATGGCCAAGATCTCGATGCGGCTGGTGCCCGACCAGGATCCGAAAGAGGTCAGGGCGCAGCTGGAGTCGTACCTGCGCAAGGCCGCCCCGCCTACCGTGACGTGGCAGATCGAAGACCTGGCGGGCGCCGAGCCGGCGATCACCGCGCGCGACTCGCCCGCCGTGGCAGCGATGAGCGAGGCGATGGAGGCGGTCTGGGGCCGGCGGCCGCTGTTCGAGCGTTCCGGCGGCACGATCCCGGTCGTGGCCACGCTGCAGAAGCGGCTGGGCATGGAATCGCTGCTGGTCGGCTCGAGCCTTCCCGACGATGCCATGCACGGGCCCAACGAAAAGCTGCACCTGCCCACCTGGCACAGGTTCATCGAAGCGCTGGTCCGCTTCTTCTGCCGGCTGGAGCAGCGCAGCCGGTAGGACCGGCCCTTTGCGAAGCGCGCGGCGGCCCTACCCCCTGCGCGGCGGCCGCAGGGCCACCCAGACCGCGCCCCTGCCCCCGAGGCTGCGGTCGGCCGGGCCGAAGGCCCCCGCGTGGGGCGACCGCTCCAGGTACTCCCGAACAAGGCGCTGCAGCACCGGCTCTCCCCGCGAGTGCGTTCCCTTGCCATGGATGACCAGAACCTTGCGCAGCCCCTGCCGGCGCGATGTCGAGATGAATCGCTCGAGCGCGGGGGTGACCTGTTCGGCCCGCAGGCCGTGCAGGTCGATCTCGGCCTCGGGCGCCAGGCGCCGCAGCTCCGCCGCCCGCTGCGCCGGCGACGGCTGGCCGGCTTCCTCGCGCTCGGCCGCAGCCGTCGGCGGATGGCGCTCGAGCCACACGGCGAGCGAGCGGGCGCAGGCGTCTTCGCGCCGGGCCTTGCGGGCGCTGCGGCCCGCCTCCCAGTCGCGGAGGATCTCGTCAAAGCTCACGCGCGAGGTATAGGTGGGAGGGCGCCGTTCCGTCAAGACCGAGGGCTGCGGCGGCTCAGCGCGCGGCCTCCGGCTCGAGCAGGAGGCCGCGGTGCAGCCAGCCTTCGACCCGCAGGCCGGTCTCGACCAGCACGTAGTCGCCGGCGCGACCGCGGATGCGCACGGTGGTGCCCTCGGCGAGGGTCATCCACACCTGGGCCTGGTCGAGCGGAACCCGTCGCATCGCCGCGCTGCGGGCGGCCACCACCGCCAGCGGGGCCCGGGCCTCGACCCCGTTGTAGGCCAGCAGCGCCGCGGCCGCGCCGGAGGCAAGGGCGAGCAGCGCGAACGCGATGAACCACGAGCCGCCCCGCGTGGCGAGCAGCAGGCCGAGGGCGACGAGACCCGCAGCCGCTGAGCTCAGGGCGGTGGCCAGCAGCAGGTCGGGCGTCAGCACGGTCGCTGGAAGCACATGGGATCCGAGCCCGTACTCCGCGCTGACAAAGGCGAAGGTCTCCCGGTACTCCGCGTTGCCCGGATCGTGGGCGATGGCGCGCAGCAGGGACGCACTGGTCTGCGCCCTGCGGCCGAGGCCATAGCTGCAGAGCGCCCGGTCGTAGGAGAGCGCGGGGCTGCAGCAGCCCGCCCGCTCGGCCTCGGCAAAGCTCTTGTCGGCCTCGGCGATCCTGCCGTCCACGAAGGCCTGCACCCCCGCGTTCACCGCTGCCCCGGCTTCGGGCCGCAGGTCCAGGACACCGCGGCGCAGGCCGAGGCGCACGAGCAGCCGCAGGTGAAAGGGCCGGCACGGCGAACGGTCGATCTGCTCCGCGTCTTTGAGGTAGAAAATCCTCTGAGCGGCCTCCGCGCCGGCGCCCGGCGCCGCGATGCGCACGGGGATGCCTTCGCGGGCTGCGGCCGGCGAAGCTGCCAGCAGCAGCGCCAGCACCAGGTGCGCGGCCCGGGCTACCAATCGTCACCCCCCTCCGCGGGCCGGCGGGAGGGCGCCGGCTTTCCCGCGAACACTTCCTTCTGCCTGGCGATGTCGAGGATCTCGCTGGTGCGGCGGTCGATCCTCCGCTCGACGGCCGGCGCGGCCGCGCGGGGCACCGCAGCCTGCACCTTGCGCAGGGCGAGCTCGAGGTTCGCCTTGGCGTCGACGTCCGCGGGCTTGCGCCGCAGCGCTTCGACAAAGCTGCGCGCCGCCTCCTCGAAGCGGCCCTGCTCGTACTCGAGCACTCCGAGGTTGAAGTGGGCGCGGAACAGCAGCTCGTTGCCCTCTCCGTCGAGGGCGCGCCCGATCGTGTCCCTCGCCGCGGCCGGTTCGCCGAGCGCGGCGTAGACGTTGCCGAGGTCGTACTGCACGTAGGGGGCAGCGCCGCCCGCCGCCTTTTCCAGGGCCGACAGGTAGGCGACCGTCGCCTTGCCGTACTCGCCGTTGCCGTGGCGCAGGTTGCCGTGCAGCACCAGCAGGTCGGGCCCGGTGCAGGAGGCCAGCACCAGGGCGCCCGCCAGGGCTGCGGTCGCAGCCGCCCCTCTCATGCCAGCCGCCCCCAGCGGACGACGCGCACCACCCGGCCGAGCAGCAGCAGCCCGAGGGCGATCGACAGGAACAGCCGGTACAGCGGCCGCCGCTCGGCACGCACGCCCTGGGTCCAGTCCTTCTCGCCGAGCCCCTTGAGCAGGCTCAGCAGCTCGCGGGCGATGCGCGCCGTCTCCTCGGGGCGATAGACCCGCCCTTCGCTGGCCGCGGCCACGTCCTCCAGCTGCCTGAGGTCGAGGCGGCTCACGACCGGCCGGCCCGAGCGGTCGAACACCGTGCGGCCGTCGGCGAGCACCAGCTGCGCGCCTGCCTCGGTGCCGACGGCGACCGCCACGATGGGCACTCCGGCGGCCCGCGCGTCGCGGGCCGCCCGCACGGCCTGACCCTCGAGGCTCTCGCCGTCGGAAAAGAGGAAGATCACCCGGTAGCGGCCCGCGTCCGGCAGGCTCGCGAGCGCGCTCCTGATGCCGGCTTCAACGTTGGAGCCGGTGGAGGTGGACAGCTCGGGGCCGGCGGCGGCCAGCACGAGCGCCAGGGCCTCAAGGTCCTCGGTGAGAGGCAGCAGCCTGTAGGCCTCGCCCTTGAACGCGACGACGGCGATGCGCGGCGCCGGCAACGCGGCCGCCAGGCGCTCGGCGGCGGCCGCCGCGCTCGCGAGCCGGCTCGGCTGCGAATCGGAGGCGAGCATGCTGCGCGAGACGTCGAGCAGGAACACGACGTCCAGGCCGGCGCGCTCGTCGGGCACCACCCGCCGGCCGCCCCTGGGCTCGGCGAGGGCGAGGACGGCCAGCACGACAAAGGCCACGGCAAAGGCACCCGCGAAAAAGCTCTTGACCAGCCAGACATTGTACAGCCGCCGGAAACGCCGCGGCCCGACGAGCGCGCCCAGGCTCGCGCGGTCGGCGCGGAAGCGCACGAGCAGCAGCAGCGCGAGGGCCGGCGCGAGGGCGAGCAGGGCGAGGGCGGCCGGGCGCTCGAACTCCATCAGAACACCTCCCGCAGCAGCGCCTTGCCGGCGGCCAGGCGCAGGAGCACCAGCAGCAGGCCGGCCAGCAGAAAGCGGCCGTGCAGCGGGGTGCGGGTCACGGTGGTCTTGACCCGCTTCTCCGTCTTCTCGTAGGAGTCGATGGTCTCGAAGATCGCGGCGAGCACCCCCGGGCTGCTCGCCTGGAAGTAGCGGCCGCCGGACACGCGCGAGATGCGGCGCAGCAGCGCCTCGTCGAACCTGCCCTTGTAGGTGCCGCGGACCGTGCGGCCGGTCTGGGGATCGGTGTAGACCAGGGGAGCCTCGCCCTCCCGGCCGATGCCGACGGTGTGAATGCGGATTCCCAGCCGCGCTGCGGCCGCGGCCGCGTCGTCGGGCTTGATCTCGCCGGCGTTGTTCTCGCCGTCGGTGAGCAGGATGATCACCCTGCCGGGCGCGCTGCTGCGGCTCAGGTGCAGGCTCGCGAGGGCGAGCCCCATGCCGATGGCGGTGCCGTCGCTGAGGCTGCCCACGGCCAGGGCGTCCAGGGAGTCGAGCAGCAGCGGGTAGTCGACGGTCGGCGGGACGCGCAGCATCGCCTGCTCGGCAAAGCTCACCAGGCCGATCGGGTCGTTCTCGCGGCCGCGCACAAACTCCCGGATCACGGTCCGCGCGGCCTCGAAGCGATGGCCGGGCTTGAAGTCCTGGGCGAGCATGCTGGGGGACTCGTCGAGCACGATCATGATGTCGAACCCGCGGGACAGGAAGCTCTTCTGCCGGCTCACGCGCTGCGGCCCGGCGAGAGCCGCCACCAGCAGCGCGCAGCCGAGCCAGAACCCGATCTCCAGAACGACCAGCAGGATCTTCGCGGCCTGGAGGCCCGGGGCGAAGCCGGTCCCGCGCCAGATCCGCCAGGCAAAGGGCACCCGCCCGCCGCGGAAGGGACTGAAGTGCACCAGCCACGCCAGGGGCGGCAGCAGGACGAGGAGGGCCAGCGCGGCCGGGTGCTCAAGCGTCCCCAATCGAGGCCTCCTCGAGGCGCCTCGCCCACAGCTCGGCGCTGTCGGCGGCAGCCGCCAGCTCCCTGCGGTCCGCGGCCGCCCCGCCGAACTTGACCCAGTCGCCCCGCTCGAAAAGCCGCGCCAGACCGTCGACCGCCTCGGCGCTTTCCGAGCCGGCCGGAGGCTCGCAGGCGGCGAGGGCCCGCAGCCGCTCGCCCAGCTCCCGCGTCGTGGCGGTGGTGGCCTCCAGCCCATGGCGCCGCTCGAGGTAGACGCGCAGAGCTGCCGTGAGGTCGATGTAGAACTCGCGGCCGCCGAGCCGGTCCAGGCGGCCGCGCAGCCGCCTGAGCGTCTTCAGCAGGCGGCTCCACGGCTGGGCCCGCCGTCTGCGGGCGTCGACAGCGCGCGCGAGACGCAGCAGGCGGCCGCCGAGCAGCGCCCCGGCGATCGGGCAGCCGATCAGCAGCGCGGCCGCGATGGCCAGGCGTCGCTGCGTGCCGGGAACGACGAGCTGGTCGCGGGGCGGCGCGAGGCGGTCGACCTTCTTCTCCTGGACGATCGAGGCGGTGTGGATCGTGAGGCCGTCGAGCAGGATCGCACCCAGGTCGAGAGCCGGGATCCGCGCAGGGCCGGGAGCGAACGACACCAGGCTCACGCGCACGTCCCACTCGCCCGCCCCCGCGGCCGAAACCCGCACCTGGCGCAGCTCGACCCAAGGCGCAGACGGCAGCTTCTTGGGTGCGGCCAGCAGCGGCGCGGCCGAGCCGGGACGCGGGGCGGCGGCCAGGCGCAGGCGCACGCGCAGCTCGATCGGGTCGCCGACGTACGACCGCAGGGGCACGGTCCCGGACTCGAGCACGGTGTAGGCGGGCTGGGCAGCCGCAGGGAGGGCGCAGAGCAGGCCGGCCAGCAGCGCGAGGGTCCTCATCGGCGCTTTCTCCGCCTCTGGAAGAACTCGTCGAGCCTGCGGCCCGGGTCGTCGGAGGTGCTGATCTCGAGGGTCTCGGCGCCGCACTTGCGGCACCGGTCGCCCCACTCCGCGCGCAGCTTGAGGGCGAACTCCTCGTAGCGGGTCCGCAGGCCGGGCGTCCCGGCGAGCGACACGGTTGCGCCGCTCTCGGGGTCCTGAAGCGCCACCAGGCCGATGGCGGGCAGGCTCACGTCCGCGGCGTCGAAAATGCGCACCGCGATCACGTCGTGCCTGCGGGCGAGCAGGGCAAGCTCGTGCTCGTATGCCGCGGTCTTAAAGTCGGAGAGGATCACGCAGATGCCGCGGCGCTTCAGCGACTGGCCGATCGTGCGCAGCGCGAGGGCCAGGTCCGACCCGCGGCCGCTGGCCGTGAAGCCGGCGTAGTCGTTGAGCAGGCGGTGGATGTGCCTGCGGCCCTTGGCCGGCGCCACCCACTTCTCGATGCGGTCGCTGTACAGCACGGCGCCGACCCGGTCGTTGTTGGCCACGGCCGACAGGGCGAGGGTGGCAAAGGCCAGCAGCGCGGTCTCCTCCTTGCCGATCTCGCCCGAACCGGCGTACATCGAGGCCGAGACGTCGGCCGCGAGGAACAGCGAGAGCTCGCGCTCCTCGCGAAAGGTCTTGGTGTAGGGGCTTCCCATGCGCGAGGTGACGTTCCAGTCGATCAGGCGCACGTCGTCGCCGCTGGAGTACTCCCGCACCTCGTCGAGCTCGATGCCCTGGCCGCGGAACACGCTGCGGTAGCCGCCGGCGAGCAGGCTGTCCACCAGGCGCACGCTGGCCAGCTGGATTGTGCGGATCCTGCCCGCCAGAAGCTGATGCTCCGCCGTTTCCGGACGCCGCCTGCGTGCCACGGGGCGCCTCGTCAGGGCACCGCGACGCGGGCGAGCAGCTCGCGGATGATGTCGTCGGGGGCGAGGCGCTCGCTCTCCGCCTCGTAGGAGAGGATCAGGCGGTGGCGCAGCACCGCGGGCAGCACCGCCTTGACGTCCTCGGGGATGACGAAGGGCCGGCCGTCGAGCAGCGCGCGGATGCGGGCGAGGCGGTAGGCGTATATCGAGGCCCGCGGCGAAGCGCCGTACTCGATGTAGCGGTGGAAGTCGGCGGCGCCCTCCTTGAGCGGACGGGTGGCCACCACGAGGCGGACGATGTACTCCTCGATGCGCTCATCGACGTGGATGCGCTCGGCCAGCCGCTGCAGGCTGGCGAGAGCCCTGCGGTTCAGGACGCGGTCGACCGGGATCGTCCGCTCGGTGCCGACCAGGCGCACGATGCGCACCTCTTCGTCAAAGGCCGGGTAGCGCACCAGGAGCTTGGTGATAAAGCGGTCGAGCTGCGCCTCAGGCAGCGGGTAGGTCCCCTCGTGCTCGATGGGGTTCTGAGTGGCCAGCACGAAGAAGGGCGGCTCCAGGGCATAGGTCGCGTCGCCGAGGGTCACCTGGCGCTCCTGCATGCACTCCAGCAGCGCCGACTGGACCTTGGCCGGGGCGCGGTTGATCTCGTCGGCGAGGATGATGTTGGCGAACACTGGGCCCTTGCGCGGCGCGAACTGGCCGGTCGCCTGGTTGAAGACCATGGTGCCGACCAGGTCCGCCGGCAGCAGGTCGGGCGTGAACTGCACGCGGCGGAACAGGCCGTCCATGACCTCGGCCAGAGTCCTGATGGCGAGCGTCTTGGCCAGCCCCGGCACCCCCTCGAGCAGCACGTGGCCGCCGCAGAGAATGGCCATTAGCAGGCCCTCGATCATCTCGCGCTGCCCGACGACGCGGCGCTCGACCTGCTCGATGGCGGCGCCGAGCTGCCCGGCGGCGTCGCGCAGCTCCTGTTCGCCCGGCTGGGTGCTTTCCTGCATGATGAGGACGTTATAGCCGATCGCCTGGACCTGGGAAAGATGCGCCGGACCTTGACGCCGGGTAATACGCAGTATTATCGTCCCGTCGATGAGAACCTGCGTCCACCTGGCCACCGCCGTCGCCGCGGCGCTGACGCTGGTCGCCGGCTGCCGGCCGAATGCGGCCCCCACCGACGATGGCCGGGTCAGGGTAGCGGTCACAATCGCTCCCCACGCCTACTTCGTGCAGCGGATCGGCGGCCAGCGGGTGTCGGTCCAGGTCCTCGTCCCGCCGGGACAGGACCCGCACACCTACGACGTGACCCCGCAGGCGCTGCGGGAGCTGTCCAGGACGAGACTGTACTTCACTGCGGGGCTGGAGATCGAGAAGACCCTCGCGCCCCGGATCGAACGCGTGGCCGGCATCAGGATCGTGGACACTCTCGCGGGGCTCGACCTGGCTCCCGGGGACCACGGCTCCGTCGATCCCCACGTCTGGCTGAGCCCGAGGCTGGCCGCGGCCCAGGCAGCCACGATCCGCGACGCCCTCACGGCCGCCGACCCCGCGGGGAGGGAGGCCTACCACCTGGGATACAGGGCGCTCGCCGCCGATCTCGAGGCCGCGGGCAGGCGGGTGGCGCAGATCCTCGCCCCTCACCGGGGCAGGCGCTTCTACATCTTCCACCCCGCGTGGGGCTATTTTGCCCGCGAGGCGGGCCTCGAGCAGGTGGCGGTCGAGGTCGACGGCAAGGAGCCGACCGCGCGCCGGCTCGCCGCGCTCGTCGAGGGAGCCCGCAGCGAGGGCGCGCGCGCGGTCTTTGCCCAGCCGCACGTCAGCACGGCCGCAGCCCGGTCGCTCGCCCGCGAGATCGGCGCCGAGGTCGTGGTCATCGACGAGCTGGCCGCCGACTACCTCGACAACCTCGTGCGCGCCGCAGCCGCGATTGCGGCGGCCTTGCGGTAAGGCGGAAGCGTATCCTTGCCCATTCTCGACCGAAGCGGGTATGCTCCGACGCTGACGGCGGCCGCTGCGGCCCGTCGCGGAGGATCGAGTGAGCGCAACCACGGTCGAGCTGGTGTGTGAGGCTAAGGCGGAGCTGGGCGAAGGGCCGATCTGGGACTACCGCAGGGGCCTGCTGTTCTGGGTGGACATCCGGGGCCGCGTGATCCATGCCTACGATCCGGCCGCGGGCCGCGACCGGATCATCGAGGCCGGCCAGGAGGTGGGCTGCGTCGCCCTGCGCGGCAACGGCGGCCTTGTGCTTGCCGGCCGTGACGGCTTTGCCGACCTGGACATCGAGTCGGACAGGATCACCCCGCTGCTGCACCCCGAGCGGCACCTGCCGGGCAACCGCTTCAACGACGGCAAGGTCGACCCCCGCGGCCGCTTCTGGGCCGGTACGATGAACACCGAAGCGCAGCAGGGCAAGGGCGCGCTCTACTGCCTGTTCCCCGACTTCAGCCTGCGCACAATGCTCACCGGCGTCTCGATCTCCAACGGCATGGCCTGGACGGCCGACGAGAAAACCTTCTACTACATCGACACCCCGACCCAGGAAGTGGCGGCCTTCGACTACGACGCCGAGACCGGCGACCTCTCCTCCAGGCGCGCGGCGATCCGGGTGCCCCCCGAAAAGGGCAAGCCCGACGGGATGACCATGGACACCGAAGGCATGCTGTGGGTCGCGCTCTACGGAGGCGGGGCGGTGACCCGTTGGAACCCGCGCGACGGCAGGCTGCTGGCCACGATCGAGGTTCCCGCGCCGCTCGTGACCTCGTGCGCCTTCGCTGGCCTGCGCATGGACGAGCTGTACATCACGACGGCCCGCCGGGGCCTCGACCCGAAGGCTCTCGCCGACCACCCGCTCTCGGGAGGCCTCTTCCGCGTGCGGCCCGGGACCCGCGGGACCCACGAGCCGCTGTTCGCGGGCTGATCCCGCGCCGCCTCAGTCCCGCGCCCACCAGCCGCGCGGGTCGACCTTGATCCGGTAGCGCAGGTTCGGGTACGGCAGCGGGTCCTGCGCCCGCAGGCTCCAGGCGAGCAGGTCCGCCAGCATCTCGCGCTCGATCGCCGCTGTGGCGCTCGACCCGTAGAGGTTGCGCAGCTCGAGGGGGTCGCTCTCGAGGTCGTAGAGCTGGCCGCGTCCTTGCATGTCGAAGTCGAGCTTCCACCGCCCCTTGCGCAGCATGCGCAGCATTCCGCTCTGCGACCTGCTGTTGAGGCAGTCGAAGCCGACCTCCCGGTTCAGGCCGTCCACGACGGGATCGATCACTTCGGTCTCGTCCACGAAGTGGAGGCCTCCCATGCCCTGCTCGCCGTACACCGACTCGAACTCCCGACGCGGGTACTCGCCGCCGGTGAGCATCGGCCACAGGCTGCGGCCCTGCACGCCTGCGGGCACCGGGACACCGATGGCCTCGCACAGCGTCGGCATGATGTCCACCAGCGACACGTGGTCGGTCCGGGGATCGACCGCCCGCTTCACCCCGGGGCCGGTCCAGATCATCGGCACCCGCATCAGGACGTTCGGCACCTCCGGCCCCTTGCGCACCAGCCCGTACTCGCCCACGAAGTCGCCGTGGTCCGAGACGAAGATGATCAGCGTGTTCTCCCGCAGGCCCCGCTCCTCGAGGAAGCCGACGAAGCGCTGCAGCTGGTCGTCGATGAGACGCAGCATGCCGTGGTAGTTCGAGCGCGCCCTCGGTATCTGCTCGCGGTAGTCGGGGAAGCCCTGTTCGCCGAGCCAGCGGGTGAACTGCCACTTGAAGCCGCGCTGCGCGTACGCGTCGGGGCTCGTCCCCAGCGGGGGCAGAGCCTCGGGCGGGAACATGTCGAAGTAGGGCCGCGGCACCTGGTAGGGGTTGTGGGGCTCGGCAAAGCTCAGCCAGATAAAGAAGGGCCGCTCGTCGGGCTGCCCGATCCACCTCATGGCGTCGCGCACCGCGCGCCAGGGACCCTGGCACTCCAGCGGGAACGGCGCGGGCTCGAAGTCGGCGCGATGGTGCAGCGCGGCGAGGTACTCGTCGAAGCGCCTCTCCTCGTCGCTGCGCTCCTTCTGCTCGCCTCCGCCGTCGTGGCTGTAGGGCGACCAGAGATCGACCCGGTCTGCGGTCAGGTGCGAGTGGTTCTTGCCCGAGAGGCCGGTGCGGTAGCCGGCCTCCCGCATAACGTCGAAGATGTCCTTCTCGTACACCGGCGCGCAGGCCAGTTGCCTCAGGCGGAAGGAGTTGTGGCGGATCCTCGTGGCTCCGGGCCAGCGGCCGGTGAGGGTGCTGATCCGGGCCGGCAGGCAGGCGGGAACGGGCGTGTAGGCCCTGGTGAACCACACGCCCTCCCGGGCGAGCCGGTCCTGGAACGGCGTAGTGTCCAGGGCGTAGCCTTCGCGGCCGCACAGGTCCGCACGCTGCTGGTCCGTCATCACGAGCACCACATTCGGTCGCATGGCTCCTCCGGTGTCTCGGCCTGCGATACCGCACGGCGGCGGACCTGTCAAGCCGCCGCGCGTCGTTGACGGCGCCGGGTCGCAGTACTATAGTCGACCGACGCTGAGGAGGATGCCATGACGCTCAGGAAATCTCTGCTGGCAGCCCTCGCCCTGCTCCTGCTGCCGGCCGCCGCGCCTGTATTCGCAGGCGGCGAGGCCGAGACTGCGGTCAAGAGCGAGGTCGAGAACATCGAGTTCCTGGCCTGGTGGGCCAAGAAGTTCCATCCGGAGGATGCCAACCTCAAGCAGCTCGGCAAGCTGTTCAAGGCCAACTTGACGATCACGACGATCCCGCACAACGTCTACTTCGACCAGCTCAACACCAAGATCGCGGCCAAGGACCTGCCGGTCATGTACAAGTACCAGCTGCCCGCCGGATACGCCTTCAAGCTCTACAACGAGATGATCGGAGCCAAGCGCCTGGAGAACCTCACGCCGCTCATCGAGAAGTACAAGCTCGACAATCTCAAGAGCTACCTGGCCAAGCCGGGCTTCGCCCACCTCGTGGGAACAGGGGGCGAGAAGTACGCGATGCCGATCTACATCGCAGCCTCGGCCGACATGATCTACGTCCGGCAGGACTGGCTCGACCAGCTCGGGCTCAAGAAGCCGAGCACGTGGGACGAGCTGCGTGATGTCGCCAGGGCCATCAAGAGGGCGAACCCGAGCGGCAAGGTCACAGCAGGCATCGGCGGCTACATCACCGGTCTCATCTACTCCTCGTTCACCGAGGCTGCGGGCGACTTCACGAACCATCAGGGCAAGTGGATCTTCCGGCCCTTCCATCCCCAGTACAAGGAGGCGGTCCGCTACATCACCGAGATGTACAAGGAAGGCATCCTGCACCCGACCTCCCTCGATTCGACCCACGGACCCAACGAGCGGATGAAGCTGTTCATCGACGAGAACGAGGGGATGATGATGCACAACGGCCTCTCGAGCCACTTTGCCCAGATCGTGAGCTCGCTCACCCAGATCAACCCCAAGGCCAAGGTCGACTACATTCCCTATCCCGCCAACAGGGCAGGCAAGATCGTGGCGCCCCAAGGAGTCCCCTACTACGGCGTCGACACCATCGACTCCAGCCACAGCCTCTCGGAAAAGGTCAAGGCGCTGCAGATCCTGGACTACCTGCACTCGCCCGCGGGGCATGACCTGATGTTCGACGGAGTCGAGGGCGTGCACTACAAGGTGGTGGACGGCAAGAAGGTGCACGATCCCGAGCTGCGCAAGAGAGACTTCATCGGAGCCGCGTCGCCCCTCATCGAGATCTCCGATCTCTCCTTCCCCTTCGAGAGGGAGGTGCCCCAGCTCAAGGCCAACTTCTTCGGCAACGCGAAAAACATCTACAGCCATGAGGTGATCGGGCTGACCAGCGAGGCCTATCTCAACGCCGTGGTCAAGATGAACGAAGTCGTCGACATCTACCTGCCCAGGTTCTACTCGGGCCAGATGGACGTCGACAAGGACTGGGACAAGTTCCTGGCCGAGCTGCGCAAGAACGACTACGACGTCGCGACCGCGGAGGTCGAGAAGTTCATGAAGAAGTAGGGGCTACAGGAGAACGACGCCGGTGCGCGCGCGGGCCAGGATCAACTGGAACATCGTGCTCTTCGTGGCGCCCGGCGTCGCCTTCTTTCTCCTCTTCCGCTACGTGCCGATCTGGTTCGTCCAGATCGCCTTTCGGGACTTCCGGATCACCCGCGCCGTGGGCGACACGGCGTGGGTGGGGCTCAAGTACTTCCGCGAGCTGTTCACCATGCCCGGCTTCGGCAGGGTCGTGACGAACACGGTGGTGATCAGCTTCTACAAGCTGATCCTGATCTGGCCGCTGCCGATCGTCATGGCGATCCTGCTCAACGAGCTGCGCAACCAGACCTTCAAACGGGTGACCCAAACGATCATCTACCTGCCCCATTTCATCTCCTGGGTGGTGATCGGCGGCATCATCATCAACTTCCTGTCCCAGGAGGGCGGGCTGGTCAACAAGCTGCTCGAGCCGTTCTACGACGAGCCCCAGTTCTTTCTGGGCAAGAAGGAGCTGTTCCGGCCGATCCTCGTGGCGAGCGAGGCATGGAAGACCACCGGATGGGCCAGCATCATCTACCTGGCGTCGCTCTCCAAGATCAACCCGGAGCTCTACGAGGCCGCGGGCATGGATGGGGCCGGCCGGTGGCGCTGCATGGTGCACATCACTCTCCCGGGGATCGCCGACGTGATCGTGATCATGCTGATCCTGCGCGTAGGCACGATCCTGAACATCGGCTTCGAGCAGAACATGGTCCTCGTCAACCCCTTCGTCCGCGAGGTGGGGGAGATTCTGGACACCTACGTGTGGCGGACCGGGCTCAAGGAGGGGCGCTACAGCTACGCTGCGGCCGCGGGCCTCTTCAAGACCGTGATCGCGGCCGCGCTGCTCAACACCGCCGACCAGGTGGCCAAGCGGTTCAACCAGCAGGGGTTGTTCTAGTGCGACGCGCGGACCTGGGCTTCAACATCGCAGTCACCGCCTTCTTCGTCTCTATCATGGTCGTGATGCTCTACCCGTTCTGGCACGCGATCATGGCCTCGTTCATGACGCCGCCCGAGTACTACGGCAAGACGATCTTCCTGTTCGTCTCCAAGCCGACCCTGCTCAACTACCAGTCGATCTTCAGCGACGGCGCCGTATGGCGGCCGATGATCAACACGGTCTTCATCACGCTGGTCGGGGTAGCCGCCAGCGTGAGCTTTACCGCCTGGTTCTCCTACGGCCTGAGCAAGCGGTTCCGGGGCTCGACCCTCATCATGCAGCTCGTGGTGCTCACGATGATCGTGGACCCCGGCCTGATCCCCCGCTACCTGCTGTACCGCGATCTGGGACTGATCAACTCCTACGGTGTCTACATCCTGCCGGCCCTCACCTGGCCTTTCTTCCTGATCATCATGCGCACCAACTTCCGCTCGATGCCCCAGGAGCTGGAGGACGCGGCCCGCATCGACGGCTGCGGCGAGATCGGCCATTTCCTGCACGTGGCGCTGCCGCTGTCGAAGCCGATGCTGGCCACGATCGGGCTTTTCATCGCCGTGGACTTCTGGAACACCCTCTTCCCGTCGCTGTTCTTCGTCACCAAGGACGGGCTCAAGACCCTTCAGGACTTCCTCTACCGGATCGTCACCGACGAGTTCACCGAGGGCTTTGCCCAGGAGCTCTACTTCACCGAGACCGTGAAGATGGCCAACATCATCCTCACGACGCTGCCGATCCTGCTGGTCTACCCCTTTGTCCAGGGCTACTTCATCAAGGGCATGATGATCGGCTCGATCAAGGGATAGGGCGCTGCGCCTCAGGTCCGGCCAGGCGCGGCGCCTCGGCGTGGCGGGCGTACAGCGCCTCGACTTCGGCGGGCGTGAGCAGCCGCTTCAGCACCAAGGCGATGATCACGATGCCGGGGATGTCGACCAGCAGCCGCGTCACCGCGAAGCGGGCCCCGAGCGCGCTGTACTCGAAGAGGAACATAGGGATCTTGGTGGTCGACCAGGCGCCGATGAAGATGAGGACGTTGACCAGGCTCGTGCCCTTCTTCATGAGCACCGACGCGATGGGAAACGCCGCGTAGAGCGGTCCGGCAGCCGCGGAGCCGAGGACGAACGCCAGCGCCCCCCCACGCAGCCCCGAGCCCGGCCCCATGAACCGCATCATGGTTTCGCGGGGCACCCAGACGTCGAGCAGGCCGAGGAGAACAAAGACGGGGGGAATGACGAGGAGCATCTCCCGCAGGCCATAGCCGATCGTGGCTACAGCAGCCCGCCCCAGGCCCGGAGCGGCGAGGGACAAGGCGCCCAGGCCGGCCAGGGCGAGGCCGGGGGGGATCCACCGTCGAGCAGGACTCTTCGTCATGGGCGCACCACCAGGCTCAGGACCAGAGCGACCAGGAACGAGAAGGCGAAGGCCGCGAGATTGCGGGCCAGGGCCAGCTTCCTGCCAAAGGTGGCGGTCTCGATCGGGAACGTGACCACCCCCACCATCATGAGCGAGGAGACAAAGGCTCCGATCTGCATCACGCCCGCGCCGCTGCCGAGAACCAGCGCAGCCATTGGAAAGGCGATGAAAGCGGGGATCAGCGTGACCGCGCCCACGAGCGCGGCGGCCACCACTCCCAGCCACCCGGAGCGGGCTCCCACGAGCCGCGAGATCGTCTCGTGATCCACGACTGCGAGCAGGATGCCGGCCACGATGATGACGGCCATGAACTGGGGCACGATGCCGAGAAAGGCGCCCCAGCTCTTGCGCAGGGCCGCGACAGTGCGCTTGCGGTCGGCGAGGAGCGAACCCGCGAGCGCCGCGACCGCGACGACGTAAAAGATGATGGTGAAGGCCACGCTGTCCCTCCGCAGCTCTTATCCGGCCGAGCGCAGGTTCGCGATCCGCTCCTCGACCGCCTTGAGCTCCTGCTGCAACGCCGTGCGGTACTCCTCGAGCTGCACGATGAGCTCCTCCTTCGAGCGGAACCGCCTCTGGAAGCCCTGGCCGCCTTCGCCGTGACCGCAGCACTCGTGCTCCCCGCCGTGGTCGTGGCCGCAGCCGGACTCACCCTCGTGCCCGTGATGCGCGCCCCCGCAGCACCCCTGTCCGTGATGATGACCCTGTTCCATGCGTCAAACCTCCAGTGCGAATTGTGTTACTGCTGCGCCCGGCCGGACCGCGCCCCGGCGCCGCGTCGGCAGCACCCCCGCCCCGACGCCCCTGCCAGCAGGCGGCGCGTAAAGGCCTCGGCGAGCGCGACCCGCCGGCCGTCCACCCGGTAGTGGACCATCACCCCCATGCGCTCGCCTTTGACCAGGCCCGCTTCCCGCAGCACCTCCAGGTGCTGGGAGACCGCCGGCTGGCTGATCCCCAGCGCCCGCGCCAGCCCGTTCACGCACAGCGACCGCCGCGCGAGCAGCGAGAGGATGCGCAGGCGCGATGGCGAGGCGAGGGCCCGGTAGAGGCGGACAAGATCGGCGATCGGGACAGCGTCGTGCATAAGCAGAGACTTATATAAGTAATTACTTAACGAAAGTCAAGAGCCGCGGCGCTAGCTGCGGTAGTCGGCGTTCTCCTTGACGTAGCCGTAGGAGAGGTCCGAGCCGATCGCGGTGGTCCGCTCCTCCCCCCGCCCCACCGCGATCTCGATCTCCACGCAGCGCTCGTGGGCCGGGTAGCCCTGACTGCCGCTGATGAGCTGGCAGCTCTTCATGTAGGCGCTGAGGCGCTCTTCGGACTCGGGGTCGAGGCTGAAGGTCCCGTTGCGATAGACCTCGACACCGCCGATGGCAAAGGACAGCTCCGCTGGATCGACCGCGATCAGGTGGTTGCCGAAGTAGTCGCCGAGGGCCGAGAGCACGCGGCCGACGTTGGGGTCGTTGCCGAACACCGCGGTCTTGACCAGCGGCGAATTGGCGACCGCCTTGGCCGCGCCCAGGGCCTGGTCGGCAGCCAGGCGCCCGCGCACCGTGACGCGCATCACGTGCTGTGTCCCTTCGCCGTTGCGCACGATGTCCTCGGCGAGGCGGCCGCACACCTCGATCATCGCGGCCTCGAGGGCGCCGCGGCGGGCAGGCCCGCGCGCGCCGGAGCTGAGCAGCAGCACCGTGTCGCTGGTGCTCTGGTCGCTGTCGATGGTGATGCGGTTGAACGTGCCGGCCACCGCCTCGCCGAGGCTGCCGCGCAGTTCGCGCCGGGGCGCCTCGACGTCGGTGAGCAGGAACACGAGCATCGTGGCAAGGTTGGGCTCGATCATGCCGGCGCCCTTGGCCACGCCGACGATCCGCCCCTCGCCGCCGCCCTGGAGGGGCACCGCGGCGCTGCGCAGCTTGGGAAAGGCGTCGGTGGTCATGATCGCCTCGGCCACGGGCAGGTAGGAATCGCCGCTCAGACCCTCGACCAGGCGCGGCAGGGCCGCCTCTATGTCCTTGACCGGCAGCTTCCAGCCGATGATGCCGGTCGAGGCCGGGACCAGCTCGTCGGCCTGCGAGCCGATGAGGCCGGCCAGGCTCCGCAGCAGCCGCTCGGCGTCCTCGCGGCCGCCCGCGGTGTTGACGTTCGAGATCTTGTTGTTCACGAGGATGCCGCGCAGCCGCTTGCCCTCCAGGCGCTCGCGGCCGATCACCACCGGCCAGCCGGGAAAGCGGTTGCGGGTAAAGCAGCCGGCAAAGAGCTCGGTCGGCTCGTCGGCGAGGACGAGGGCGAGATTCATCGGCAGCGGCTTCGCCAGCTGCCTTTCGGCGGGAAAGAACTCCAGCCGCGTCGTGGCCACGCGAAAGCCGTCGGGGAGCGCGGCCCGCGCCGCCAGCGCCGCCCTGTACTGGTCCCGGTCTGCGTACTCTGCCATAGGGGCCCTTTATAGCGCGGAGCGAACGGACGATCAACGCGGCCCGCCCTCTTTGACCCCCGGCTGCGGCGGGGCTATCATCGCCGGCCATGAAAGCCACCATCCGTCCGGGGACCCTCGCCGGACGCATCCGGGTGCCCGCCTCCAAGTCGCACACGATCCGGGCGCTCATCATCGCCACGCTCGCTGACGGCCAGTCGCGCCTCCTCGCGCCTCTCGACTCCGACGACACGCGCTCCTGCCTCGCCTGCTGCCGGGCCCTCGGCGCGGAGATCGCCGAGGAGGCCGACGCCTGGCGCGTGCGGGGCACCGCCGGCCGCCTGCGCGTTCCCGAGGACGTGATCGACGTCGGCAACTCCGGCACCACCCTCTACATGGCCATGGCCGCGGCCGCTCTCGCGCCCGGCTACACCGTGTTCACCGGCGACGAGCAGATCCGGCGCAGGCCTGCCCGCAACCTGCTCGGCGCCCTGCGCGACCTCGGGGCTACGGCCTTTGACACGCGGGGCAACGGCTGCGCGCCGCTGGTCGTCGGCGGCCCGCTGCGGGGCGGACGCACGGCGATTGCCTGCCCGACGTCGCAGTACCTGTCGGCCCTGCTCCTCGCCGCGCCCCTGGCCTCCGGAACGACCGAGATCGAGGTCACCGAGCTGAACGAGCAGCCCTACGTCGAGATGACCCTCGACTGGCTCGACCGCCAGCTCATACGCTACGAACGGCGCGACCTCACCTGGTTCCGCCTGCCCGGCGGCCAGAGTTACCACGGCTTCGAGCGCTCGGTGCCCGGCGACTTTTCGTCTGCCACCTTCTTCTTCTGCGCGGCGGCGGTCACCGCCTCGACCGTGACCGTCGACGGGCTCGATCCGAACGACCCCCAGGGCGACAAGGACGTGCTCGCTCTGCTCGAGCAGATGGGCTGCCGGGTCACGTGGGCGGACACGTCGGTGACTGTGCAGGGAGCCGCACGCCTGCGGCCCATCGACGCGGACCTCAACCCGATGCCCGACGCCCTGCCGGCGCTGGCGGTGACCGCCTGCTTTGCCCAGGGCACGACGCGCCTCGGCAACGTGCCGCAGGCGCGGCTCAAAGAGACCGACCGCATCGCGGTGATGGCCAGGGAGCTCGCGCGCATGGGCGCCTCGGTACAGGAGGAGAGCGACGGCCTGGTGATCCGAGGCGCGCCGCTGACGGGGGCCGCCGTCGACGGCCACGGGGATCACCGCGTGGTGATGGCGCTCGCGGTCGCCGGCCTCGGAGCAGCGGGGACCACGACCGTGAGCACGGCCGAGTCGGCGGCCGTGACCTTCCCCGGGTTCTTCGATCTGCTGGAGGGGCTGAGAGCGCGGTAGCCGCGCGGAGGAGACCCATGCTGTACCCGAGGGAAAGCGAGAGCCGCCAGGTCAAGGACCTGGGCGGCATCTGGCGCTTCAGGCTCGACCCGCAGGAGCGCGGCTTTGCCGAGGAGTGGTGGCGCGAGCTTTCGGGTTCGATGCCGATGCCGGTGCCCTCGAGCTACAACGACATCACGCAGGACCCGGACGTGCGCGACCACATCGGCTGGGCCTGGTATCAGAGGGAGCTGTGGCTGCCGGAGCCGGAGGCGGGCCGCAGGCTGCTGCTGCGCTTCGGCTCGGCCACGCACACGGCGCGGGTCTGGTTTGACGGGATCGAGGCGGCGCGCCACAAGGGCGGCTACCTGCCCTTCGAGGCCGACGTGACGGAGCACGCCCGCGCGGGGCGCCACACCGTGACCGTCGCGGTCTCCAACGTCCTGGACTGGACGACGCTGCCGCCCGGCGAGGTGCGCAGCTTCGACGACCCCGGGCACCCGGCCGGCTTCCGGGTGCAGAAGACCTTTCACGACTTCTTCAACTACGCGGGCCTGCACAGGCCGGTGCAGCTGGTGTCGCTTCCGGCCGAGCACATCAGAGACATCGTGGTGACCACGGCCCTCGCGGGTCGCCGCGGGACGGTCGGCTACCGGATCGAGGCATCGCGGGGGCTCGACGCGGCCGTGCGCCTGCTCGACCCTGCCGGCCGCGAGGTCGCGGCGGCGCGGGGACACGAGGGCGAGCTGTTCGTCGAGCCGTGCACGCCGTGGGCGCCGGGCCGAGCCTTCCTCTATGCACTGGAGGCGAAGCTGCTGCGCGGAGGCGCGACCGTCGATGTCTACCGGCTGCCTGTCGGCATCCGGACGGTCGCGGTCGAGGGCGGCCGCTTCCTGATCAACGGCGAGCCCTTCTACTTCAAGGGCGCCTGCAAGCACGAGGACGCCGACATCCGCGGCAAGGCGATGGACCCGGTGCTGATCGTCAAGGACTTCAACCTGCTGCGCTGGATGGGAGCGAACTCCTTCCGCACCTCCCACTACCCCTACAGCGAGGAGCTGATGAACCTCGCCGACGAGATGGGCTTCGCCGTGATCGACGAGACGCCGGCGGTCGGCCTCTGGGACAAGGAGGCTCCGGTGTTCGTCGAAGGCCGGGTCGGCCCGGCTCTGCTCGAGCACCACCTGCAGGTGCTCACGGACCTCGTCGCGCGCGACAGGAACCACCCGTCGGTCGTGATGTGGAGCGTGGCCAACGAGCCGGCCTGCTGGGAGCCGGGCGCCCGGGACTACTTTGCCCGCCTCATCCAGCGCACGCGGCAGCTGGACCCGAGCCGGCCGGTGACGGTCGTGCAGGTGGGCCGCTCAGACAACTCGCGCATCGTCGACCTGGTGGACGTGGTCTGCATCAACCGCTACTACGGCTGGTACAGCGACCCGGGACGGCTCGAGGTGATCGAGCCGCAGCTGCGCCGGGAGCTGCTGGCCATGCACGAGAACAGCGGCGGCAGGCCGGTGATGGTCACCGAGTACGGAGCCGACACGATCGCGGGCCTGCACCAGGACCCTCCGGTGCTCTTCAGCGAGGAATACCAGGCCGCGCTGCTCGCGGCCTTTCACCGGGTGATGGACAGCCTCGACTTCGTGGTCGGCGAGCACGTGTGGAACTTCGCCGATTTCCAGACGGTCCAGGAGATCCGGCGCGTCGACGGCAACAAGAAGGGTATCTTCACCCGCGACCGCAGGCCCAAGGCCGCGGCCCACATGCTGCGCTCGCGCTGGCGCGGCGCCGCGGCCAAGTGGCCGGCGGAGAGCTGAACGGCGGGGTCACCGCTGGCAGCCGCAGCTGCACGCGACCGCCCCCTACCAGTCGACGACGCTCTGGAAGCGCGCGATCAGGCGCGCCAGATCGATCTTGCCCTCGTAGATCGCCTTGCCCGTGATGACGCCGCGCACGAGAGGATGACGCTCCCGCGCGACGAGCTCCACGTGCTCCTCGCTGCCGATGCCGCCCGACAGCAGCGTGGGAATCCCCGCAGCCTTGGCCACCAGGTTGGTGCGCTCGATGTCGGGGCCCGCCAGCGTGCCGTCGCGGCCGATGCTGGTGTAGACCAGGCGCTCGAGCCCGGCGGTGGCCAGGCCGAGGGCCAGGCCCTGGTCGTCGCGGCCGCCGTCCTTGACCCAGCCCTTGACCTTGACGCGGCCGTCGCGGGCGTCGATGCCGGCGGCGAAGCGGCCCGCCCCGTAGCGCCGCAGCCACTCGGAGGCGGTCCCGGGCTCGGTCGCCAGCACCGTGCCGAGGATCAGGCGGTCGACGCCGAGCTCGAGCAGCCGCTTCACGTCCCCGGCCGAGCGGATGCCGCCGCCGACCTGGATGCGGCAGGAAACCGCCCTGCGGATCGCCTCGATCGCGCCGCGGTTGTCGGCGTCGCCGCGGGCGGCGTCGAGGTCCACCACGTGCAGCCAGGCCGGCCCGGCCTGGGCGAGCCTCAGCGCCATGTCGGCGGGCCGCTCGTCGTAGACGCGGCTGCGGTCGTAGCGGCCCCGCAGCAGGCGCACGCACTTGCCGTTCATCAGGTCGATCGCAGGTATGATGAGCACCGGGTTTGACTCCTCGTCGGCCCCATACTATCCTCGCCGGCGTGGAAGATAAAGCCTCGCTCGAGCGGCGCCTGCTCGAGCGCCTGCTGCGCTACGTCAGGATCGACACCGCCTCGGACGGCCACGTCGCGAGCAGGCCGACGACCCCGGGCCAGCTCGACTTTCTGCGCGCCCTTGCGGCCGAGCTCGCCTCCTGCGGCGTCGGCGACACGGAGCTCCATGAGGGGCGAGTCCTGATCGCCCGCATCGCCGGAAGCCGGGCGGGGGCTGCGACCATCGGGTTCATGGCCCACGTGGACACGGTCAACGACCCGAGCGGCCGCGACGTGCAGCCCCGCGTCCACGAGCGCTACGACGGCCGGGCGATCGAGCTCGCCGGGGGCCGCAGGCTCGACCCTGCCCAGGCTCCCGACCTCGCTCGCTACGTCGGAGCCACCATCGTCACCTCGAGCGGCACGACGATCCTCGGAGCCGACGACAAGGCGGGCGTCGCCGAGCTCGTGACCGCAGCCGAACAGCTCGCCCGCCGGCCGGCAGCCGAGCGCGGCCCCGTCGAGATGTTCTTCACCACCGACGAGGAAACCGGCTTCGGCATGCAGGGCTTCCCGCTCGACAAGGTGCGCTCCCGCTGCTGCTACACTCTGGACGGCGAGGGCGAAGGCGGCATCGAGGCCGAGTGCTTCCACGCCTACAAGGTGCTGGTGCGCTGCGCGGGCCGGGTCTTTCACCTCGGCAGCGCCCGCGGAAGGCTCGTGAACGCGGTGGAGATGGCCGCGGCCCTCGTGGCGGCCCTGCCCAAGGCCGAGAGCCCGCAGGCCACCGACGAGCGCTTCGGCTACTACTGCCCCTACGAGGTGCGCGGCAACGTCGGCGAAGCGGACCTCACCATCCTGCTGCGCGACTACGACGACGCCGAATGCGCCCGCCGCATCGAGGCGATCCGGGCCGCGGCCGTCGCCGTCGAACGCCTGCATCCCGGAGGCGCCGTGCACGTCGAGGCGGAAAAGCAGTATGCCAACATGCGGGAGGCGCTCGAGCGCACTCCGGACGTGCTGCGGCGCCTCGAGCAGGCGGTGCGCATGACCGGCGTCGAGCCGGAGTACAACCTGATCCGCGGCGGCACCGACGGAGCCCGCCTCACGGAGATGGGTATCCCGACCCCGAACATCTTTGACGGGGGCTACAACTACCACTCCGAGCTCGAGTGGGCGGCGCTGCCGGCCATGGTCCGGGCCACCGAGGTCGTGCTGAACCTGGTCGGGCTCTGGGCTGCGGCGGGAGCCTGAGCGGCAGGCGCGGCCGCTTCAGCCGGCCAGCAGCCCGATCGTGCCGGCCTCGAGGATGATGTAGATCCCCAGCGCGATCAGCACGAAGGGCACGGCGATGCGTCCGTGCCTCGCCAGCAGCACCGCTGCCTGCGGATGGCGGGCCAGGCGGTGCGCAGCCGCGCACAGCACCGCGACCAGCACGAGAAACGTGGCGATCGTCACGGCGAGCCGGAAGGGATCGCTGTTGGCGAACAGCGGCACGTACAAGCCGATGTTGTCGCCGCCGTTGGCGAACGTGACCGCCGCGACCGCGTAGGTTCTGGGAGCCAGCAGGGCGCCGGGCCGGGGCTGCGCCGACATGCGCGCGGCCTGCCCGGCCGTATCCGCGCCTCGCGCGTCGTGCTGGGGCCGAACCAAGCCGTGAACTCCGATTGCGATCGGGACCAAGCCGAGGAGGCCGAGTCCCTCGCCAGAAAACACCAGCCGGCCCAGGAACCCCGCGAGGCTCACGAGCACCAGGGCGATGAACCCCAGGTACTGGCCGACGACCACCTGCGCCGGCGCGGCGGGGCCGGCTTCAGCGAAGAACAGGGTCACCAGCACCAGGTCGTCGATATTGGTGGCGACAAAGGTGGCGACTGCGGCCGCTATCGTTTCCAGAGCGCTTTTCCTGCCTCGCACGCACGAAAGCCCGGCGCCCGTGCGCGCCGGCGAACCCTGTCCTCAGAACCCGGGCCCGATTCGGCGCGTTTTCAACGAGGGGCGAACGCGCGCAACCAGACCCCACAAGCGCCCCGATGTTCTCGCAACCCCCGGCGCCCCGCTCAAGGACTGAACATCTCCTGCAGCACCAGCAAGGTTCTCCGAACCAGGGCATCCGGCATCTTCCCGAGTTTCTGAACCACCCGATCTCGATCGATTGTCCGGAGTTGGTCGGCGACCACGTACCCTGCCTTTCCGTGGAACCGGCAAGGCAGGCGGAACGGATAGACGTGACCACCGGTGGTGAGCGGCGCCACGATGTGGGTGGACAGGTGCTCGTTCAGCTCGTCGGGCGAAACCACCAGGCAGGGGCGCGTCTTGCGAATCTCCGATCCGCGCGCGGGATCGAGCTCGACCAGCAGCACGTCTCCCCTGTGAATGCTGCTGGGCATCACCACTGCCACTCGTGTGTGTCGAAATGAGTCGCCGTGGCGCGGTCGAGGAGACCGTCCTCGCCTCTGCCGTGCATCTGTCGAGCCGCGTCGGCCCAGCGCCGGCGCGCGGTCGGCAAGGAGGCGATGACGATCGTCCCCTCACCCACTCGAAGCTCGACCTCGTCGCCCAGACCCGCCTCCTCGATCAGAGGCTTGGGGATCCGGACCCCGCGAGAGTTGCCGATCGCGATGAGCCTGGTCTTCACCGCCGCCGCTCCTGTAATCACATAATAGATACACGGGGAATCCCGAGTCAAGGCGGGAAACGACGCCCCACGCCCGCGGGCAGCATCCGCCTTCACTCCCAGAACCGGTTCTCCTGCCCGTACCTGCGGTGCTGGAGCGCCTCCATGACGTCGGCCTTGCGCAGCCGCCCGCTGCCTGCCAGGTCCGCGATCGTGCGCGCCACCTTGAGCACCGAGTGGCAGGCCCGCGACGAGAGGTTCATCTGCCGCGCCCCCGCGATCAGCTTCTTGGCAGTCTCCTCGTCAATGGCGCAGTAGTGACCGATGCGGCCGGCGGGAATCTCGGCGTTCCAGCGGAAGCCCTCGCCGCGATAGCGGCGCCGCTGGATCTCGGCTGCGGCGGTGACCCGCTCGCGCACGGCTGCGCTGCTCTCCCCGCCCGGCCCTACCATGGTCTTGACCGACTCCGGCACCACGCCGACCCGGATATCGATGCGGTCCAGGAGCGCTCCCCCCAGCCGCTTCCAGTAGCAGCGGATCTCCTCGTCGGTGCACCTGCAGGTGCCCCCCGGCAGGCCGGCCTGGCCGCAGGGGCAGCCGTTGGCCGTGAGCACGAGCTGGAAGGCCGCCGGGTAGCGGACCGAGCTGCCGGCCCGCACCACCGTGACCCACCGGTCCTCCGCAGGCTCGCGCAGGCTCTGCAGCAGCGCCTGGTGGAACTCCAGCACCTCGTCGAGAAAGAGCACGCCCCGGTGGGCGAGCGACACTTCGCCGGGCCGCACGAAGCGGCCTCCTCCGATGATGCCCTCGGCCGAGGCGGTGTGGTGGGGCATGCGGAAGGGCCTGCGGGTGATCAGCCCCCCGTCGGGGGGAAGGGCCCCGGCCAGCGAGTGCACCCGCGTCACCTCCAGGCTCTCGTCGCGGTCCAGCGGCGGCAGCAGCGTGGCCAGCCGCCGCGCGGCCATCGTCTTGCCGCTGCCCGGGGGGCCGCAGAGGAACAGGTTGTGCCCGCCTGCGGCTGCGACCTCGAGGGCGCGCTTGAGGACGGCGCATCCGCGGATGTCCGAGAGGTCGCCGTAGATGTCCTCGACCGCCGGCTCGGGGGCCGCCCGCGCCGTTGTGGCGGCGCTCAACTTGCCGTCGCGCAGGCCGCAGGCCCCTTCGGCCAGCGAGGCGATGCCGCACACGCGGCCGAGACCGAGGCAGAGGGCTTCCCGCAGGTTGACCTTCGGCACGAGAAAGCGCACGAGGCCGGCCTTGATGCCCGTGGCCACGGCGGCGAGCACACCGGTGACGGGCAGCACCTCTCCGCAGAGGTTGAGCTCGCCGAGCACCATGACCCGGTCGAGGCCGCTCGCCGGCACCTGCTTGGAGGCGGCGAGCACGGCAAAAGCGATGGCCAGGTCGAAGGAGGCGCCCTCCTTACGGATCCCGGCAGGGGCCAGGTTGACGAGGACGCGCTCGCGTGGGAACTCGAAGCCGCTGTTGCGGATCGCCACGCGCACCCGTTCGCGCGACTCGCGCACCGCGCTGTCGGGCAGGCCCACGATGTCGATTCCGGGAACGCCGTTCCTGAGGTCCGCCTCCACGCGCACCACCTGGCCGTCAATGCCGACGGGGGCGTGGCAGGCCACCGATGCGTGCATCCTCTGTCCCTTCCATCTCGGACAATGACAGAGAAGGCCGCGGCGCTTTGCGCCTCGCCCTCGCCCCGGGCGGCGACCCGGGCAGCGTTCGCAGCAGCCCGGCTACGCGTGAATGACCCAGCCCTCGACCGCCCGCATGGCTTCCATGAGCGCCTCGGAGAGCGTCGGGTGGGCGTGGATCATCGTGGCGACGTCCTCGGGCAGCAGCTCGGCGGTTTTGGCCAGCAGCAGCTCGTGGATGAGCTCGGTGGCGCCGGCTCCGACGATGTGAGCGCCGAGGATCTCGCCGGTCGACGGGTCGGTGAGGATCTTCACCATCCCTTCGACCTGCTCGACCGCCACGGCCTTGCCCGTACCTCGATAGGGGAAGGTCGACTTCTTGTACTTGACCCCTGCGGCTTTCGCCTTTTCCTCGGTGAGCCCGAAGCTCGCGAGCTGCGGCTCGGAATAGACGGCGCCCGGGATCGCGTTCAGGTCCACGCGCGGCCGCCCCTTGCGGCCCGCCATGTGCTCGACTGCGATCTCTCCCTCTTTCGAGGCGACGTGGGCCAGCAGCGGCGTGTTCACGATGTCGCCGATCGCGTAGATGCCGGGCACCGAGGTCTGGTACCAGTCGCCGACCGTGACGAATCCCTTCTCGACTTTGACCCCGGCCTTCTCCAGGCCCAGGTTCTCGGTGTTCGGGGCGCGGCCGACGGCCACGAGGACCTTCTCGGCCGCGACCTGGCTGCGCTTGCCCTCCTTGTCCTCGAGACTGACCTCGAGGTCGCCGCCCCTGGCCGCCATCGACACGGCCCTGGTGCTCGTGGCGATCGTGACGCCGCGCCTGTGCAGCTCCTTGGCCAGCACGGCAGCCACTTCGGAATCCTCCAGCGGCAGCACCTGAGGCAGCATCTCGACGAGGCGCACCTGCACGCCGAAGCTGTTCATCACGTAGGCGAACTCCACGCCGATCGCCCCGGCCCCCAGGATCAGCAGCGACTTCGGCAGCCGCTCGAGCATCAGCAGGCCCGTCGACGAGAGGACCTTCGTCTCGTCGAACTTGAACCCGGGGATCTCGCGCGGCCGCGAACCTGTGGCGAGCAGGATGTTCTTTGCGCGGATCGTCCGCATGCCGCCCGCCGCCAGATCGACGGCGACCTCGTGCGGCCCGGCGAGGCGCCCGGCGCCTGCGATCACTTCGACGTTGTTCTTCTTCAGGAGGAACGCCACGCCCCTGGACAGACGGTCGGCCGCGGCGCGCGACTTCCTGAAGACCGTCCCGTAGTCGAAGCCCGAGCGGTCGACCTTGAGGCCCATCGCCTCCAGGTCCCTGATGTGGGAGAACACCTCGGCCTGGTGGATCAGCGCCTTGGACGGGATGCAACCGATGTTGAGGCAGACGCCGCCGACCTTGTCGCGCTCGACGACCGCCGCCTTGAGCTTCAGCTGCGAAGCGCGGATCGCCGCGACGTAGCCGCCCGGACCCGAACCGATCACCAGGACGTCGAACTCGTACTCGCCTGCCATTGGACTCTCCCATGACCTGGCCGTCTGCGGCTCAGGTCCCCAGCCCGGACGTCCTCGTCCGGGCCCTCCCGCCCCGCGCGCGTCTTCTAGAACAACACCGCCAGCGGGTTCTCGATCATGTCCTTGAGGTCAGAGAGAAAGGCCGCACCCACCGCACCGTCGATCACGCGGTGATCGCACGAGAGCGTGGCCTTCATCATCGATCGCACGACCACCGACCCGTCGTCGGCCACCACCGGGACCTTCGCGATCCTGCCGAGGGCGAGGATCGCCGAGCCGGGCGGGTTGATGATGGCGGTGAACTCCTCGATCCCGAAGGAGCCGAGATTGCTGATCGAGAAGGTCGCCCCCGTGTACTCCTCCGGCATCAGCTTGTTGTTCCTCGCCTTCTCGATGAGCGCCGCGAGCTCCGCGTCGATCTGGAGGATGCCCTTGGCCGCGCAGTCGCGCACCACCGGCGTGATCAGGCCGTCGCTCTGCGCCACCGCGAGCCCGATGTCGATGCTGGCAAAGCGGCGGATCGTGTCGCCCTGCCAGCTCGCATTGACCGCCGGGTGGCGGCGCAGCGCCTCGGCCGCGAGCTTGTGCATGAAGGCGTTGAACGAGACCTTGGCCTTTCGCCGTTCGGCGAGCCGGGCGCGGGCGGCCATGAGGCCGTCCATCTCGAAGGAGATCTTCAGGTAGTAGTGGGGCGCCTGGAACTTGCTTTCGGCCAGCCGCTGGGCGATCACCTTGCGCTTGCCGCTGACCGGCACCACCTCGTCGGCGCCGGCTGCGCCGGCAGGCCTCGCCGCCGCCGTCCCCCCCGCGGCCGCCCCTGCCGTCTCGATGTCCCGCCGCACGACCCGCCCGGCCGGGCCCGAGCCCGCGAGCGAGCCGATGTCGATGCCCCGCTCGGCCGCGAGCTTGCGCGCCAGCGGCGAAGAGCGCACCCGCCCTGCCGCCGGCGCAACCGGCGGCGCAGGTCTTGCCGGCGCGGCCGCCGCAGGCCTGGCCGCCGGGGCCGCGGGCTCGGGCGCCGCATGGGCCGGGGGCTTGGTCTGCGCCAGCAGGCTCGAGACGTCCTCGCCTGCCTTGCCGACGATCGCGATCGGGTCCGCCACCCTGGCCTGGCTGCCCGCGGGAACCAGGATCTTGAGCAGCGTGCCGGCGTTCTGCGACTCGTACTCCATGGTCGCCTTGTCGGTCTCCACCTCGCAGAGCAGGTCGCCGACCTTGAGCGTGTCGCCTTCGTTCTTGTTCCATCGGACGATCGTGCCCTCGTTCATGGTGGGCGACAGCGCGATCATCAGGATCTTCTCGGCCATGGGCCTCTCCTCTCCGGGCGGCGTCCTAGTCCAGGTACATGACGCGGCGCACGGCTTCGATCACCTTGGGCGCCGAAGGCTGCGCCGCCAGCTCGAGGCTGTGGTTGTAGGGCATCGGCACGTCCTCGCTGGCGACCAGCTCGACCTGGGCGTCCAGGGAGTCGAAGCAGTTCCTCGACACCAGCCACGCGACGTGCGAACCGACGCTCGCCACGGGCCAGGATTCCTCCACGACCACGCACCTGCTGGTCCTGCGCACTGACTCGTAGAGGGCCTCCTCGTCGAGGGGCCGCAGCGAGCGCAGGTCCAGGACCTCGGCGTCGATGCCGTGCTTGGCCAGCTCTTCGGCCGCCTCGAGCACCATGCGCACGGGCTTGGAGTAGCAGACGAGCGTCACGTCGGCCCCGGGCCGCTTGACGTCGGCCTTGCCGATCGGAACCAGGTGCTCGCCCTCGGGCACTTCGCCCTTCCAGCCGTACATCATCTCGGCCTCGAGAAAGATCACGGGGTTGTCGTCGCGGATCGCGCTCTTGAGCAGCCCCTTACCGTCGGCCGGAGTGGAGGGGGCCACGACCTTGAGGCCCGGGACGTGGGCAAAGAACGACTGCAGCGCCTGGGAGTGCTGCGACGAGAGGTACTCGGCCGGGCCGTTGGGCCCGCGGATCACCATCGGCACGGTGAACTGGCCGCCGGACATGGAGCGCATCTTGGCCGCGTTGTTGATCACCTGGTCGATGGCGAGCAGCCCGAAGTTGAAGGTCATCCACTCGATGATCGGCCGCACCCCCGCCATCGCGGCGCCCACGCCCAGCCCGGTAAAGCCGAGCTCCGTGATCGGGGTGTCGAGCACGCGCTTGGGCCCGTACTTGGCCAGCAGTCCCTTGCTCACCTTGTAGGCGCCGTCGTACTCGGCCACCTCCTCGCCCAGAAGGCAGACCCTCTCGTCGCGCGCCATCTCCTCGTCGATCGCCTGGTTCAGAGCCTCGCGGAACGTGATTACGGCCATCGCAAGTCCTCCAGGGGGGCCCGTGAGCTTGGACATCCCCTCCGCCCACGAACACAGCCATCCATGGCTACGCCAGCACGTCCTGCCAGAGGGCTTCGAGCTCGGGCTCGGGGCTCTCCTCGGCGAACGAGGCCGCCTCTTCGCTCACCTGCTTCGCCTGCTCGTCGAGCTTCTGGAACTCGTCGGCGCTGAGCACTTTTCGCTCCTCCATCAGTCCCTGCAGCAGCAGGATCGGGTCCTGCCTGCGGTAGTCCTCGACCTCCTCGCGCGTGCGGTAGGTCGCCGGGTCGCTCATGCTGTGGCCGCGGTAGCGGTAGGTCTTGACCTCAAGGAACACCGGCGTGCCGTCCTTGGCCGTACGGGTCGCCGCCTTGAACTCCTCGTAGACCGTGAGCACGTTCATCCCGTCGACCTGCCTGCCCGGGATGTCGTAGGCCGCGCCCATCTTGGCAAAGTCGTGCACCGAGGAGACCCGGTCGAACCTGGTCCCCATTCCGTACTGGTTGTTCTCGCACACGTAGACGATGGGCAGGCTCCAGACCTTGGCCTGGTTCAGGCTCTCGTGAAAGGCCCCCTGGTGAATGGCGCCGTCGCCGAAAAAGCACAGCACCACCCCGTCCTGCTCGCGGTAGCGGATCGCGAAGGCGACGCCGGTGGCGACGGGGATCTGGGCGCCGACGATGCCGTTGCCGCCGAGCATGTGGCGAGCCGCGTCGAACAGGTGCATCGACCCGCCCTTGCCCCGCGAGCAGCCGGTGGCTTTGCCGTAGAGCTCGGCCATGACCGCCTTGGGGTCCATGCCGCAGGCCAGGGCGTGGCCGTGGTCGCGGTAGCCGGTCAGCACGTAGTCCTTTGCCAGGTCCAGGGCCGCGATCGCGCCGACCGCCACGGCCTCCTGCCCGTTGTAGAGGTGGCAGAAGCCGCCGATCTTGCGGATGCCGTACATCTGGCCGGCCTTCTCCTCGAAACGGCGGATCAGCAGCATGTCGGCCAGCAGCTTGTGCAGGAACGCCTTATCGTAGCCGGGGGAGGCCGCGGGCGCGGCCGCCTTGCGGGCGCCGCTCGAGCTCATGCGCGATCCTCCCTGTCCAGCAGAACGCTGTCGCGGCGATGCTTCATCGTGTCGAAGACCGACACCTGCTCGATCACGGTCTCCAGAACCACGAAATCGGTCTTGTCGTTGACGCGCCAGAACACTTCCAGGCGCGGCCCGATGCTCTCGAGCACCTCGCTCTTGAGCTGCGGGTTGTCGACGATCGAGGCCGCGCCCTTGACCGTGACGATCCTGTTGAGATCGCGCGTCTGGAACATCCACTCGACCCCCGGGTGGGCTTCGATGTGACGGATCTTGCGGAAGCCCGGAGAGGTCACCGCGTACAGATGCCCCCGGCGGCCCCGCACCTGCGTCGGCGTCATCCACCTCATCGCCGGCCTGCCGTCGGGGTCGGTGGTGGCGAGGATGCCCACCTGCGCGTCGTTGATGATGGCGTCGAGGGCGCCGAGGATCTCGATCTTGGTCATGGACTCGTGCCTCCCGGCGGCTCCCAATATAACAGAGCGCCGGACGCCCGCCAAATCCTTGCCCGATCGGCAGTAGCTGCGGGGCGGCGGGCAAAAAAAACGGCCCGGCGCAAGCGCGGGCCGTCGCTGGGATCCAGATGCCCGGTCCTAGGAAACCTTGATCGCTTCCACAGGGCAGTCGGAGGCCGCGTCCTTGACCGCCTTCTCGTGCTCCGGCGGCACATTCTCGCTGATCACCTCGGCCACGTCGCTTCCCATCCTGAAGACTTCGGGCACGCTGTCGACGCACAGGCCGCACGCGGTGCAGAGGTCCTTGTCGATTGCTACCTTCATTGTTCGCTCCTGTCGGGTGGATGCCGGGAGTGTAGCCCGCGCTTTCTCGGAGAGTCAACCGGGCGGCGCGCCACCCCGACCCTGCTTCGCAGGCTCGGGCCTTCGGGGGCCCGGTCCATCCCTGGACGCTTGCCCGGGCGCTTTGCCATCCCTGGCGCGCCCGGGCTCGCGACCTCCCTGTCGCTTGAATCCGCCAAGGGCAACCGGTATATTGCATTCGCTACTGCGCGCACAATTCAGCGGCGAGTTCAGTCCACGACCGGCCGGAGGCGCGCTGTCGAGCTGGACGCTCACCGCCGCGAGGAAAGTCCCGAAGCCGCGCCTCGGAAACGGAGCGGTCAGCGTGTACGAAAAGCTCTTCCAGAAACAGGTGATCATGCGCCGCGTGCTCCTCGCGCTGGCGCCGATCGCCGTGTTCGCCTTGATCATGTACGGGTGGAGGCTGCTGCTCCTCGCCGTCGTGGTGTTCGTCGCCGGGATCGGCCTCGAATATGCGTTCGAGAGCAGGCGCGGAAAGAAGGTCTCCGAGGCCGCTCTCGTGACCTGCAGCCTCTACCTGCTGTCCCTGCCGCCGCAGACTCCCTGGTGGGTGGCGCTGCTGGGCATCGGCTTTGCCATCGTGTTCGCCAAGGAGGTGTACGGCGGGTTCGGCCGCAACGTCTTCAACCCGGCGATCACCGGACGGCTGTTCATCTACATCACCTTCCCCCGCTACCTGCAGATGGGCTACCTGATCCCGGGCCGCTTCGGCTTCGCGGCCACCGACGCGATCACGACGGCTACGCCGCTGGACCTGATCCGCGCCGGCGAGCACGTGGACCTGCTGCAGCTCCTCCTCGGCTTCCGCGCCGGCGCCATGGGCGAGAGCTCGATTGTCCTGATCCTGCTCGCCGCCGTCTACCTGATCGCCACCAAGACGGCCAACTGGCGCATCATCGCGACGGAGATCGCCGCGGCCGCGGCGTTCTCGTTCGCCATCGACCTGCTCGGCATTGCGCGCGCCCTGCCGGCGCTCCCGTCCCTTCTTTCGGGCAGCGTGATCATGGTGGGCGTCTTCTACGCCACCGATCCGGTCTCGGCGCCGAAAAAGCCGGCGGCTCAGTACCTCTACGGAACCCTGATCGGCGCCATAGCCATGGTGATCCAGAACTTCTCGCTGTTTCCCGTGGGCACCAGCTTCGCGGTCATCATAGGCAACACCTTCGCCTCGCTGCTCGACGAGCTGGTCGGCGCCCGAAGGCCCAAGGCGGCGGTCCGAGGCGCGGTCGCGGAGGGACAGCGATGAACAGAGAGGGAATGGCCTACACCGTGATCGTGACCTTTGTCGTGTCGTTCGTTTTTGTCGGGCTCCTGGCCTTTGCCAACGAGATGACAAAGGAGAAGGCTGCGGCCAACGCGCTGATCATGGAGCGGCGCGCGATCCTCAACGCGATGGGCGTCCCCTATTCCGGCGACGCCGAGGTGCTCGACGTCTACGAGCGCGAGGTCGAGGAGTTCCGGCTCGGCGACCTGGAGATGAAGCGGGCCGCCGTGGGGGGCGCGCCCGTGGAGGCGGTGCGCTTCAGCGGCGCCGGCCTCTGGGGAGCCATCACCGGCGTGATGGGGATCACGCCTGATCTGGCGCGGATCGTCGGGCTCGACATCATCACGCAGAACGAGACCCCGGGCCTCGGCGGACGCATCGGCGAATCGTGGTGGAAAGAGCAGTTCAGGGGCGAGGCGATCGTCAACGGCCGGATCGACATCGCCTCCGGTTCGGGGCGCGGCGACAGGGACCCGGACAACGGCAAGGTCGATGCCGTCACCGGAGCCACGCTCACCTCCAACGCCATGGAGGGCATCATCAACCAGACGCTGACGGCCCTCAAGGAGGCCCGCAAGTGAAGAAGTTCCTCACGGTCCTGAAAGACGGCCTGTGGTCCAACAACCCGATCTTCGTGCAGGTACTGGGCATCTGCTCGACGCTCGCGGTCACCAACAACATGCTCAACACGGCGATCATGGGCGCGGGAGTCACGTTCAGCACGGCGTTCACCAGCCTCACGGTTTCGCTCCTGCGCATCATCATCCCGCGCAAGGTGCGCATGATGGTGCAGGTCCTGCTCGCCGCCTTCTACGTGATCCTCGTGGACATCACCCTCAGGGCCTATCTGCCCGAGGTGAGCAAGTCGCTCGGCCCCTACGTCGGACTGATCATCACCAACTGCATCCTGATGGGCCGGGCCGAGGCCTACGCGCAGGGCAATCCGCCGCTGATCTCCTTTTGGGACGGGCTCGCCAACGGAGTCGGCTACTCGCTGGTGCTGCTGGTGATTTCGGCGGTCCGCGAGCTGCTCGGGTTCGGCTCGCTGTTCAACGTCCACGTGCTGCCCGAGAGCTTCCCGACCTGGACGATCATGGTCATGGCGCCCAGCGCCTTCTTTCTCCTGGCCAGCCTCCTGTGGCTTGCCAAAGGCCTCATGATCCGCAAGGAGGCAGCGAAATGACCGGTCCCGATGTCGCCCCCGTCACGCTGTTCTTCGCGTCGATCTTCACGAGCAACATCCTGCTGTCGAACTTTCTCGGCATGTGCTCGTTCATCTCGATCTCCAAGGACATCAAGAGCTCCAACGGCCTGGGCATCGCTGTGACGGTCGTGCTCGTGATCACCGCGGTGATCAGCTGGCTGCTGCTCTACTACGTCATGATCCCGCTCGGGATCGAATACCTGTCGCTGGTCGTGTTCATCATCGCGATCGCCGCCGCGGTCCAGATGCTGGAGATGATCATCGAGCGCATCTCGCCGCCCCTGTACATGGCGCTTGGGATCTTTCTGCCGCTGATCACGGTCAACTGCGCCATTCTCGGCGGCGTTCTGTTCATGCAGATCCGCAGATACAACCTGCTGCAGACCGCGGTCTTTGCGCTGGGCTCGGGGCTCGGCTGGTGGATGGCGATCATGGCCCTGGCGGCCATCAGGCTCAAGGTCGACAAGGCGCCGGTCCCGGCCGGGCTCAAAGGCACAGGCATCACCCTGATCACGATCGGGATGATGGCCATGGGGTTCATCGGATTCTCTGGCATGATCCGGGTCCAGTAGGAGGCTGAAGCAGCTATGCCGCTGTACGTCACCGCGCCGCTGGCGGTCGCAGGGATCGGAGCCGTCCTGGCGGCCGTGATCTCGGTCCTCGATTCGATCGTCAACAACTACGGCCAGGTCAGGATCGACATCAACGCGGGAAAGAAGCAGCTCACGGCCAAAGGCGGGCCGCCGCTCCTGCGCCTGCTGGCCGACAACGGCATCTTCCTGCCGTCGGCCTGCGGAGGCCGCGGCGCCTGCGGAGTCTGCAAGTGCAGGATCGACAGCGACGTCGGTCCGGTCCTGCCCACCGAGACGCCCTACTTGAGCCCCAAGGAGATCGAGAGCAGGGTCCGCCTCGCCTGCCAGGTCAAGGTCAAGGCGGACATCGCCATCCAGGTTCCCGAGGAGGTGTTCTACGTCAAGCAGTGCAAAGGCACCGTCGAGGCCATCGAGGACATGACCTACGACATCAAGAGGGTGCGCATCCGCCTCGACGACCCCAAGGAGATCGAGTTCGTCGCCGGCCAGTATGCCCAGCTCGTGGTTCCGCCCTACGACAGCATCAAGGACTACATACAGCGCGCCTACTCGATGTCGAGCGTCCCATCGGACAGGGGCGCCCTCGAGTTCTACATACGCCTCGTGCCCGGCGGGGCGCTCACCACCTACGTGTTCAAGTACCTCAAGCCGCGGCAGAAGATCGAGCTCACAGCGCCCTATGGGGAGTTCCGCATGCGCAACACCGACGCGATCAAGCTGGGGGTCGCCGGCGGTTCCGGCATGGCGCCGCTGAAATCCATCATCCTCGACATGCTGGAAAAGGGTCAGACCGACAGGGAGTTCTGGTACTTCTTCGGCGCCCGCGCGGTCAGGGACCTGTACTACCTCGACGAGCTGCGGGCGATCGAGAAGAAATGGCCGAAGTTCCACTTTGTGGCGGCGCTGTCGGAGCCGCTGCCCGAAGACAAGTGGGCCGGCGAAGTCGGACTGATCACGAATGTCCTTGACAAGTATCTGCGGACGGTCATCGCCAAGGATCGTTCCAAGGAGGGCTACCTCTGCGGCAGCCCCGGCATGATCGACGCATGCGTCAAGGTGATGCAGAACAACGGCATCACGAGCGACAACATCTTCTACGACAAGTTCGCGTGAAGCGGGGGGCGGCGAGATGAAGATGACTCCGGAGCTGCGCAAGGCGCAGGCGAACATGGCACCTGGGGTGATCAGCGCGTCGGGCTTTCTCGGCCACGACACCCGGCCGATCGCGGACATCATAGAGGCTGACGAGGAGGCCATGGCCGCGGCAGGGATCTCGTTCGAGGAGACAGCGGAGCGCATGCGCCATCTGCTCGACGAGGGCCGCAAGGGGCTGGGCGAGCCGACCACCGTCGACACCGAGTGGCTGGTGCGCGTCGATGAGGCGCGCGGGGCGATCCCCTCGCCCTTTGGCGGCGGCACGGTTCAGAAGGTCAACGTGCATGTGTATCGCGCCGGTCGGGACATCAGCCTGACCTACAGCGTGCTGTCGATCGAGATGCTCGAGCGCCACCATTTCCTCCAGGGCAAGGGCTCTCCCTACAGGCTCGAGCCCGCCGTCCTCAAAGCAGCGTTGTACTAGCAGCCGCCTCTCTCCACGGACCGACCCATGCGACAGCACGGGCGCGCGGGCCCCAGAGGCTCGCATGCGGGTTCCGGTTGAGGTTGCGCACACAGGGTGGTAAGGTATGTCTGGGAGGGGGAGTCACGGACATGCAAGCCAGTCGCCGCGTTCTGGCGCCCGTGCTGCTGGTGATCGCACTGGCGGTTCAGGCGCAGCCCTACAGGCTGTCGATCTACTACCAGGGTCCCGCCGGTCTCGCCGGCGAAATCGAGCGGGCATTCGAGCGCTTTCGCGGCGACGTCATGACCTTTGTTCCGCTGACCCCCGACGTCGCCTCGGACCCGGAGAATGTGGCCGCCTCCGCGGACCTGGTTTGGGGCGGAGGCGAGTCGCTGCACCGTGAGCTTCGCGCCGCCGATCGCCTGGTGTCCTTTCGTTCTTCAGAGCTGAACGCCATCGACTCCCGCTACTGGAAAACGGAGCCTGCCAACCCCGTATCGGGCCTGGAGTGCCTGGTTATCGCGTGCGCGCAGACGCTCCCGCCGGCAACGCCGGCGCCGACTCGCTGGCGGGACCTCCTGAAGCCGCAGTGGGACGGCCGCATTGCCCTCCGGGATCCTTCGGCGGGCTCCGAAGGCTTCTCCGCGGCTGCGGCCATGGCGCGCGCCCTCGGCTGGTCGTTCCTCGAGTCACTGGCTGCAAAGCGCCCCGTCGTCGCCGCCAGCGATGAACAGGCGCTCGCCAGCGTCGCGGCGGGCGACGCTCTTGCGGCGATCGTTGCCTACCAGGCGGTCACCGAGACCCGCACCTCCTTCGAGGTCGTATGGCCGGCCGATGGGCCCCTCGTGACACCCCGCCCCATCGCCATCCTCAAGCAGGCAAAGCGGCCGGCGCTGATGAACGGGCTCGCGCAGCAGCTCGTCGATTACGTGTTGTCGGCCGAGGGCCAGGCTGCCGGCCGCCGCTTCGGGGTGTTCCCGACCCGGCTCGGCGCCTCGCCCCCGCAGGGGGCGCCGCCGCTGGCCGAAAGCGCCGTGGCGGCTGCATCGGAGGCGCCGCCTGCCGAGGGGCTCGAGCAGCTGCGCCGGCTCTTCGGGGTCGACTGAGCGCATGAGCCAAACGGGCGGCGGACGCCACCTTGCGGTCTGTCTGAATCCCACGATTCAACGCACCCTCGTCCTGGAGCGCCTGCGGCCCGGCCACGTCAACCGCGTGCGCGAGCTGTCGCTGGACGCGGCCGGAAAGGGCATCAACGTGAGCCGCGTTCTCGTCCAGCTCGGCGAGCCGGTGGTGCAGCTCACCCAGGCCGGCGGCCACGACCGCGAGCTGTTCCTTGGGCTCGCCCGGCGCGACGGCATCGAGGTCGCGCCAGTGGACACGCAGGCGGATGTCCGCACCTGCATCACGCTGCTCGACCGGCAGCAACGCACGACCACGGAGATCGTCGAAGAGGGCCGGCCCGTCGATGCCGCCACCGAACGGGCAATCCGCGAAGCCTATCGGCGACTCGTGCCCGACTGCCGCACCGTCGTTATTTCCGGCACCAAGGCTCCGGGCTTTTCGCCGCAGTTGTATCCATGGATGGCCGCCGAGGCGCGGGCCTGCGGCAAGACGGTCATCGTCGACTATCGGGGCGAAGACCTGGTGGCGACCATTCCCTCGCGCCCCACGGTGGTCAAGGTCAACTTCACGGAGTTTGTGGCCACCTTTTTCCCGGACGAGGACGCCGCCGAGGACGCCGGCTCCGACCGGCTCCTGGCCCGGGTGCGGGAGCGCATGCTGCGTCTGCTCCGCGATGACGGCATCGTGACCGTGCTCACGCGCGGCCGCCTGTCCACCCTCTACGTCGACGGCGGCGCCGTTGCCGAGAGGCAGCCTCCTGCGGCGGAGGCGGTGAACACCACCGGCTGCGGCGACGCTTTTGCCGCCGGCATGGCCGCAACGCTCGGCCGCGGCCTCGGCATCGAGGCCGCTGTCGCCGCCGGGCACGATTGCGCCGCACGCAACGCCGCACTCCTGCGGCCGGGCGTCATCCGCTAGCGAGGGAAAAGAGCCTCGCGATCTCCGCGGGCCACAGCTCGGGATCCGGCGTCTCGAGGATCAGCGGGATGCCATCGGTCCTCGGATCGCGCACGAGGCGGCCGAACGCCTCCCAGCCGAGCTTGCCGTCGCCGAGGGACGCGTGGCGGTCCTTGCGGCTTCCCAGCGCCATCTTCGTGTCGTTGAGGTGCACCCCCTTGAGATAGCGCAGGCCCACCGTGCGATCGAGCTGCTCCATGAACGCATCGTAGCCTCCGGGCGCCGCCAGGTCGTAGCCGGCGGCAAAGGCGTGCGCCGTGTCGACGCACATCCCGATGCGGTCCCGGTGCGAGACGCGCCCGATGACGTAGGCGATCTGCTCGAGCGAGCGGCCGACGCTGCTGCCCTGGCCCGCGGTGATCTCGATGACGGCCACGACGTCGCGGGTCTGGGCGAGGCCGAGATCGATCGACTCGGCCACGAGATCTAGGCACTGCTCGTCGCTCATGAGCCGCTTGTGGGCTCCCGGATGAAAGTTCAGCATGCCGAGGCCGAGCTGCTCGCAGCGGCGAAGCTCGTCGACAAAGGCCTCGCGCGACTTTGCCAGGATGTCCGCATCCGGGGCGCCGAGGTTGATCAGGTAGCTGTCGTGCGGGAGGATCGAGCCGGGGCCGTAGCCGGCCTCGAGGCAGTTGGCGCGGAACGCGGCGATCGCCTCTTCGGAAAGGGGCCTCGACTTCCATGTGCGCTGATTTCGGGTAAAGAGCGCGAACCCGGTCGCGCCGATCCGGCGCGCCTCCAGCGGCGCGTTCTCGACGCCGCCATCGGTCGAAACGTGGGCACCGATAAGCTTCACGGGGACGCACCATAGGGCTCACGACGAGAGCCCTTCAAGACGGGAAGCCGGCGGTCTGTCGGGTGAAAAACAAAGAGAGAGGGGACGGAAAAAAGCGGGGGTAGTAACACTACCCCCAGGTGCTGCAGCAAGGGAACCCGGGCAAGGAAAGGAGGTGAAACTTGCCCGCAGGGAAAACCTTCAGGCTCCCCTCTCTCTTCAATGGGCAAACAACCCAAGGCGGCGGAAGTTACAAGAAAGCCGCGCCCTGCGGCGCGGCTCCATCGTGCATCAGTCGACGCGGCTACTCGAGCTTCGTGACCCTCAGGTTGTCGAACTTTACCGCCAGGCTGTTGGTGCGCAGTCCGATGTACTTGCCGGACCTGATGGGCAGAGGCGCCTTGAACCTGTAGAAGAAGTTCATGTCCAGCGGATCGTACACCTTGAGCTCCCCGGCCTTGGTGTCCACGACGATCTTGACGGGGATCGTGACCTTGAGGAACTCCGGCCGCACGTAGGCCGCGGGGAGGCCCAGGTTTCCGCCGGCCTTCTTGATGTCGCGGGGCGGGTAGAGGCCCATCTGGGTCGGCCCTGTGCTCCAGTAGGCCTGGGCGAACACGCCGGGCCCGTAGGCGGCCTTGTCCCAGGTCAGCCAGAGGAGGGCGGAGGTGCCATTGCCCCAGGCGCGCCCCCGGCTCGGGTCGTTCACAAAGATGTGGAAGCCGAAGCCGCCGTAGTCGTCCTGCATTCCATCGACGTACTCCAGCTGGAACTCGTACTGCATGACGCCCGACTGCTCGCAGGGGATGTTGAGCACCGCCATGTAGTCCTTGGCGTCGGCCTGCAAGAGCTTGCCGTCCTTGACCTGCCAGGACCCGGCCGCCGGGATCCAGCCTGCCGGAAGCGGGCCGCTGGAAAAGTCGTTGGTCACCACGGTCTGACCAAGAACCACCCCGGCCGCCAGCAAGGCAAGGAAACCTACAGACAATGCCCTTTTCATCGCTCCATCCTCCTGTCCAACAGTCTTGGATTATCCTGTATCGCTGTCATTATGGACCCCGCTCCCGGCGCCGTCAAGTTTTTTTTGGGTTCGCCGCAATCCGATCAGGTAGATTTCCGTCGAGGCCCTGCGGCTCGCCGGCGGTTTGAAAGCGCGGGCCTTCGCATAGCGGCTGCCAAGCAGATCGAGAAGCCGCCGCTCTTCGCCCCCCTGCAGGATCTTCACCACCAGGCTCCCGCCCTCGGCCAGAAGCGCGTCCGCCAGCTCGATCGCCCGCTCGGCGAGCGCGGCCGAGCGCGTCACGTCGGCCACGCGGGTTCCCGTCGTCGACGGCGCCGCGTCGCTCAAGACGGCGTCGAACGGCGCCCGCGGCCGCAGCGTCTGCGCCAGAGCCGGGTCGAAGAGATCGGTCTTGACAAAGGCCAGTCGCGAGCCGCCCTGTCTCACGACTGCCGGGTCCAGGTCCTGCAGGTCGACCGCGGTCACCACACCGGCCCATCCGCTCAGCACGTAGCGGCTCCAGCTGCCTGGAGCCGCGCCCAGGTCCAGCACGCGAGCGCCGCGGCGCAGCACCGCAAAGCGTCTCTGGATTTCCTCGAGCTTGAACACCGAGCGCGCAGGATAGCCGGCCTCGCGCGCCTTGCGGGTGTAGTGGTCGGCCCAGCGGTTCATGACTCATCATACACGGCCGGCCCCGCTCGAGAAAGCGGGCGGAGCAGGCGGAAGCCGTTGACTTCCGCGCTGCGGCGGCCGTACCTTGACTCCATGATGCGCGCCCGCAGGCCTCTGCCCTACAGCTTCTACAACGCCACGGTGGGACTGATCGTCGCCTGTCTCGCGGTGTTCCTTCTGGGCCTCACGTCCAGACGCGTGGTGGTCTACCTCGGCCTCTTCCCGCAGCTGGTGCGGGAGGGCGGATACGTGTGGCAGCTGGTCACGTACATGTTCGTGCACGCCAACTTCACCCACATCCTGTTCAACATGCTCGGTCTCTACATATTCGGGATTCCACTGGAGCGCGAGATGGGCAGCTCCGAGTTTCTCGTCTACTACCTGAGTACCGGAATCGGGGTCGGTATCGTCTCTCTGCTTCTGGGCGTCAACGTGGTCGGCGCCTCAGGGGCGGTGTACGCCCTGCTGCTCGGCTTCGCGACCTACTTTCCCCACTCGCGCATCTTTATCTTCGGGCTGCTTCCCCTCCAGGCGCCCGTGGCGGTGCTCGTGTTCGCCCTGATGTCGGTCTTCTACCAGGTCACCGGCTTCCAGGGCGGCGTGGCTCACTTCGCCCACTTCGCGGGCATCGCGCTTGGCTACCTGTACTTCGTTCTGCGTCTGGGCATCAACCCGATCCGGGTCTTCCTGGACCGGTAGCGCGCAGCTCCCCGCATGCGGGTCGAAGGCCGATCGCCGGGTTGCATCCGCCCGGCTCCCGTTCCGATAATGCAAGTGGGGGTCGCCTCTGAAGCCGATCGCAGTCCTCCTGGTCGTGCTCGCCGCCTCATCCGTTGCCGCCGCCGGACCGCTGCTCGAGGTGCCGGTCTGGACCGAGCTCGAGCCGCCGATGGAAAGCGCCGACTCCTCCACCGAAGCCGGCGCCCTGCACCATCGGCTGCTCGAACAGGCGCGATCGGTCTTGAGCGCCATGATCTACGGCTACCGCTTCGCCTACACGCCCTCCGACCGCGCGCGCAGCGTTGCCGACCGCTTCGAGCTCGCGCCGCTCGGCGAGATCCCCTGGGGCGACCCGCGGCTGTCGGTGGCGTGGGTCCAGAGGCAGGAGCAGCGGCTTTCTGCCCGGATCGTCTACGAGCTGGCCGATTTCCAGGAGGCGCGCCGGCGGGCGTGGAGCAGCAACGTCCTTGCGACGGCCAGCGGTCGTGGCGACCATTCGTTGTTCGCGGCCCGTGCCCGCGAGGCGGCCCTCGCCGAGGCGATCGAGCAGGCGATTCGCGACTACGCCCGCGGCCGCATCGACAACAAGCCGCGCGAGCTGCGCGGCGACGTGGTCATCTGGGAGCCGCCGTACACCATCGTCGCAGCCGGCACCTACGTGACCACGGTCAAGGTCAAGCTGCGGATCGACGAAACGGTGCCGTACAGGATGTTCTGAGCGCGCGCGGGACCGCCGATCGGGCGGCGTCGCGCGCCTTGACGGGCGCGCCGGCAGCGTATACGGTTGCCGTTGCCCGGGCAGCGCAGGCGAGGAGAAGGCGTTGTGAAAGTCACGGCAATCGTCGGTGCCAACTGGGGCGACGAGGGCAAGGGCAAGATCACCGACTACCTTGCAGCCGAGTCCTCGTACGTGGTCCGCTTCCAGGGCGGCAAGAACGCCGGCCACACGATCATCAACGAACACGGCAAGTTCGCCCTGCACCTGCTGCCCTCCGGCGTGTTCTACCCGAGCGTGACCAATGTGCTCGGCCCGGGCGTGGCCCTCGACGTGGAGGCGTTCCTCAGGGAGCGCGACGAGCTGCTCAAGCGCGGCGTGCGGGAGCCGAAGCTCAAGGTTTCGGACCGCGTCCAGGTGGTGATGCCGCACCACCTGCTGTTCGACAAGTACGAAGAGGAGCGCCTCGCCGACCGCAAGTTCGGCTCGACGCGCAGCGGCATCGCGCCGTTCTACGCCGACAAGTACCTCAAGGTCGGCGTCCAGGCCGCGGACCTCTCTGACGTGCCCCGCCTGCGCCGCAGGCTCGAGGCGGCCCTCCCGGTCAAGAACTCGCTGCTCGAGCACCTCTACCACGAGCCGCTCATCGACCTGGAGGCGCTGCTCGCCCAGCTGCTCGACTGGGGCCGCAAGCTCGAGCCGTTCCTCTGCGACACCACCGATCTGCTGCACGGCGCCCTCGTCCGCGGCGAGCACATCCTGCTCGAGGGGCAGCTCGGGGCCCTGCGCGACCCCGACCACGGCATCTACCCCTACCCGACCTCGTCGTCGACCCTCGCCGGTTTCGGCTCGGTCGGAGCCGGCGTGCCGCCTCACGCCATCGACCGCATCATCGCCGTCACCAAGGCCTACTCGACCTGCGTCGGCGAAGGCCCGTTCGTGACCGAGATCTTCGGCGAGCAGGCTCAGCAGCTGCGCGATCGGGGCGGCGACGCGGGGGAGTACGGGGCCACCACCGGCCGCCCGCGGCGCATGGGGTGGTTCGATGCCGTTGCCACCCGCTACGGCTGCCGCGTGCAGGGCGCCACCGAGGTCGCGCTCACGATGCTCGACGTGCTCGGCTACATGGACAGCATCCCGATCTGCACCGCCTACCGCATCGACGGCCGCCGGACCGACCGCTTCCCGGTCCCCGCGGCGCTCGACAGGTCCGAGCCGGTCCTCGAGCAGATGAAGGGCTGGCGCACCGACATCAGGGACGTGCGCCGATTCGAAGATCTGCCTGCCGAGGCGCGGGACTACGTCGCGACCATCGAGCGGCTGATCGAGACGCGGATCCGCTGGATCTCCGTCGGGCCCAAGCGCGAGGCGATCATCAGGAAGTAAGGCCATGACTCGCGTCGCCGAGGCGTCCAGGCAAGAGGCCGCAGGCAAGCTCGCCCGGTTCCAGAACGTCCAGCCGGTCAGCCGCCTGTTCTACAGCCTGATGGTCGTTCCGCTGCGCCCCCTCGTGCTGCGCCTCTTCCGCATCCGCATCGTGAACCGGGAGCTGGTTCCCTATCACAAGCCTGCCATCGTCCTGGCCAATCACGTGGCCCTGTTCGACCCGGTCTGGCTCTACGCGGCCGTGCGGGGCTCGATCCACTTCGTGACCACCGAGGACGTCTTTCGCCGCCCCTTCCTGGGGCTTCTCCTGCACTGGTACGGCTGCTTCCCCAAGCGAAAGGCCGCCCAGGACTTCAGCTCGGTCAAGAACATCATCCGCGTGCTCAAGAGGGGCCGCCCGATCGCGGTGTTCCCCGAAGGGATTCGCACCTGGGACGGCAGGCTCGCCCCGATCATTCCCGGAGTGGCGACGCTCATCCAGAAGATGAAGGTGCCGGTAATCACCTGCCGCCAGGAGGGCGCCTACATCGCCCACCCTCGCTGGGCGCGCAGGTGGCGCGGCTTTCCCGTGACCTTCACCTTCAAGAAGCTCTACGATCCCGAGACCATACCTGACGACCCGGCGCGCATCGTGAGCGACATCCAGGAGGCGATCCGCTGCGACGACTACGCGATTCCGGTCGATGAGACGCGCTACCGGGCGAGCGGCCTGGCCGTGGACGTGACCAGGCTCCTGTACCGGTGCCCCAACTGCCAGACCTACGAGGGCCTCAAGCTCGTGCGGCCCCTGTCGTCGAACGCCATCGAGTGCGCCAGCTGCTTCTCGTCGTGGCGGCTGACCGTCTCCAACCACCTGGTGCCGCTCGACGAGAACGGCCGCGCCTTCGAGGAGCGGTTGCCGCTCGACGAGGTCTACCGGCAGATCCGCCAGTTCCCCCTGGTGCCGCAGTCCGGCGGCAGGCACCTGCGCCTCGACCCGGGCGAGGTGCTCTACCTCAGGAGCCGCGCGCACTTTCTGCGGCGCGAGGATGTGTTCCCGCGCATCCGCACGCTCTCGGTCGGCCGGTTGTATCTCACCAGCCGCCGTCTCGTGTTCCGCAACCGCTACCGCATCGTGCTCGAGGCGCCGCTCGCCGAGATCAAGGGCCTGTCGACCGAGGCGGGCAACCGCTTCAACTTCGTCTACGGCGGCAAGGTCTACAACGTGCGCTTCCGCGGCGAGAGCATCCTCAAGTGGTACGACACGATCATGCGCTTGCGCGAGTCCGAGGCGCCGGCGGCGTTGTAGCGGCGTCGCGGCCCCTCCTGCGCATGGGGCATCCGTGTCCTTGCACCGGCCGGCGGTGGGCGTCTACAATCAGAAAGGCGCCGGGCCGTGACGGCCCTGCCGCGGAGGATCCAGCATGGCAGCAGGCGGCAAGAAACCGGGTGCGCGCCCCGCCAGCAGGAGAGCGGTCGACGAGGCGCCGGCCCCGGCGCCCGCGGATCCGGCGTCGAGCCTGAGCCGCGGAGCCGAGGCCCTGCGCGAGTCCTTTCTGCGCAACCGGCTCCTGGACCTGGCCAAAGACGAGTACAGCGCGACGCAGGTCGACAACTACAAGAGCCTGGCCCTGGCGGTGCGCGACCAGCTCTACGCTCGCTGGGCCGCCACCCAGCAGACCTACTACGCGGCCAACGCCAAGCGGGTCTACTACCTGTCGCTGGAGTTCCTCATGGGCCGCGCCCTCTGCAACGCGATCCTGAACCTGGACATCGAGCAGGACGCTCGCGAGGCGCTGCACGCCCTCGGGCTGTCGCTGGAGGAGCTGCGCGAGCTGGAGCCCGACGCCGGGCTCGGCAACGGCGGCCTCGGCCGGCTGGCCGCATGCTTTCTCGACTCGATGGCCACCCTCCAGCTGCCCGCCTACGGCTACGGCATCCGCTACGAATACGGCATCTTCTTCCAGCACATCCGCGACGGCTGGCAGGTCGAAACTCCCGACAACTGGCTGCGCTACGGCAACCCCTGGGAGATCGAGCACCCCGAAGACCTCTACCCGGTACGCTTCTATGGCAGCGTGCGCAGCACGGCCGATCCCGACGGCAGGCTTCGCTTCGAGTGGCTCGACACGCAGGAGATCATGGCCCTCGCCTACGACACCCCGATCCCGGGCTACCGCAACAACACGGTCAACTACATGCGGCTCTGGGCCGCCAAGAGCACCCGCGAGTTCAACCTCGACTACTTCAATCATGGCGACTACGAGAGGGCGGTCTCGGACAAGGCCCAGTCGGAAACCATCTCGAAGGTGCTGTATCCCAACGACAACGTGTTCGAGGGCCGCGAGCTGCGGCTCAAGCAGGAGTACTTCTTCGTGTCGGCGACCATGCAGGACATCTTCCGCCGCTACCTCAAGACGGCGTCGAAGAAAGGGGCGCCCTTCGGCGACTTCCCGTCCAAGGTCGCCATCCAGATGAACGACACCCACCCCGCCGTTGCGGTGCCTGAGCTGATGCGCGTGCTCATGGACGAGCACGGCCTCGGCTGGGACGACGCTTGGGCCATCACGGTGGCGACGCTGGCCTACACCAACCACACGATCCTGCCCGAGGCCCTGGAAAAGTGGCCGGTGAGCCTGTTCGGCCGCGTCCTGCCGCGTCACCTGCAGATCGTGTACGAGATCAACCGCCGCTTCCTCGACGACGTGGCCGCCCGATGGCCGGGCGACTGCGAGCGGCTGCGCCGCATGTCCCTGATCGAAGAAGGCGAAGAGAAGCGCGTGCGCATGGCCCACCTGGCCATCGTCGGCAGTCACTCGGTCAACGGAGTGTCGGCGCTCCACTCCGAGATCCTCACCCGGGACATCTTCCGCGACTTCTACCAGATGTGGCCCGAGCGGTTCAGCAACAAGACCAACGGCATCACGCCGCGGCGCTGGCTCAGGCTCTGCAACCCCGGGCTTGCCGATCTCATCTGCCGCTCGATCGGCGAGGGCTGGGTCACCGATCTGGAGCAGCTGCGGCGCCTGGCCCCGATGGCCGGTGACCGCTCGCTGCAGGCGCAGTGGAAGGCGGTCAAGCTGGAGAACAAGCGGCGGCTCGCCGCTCTCATCGCCGCCGCCAACGGCATCGAAGTCGACCCCGCGTCGCTGTTCGACTGCCACGTCAAGCGCATCCACGAGTACAAGCGGCAGCTGCTCAACGCCCTGCACGTGGTCACGCTGTACAACCGGCTGCGCCAGGGCCGCGAGCGGGACCACGTCAGGCGAACGGTGATCTTCGCGGGCAAGGCCGCTCCCGGCTACCACATGGCCAAGCTGATCATCCGGCTGATCAACGGCATTGCGGAGGTCGTCAACAACGATCCCCTGGTGGGCGACCGGCTCAAGGTGGCCTTTCTCGCCAACTACAGCGTCAGCCTCGCCGAAAAACTCATACCGGCCGCCGACCTCTCCGAGCAGATTTCGACGGCCGGGACCGAGGCCTCGGGAACCGGCAACATGAAGTTCGCCCTCAACGGTGCGCTCACGATCGGCACCCTCGACGGGGCCAACGTGGAGATCCGCGAGGAAGTGGGCGAGGAGAACATCTTTGTCTTCGGCCTGACCGCCGAACAGGTGCGGGAGCGTCGCGCCGGCGGCTACAACCCGCGCCGGATCTACGAGCAGGACGAGGAGCTGCGTGCGGTCATCGACATGATCAGCAGCGGCCTGTTCTCGCGCGGCCAGGGCGAGCTGTTCGCCCCGCTGGTGCGCGGCCTCCTGGACTGGGGCGACCCCTACATGCTCCTGGCCGATTACGCGGCCTACGTCGCCTGCCAGCAGCGCGTCGCGCGCACGTACGCCGACGAGGAGGCCTGGACCCGCATGTCGATCCTCAACGTGGCGAACATGGGCCGGTTCTCCAGCGACCGCACGATCCGGGAGTACGCCCGCGAGATCTGGGGGACCACCCCGGTGCCCGTCAGGCTGTGAGCGGCGCGGCCCGCCGGCCGCTTCGGCAGCCGGTGGACGGCCCGAGGCCGGCCCCGCTATTCTGTCCACCATCGTGATCCGCTGCCTCGTCCTCGACCACGACGACACCGCCGTGGACAGCACGGCCGCCATCCACTACCCGGCGCACCTGGAGTCGATGGCCCGCCTGAGGCCCGGCGTCGAGCCCGTCACCCTGGAGCAGTGGTTTCTCAAGAACTTCGACCCGGGCATCGGCCACTATCTTGAGGTCGAGCTCGGCCTGAGCGAGGCGGAGCAGCTCATCGAGATGTCGATCTGGCGCGCCCACACCGCTGCCGGGGCGCCTCGCTTTTTCGACGGCTTCGTGGAGGTGCTGCGCCGCTTCAGGCAGCGGGGCGGCCTGGTCACGGTGGTGTCGCACTCGGAGGCGGCCACAATCCAGCGTCACTACGCGGCGGCCGCATTCGCCCCCGACGCGATCTACGGGTGAGGCGACGACCCGGCGATCCGAAAGCCCAGCCCGTGGGCGGTCGATCGCATCCGGGAGCGCTTCGGCCTGGCACGGGACCAGGTCGCGGTGGTCGACGATCTGAAGCCCGGCGTGCTGATGGCCAGGAGCGCGGGCGTGCGTGCGCTCGCCGCCGGATGGGCGCACCGCATTCCCGCCATCGAGAGCTGGATGCGCGAGCACTGCGACGCCTACCTGCCGACGGTGGCCGACCTGGAGCGCTGCCTGCGGCAGGGCTAAGGCCGCGGGGGCTCCTGCGCCCACTTGCCGCGGAGCGTCGGCGCCTGGAGCGCCTCGGCCAGCTCCTCCAGAAACCGCTTGCGGGGGATCGCCACCGCGCCGAGGCTGGCCAGGTGGCGCGTCGGCACCTGGCAGTCGATGAGCGCGAAGTCCCGGGCCCGCAGCCATTCGACCAGGGCCGCGAACGCCACCTTGGAGGCGTCGGGCTCCAGCGAGAACATCGACTCGCCGCAGAAGACCCGGCCGAGCGACACGCCGTAGAGCCCGCCTGCCAGGGCCCCTCCCCGATAGGCGGCGACGCAGTGCGCGTAGCCGCTGCCGTGCAGGCGTGTGTAGGCCTCGACAAAGTCGGGCGTGATCCAGGTGCCTTCCTGCCCGGGACGCGGCACGGCCGCGCATCCACCGATCACGGCGTCGAAGTCGCGGTCGAAGAGCACTTCGAAGCGCCGCTGCCGGATCACGCGGCCGAGCCGCTGCGGCACGCGGAAATCCGCCGGATACAGCACCATGCGCGGGTCCGGGGAAAACCACATCAGGGGCGGCTGGTTGAACCAGGGAAAGATGCCGCGGGAGTAGGCCTCGAGCAGGACCGGCTCGCTCAGGTCGCCGCCGATCGCGATCAGGCCGTGGCGGTCCGGCCGCAGGTTCGCGGGAAACACCGGCCTCCTGCCGGGGTCGACGATGTGAGGGAGGAAGAAGCGCCGCATCCTTCGGGGTCCGCCCGGCCTCCCCGATCCCGCTACCGGCTGTCGCGCCTGCGCACCATCTCGGTCCGCCAGGCGCGCAGCTCGTCGATGGTGGGCCGCACGCCCGACTTGATCCGCTCGCGCAGCCGCTCGAGCATCGGCTCCTCGGCCCTCTGCACGGCCCGGCAGGCGTCGGCCAGCTCGGGGGCGGCGGCCTCGGGTATCAGCAGCGCCCCGTGCTGGTCGGCGAACAGCAGGTCGCCGGGCTGCACCAGCAGTCCGCCCACCGTCACGGGGCAGGCGGCGGCCTCGACGTGGACGTTGGCGTGGGAAACCAGCACGCATCGGGCCAGGCAGCCAAAGCCGAGCGCCGCCACCTCGTCGAGGTCGCGCACTCCGCCGCTGGTGACCACCCCGACGCAGCCGAGGGCGAGGTGCGTGCTCACCTGCACCTCGCCCCAGAGTGAACCGACGGGATCCGGGTCGAGGTCCTCGATCACGGCGATGGTCGGCCCCTGGGCGCTGCGCACGTGCTCGTAGTAGCGGAACGACAGCTCCTTCTGCTCGTCGGTCGGCGCGGTCGAGGCGCGGATCTTGGCCGTCACGGCGTAGCCGACAAAGGGCCGTTCGGGCCTGAGGATCGCCCGGATCTCCGACCGCATGAACCCTTCGGTCTTGGCCCTCAGGCCGAAGCGCTGGATCGCGTTGCACACCGTCGGCGAGTCGAACTGCCGCAACTCCTCCAGCTGCGCCGCGTTGAGCTTCATCCCTTCACCACCACGTTTACGAGCTTGTCGGGCACGACGACCACCTTGACGACCTGCTTGCCGTCGGTGTACTGCCGCACGCGCTTGAGAGCCAGGGCTCGCCGCTCCAGCTCCGCGCGCGGCAGGCCGGCGCTCACCTCCATGCGGTCGCGCACCTTTCCGTTGACCTGCGCCACGACCGTCACCGTCTCATCGCGCGCCAGCTCCCGATCGTAGGCCGGCCAGGCGGCCTTCGAGACCGAGGGGGAGTTGCCGAGCCGCTCCCACAGCTCTTCGGCCATATGCGGGGCGTAGGGGGCAAGCACGAGCACGAAGGGCTCCCACAGGGCGCGCGGCAGCGGCTCGCCCTCGGGGGCGTAGATCTCGTTGACGAAGATCATCATCTGGGCGATCGCTGTGTTGAACTCGAGCCGATCCGTGTCCTCGCCCACCTTGCGGATCGTCTGGTGCAGCACCTTGAGGTGCGCCCGACTCGGCGCCGCGTCGGTGAGCGGCCGCTCGGCCGTCCGCCAGACCCGGTCGAGGAAGCGGCGCACGCCGATGATGCCCCGCGTCGACCAGGGCTTGGAGGCCTCCAGCGGGCCCATGAACATCTCGTACATCCGCATCGTGTCGGCGCCGTACTCGGCCACGATGTCGTCGGGGTTGATGACGTTGCCCAGGCTCTTCGACATCTTGACCCCGCCCTCGCCCAGGATCATCCCCTGGTTGACCAGGCGCATGAACGGCTCGTCGGTGTTGACCGCTCCGATGTCGAAGAGCACCTTGTGCCAGAAGCGGGCGTACAGCAGGTGCAGCACCGCGTGCTCGGCCCCGCCCACGTACAGGTCTACGGGCATCCAGTAGTCGATCTTGGCGCGCGACGCCAGCTCGCGGTCGTTCGCCGGGTCGAGGTAGCGCAGGTAGTACCAGCAGGAGCCGGCCCACTGCGGCATGGTGTTGGTCTCGCGCCTGGCCGGCCTGCCGTCGGCCGTGGTCGTGTTCACCCAGGAGTCGATCGCCGCCAGCGGCGAGTCGCCGGTGCCCGTGGGCCTGTAGCTCTCGACCTCGGGCAGCTCGAGCGGCAGCTGGTCGTAGGGGATCGGGACGGTGCTGCCGTCGGCGGTGTGCAGCAGCGGGATCGGCTCGCCCCAGTAGCGCTGGCGGCTGAAGACCCAGTCGCGCAGCTTGTAGTTGACCGCGCGCCGGCCGAGATCCTTCTTCTCCAGCCACTCCGTGATCCGGTTCTTGAACTCGGCGGTCGGCAGGCCGTCGAACTCCCCGGAGTTGACGGCCCACCCGTCGCCCGTGAACGCCTCCTTGAGCTCGTCCGCGGGCCGGCCTGCCGGCCGGCCGCCGGGTTTCTGCGCGACGACCTCAACGATGGGAAGGTTGAAGATCTTTGCGAAGGCAAAGTCGCGCTCGTCGTGGGCGGGCACGGCCATGATGGCGCCCGTTCCGTAGGAGATCAAGATGTAGTCCGAGATCCACACCGGGATCTTGGCGCCGTTGACGGGGTTGACCGCGTAGCCGCCGGTAAAGACGCCGGTCTTCGCCTTGGCGAGATCGGTGCGCTCGAGGTCGCTCTTGTTGCGCGCCTGCTCGACGTAGGCCGCCACCGCTTTGCGCTGCCGCTCCGTGGTGATGCCTTCGACCAGGGGATGCTCCGGGGCGAGCACCATGTAGGTCGCCCCGAACAGGGTGTCGGGCCGCGTGGTGAACACCTCGATGTGGCCGCCGCCCTTTGCCAGCGGGAACTTTACATTCGCGCCCTCGCTGCGGCCGATCCAGTTGCGCTGCATCGCCTTGATCGACTCCGGCCAGTCGACGCGGTCCAGGCCTTCGAGCAGCCGGTCCGCGTAGGCGGTGATCCGCAGCATCCACTGCCGCAGGGGCCTGCGCTCCACGGGAAAGTTGCCGCGCTCGCTGCGCAGGCCCTCGGGGGTCTGCAGCACTTCTTCGTTGGCGAGCACGGTGCCGAGCCCCTCGCAGTACCAGACCGGCACCTCGGCTTCGTAGGCGAGGCCCTTTTCCCAGAGCTTGAGAAAGATCCACTGCGTCCACTTGTAGTAGTCGGCGCGGTGCGTGGCCACCTCGCGGTCCCAGTCGTAGGAGAACCCGAGGCTCTTGATCTGCTCGCGAAAGCGGTCGATGTTGGCCTCGGTGGAGATGCGCGGGTGCGTTCCGGTCTGGATCGCGTACTGCTCGGCGGGCAGGCCGAGGGAGTCGAACCCCATCGGGTGCAGGACGTGGTAGCCGTTGGCCCGCAGGTAGCGGCAGTAGATGTCGGTTGCCGTGTAGCCCTCGGGGTGGCCTACGTGCAGCCCCGCCGACGAGGGGTACGGGAACATGTCTAGGACGTAGCGCCGCCTCTCCTTGGGGATCGACGGGTCCTCGACGACCTTGAAGGTCTTGTTCTTCTCCCAGTAGGTCTGCCACTTCTTCTCGATCTCGCGGTGCGCATACTCGGCCATGGCCAGGATAATAGCGGCCGCGGCGGGGGGATGACAACCCGCCCGCGCCCTGCTATGATCCGGTCTTCGCGCACGGAGCCGCCGTCGTGCTCCCTGGGCGGAATACGAACGGATGACCGCAGTCGAACGATTTCAGAAAACGGCCCGACGCGAGCCTGTGGACCGGCTGCCCCTCCTGGAATGCGCCCCCGTGTCGGAGCGTGTGCTCAGCCGCTGGTACTCCGAGGGCCTGCCCCGCCGCGTCACCGACCCGTGCGAGATCGGCCTCCAGCTCGGCCTCGACCGCCACAGGCAGCTGCGCATCTTTGCCCGCTCGGCCACCTGCCCGCCGCCCACCCCGCATAACGGCGGCCTGGTGAGCGGAGCCGACGACTACCGCGCTCTGCGCGGGCACCTGTACCCGAAGCCCCGCCTCCGCACCGAGCCGGCCTCCGTCGACCTGCGGGCGTGGGGGCGCGAGCACGATGAAGGCTCGAGCATCGTATCGCTCACTCTCGACGGCTTTTTCTGGTATCCCCGCACCCTACTGGGGGCCGAGGGCCACTTCTACGCCCTCTGCGACGACCGCGAGCTCGTTCATGCGATGAACCGCGACCTGGTCGAGTACGCGCTGTGGGCCCTCGACCAGGTGTGCCGCTCGGTCAAGCCGGACTTCGTCGTGTTCACCGAAGACATGGCCGGCGACCGGGGACCCGTGGTCTCGCGGGAGACGTTCGACGAGTTCCTGGCGCCCTACTACCGCGTGATCGTGCCCGCCCTCGCCGGGCGGGGAATCCTGCCCTTCGTCGCCTCTGACGGCGATGTCAGCGATGTCGCGCGATGGTTCGCCGATGTGGGCGTGCGCGGGCTGGCGCCCCTGGAGCGGCGGGCGGGCATCGAGCCGGCCGCGCTCCGCAGCCGCCTTCCGGACCTGCTGCTGATGGGAGGAATCGACTCCGGCCTCCTGGGCCGCAGCGCCGACTTAAGCGACCTGCGTGCGGACCTGGATCGGCTGCTGCCGCTCATGCGGGCGGGAGGATTCCTGCCCTGCCTCGACTGCCGCGGTCCGGCTGCGCTTCCGCTGGCCAAGTACCGCGCTTACCTCGCCGTGCTCGCCGAGTACTGCGGCCGCGCCGGTGCCGCCGAGCTGCGGCGGCCGACGGCGGCCGCAGCGCAGACGCAGGACGTTCCTTCTACCGCCGCTTGAGCGCGTCCCTGATCTCCTGGAGCAGAACGACCTCGTCGCTGGGCTTGGGCGGCGCCGCGGGCTTGGCCTCTTCCTTGCGCTTGAGCACGTTGACCGCCTTGACCAGCAGGAACACCGAGAACGCCACGATGAGGAAGCTGACGATCTTGTTGACGAACTGGCCGTAGTTCAGGGTGACCGCCCCCGCCTGCTGGGCCGCGGCCAGGCTCACGTAGGGGCCCTTTGCCGCCCCCTCCTTGAGCACGATGAACAGGTTCGAGAAGTCGATGTTGCCCAGCAGCAGACCGATCGGCGGCATGATCACGTCGGCCACCAGCGACGAGACGATGGCGCCGAAAGCCGCTCCGATGATGATGCCGACGGCCATGTCGACCACGTTGCCCTTGACCGCGAACTCCTTGAACTCCTTCATCATGCTCATGGCAGCATCCGTGCGGGAACGCTCGGCATCCCGCGCGCGGCCAGTGTAGCATCGCCGCGCGCGCGATGCCAGAGGCCCCGAGGTCTTGCCGCCGCCGGCGCCGATGTGCGATGCTCGGCGCCACGGAGGTCTCACGAATGCCAGGAATCGCCAACCCCTACGCCGCCCTCGACCAGGCCCGCTTCCGCCTCAGGGGCAACCTGCACACGCACACCAACCTCAGCGACGGCGCCGACGAGCCGCAACAGGTCATCGACGCGTACGCCGAGCACGGCTACGATTTTCTCGAACTCTCCGACCACGACCGGCTCGCCGACGCAGGCACCCTTGCGGCCTACGACAACCGGGGAATGCTGCTCATCCCGGGCAACGAGATCAGCGCCAACGGTCCCCACATCCTGCACGTGAATGCCTCCGCCCTGGTGGTCTCGGACCCCGACCGCCAGAAGGTCTTCGACGAGGTGCGCCGCAGCGGAGGCCTCGCTATCGTCAACCACCCAAACTGGCAGCAGCGATTCGACCACTGCCCTATCGCCGAGATGGAGCGGTGGCAGGGCTACGCGGGCCTCGAGATCTACAACGGCATCATCCGCCGCGTCGAGGGCAGCCCGGACGCGACCGGCAAGTGGGACATGCTCCTCAGCCGGGGACGCCGCGTGTGGGGATACGCCACCGACGACTCGCACAAGAGCGGGGATCGCGCGCTCGCGTGGAACGTGGTCTTTTGCGCCCGCCGCTGCGTGGACGCCGTGGTCGAAGCCCTCGCCTCCGGCGCCTTCTACGCCTCGACGGGCGTCGCGATCACCGACATCCGCGTCCGAAACGGCTCGGTCAGGATCGAGACCGAGAACGCGCGCAAGGTCGTGGCTGTGATTAACTACGGCCGCCGGATCGCGGAGAGCGCCGGCACCGCCCTCACGGTCGAGATCCCGGCGGGCGCCAGCTACCTCCGCTTCGAGTGCTACGGCTGCGCCGAAGAACAGGCGTGGACTCAGCCGTTCTTTGTCGAAGGATAGAGGACAAAGGCCTCACGCACGTCGTCGAGGCTGACATCGGCCAGCGACGCAAAGACGCGGTCGGCCATCCTGCCGATGCGCTCGTCGTGGAGGCTCGGCACGACGTAGCAGCGCATGCCCGCGGCCCTCGCCGCCCGCACGCCGTGCAGGCTGTCCTCGAACACCAGGCAGCGGGCAGGCGCCACGCCGAGGCGGTCGGCAGCCGCGAGGAACACGTCGGGCGCCGGCTTGCCCGCGGCCACGCTCTCGCTCGACACGACGGCGCGAAACAGCGGCGTCCAGCCGAGGCGCTCGAGAACGCCGCGGATCACCTCCTCCGGCGAGCCGGAAGCCACGGCCAGGGGAAAGTGAGGCGCCAGGGCGCGCACGAGCCGGTCCGCCCCGGGCATGGCCGGAGCGGCGTCGGAGAACGACTGCAGCAGGAGGCTGCGCATCAGCTCGCCGCACTCGGCCGCGGTCCGGTCTGTCACCGCGAGCTCGCGCCAGATCGTGGACCCCACGTCTCGAGGGTTCTGACCCTTGTACTTGGCCGCGATGTCTGCCCTGTAGTCGCAGCCGAGCGCCCGGAACAGGCGCGTCTCGGCCCGGCGCCAGACGGGCGCGCTGGCCACGAGCGTATCGTCCATGTCGAAGAGAATGGCCGTGTCGTTCACGGCCGCCAGAGTGCCGCGCAGCCGCGCCGAGGGTCAAGGCTGCGGGGCGCGCTACCCCTTGATGATCCCGGTCAGCGTCACGCCCCTGATGATCTGCTCCTGAAAAATCGTGTAGACGATGAGGATCGGGACGGACGCCAGGAATGCCGCGGCCATCAGCACACCGTAGTTGCGGGTCTCGTAGGTAGACTGAAGGCTGATCGCCAGCCCGACGGGCAGCGTCATCTTCTTGACGTCCTGCAGGACGATCAGCGGCCAGAGAAAGTCGTTCCAGGAGTTGAGCAGCGCCACGATTCCGAGAGCGGTCATCGCCGGAATCGAGAGCGGAATGATGATCTTGAGGAAGATCCCCATTCTGCCCACGCCGTCGATGCGCGCAGCCTCCTCGAGCTCCAGCGGGATGCCCTCGAAGAACTGCTTGAGCAAAAAGACGCCGAACGCCCCGGCGAGCCCCGGCGCGACCACGCCCTGGATCGTGCTCACCCAGCCGAGGCGGCTGAGGAGGATGTAGGTCGGGATCAGGGTCACCTGCGCCGGAATCATCATGGTCGAGAGCACCACTATGAACGCGACGCGCCGGCCCGCGAAGCGGATGCGGGCAAAGGCGTAGGCCGTCAGCGACGCGATCACCATGACGAGCGTCGTCTCCAGCAGCGCGATCACCACGGAATTGCGGAACCACAGCATGAGCCGTGACTGTGTGATCACCTTGACGAAGTGCTCCAGAGTGACCTTCCAGGGGATCCAGTGGAGCGGGAGCGTGAAGATCTCGGCCTCGCTCTTGAGGGACGTGGAGATCATCCAGGCCATTGGGGCGAGCCAGGCCAACGAGAACGCGATGAGGATCGCGTAGAGGAGCGCGCGCGCAGCGGCGGATTCGCCCGGCCTCGACGAAGATGTCGTCATGGCGCTACTCCTTGGGGCTCAGGACCCTGAACTGCAGCAGGGTCAGGATCAGCATGAACACCATCAGGGCGTAGGCCAGGGCCGAAGCGTAGCCCATCTTGAAGTACTGGAAGCCGTTCTCGTAGATGTACTGGACCAGCACGCGAGTGGAGTGGTACGGACCTCCGCCGGTCATGATGAAGATCAGCCCGAAGATCTGCAGCGAGCCGATCAGGTGCGTGGCCAGAACGAACAGCAGGCTCGGCCGCAGCCCCGGCAGCGTGATGTGCCAGAAACCCTGCCAGGATCCAGCGCCGTCGACGCGCGCCGCCTCGTAGAGCTGCGGATCGATCTGGCTCAGTCCCGCGGCAAAGATGAGCATCGGCAGGCCCACCTTCCACCACACGTCCGTGACCACGATCGCGAACATCGACCAGACCGGGCTGGACAACCAGTTCTGGCCCGGGATTCCGAGCCTCTCGAAGTAGTGGTTGAGCAGCCCCCACTCCGGCTGATAGACCCACCTCCAGATCAGCGTGGCCACGGCGACGGACAGAACGCGGGGGGTGAAGAAAATCATGCGGAACGCCCGCCCCCCGGTCATGGGCCGGCCGACAGCGAGCGCGAGGATGAGCGCGCCCGGAACCATGGTGGGCGTCGAAAGCAGTGTGTAGCGGGCCGTGTTCCACAAGGCCTGCCAGAAGGCCTCGTCCTGAAGGAGCGTCAGGTAGTTGCCGGCACCGACGAACGCGTTCTCCATGCCGAGGATGTCCCGCCTGTAGAGGCTGATCCGCAGCCCCTCGAGCACCGGGTAGACGCGGAACACCAGGAACAGCAGCGCGAACGGCAGCAGGAAGAGGGGTCCCGCCAGGTTGTCGTTGTTCATGGTGAGAACGCGGCGTCGAGCCATCGTCGTCCCCTCAGACAGGGCGGCAGGCCCCGGGAGCCACCCGGGGCCTGCACGCGCGTCGGCTCACTGAGCGAGAACCTTGTTGACGTCGGCCTCGGCCTGCGCCATGGCCTCAGCTGCGGTCAGCTTCTGCGCCATCGCGAGATCAAGCGCTTTGATGATAGCGTTCTGTACTTCATTGGTCGCCTTGATCGCCGGCGGGTACTTGGCGTACGGCACCTGGTCGAGCAGGGTCTTCATGTAGGGCAGCTGGATGTATTTGGGGTCGTCCACGATCGACTTGCGCGCCACCAGCTGCGCCGCGCCCTCGGTCCAGTGCCGACTGTTGGCGCTCATCCACAGGACGAACTCCATCGAGGCGTCGCGGCGCGCCGCGTCGACCTGCTTGGGCTTGGGCAGGACCCAGTTGTGCGAGTTGGCGAAGAACGACCGGTTGCCGGGCTTGAAGAGCGTCGGCATGGCGAACACGTCGAACTTGAGCTCCGGCTTGGCCCGGAATCCGACGTTCGCCCAGATGCCCTGGATGTCCATGCCCTGCTTGCCGAACAGAAAGCCTTCGCCCTCGCCCAGCGGCTTGTTCGGAGCGACTTGGTGCTTGTGAACCACGTCGACCCAGTACTGCAGCGCCTCGGCGCCCGCGGGCGTGTTGAATGCGGCCTTCTTCAGGTCCGCGGTGAGCATCTCGCCGCCGTTCTGGTACAGCGAAGCGAACCAGTAGCGGTAGAAGTTGAAGCCCATCAGCGGCACCGCGGTGCCCCACACGCCGGTGGCTGCCTTGATGCGGCGCGCGTAGTCGACGAACTCGGCCCCGCTCTTCGGCGCCTCCTTGAGGCCGGCCTTGGCGTACAGGTCCGTGTTGTAGAACAGCACCATCGCGACGATCACATCCAGCGGCACGCCGTAGCGCTTGCCACCGATCGACCCGCCGTTCCAGGCGAGGGGCAGGAAATCCTTCTCGCCGATCCCTTTCTTGGCCAGCGCCTCGTCAAAGGTGTAGAGGAACTGCTCCGAGGCAAAGGCCGGCAGGTTGCGCGTGTGCACGATCGCGATGTCGGGCGCATTGCCACCGGCAATCGCCGCCGTCAGCTGCGCGTAGTAGTTCTCCCACTGCGTAATGTTGAACTCGACCTGGATGTTCGGATGGGCATCGTTGAAGGCCTTGACCATGCGCCCCATCGTCTCCCCGTCGCCGCCGGCAAACAGGGTCCAGTACCGCAGGTCGACTTTCTTCGCGGGCGCAGCCGCGCCCTCCGACCCGCCTGTGGCGAACAGCGCCGCCGGCAAAAGCAACAGCAGTGCCAGCAGCATTCGAACGATCCGTTTCATCGGTCACCTCCCTCACGTCTCGCTGCAGCCGTTCCGACTGACCGGCTCGATCACGTGTTTGCGGCGCAGCCTCGTCGCGGCCGCGCCCCATGCCACTCACCTATCGTAGTCCCAGCGCGGACACCAATCAAGGCGCCGCCGCCTCAGTCCGAGATGCCCTCCAGCGCAGGCACGTGCCACGGCTC
>CAZKGO010000001.1:111928-123489 GCA_964552235.1 uncultured Spirochaetales bacterium | reverse complement strand
CGGGTCCAGCGCGCCGCTGATCGCCAGGTCCTAGTCCGGTCTGCTGCCGTCCCACAGCGGGAAGTTGGTCTCGGGGCCCAGCTCGAGGCCCCGCTCATCCGCCCATTCCTGCATCCAGCCGACAGCGTCGTCCGCCGGCTCCCGCTGCGGATTGCGCGCCGGCAGTTCGCCTGAGGGCGAGTGGAAGAGCAGCTGCCCATCGGCGGCCCGGCTGATCGTCCAGCCGCCCTCGTGGACCATGAGCTGATGACGAGTACGTAGAAGGACCGCTTTGTCCAGGCTGGTCTCCCCTCCGTGCAGCCGGCTGCGGATGTGGTGAGCGTGCAGGAACCGCGTGTGAGAGCAGCCGGGAAAGGCGCAGCCGCGGTCGCGGGCCATCAGAGCCCGCCGGAGGGCCGGCGGAATGCTGCGGATAAGGCGGAACTGCCGCCTGTGCACCGAGCGCTGCTCAGGAAGCGGCGCAGCCCCCGCGTCCGGCACGGCCCGACAGCCCCGGCAGATACGCTTGCCCGACGTACTCGCCGGGCTCCAGTTGAGCCGCGGTGGCCACCAGAGCCAGATCCAGCAGCCGGTGGGTGACCGCATCGAGGTGAGCCGAGAGGGAGGCGATCTCTTCACCGAGCTGTTCGGTGGGCGGACATGCTAAACCCAGACAGCTGTATGTCTCAGAAGTCAAAAGGTGTTCGAGGGAGTCAACCCAGGGCTGCGACTCCACCCGGCCAGGATCGACCGCCTATGCGGCTGAATCTCCGGGACGGGACGATAGCCGGCCCTGCCGAGTCGTGCCAGGCCGCGCCCGACGGCTCCCGCCGGCCGCGCCCGACCGCTCCTGTTCTGCGCAGATCCGCCCGATGCGCATGGCGAGGGCCATGATCGTGAGGATCGGTGGGTTGCCGAGCGAGGCGGGAAGCAGCGAGGCATCCGCCACGTAGAGGTTGCGCGGAAGCCGGTCGGGGTGCAGCGTTGCGGCATCGGTCGCCGTGAGCGGGACTGTTCCGCCCGGGTGACCCCCGTTCAGCGTGCCAAGGCGGATCGTCCGCCGGTCGATCCCGAGCCGCTCGAAAATGGCGGTGCACAGCTCCACCGCCTCTGCGAGTCGCCGGCGGTCGGCCTCCGTGAGCACTTTGTCGATGCGTCCCCTTCGTTTCGCAGAAACGCTGCCGCTCTCGGCGTCGGCGAGCTTGATCATCAGACTCAGAACCTGGTCGGCCGGACGGCGCCACCCCCTGTTGAAGAGCCAGCTCACGTAGTCGAAGTAGGGACAGACCATGTAGCCGGGTCTCTGTACGACAAAGGGCATCGGGATCTCGCGGTGCTGGCTGCTTTGGCGCCACGGGGCGGCCAGGCACAGCACGGGATCGACAAAGAGGCGCGGCTCGCAGGGGATTCCCGATCGCTCGAGGATCACCGGGGTGCCGAGACCGCCTGCGGCCAGCACGACGAGGTCGGCGGGCTCGAAGACAGTCCGGCCGCGGCTGCCTGCCAGAACGCCGACCGCCTTACCGTCGCGGATCACGACCTGCCGCACCCGGCGTCGACGCTCGAGCACGGCGCCGGCAGCGACGGCCTGCTCCAGGAAGCGCCGGCTGTCCCACTTGGCTCCGTTCGGGCAGCCGAGAACGCACCGGCCGCAGCGCCGGCATCGGCCGAAATCGATCATCTTGGGCGTGGCGCGCGGAGCCAGGCCGAGCTGCTCGCAGGCCGCGAAGAGCCGGCGGGTCGCCGGCGTCCACGCCCTGCTGTGCTCGGTGCTCTGGGGCACCTCGCGCCCGAGCTGCTCGAACTCGGCGTCGAGCCTGATGCCGAGCGCCTGCAACGCCTCGTCGAAGCGCATGGCGTTGCCGGTGCTCAGCGTGGTCGTGCCGCCGGCGGCCCGGCCGTTGACGATCAGCGCGCCGCCGGTCGACCTTCGCGCCCGCATGGCCGGGAATGCGAGCCCGATCTGGCGGGCATCGAACAGCAGGCCCCAGCCGCGAAGCCGCTCCATCCAGCGGATCGGCATCGAAAACGGACGGAAGTCCCCCCCGGCCTCCAGGATCGTCACCTGGAAAGCGCCCTGCAGCTCGCGGGCCGCAGCGGCGCCGCCTGCCCCGCTTCCTACGACGATGGCCTTGCGGGCCCCCTGCGCCGCGGGACGCAGTTCCGCGCGACAGCGGCCATGGCCCTCGGTGATGCGCTCGCTGAACCGCAGCTCGCCTCCACCGCTCAGCCCGGCAAGGAGCCCCCGATCCAGGGCCGAGATCACGCGGCAGACCGGCGCCGAGTAGCAGCCGCTGAACGCGCACCGGCGCACGACAATGCTCCCGGTCCGCGGGTCCGCCCGCAGGTCGATGCCGAGGCCGCGATAGATCGCTCGAGCCGCCGCGAGAGCGTCGGCGAGGCTGCCGATGCCGAGCCGCGCCCGGTATACCCTCCCGAGGTGCAGCGCCGAACGGTAGAGCCGGTCGTCGATTGCCCCGAGGTCCCGGCCGTCAGCCAGGGCCGCCTCGGCCCAGTCGCGTGTGGCCCGCGCGAAGTCCCGCAGCCGGCCGCGTACAGAGCGCCCCCGCGGGGCAGGCACGGGCTGCCCAAAGGCCGCGGCCGTGCGGCCGAACAGCTCCTCGAGCTCGCGGCGGCGCACCGGGGCCGGTACGTACAGCCGCATGAAAAGGAGCCTGCCCCTGGCGCCGATCATGCGCAGGCTGCGCTGCATGTCTCCTCCTCCCGGATGTCCGCGCCCACGTGAAGGATCCCCGGGATCCCGGCTCCCGCGGGCGCCGGCTCGTAGAGGGGCTCGATCTGCCGCGCGCGAAGACTCGCGACCGCCTGCCTGCGGATCTTCAGATTGCCCGTGAGCTCTCCTCGCTCGATCGACAGAGGCTCGGACAGCACGGCCCACCGCTTGACCCGCTCGGGATGGGCGAGCCCGTCGTTGCGGCGACGTATGGTCTCATCGAGCTCCGCAAAGGCGCCCGGTGTGGCCGAGCATCGCTTGAGCCAGAGGAGGGCGCTGACATAGGGCCTGCCCTCCCCCACCAGGAGAACCTCGGAAACGCCGGGGATCTCCCGCATCCTCGCTTCGATCCCGGCGGGATGGATGTTCTTTCCATACGAGGTGACCAGGATCTCCTTTTTCCGACCAACGATGAGAAGGTGCCCGTCCGGGGCGAGAGCGCCCAGATCCCCGGTGGCCAGCCAGCCATCGGAGGCCCGCGGCCCGCCGGCGGCTCCGATCGAGACCTCGGCCACCTGGGGCCCCCGCACCATCACCTCGCCGTCCGCCGCGATCCGCACCTCGGTCCAAGGCAGGGGCGACCCGACGGTTCCCAGGCGGTTCGCCCCGAGACGGTTGAGCGTCACCAGCGGGGCTTCGGTGAGGCCAAAGGCGTTGTGGAGCTCGATCCCCAGCTCGTGGAACTTCACCAGCAGGCTCGGCGGGCACGGCGCGGAACCGACCACGAGCTGGGCACAGCGGTGGAGGCCGGCCTTGCGCAGGAGCGCCCGCCGCAGCAGCGGCCGCCCCAGTCGGCGGGGCGCTCCGCCGCCGGCAGCGGCGCGGTACACCCGTCCCAACCCGCTCTCCTGGAATCTCTCCCAGACCTTCTCGTAGAAGCGCGGAACCGAGAAGAAGATCGTGGGACGCACACGCGGCAGGGCCTGCGAGAGCCCATGGAAATCATCGAGAAAGGTCACGTCCACCGGGGCCGGAACGTAGTACGGCGTGTAGGCTCCGAGGATCCCCTCCACCACGTGGTTCATGGGGAGGAACGACAGGTAGCGGGCCGGGGCAGTCCGCGCCTTCCACGGCAGCAGCGCGCTCATGGTCTCGGCCATCCACAGCAGCTGCCCGTGGCGAAAGCCGACCCCCTTGGGCGAGCCGGTCGTGCCCGAGGTGAAGCGCAGAGTCGCCAGATCCGACGGGCCCACCGGAGCGCGCAACGCCAGCCGGCCCGAGCGCGAAGTCGCCGAGGAGGCGGTGTTCCTGCCGAGGGCCAGGAACGCCTCCCACGACAGGACCCATCGGGCGAGATCGTCGGGCACGAGCCCCCGACAGAAAGACGCGACCGCCACGACCCCGAGCAGAGCGCCGGCGCGGGCGAGCACCTCCGGCGCGCCGATCAGAAGCAGCCGCGCCTCCGATGCCTTGACGATCTGCTCGATCTCGGCGATCGGCGACGTGTAGTGGAGCGGCACGCTCACAGCCCCCGCCAGGCCGATGGCGGTGTCGAGGCAGAGGTAGCGGCTGGAGTTCAGCCCTACCAGAGCGACGCGGTCGCCGCGACCGACTCCCAGCGCTCGCAGCGCGCCGCAGGCCTCGACGATCTCGCGGCTCATCTCGGCCGCGCTGCGCGTGCGGATCTCCCCGCCGACAGCGTCGTGCACCGTCACAGGGAGCCTCTTGCTCTGCAGCCGGGCCAGCACCTGCTCGTGAACCGTGCGCCCGCTCCGGTTCAGGAAGCCGCGGTCGGCGGCGTAGCGCAGCAGGCGCGGAACGATCGACCCCCAATCCGGCGCGTAGGTGCCGAGCAGGCGCTCCGCGTTGTCGGTGCGGAAGCGCCGGCTCTCGCTGAAATAAGGAAGAAGGGCGCTCGGGAGCCCGAGGCGCGCAGCGCCCGGAAGCCGGGCGAGCCGCTCGGCCGGGACAAAGTGGGCGGCAGGCAGGCGCACGCCGAGCTCGGTCTCGGCCCAGCTGCGCGCTGTCACGAGGAGCTCTCTCGCCCGCGGGAGGCGCTCGGCCGCCACCGTCAGGTGAAAGGTCAGGCCGACGGCCCTCGGGTCGAAGGCGAGCTTCGCGACGGCGCCGGCTACGTAGTCGACGGGGACCATGTTCACGCGAAGGTCGGGTGCCGACGGGACGATCCGCAGGCGTCCCGACAGGTACTGCCGCAGCGGAACGTAGATGGTGTTGAAGCACCGGATGGCGCCGGTGTCGGAGTCGCCGACCACCATACCGGGCCTGAAGATCGAGACCGGCAGTGTGGCCATCGCCTCGCGCACCAGCCGCTCCCCCTCGTACTTGGTCTGCTCATAGGTGTTGCAGAAGCCGTGCTCGTCGGTGAGGTCGTCTTCGGCGACCTCGCCGGTGCGGCCTCCGGCCACGTAGGCGGTGGAGACGTGGGCGAATCGGGCGATCCCGTGGTGCTCGTGGGCGGCGCGGGCGAGCGCGAGCAGGTGCCTCGTGCCTTCGACGTTGACGCGGCGCATCTCATCCAGGGCGCCGTCGAACCGCAGCTCGGCCGCCGAGTGCACCACGTGCGTCACCCGGCGCGAGAGAGCCGTCCACGCCTCGGGCGCGAGCCCGAGGCAGGCGACGACCAGGTCGCCCGCCACGGCTTCGACCCGGCCGCCGATCGCCTGCACCATCTCCGGCCACTCGCACCACGCTCGCTCGAGCCGCTGCTTCGCTTCGTCGGCGTCGCGGGCCCGCACCAGGGCGACCACGGTGTGATCGGTCTCCCTCAACAATCGCCGTGCAACCTGCGCTCCGAGAAAACCGGTCCCCCCGGTCAGCACAACTACGCCGCCCATCGCACGCCTCCAGCGGTATGGATCGTCGAAAGAGCCCGCTCTGCGACGAACTCGCCGAGGAGCCGCCGGTTCTGCCGGGCGAGGGCCAGGTGTTCGTCGTGCCCGCGGCTCAGCAGGTCCCTCTGCGCGCCGGGGTTCTCCAGGAGCGCGTCCACGCGCTCCCGCAGCCCGCCAAAGAGGTCCGCGGCGGCGCAGCCGCTTGCCGGGCTCGCCGCTGCTTCGGGATTGATGAACCACCTCTCCTTGAGGCCGACATCCTGGTAGAGGGTCGCGAGCCTGGTGTCGTGATGGACCGCGACCATGGGCACGCGTGCGGCCAGGGAAAGCACCGCCGCGTGGTAGCGGGAGGTGACCAGGAGATCGAGGCTGCGCAGCAGCCAGGTCATCCGCGAAGCATCCTGCTGCCGCGAAGAGAAGCGGCAGGCGCTCTGCGGATGCCGCATGAGCCGGTGCACGTGCTCGGCGAGACCTTCGTCCAGCTGCTCCATGCAGATCAGGGCCACGGCCTTGCCGGTGCGCTCGACCAGGTGGTCTGCGAGCGAGGCGTACCCGCGGGCCAGCATCTCGCCGGACCGCCTCCGCTGCGCCGAGTCGGCAAAGTAGTAGGGCCACTTGTAGCAGCGCTGCCGGGGGCCCCAGAGCCGCATGACCGCGGGGAAAAGGGAGAAGTCCACCATGGCGAGGCCCACCACGCCGCCGGCCGCCCGGGGCCACTCGCGCGCGACCCATCCGCGATCGGCCTCCCGCGGCTGGAAGGTGAAGGCGTTGTCGGCGGTCGACAGGATCGGGGCGCTCACCCCCGCGGCGCGCAGCCGTCCGGCCGCGGCGCGGTTGCGCGTGACGATGAGGTTGGTCCGGCTCGCCACCCGCCGCACCAGCCGCGCGTTGACGGGCTTGAGGCTGCCTGCGTCCACGGCGTAGGCCAGGCACGGCTTGCCCATCTCGGCCGCGCAGTGCGTGGCCCACAGGAACGACCAGAGCAGCGGGCTGCCCCAGGTGTCCATGTAGGTCGAGCCTTCGACCAGGAGCACCAGGTCGCTCTCGCGCACCAGCCGGCGGACCGCGCCGAAGAACAGGGTGGGAATGGGGGCGATGCGCAGCGCCGGGCCTTCGGTGACGTAGCGGCGCAGGTTCTCCGCGTTCAGCGTCGGCACCGTGATGTGCGCCTCGGCTCCGAGGACGGCTCGCACGTCCTCGATGTCGGACGCGAGCAGGGCTTCCGCCCCCGTGTTGTTGGCTCCGTTGTAGCCTACCATCAGGACTCTCGTCATGGGTTCTCTCCTTCGGTCGCTGCGGGTCCCGGGCCCCCGCGATGTCGGTGGTGACTATGGACGCATCGGGGGCCCGATCTCATCGGGCGTTTGATGGAATTTCTCTACTACAAGAGAGGTAGGGGCCGCCTCACGCGTTTGCCCTGCGGACGAGCGGCACGGCGACGCGAACCGCAGTCCCTCTGCCGGGCGAGCTCTCGACGCGGAGCATCCCTCCGATTCCCTGCGCGCGTTCGCGCATCCCGCGCAGGCCGAGGCCGCCGCCCCGCCCGGCCTCTGCGGGCTCGAACCCGCACCCGTCATCGGCAACTTCCAGGAGCGTCTCGCTCCCGCGGAAGTCGAGCAGCACCCTGACCGACCGGGCCCGTGCGTGCTTGAGCGCATTGTTGAGCGCTTCCTGGGCGATCTGGTACAGCTCCTGCCGGACCAGAGGAGTCAGGCGCTCCGAGCCTTCGACCCGCAGGTCGACCTTGAGGCCGCCTCGCGCCTCCACCGCGTCCAGTCGCATCTGGAGGGCGCCCGCGAGACCGCCCTGCTCGAGGGCGGGCGGGCTGAGCTGAAAGATCAGCAGGCGCATCTCGCGCAGGGCCTCCTGCGCCGTCGCGCGCAGCTCGCGCAGGTGCTCGATCGCCTGCGGCCCGGCGCCCGAGGCCAGCATCCGCGCGACCGCCTCCGAACACAGGGTGATGCTGTACAGCGACTGGGTCACCGAATCGTGCAGCTCGCGCGCCAGGCGGCTGCGCTCGGCGAACGCCGCGGCGGCCGCCGCCTGTCGGCGCAGACCGGCGTTCTCGATGGCCAGCGCCGCCTGGTCGGCGACGCTCATCGCCGCCTGCATCTCTTCGTGGCTGAAGCCCCGGGGCTTGCGGTAGTAGAGCGTGATCCCGCCGTAGCCTTCGTCGTTGATCATCAGGGGCACGGACAGGAGCGCCGCGAACCCGTGGCGCAGCATGAGCTCGAGCGCCTTCTGCTCCTCCGCGTACTCCGGGTCCGGCTCTCTCGACAGCCGCTCCACGAGCGAACCGGCGTCGTTGACCACGACCGGCCCCCTGGCAGCCAGGGCCCGGCCCGCGCCTCCCTTGCCGGCCGAGAAGCGGATCGCCGTGACATAGGCCGCGTCGAGCCCGCACGAAGACCGGATGGTGAAGGCGCCGTCGGGGCTGTCGCGCTGCAGCAGCGAAGCGGCATCGCTTGCGGTGACGCGGCAGGTCTGCGCGATGATCGAATCCAGGGTTTCCTGCAGGGGCCGGTCGGAGTTGAGGACGGCGAGGATCTCGCGCAACCCTTCGGCCACGACCCGCCGGCGCTCCGCTTCGTCGTGCGTGAGCCTCTCCCGCTCGAACAGGCCGGCGTTCTCCGCGGCGAGGCCGACCTGCCGGCCGATGCCCACGAACAGGGCCGACTCCTCGGGGGTGAGCGAGCGGGGAGTCCGGACGCCGACGATGAGGGCGGCGAGCAACCGCCCCTTGGAGGCCACCGGCACACCGACCAGGAGGTTCAGGCCCTGGTCGCGAATCAGGCTCCTGAGGTCTCCTTCGGGATAGTCGGCCAACGGCCAGACGATCGGGTGCTCGGGGTCCGGCTGCCTCCCGGCGAGGGCCGCATCGAGCGGAAGCCGGCAGACGGCCGATGCCAGCCTCTGCGACAAGCCCCGATGAGCCACGAGCAGCAGCGTCCGGGACTGTTCGTCCAGCCGGAATGCCGCACCCGCCTCCGCGCCCGCGGCCTCCATCGTCTTGCGCAGCGCCGCCGTCATGACCTGGCCCAGGTCCAGCGAGCCGCTCACCACGGCTGCCAGCTCGTTGAGCACCGCCAGCTCGCGCGTGCGCTCCCTCACCCGCTGTTCGAGGTTCTGGTTGGCCTGCTCGAGCTCGGTCTGAGTCGGCTTGCGCTCGGTGATGTCCACATGGGTGCCGACGATGCGCAGCGCGCCGGCCTTTGAATCGCGCTCCTCGATCTTGCCGCTCGACGAGATCCAGCGCCACCGGCCGTCGCGGCTGCGCAGGCGGAACTCCAGGGTGTAGTCGGTGCCTTGCACCACGTGACGGTGCAGGGCCTGCTCGGTTCGGGCCCTGTCGTCGGGATGCAGCAGGTCCGCCCAGCTCCTGTATTCGGGCGGGAGCGCTCCCGGCTCGTAGCCGAGCATGGTGAACCAGCGGGGGTCGTAGTAGGCCTTGCGGGTCCTGGGGTAGTACTCCCAGATCCCGCTCGCCGCAGCAGCCGGCGCGAGGGAAAGGCGCTCCTCGCTGCGCCGCAGGCCCTTCTTCAGCCTCTGCTGGTTTGCGATGTACACGAGGGACAGGACGAGCAGCACCGCCAGCGCCGCGATCGTCGTGATGAACGCCCAGATCACATCCCGGTAGCGCGCGTACAGCGTGGCAGGACGGTTGATCACGATGCTGTCGGGTGGAAGGCGCCTGGCCGGTATGCGAAAGCGCGCGAGCTGCTCGTGATCGAACATCGGTCGGTTGGTGCCTCTGCGGACCACGGGCAGGCTGTCCGGGTCGGCCCCCCGCAGGATCTGCAGGGCGAGTCTCGCCGCCGCCTCGCCCTGCTGGCAGCCGCCGCTGATGATGCCGCCGACGATTCCGTTGCCGAGCAGCGTTTCCCAGCAGGAGTAGATCGGCACGCCGAGGGCGTCGCAGGCCCTGCGGGTGCTGGACAGCACGCCCAGCGGCCTGCCGGCATCGCCGGCGAAAAGGGCCATGTCGAACACCACCGTGTCGGCGGGCAGGGCGCCGGCCCGCGCGATCACTTCGGATAGCTTCGGGTCCTCCCAGTACTCGACCTCGATCCCGTCGCTCAGGTTCTCGCCGACCACCCTCGCCAGCCGCGCATACGCGGCGCTTTCCACCGCCGGCCCCCGGTTGGCCAGCACGAGCACGTGCCTCGTCCCGGGGTGGAGCCTGCGGGCGAGGCGGATCGTGCCTTCGAAGTCCAGGTCGCCGGTCACGCCGGTGATGTCCGTCTGGCCCTTGAGCATGTCGGGCGAGTAATCGTCGACGCTGCAGAAGACGACCGGCACGTCGCGAAAGAGGGCGCGGCGATTGTCGACCACGAACTCGAGGGCCTGGTTGTCGGCGCAGATCACGATGTCCAAGCGCACGGCGCCCAGCCGACGGCGGTACACTTCGGCGTAGCCCGAGGGGTCGGCATCGAGGATGTTCATGTATTCGAAGCGGTAGTTGAACCTGAAGTCCCGGCTTTCCGCGAGCACCGCAAGCACCCCGTCGTTGATGTTCTGCACCCACGCGGGGCCCTGCCGGTAGGATTGGAGCAGGAGCACGCTGCGGGCCGGTCGCTCGGCGGCCTGCCCCCAAAGCGCCTGGATGCAGACGGCGAGCACGACGGCCACCGCAGCCCGAGCCCGCACGGCGCGCCCTACAGCAGAGACGAGACGGCGCACAGAAGTCGCTCCGGGGATGCGCCCTTGCTGACAAAGAGGTCGGCGCCTGCAGCCCGCGCCTGTTCCTGCAGGCCCGCGTGCATGGAGAGCACGAGCACCTTGATGGCCGGCCACCGTGACTTGATGCCGCGCGCCGCGGCGATGCCGTCGACCTCGGGCATCCGGATGTCCATGACGAGGAGCTGCGGGTGCATTTGTTCCGCCAGCCGGAGAGGCTCCGCCCCGTTGGCTGCTTCGCAGATCTCCGTTGTCGGCAGGGAGGTGGAACGCAGGGCCCTCAGGCTCTGGCGGGTTCGCTTCCGGTCGTCCGCGATCACGATGCGCGTACAACCTCGACGCAGTATAGGTCGCGGGCGGCGGTTCTCGCATCACTAAAACGGGTGGTTTTTCCGCCCAGCGCCCGCACGAGCAATCCTCACCGTCGCCCGCAAATGGAAGCCGCTCCCGGATGCCGGGGCCCGGCGCGCCGCCCTGCAGGTGGCGCCGCCCCGGTGCGGGCTGCCCACGAACACCGTGACCTTCTTCATTTGCCCTCTCTCCGCCGGCCTGTCGCGCGCCCCTGCGCCCCCTCGCGAGCCCGGCTGGCAACCGCAACGATGGCACGTCCGCGCAGCCGGCCGCATCAGGCGTTTGTTGGAATCCTGCTAGCGAAAATGAGGGAGCGGACGGTGCCCGGGCCTCGGGGCGCTAACGCGCTGGGAGCCCAGGATTCTCCCCCAGCGCGCATGAGAATCCCGGGCCTCGGGGCGCTAACGCGCTGGGAGCAGATCCGCAAGGTAGAGAGTCGTGAAGTAGAACTCCTCGTATGTTCCCGAAGCCGCCTCGTGGTAGCACGTCGTGACGTCGATCGAGATCTGCCCGGCCGCGGACGCCAGATCCGGCGGAATCCTGGCCAGGTCGATCCGCCCCTCGAGGGACGAGCTGGAGTTGACGAGCTCGCCCGCCTCGACCGCCCTGCCGTCCTGCGACCAGAGCGCCACGAATCCGCCGTCCTTTCGCCGAGAAGGCAGCAGCTCGAGGGTGTACCTGTTCAGCTGGCCCGGCTGGCGCCCGAGATGTACGTAGCCGAAGATCGACACCTCCGGGGCGAACATCGCCTGCGTCCCGATGTACAGGTAGAGGCCGTCGTCTGTGAGCACGCCCTTGATCTCGCGCAGCTGGGTCCCGCCCCGCTTCCAGTAGACCGACCGGTCCACCGTGAGCGTTTCCCGTCTGCCGGCGCTCTCCTTGCTGAAGTAGTAGGGATCGTACTGCTCGCCGAAGCGAGCCACCGCGGGCACGTCCTGCCAGTCGAGGTAGCTGTTGTCGACCCGGACCGGGCTTTCGGCGCCGGCCGCAGCGGCGCAGAAAACGGCCAAGCAGACGAGAACGGTGGT
>CAZKGO010000001.1:23072-111918 GCA_964552235.1 uncultured Spirochaetales bacterium | reverse complement strand
CACGCATGGTCTTCCCCCCTTCGCTCCTATTTCCTCCGCAGCGCGAGGATCGTCAGATCGTCGTACTGGGCGTCTTCCTTGAGATTCGAGAAGCTCACGTGCCCCGGGTCCTGCGCGCGGGCCAGGGGATGACCGAAGTAGAGGCCGTACTGCTTGAAGTGCTCCTTGAGGAACAGGTCGATCTTGGAGTCCACGGTAACCACGTCGTTCTCCCCGGCCGACGGGTCGCGGATCAGGCGGAACACCTGCTGGACCGCTATGAGCGCCAGCACGGCCTCCTCCACCGTGCCCCTGCAGTTGGAGAAGTCGAACTCGTACCTGTCCTCGGGCGTCGGGTCGTGGTGCCTGCGCAGCTCGTAGGACCCGCGACCGTAGACCGCCGAGACGATGTGCTGCAGGCGCGGGATGGTCAGCTGCTCGAAGGCGCTGCCCTTGGAGTAGGAGATCGTTTCGCCGTCGACCTCCACCTGCTCGTCCTCCTCCAGGATCAGGGGCTGGAACTTCCGGTCCCGGAACAGGCGCTGCGCCTCCTCGATGCCGTCCGTGATGAGGAACAAGGTGTCGCCCCTCTCGAGGCGCTCGGTCACCGCCTTGAACCCGGCCTGCGCTTCGATCAGGACCGAGGGGAACGGCCCTGCGGCGGGCGCCTTGGGGTGCTGCTTGATCACCATGCGCCGCTCGCGCGCCGAGTAGATGTGGACGATGTTGTCGCCGGCGTTGACCATCACGCAGACGCCGCTCTTGACGTTGACGACGCACAGCATGAACGCGGCGAAGCGGCCCTTGAAGCCCCGCTCCTCAAGCATGTCGTTGACCTGGTAGGCAAAGCGATCGATGCGCAGCCCGGGGTTCTGCAGGGTCCAGTTCTTGAAGAAGGTCTGGAAGACCGTAGCGACCTCGACCATGATCAGCGCCGCAGGGACGCCCTTTCCCGAGACATCGACCTTGATGAGGGCGTAGTGCTCGGCGTCGAGCCTGCGGTAGTCGAAGAAGTCGCCCGAAACTCCCTTGGCCCCCTCGTAGTAGCCGAAGATGTCCACCGCGTCGGTCGACTCGGAGGCGGTCGTGCCTTTGCGGCCTTCGCTGTCCACGGCCAGCGGCAGAAACATCTTCTGGATCTCCTTGCCGACCGTGAGGTCCTTGCTGGCGATCGCGGCCTTGACCAGTCCCTGCGTCATTTCGTTGATGGTGTCGGCGAGGGTGCGGATCTCGTCCTTCTGCCGGACTTCGATCCGGTGGTCCTTCAGCTCCTCCTTGTCCTCGGTGTCGCGGATCCGGGCGACGCCCGCGGCGAGCTTGCGGATCGGGCCGATTGTGATCGACGCCAAGATCAGCGCGCCGAGGGTCCCGAGCGCGATCGCCGCCAGTGCGGTCAGGCCGATGGTCCTGTAGAGTCTGCGGGTCGTCGAGGTGATCTCCTCGAGGATCGCATCCGCCGAGACCGAGAGGCGCACCAGCCCGCGGAAGTAGATGTCGGAGTTGAGCACGCGGAACACGATCGGCTGGTGGAAGATGTAGTGCCTCTGCAGCTGGTCGCGACGGAACTCCGGCAGACTGCCGACATGGCTGGCGATGGCCCGAAGTTGGTTGTTGATCCTGACCTGGAGCCCCGCGGTCGACTTGCCGATCTGCTCGACTCTCAGCTTGGACTGGGCGTCCGCCCGCCCGTACAGCGGCTGCACCTCCTGCAGCTGCCGGTCGAGCTCCTGCACGAGGGCGCCGACATCGGCCAGGGCCCGGCGGTTGACGTCCTCGGCCACCGCGGCCACGACGGGCGACACCTCGTCCTTGAGCACCGAAATACCCGGCTCGAACTCCCCGCCGATCTTGCGTGCGATCTCGGCGTCGTTCGTGGCCCAGACGTACTCCTCGCCTCCGCCGGGCCGATCCGAGTCGCGCGGCGTGATGCCGGTGATCGTGGCGTATTCCGCCTCGGGCATGGCGCTGATCTGGCTGAGCAGGCCCGCGAGGTCCGTGGGCTTCTGGTCGATGAGAAAGGGCCCGGCCGCCGCCGAGATGCTGCCCAGCAGAACTCGCACCCGCTGCTCGAGGCCGAGGGCCAGGTTCCTCTGCTGGGTTTCCACCATGTTGATCGAAAGCGGCACGGAGATCATCAGGACGATCAGGATCACGAGTGCCACGATGAGGAGCGTGAACTTGACCCTCAGGCTCATTCCTCTGCTCTTGAGCTCCCGCATGAGCACTTCCTTTCCGGCAGCTGCGCCCGAGACTGCCGCGAACACCTGCTGCCTCAGCACCCGGGCCTCGCGTGCGACCGCCAGCACGCGGCCCGCCGAAGCCACCAGCGCGAATGCCATGAACGCCATCAGCAGGCCCGTGATCAGGCGGTCGGCCGACAGCACGTACCGCGGCCGGGCGCCGATCTCCCACGGAGTCGTGTACGACGCTGCGGCAAAGTCGCCGAGCTTGACGGTGCCAAAGGCGTCGAGCGTCAGCAGCGCAGCGGTCACCGTCACGCCGCGCTTGGAGTGCACGACGCCGATGCGGTAGGTGCCTTCGTCGTAGCGCGACAGGGTCACGCCCTCGATGAGCCGGTCGCCCGACAGCGTGAAATCCGCCGGCCCGAAGCCGTAGTCGAACGGCTCCTGGCCGTCGCGGTCGACAAAGACCTGCCTGATGCGGCCGTCCTCGGTGAAACCGCGCCCGCGGATCGACAGCGACACGCGGCCGAGGTCGTCCTTGACCCAGTCAACGGATGTGATCAGCGTCACCGGCACGTACTTGTTCAGCCTGAGGTAGGCGACTGCGGGCGGCCCGACATTGCCGGCCAGATCCACCGCCGCGACGGAAAAGGCCCACAGCCCGTTCTCGAGGTTGTCGTAGGGGCGCACCCGCACCTGGGTGCGCACCTGGGGAGCAAGGGCGGCCCGAGGCGGGTCGGCGGGTAGCGGCGCCCGCGGATCGGCAGCGACCCGCATCAGGTCGTAGGCATAGCCCGACGCCGCCTCGCCGTCGCCGGCCTTCCACTGGATGGCGAAGCTGTTGGACGCGACGAAGCCTCGCTCGTCGATCGCGAGCGGCTCGAAGACCACCGGCGGGGGCGGCTGCGTGTCGCGCACGTAGCTGATCCTGCTCGGGCGCGACCAGTTGCCGGCGAAATCCACGGCCGCGACACTGAAATGCCACCGTCCGTCTGCCGACGCCTCGAGATCGAGGCGCGTGTTCTCCACAGACCCCATCAGGCGCTGCTCGGGAACCGCCGCCGCGTCCTGCGACCACGACCAGGCAAACCCCTGGATGCCGGCCGCGTCGTTGGGCACGTTCCAGGTCACCGAAACGCGGCTCGCCCTCGCCGGCAGCCCGGGCGTGAACCCCTGGGCGAAGATCCGCGGCGGACTGGCGGTCTGGTCGGGACCGCCCATCACCAGCCGCGAGCGGTTCCCCTGGCGGTTCTCCCAGAGGATCGCCAGCGTACTTTCCGTCTCCACGAACCAGGGGTAGATCGAGGTCCCGGCCAGCCGCATCGACAGGTCGCGGTCGCGCCACAGGCCCCCGTCGCGCTGGGCGACGAAAACGTGGTTGTCGCCGCGGCGGTTGTCGAACCACATGACGTACATGCGGTCTCGGAACACGAACGTCTGGGGAAAGAAGCAGTCGTAGGAGTTCTCGACGACTCGCACGTACGGCGGCGCCGACGCTCCTGCCTCGGCGGGGCGCAGCGGCGCGCCGTCGGGCGACAGCTCCATGTAGTACACCTGCCTCGGTCCAGTCACCAGGCGGCGCTCCCACACCAGGGCGAGGCGATCGGGCAGCGCGGCCAGGTGCGGCCTCTGGTTGTCGAACAGCTCCGCGGCCTGGACCGATCCGCCGGCCCTCTCCTCGAAGCTGGTCAGCGGGATCGCGGGCGCGGCGAAGCGGCCCGAGCCGTCGCTCACCCGCAGCCACAACTGGAAGGTGGACTGGCCCTGGGAGTTGTCCTGCGACTGGTAGACCACGTAGTCGCGGCCGCCCAGCGACGCGTGGCTGGGCAGGAAGCTGAACCGCAGCGGCTCCTCGCCCGCCAGCGGAAGCAGCTGGCGGCGCAGCGCCCCGCCGCCCTCGAGGGTTTGCGGCTCCAGGATCGTGTAGTAGATGCCGAGCGAGCTCGAGCCGCGGACGTCGTAGATCAGGAACAGGTAGACGGTCCCGTCGGCGCGCGCCGACAACCGCGGGGCGACCGTGGTCACCGGCGCAGTGATGGTCGTCGTCACGAAGCGAGAGCCGCCGTCGGCCGAGGTGAGGATGGTCGTCTGGCGGTCAGAGGAGGCGACCGCCACGTAGAGCCTTCCGCGATCGTCGGCCTCGGCCGAGAACAGCGGGGCCTGCTCCCCCTCGTACGGGTAGGGCCCGGCGAAGCGCCGGCGCTCGGTCCACGTGACCAGGTCGCGGCTGGTGCGCAGCGAAAGCCAGACGCGGCTGGCCTCGAACTCCTGCCAGACCACAGCCACGAGACCGCCACCCGAAACGGCCTGGGGAAAGCGGGCTCCGTCGGCCACCAGCACCTGTGGATCCTCCCAGTGCATGATCTGGGCCGACAGCAGGGTCGCGTGCAGAACGATCAGGATAGCCGCTGCGAAGCGTCTCACTGGAAACCTCTTCGCGCCAGCTTGTCCCTCAGGTCGAGGAGCGGCGGATAGTTGCGGTTGGCCGGTTTCAGCAGGAGGCGCTTGACGGCGTCGTTGGCCGCGGGGTAGTTGCTCTCGCTGTACAGCTTCTCGGCCAGGCGGAACTCCTTGAGATCGTCGCTCGAAATGATGTCCTGACGCGCGCCGCCCGTGTCAATCAGGATGCGGTCCTTGAGCAGGACCGCGTCCCGGTTCTCCGGGTACATCGCGATGGCCTCGTCGAGGAGCCGGACCGCCTGGCCGTAGAGATCGCGCTGGCGCGCGTCGTAGATGCGCTGGGCTTCGACGTACTTGGCCCGCGACTCCGCGATCCTCGCGGGGTCGGGCGGCGCCGGCCTGCGGCCAAGGAGGATCTCGAGCCGCTCGATGATGCCGGCGAGCTCGCGGTCGTTCGCTGCGATCTGCGCGTAGTCCATCACCTCGCTGTAGCTGTCGGCGAGGGCGATGGCCGCCTGGCTCGCGATCGCGGTCCTGGCCCGGGCCTTGATCTCAGCCAGTTTCCGGTTGAAGAGCGCCGGCTCGAGCTTCTGCGTGATCTTGAGGCGGAGAAAGTTGGCGGCTTTCAGCCGAGGCACGGCCAGGTTGATCGTGTCGAGCTTGTCCTGGGCGGCCGTAAAGGCGATGCGCGCCTGGTCGGGCTGCCTCTGGGCCTCCAGCGTCTCGCCGCGGGAGAAATCGTCGCTGGCGAACTTGAGCAGCTGCGCGATCTCGCGGTACAGCGGCTGGGTCTCGGTGAGCTCCCAGCCTTCCTGAGTCGACAGCGCCCGCCGCACCAGGGCGAGCCAGTTCTCGACCTCGGCGTTGGCCTCGGCGTTGGCGTCCTTCCAGCGGGCCTGGGCGTTGACGAGCAGGTCTTCGGCCCGCTTGAACTCGGTCCGGCGGTAGGAGGCGATGGCGTTGTCGATGAGGCGGCGCACCTCGGCGACCACGCGGCTGTTCTCGCCCCTGTTCACCTCGGCCAGCAGCAGGGGCAGGACGCGGTCGCGCAGGTCGCGCACGGCCGGGTCTTCCTGCATCTCCAGCGAGCGGCCGTAGGCCTCGGCCGCCTGCGCGAGAGCCTCACGCGCCCGGGCGTACTCCGCCCGCTCAAGGGCGGCCTGGGCGGCCCGGTACTCGTTGTCGCCCTGGCGCTTGAAGCTGTCGGCCGCGATCGTCCTCTCGTTGGCCAGCGCAACGGCCCGCTGCTCCCGCGCAAGCAGCTCGTCGGTGCGGCCGCGCAGCGACTGCAGGGCCTCCAGCGAGGGCTGCACGACCGCGGCCGCATTCCCGAACACCGACGGGTCGGCGCCGCTGCGCGTCACGGCCGCGAGCCCCGCGGCGATCTCCGTCGTGCGGGTGCTCAGCGCCGTCAGCTGCGCGAGCCTGCGGGCCGGGTAGTGGACGGTGCGGCTGCTGCCGTCGGCGAGCACGATCCGCTCTCCGTCGCGCAGCAGCTGCTCCTCGATGCCGAGCTCGCGCTCCACCTCCGCGATCGGCGCGTCCAGGGCCGCATAGGCGCCCTCGCGCCACTCCCGCAGAGCGCCGGCTGCCGCCTCCAGGACCCCGGCGCTGCGGCCGGCGAGCGTCGTCGAGGCGGCGCGCAGATCCGCGGCGTAGCGGCTCCAATCGGAGGCCAGGGATTCGACCGCCGAGATCGGCGCCACCAGCCGCGCGGGCTCCCACCCCGCAGCCGTGCGGGCCGTCGCGGCGTTCAGCCGGGCGGCGGCGAGCGCTGCGTAGGCGCCCCGCTCGCGGTACAGGTGCTGGGCCTCGAGGAATCCCGGCAGCTGCGGCGTCAGGAGCAGACCCTCGGCCTTTCCGGGGTCGTATCCCGCATCGAGGCTCCTCCTGGCCTCGGCCAGGTACGAGATCTCGACGAGGGTGCGCGAGAGCGGCTCCAGCCGCACCAGGGCCTCGCGCGCCGCCGCCCAGTCGCCGGCCTGGAAGCTGGCCATGGCCGGCGGCCAGGCGCTGTCCACGGCCTGCCGGAGCGCCGCCAGAACCGAGGAGCCGCTGCGCTCGAGGGCCAGCGTCTCGATGCGAAGGATGCCTTCCTCCTCCTGGCGTCCGGGGCGCCCCGCGATCGCCCTGCCGGCGCAGATCAGGAACGACTCGGCCGTGTCGAATCCCGAGGGGAAACCCTGCCGCGAGAGCGAGAGGGTGCGCGCCGCCGCGTCTGCTGCGGCGATGGCGCCGGCCAGGCGCGCGAGCCGGTCTCGCTGCACGTCCAGCAGGCGCTGCAGCTCCTGCCCGCCCCGGCCGGCTGCTGCGGCCAGCGCCTCTCTGTCCCCCGCCACCGCTGCAGCGTCCTCGAGGGCGGCCGGGGCCGAGCTGCTCACCGAAGCCAGCGCCGCCTTGACCGCGTCCTTGTTCACGCTGCCCAGCGGCGCCGCGTCGAACTGGTCCCGGTTGGCCGCGAACGAGCTCACGTAGATCTCGAGCGCGCCGGCGAAGTCCTCCACCCTCATGCGCGTGAGAGCCTGCTCCATCAGCGCGTCGCAGCGGCCGCGGTCGTCCTTGCCCAGCGCGATGAGCCTGGCCTTCTCGATGGCGTCGCGCATGGCCTGGTTGGGATGGGGATCGAGCGCCTCGAGCTCGGCGATGATCGACAGGGCCTTCTCGAAGTCCCGCTCGTCGTAGAGGACCTTGACCAGCTGCTCGAAGAGCGTGTTGAAGTTGTCCTGGACCGCGCGGATGCGCTCGAACAGCAGCTGTGCGGCGTCGAAGAGCTCCGAGTCCTTACGGATGATCTCGGCGAGAACGCCGATCGCCTGCTCGTACTCCTTGAGACTGATCAGCTGTTCTGCGCGCGCCAGGGCGTCTTCCGGCCGCCCGCGCGCATAGAGGCACGTCGACGCCGCGAGGAACGCGATGACGAGATATGCGAGGAGGCGTCGACGTTCCAGTGTGCGACTCCAACAGACGAGTCTATCATTATTATCGGTAAAACCACGCGCGATTGGACTGCGACGGCCGCTCATCGCGGCCGCAGAGGCAGCCGACACTGTTTTTGAAGTCCTTGTCCCGAAGCGGTATACTGAGGATGATTATGGGAAGGGCCCGTGCGCGGTCGACGGCCGCACTGACGGCGGTACTCCTGGCACTGTTGCTGTCCTGCCCCATTCCGAGGGCTCGGGCGGACTTCGCGGACTTCTACTCCGCCGTCGGCAAGCTGTTCGGCGGGCTGGAGGACCCCAACACCGGCCTCACCGTCTTTCCGACGCTCCTGGTCCCGGCCGGGGGCCGCTACGAGGGCATGGGCACCGCCTACACGGCGCTCGCCTGGGACTCGGGATTCCTCGAGGCCAACCCGGCGGGCAGCGCGGTTCTCGCGCACAGCGAACTGTCCTTTCTCCACCACAACTGGATCGCCGATTCGCGCATCGAGGGGGTGATCTACACCTTCCGTCTGAACGACCTCGGAATCGGGTTCGGAGGCAAGTTCCTCTACCTGCCCTTTACCGAGTACGGCGACTGGGCCCAGCGCGAAGCCGCCGGGATCGTGTCCGAGACCGTGGCGACCGCCAATGTTTCCTACAACCTGTTCTCGAGCTACGACTTCTACGGGCTTGCCGTCGGGGGCAACCTCAAGGCAGCCTACAGGCACATCCCCGCAGTGATCCAACCCGGGCAGTCCGCGTTCACCGCCATGATCGACGTGGGAGCCCTGTCGCGGTTCAACCTGCTGAAGTTCCACTACTCCCGCAGCAAGAACTTTTCCGTAGGCGCGGTCGTCAAGAACATCGGATTTCCCGCCCTCGGCGAGCCTCTGCCGAGCCTCCTCACCGCCGGCATCGGCTACTCTCCGCTGCGGCCCATCACCGTGACGGCTGATTTCAACCTCCCCTTCACGCTCGACTCCGGCACGCCCGCCCAGCGATGGTACGTGGCCAGCGGCTTCGACCTGAACGTCACGCCGTTCCTCTCTCTGCAGGGCGGCTTCCGCGTAAAGGAAAACCCCCAGATCACCATGGGAACCACCCTCGACCTGGAAAAGGTGACGTTCACCGCCAACTACAATCTCGACCTCAGCGGCAGCGTGAACCCGGTCGACAAGTTCAGCCTCGAGGCCAAGCTCAACCTGGGCGACAGTGGCCGGGCGGCACTGCGCAGACAGGTCGACGAGCTGTACGCCAACGGCCTGGAGGCGTTCGCGAGGGGAGATTTCGAGCGCGCGATCTCCGACTGGCAGGCCGCGCTCGACATCGACCCTCAATTCCGGCCGGCCCTCGACTCGATCGACACGGCCCGCAAGCGCCTGGAGCTGCAGAGACAGATGACCGAGCGCCAGCGGTCCGACTGAGCCGGCCGGCGCCTCTAAACCGCGCTTCCCGCCACGACGCTGCGCTTGATCCTGTGGTAGACCGCGTACAGCGGAACGTCGATCTTGCGCGCCCGGGCCCACCGGTCGAGCCGCTCCCTCGATGCATCCCGCCGGCTCAGCAGCCGGCGCAGCGAGCGCTCTTCTCGCCGGCCTCCCCGAAGCCGGTAGCGGGACTCCACAGTGGCCACGAAACTGCGCGCCTCTTCGGCGTTCTCGGCGCCGATCGCCGCCCAGCCGGCCGAGCCGGCCATCCGCTCGACCCACCCCACGAGCGATCCCGCCTCGCTCTCGACGAGCGCCTGCTCGACGGAGCGGACGAACGCGCTCTCGACGAACGTGATCCGGTCCACGGCGGCCCGCACCTCGGCCCGCTTGGCGCGCGCCCGCTCCGAGCCGGCGTCGGCGCGCCTGATCAGGCTGTAGACGATCACGGCGGCCCCCACGCCTAGGGCCACCTCGTCGAGCACGGGCAGAGGGTCGCGAACGACGAACGAGAAAAAGAAGTAGGCGAGCAGAAAGACGCCGGCTGCAGCCAGGAATCTGGGGACGAACCGCAGGTTCGAGATCCACTGCTGCACGCCCTGGTCGGCGAGGCGATAGAGCTCGGCCCTCAGGGCCGTGAGAGCCTCGACTCTCGGCTCCTCCCCGTAGCGACCCGCAACGGCGCCGGTCTCGATCTGGCTCAGGAGCCGCTCGCCCGTGTCGAACGGATGCAGGACGATTGACTCCCCCTCCTTGCGGTAGAGGTGAAAGATGTAGGCTCGCTCGCCCGCGCCCATCCTCGTTCTAGGATAATCAGGCGCGTTTTGCGGTGTCAAGAAGCCGCTCGATCTGCTGCCGCACCCGGGCCAGCCTGGCGCTCACCTCGGCCCGGGCCACGGCCAGGCTCACGCCCGCCTCGGTGCAGAACGAGGCGTAGAACTTGATCTTCGGCTCGGTTCCGGACGGGCGCGCCGTGACGAAGGATCCTCGATCCGTCACCCACTGCAGGACGTTCGACGGCGGCAGCTCGATGTCCTTTCGTCCCGGCTCGCCGACTGCCCCCCGCACGGTGGTGCCGTCCGCGTAGTCGCGCCACTCGACGACCGGTTCGCCCGCCCACTCCAGCGGAGGCTCGCGCCGCATCCGATCCATCAGCCGGGCCATGGTGCGCATGCCCTCCTGCCCGGGAAAGCCCTGCGAAATGCCGATCTCCTCGAAGTAGCCGTACTTGAGGTAGATCGCGTCGAGGGCGTCGACCACGCTCAGGCCCCGGCTCTTGTGATACAGCGCCATCTCGACGGTCACGACGGCCGCCGTCACCGCGTCCTTGTCCCGCGAGTGGGTGCCGATGAGGTAGCCGTAACTCTCCTCGGACCCGAACACGTAGCTCGGCCCGTCGGGCTGCGACTCGAACTGGCGGATCTTCTCCCCCATGTACTTGAAGCCGGTCAGCGTGTCGATGCAGCGGGCGCCGTGCGCCTCGGCGATGCGGCGGTGCAGCTCCGTGGTCACGATCGTCTTGATGACCACAGGCCGCGGCGGCATGGTCCCGAGCTCGGCGCGGGTGGCGAGGATGTAGTCCAGGAGAAGAGCCCCCAGCTGGTTCCCTGTGACCAGAACGAAATCCTCGCCCCTGCGGGCCGCGATTCCGAGCCGGTCGGAGTCGGGATCGGTTCCCATCACCAGGTCGGCCCCCGTCTGCCTGCCCAGGGCCAGGGCCAGCGCCAGCGCCGAAGCCTCCTCGGGATTCGGGGATTCGACCGTCGGGAAGTTGCCGTCCGGCTCGCGCTGCTCGGGCACGACCGTGACCTCGACGCCGAGGTCGTGCAGCGCGCGCGTGACGGGCACCGCCCCGGCGCCGTGCAGCGGGGTGTAGACCACGCGCAGATCGCGGCCGAGCCTGCGCACAAGCTGCGGGCGCAGCACCTGCGCCTTGACGGCGTCCAGGAACGCCTCGTCGACCTGGGCGTCGGCCACCGCCAACAGGCCCCGTTTCCTCGCCTCGGCCTCGTCGATGACATGCACGTCCTTGACAGCCTCGACCTCGGCCACGATGGCCGCGTCATGCGGCGCCACGACCTGCGCACCGTCTTCCCAGTAGACCTTGTAGCCGTTGTACTGCGGCGGGTTGTGGCTCGCCGTCACGACGACCCCGGCCGTGGCGCCCAGCTTTCTGACGGCGAACGAGAGCTCGGGAGTCGGCCTCAGTCCCGAAAAGACGTACGCCCGTATGCCGTTGCCCGCGAACACCAGGGCGGCTTCGCGCGCGAACAGGTCGGAGTAGCGCCGGCAGTCGTGGGCGATCACCGCCGAGGCAGGCGCGCCGTTCTTCGCCTTGACCACGTAGCTGGCCAGTCCCTGCGTGATGCGCCGCACGTTCAGCGGGTTCATCCGGTTGGCGCCGCCGCCGATGACGCCGCGCATCCCGCCGGTGCCGAACGCCAGGTTTGAGTAGAAGCGCTCCGAGAGGGCTTGCCAGTCCTGCCTGGCGAGCAGATCCTGGACCTCCGCCCGGAACACCGGATGCGTTTCCGCAGCAACGTAGGCCTGCGCCTTGCTCACCAGCTCGGTCCTATCCATGGCCCCTCCTCAACGTCTTTCCATCTCGCGCGCCACCCTCGCCAGATCGCCGCGCAACCGCGCGCTGGCTGGAAGCTGCTCCAGCGCCCGCTCGATGATCGCACGAGCCTCGGCGTAGCGGCCGGCGTTGAACGCCGCGGCCATGGCGTTGTGCGCCTCGACCTCAAAGTTGTTGCGGTACACCCGCTCGGCGTCGAGCAGGCGCGGATCGCGGCCCAGCCTGCCGATCGCCTCCTCGACCAGGCGCAGCCCCGCCAGCGGGCCCTGCTCGCGGGCCGCCGCCTGGGCCCGCAGCTGTTCCGCGCTGACAGCCAGGTCGCGCCACCCCGCCTCGTCGATCTCACCGCTGGAGCGCCTCCGGTCGGCGGTCTGCATCGCTTGTTCGATCTGCCCGCCCCGCATCAGCTCAGCGACCTCGTTGTGCACAAGGTCGCGGCGCAACCGTACGAGCCTTTCGTCGGGGCCGTAGAGCGCCGAGCCCTGCTTCAGCAGCGCGAGCGCCTCCTCGACGCTTCCGCCGACCGCCAGCGACGTCGCGGCGTTCGCCACCGTGATCAGGAGCTTGCGCCTCGACTCCCCGTCCCGGCCGAGCACGTGGCCGTCGACGGCCGGCGCCACAGCCGCGGCGAACTGCCGCCGGCGCGTCGCCACCGACGCCAGGTTCTGCGGGATCAGCGACAGCAGGCCGCGCTCGTCGATCTCGACGCGGGACGGGTCGCGATTGGCGGGAACGTACGTGAAGCCGGTGACGCGCCCGAACTGATCCTGGAACTGGCGCTTGCGGCCGGGATCGAACCCGTGGACGCTGGTCGTCTCCACGTCGATCAGCCCGTCCTCGGCCCGCACGGCGCAGAACGCGTGATCGTGAGTCCTCACGCCCGCCACCGACAGGCCCGCGGCCCGGGCCAGGATCATGTAGAGGACCGCCGAAGAGACGCAGTTGTAGCGGCCGCCGGCCAGCAGCACGTCTACTCGCGTCTGTTCCTCGTCGTAGGTCCTGAGGGCCCGCTCGTGCAGCAGGGCGAGCACCGCGTTGCCGAGGGGCCGCGGGTCTCGCTCGGTCGCCGCCAGCGCCCGTGCAGCTGCCGCCAGCTCGTCCAGCCGCGCGCGTGAGGCTGCCAGGCCCTCGCCTGAGGCGCCGGACAGCACGAGCGAGGCCTCGATCAGGGCGTCGACGGGAAGCGGCTCAGCCTGCCGGACAAGGCGGGCGGCGCAGGCCGAAGGCTCCAGCGATTGGGCGGAGCCCCGGGCCAGTGAGAGCCCCGCCAGCAGGCACGCGACGGCGCGCATCGAGCGCCGCCCGCCCCGGCGTGTGGGCGCGCGGCCTCCGGCGGCATCTTCCATCGCCGGGAATTTAGATGTATTGTGGCGACGAATCAAGCGCGCGTCGCTCGGCGCAGGGGAGTTGGGGGCTGTTGGATCTGGTCCACGACGGGCCGTTTCGGCTCATCATCGACGGCGGGACCGACGGGCCGCTGAACATGGCCCGCGACGAGGCGCTGAGCGAGCGCAGCGCGCGGCCGGTCGTGCGGTTCTACGCGTTCCGGCCGGCGACGCTGTCGCTGGGCCGCTTCCAGCCCGCCGCGAGCGTGGACATCGAAGCCGCCCGCCGCGATGGGCTCGCGGTCGTGCGCCGTCCCACCGGCGGCCAGGCGGTCCTTCACGACAACGAGCTCACCTACTCCGTGGTTCTTCCCCGCGGCCGCGTGCGCGACTTGCGCAAGCGCGAAGTCTACCGCTTCGTCTCGGAGGTTCTGGCCGAGGGCCTGGCTCGCTTCGGCATCCGCGCGGCGTTCACCCTGCAGCGCAGCGGCAGCCCGCGCAACCCCGACTGCTTCGCCACGACCGGCGAGTACGAGCTGGCCACCGCCGACGGGCGCAAGCTCATCGGCAGCGCCCAGGCGACGACGCGCCGCGCCTGTCTCCAGCACGGCTCGATCCCCCTCGACGGGTCGTTCCGGCGCATATCCGCCTACCTGCGCTCGAATCCAGGCGGCAGCGGGCGGACTCCCGCTTCGATCGGCGAGGAGATCGGCCGCCCGGTGTCGCTCGAGGAAGCGGCCGCGGTCTTTGCCGAGGTCTTTGCGCGGAGGGTCGGCACTGAGACCTCGGCCCTGAGCCCGGAGGAGGAAGCCCTCGCCCGGAGCCTGGCCGCGGACAAGTACGCGAGCGACGGCTGGACCCTGATGTACTGAGGAGCGTCGACCGGTGTGGCAGGTGGCGGGCAGGAACGAGCAGGCACCCCTTGTCGCCTTTGCGAGCCGCGATGAGTGGCGGTGCGTCTCGTTCTCGGCCCGCCTGCGCGCCGAGCAGGAATCGCCGCGCAGCGCCGACTCGGGCGTCACGCTCGTGCGGCTCGAACGAGGATCGCAGCACCCGCTGGTGAGCTCCGCGCTCATGCTCAGCCGTTCGGGCGTCGCCCTTCCGGTTCTCGACGGCGACAGAGATCTGGTGCTGCCTGCGGGCGGCAGGCCCGCGGTCCTGTTCGATCGGTTCCGCCCCCGCGTCCACTCGGTGATGGGGATGCGGCCCTGCGTGCTCGCCACCGAACAGGCGCTGCGCAGGCGGCCGTTCGCCTCGATCGACTACCACATGATGCACCTCGATCTCGGCTCCTGGCGGCCCGCGCACGTGGAGCCGCCGCGCGGCCTTTCCGTGCGCAAGGCCTTTCCCGAGGACACCGACAGCATCTTTCCCCTGCAGCGAGCCTACGAGATCGAAGAGGTCTATCTCGACCCACGGCAGTTCGACGACCGCAGGTGCCGCAGCCTGCTGCGCAGGAACCTGAGAGCGGAGCTGACGTACGTGGCCGAGCTCGGAGGCACCCCGGTGGCCAAGGCCGGCACCAACGCCCGGGGGTTCACTACCGACCAGATCGGCGGGGTGTTCACCCGTCCCGATCTGCGGCACCGCGGCGTCTCGCGGGTCGTGATGACGGCGCTGATCGAGGAGATCCGACACGACAAGGCCCACGCCTGCCTGTTCGTGAAAAAGGACAACGCGCCGGCGATCCGGCTCTACCTCGGGCTCGGCTTCGTCATCCGCGGGGATTACCGCATCTCCTACTATGGCCGCCTCTGAGCCGGGGCGCCGGGTCGATGCTGCGGCGGCCGCGCCTGTGGGTCCCACCGCCACGGGGGGTGCAAGGTCGACAACAGGCCTGCCAGGCTAACCGTGGCCACGACGCCGAACAGCAGAAAAGCGAAGGTCGACAGCGGTGCGCCGACCGCCTCGAACAGCGGCGAGCTGCCGGCGAGGATGCCGGCGGCGACGACCGCCGCCGCCGCCAAGGCCCAGAGGACGCTCCGGTGAGAGATCGCCCGCAGGCGGCCGCTCTCGCGCACCACGGAGCCGGCAAAGTCCCGGCTCTCGAGCCAGGCCCGGATCAGGCCTTCCTCCTCGCCCGGGAACTGGGTGGCGCTGAGCACGGGATCGATCTGCTCTTTCGGGTTCACGCCGACACCTCCTGAGGTCCGGCCCCGCCGGCGCGGCGGGCTGCCGCCGGGCGCTTGCGCAGCATCCGCTTGGCGCGGAGCACGTGGGACTTGATCGTGTTCACGGGTAAGCCCGTGGCACGCGATGTCTCGGGGTAGCTCATTCCGTCGAAAAAGTGCATGCGGGTGACGATGTTGTAGGCCGCGGGCAGCCGGCCCAGCACCCGCCGGACCTCTGCCGCGGCCTCGGCCTCGAGCAGCTGCGCTTCGGGGGTGGGCTCGCGTGTGGGCAGGGCCGCGCCGTCCCAACTCGCCTCTCTCAGCAGCCGGCGGTTCACGTGGTAGCGGTTGACCGCCAAGCTGAAGGCTTGCCGCTACAACCAGGCCGCGGACGGAACCTGGCCGCGGAGCGACTCGATCCTGCGACAGGCGCGCAGGAACACCTCCTGCGCGCAGTCCTCGGCGTCCTCCATGCTGCGCAGGAACTGCAGCCCGAGGGAGAAGATCCGCGCCTGGTGCCGCTCGACGATGATCCTGAACGCCGCTTGATCCCCCCGCCGTGACCCGCAGGACCAGCGCGTTGTCGTCAGGATCCGCCACGATCGCGCGTGCCTCCGGCGAGCCGCTGGTAGACCACGATCCCGGCCCCGGCGGCGGCCGGCACGATGCCGATCAACACGGCTTCGCCCATCCCCTTGGCAAAGAGGAAGAACAGCGCCAGCGCCCCGCCGACGAACAGCGACACGGCCAGGAGGATCTGGGCCACGGGACTCAGGTCAGTGATCCTCGCCAGTGAGCCTGCGGGCACCCCGTTCCCCCTCCGGCATCAGGACCATGGGAGCCCCGGTCCGGTTGCAGGGCACAGCAGCGAACCGCGGCGGAGCCGGACAGGCGACCCACGCTTCGGGCCGACAATACAGCAAGGCGCGCCGTTGCGCGAGTGCCGGTCATGCCGGCGGTGAGTTCCACCAGCGTTGAGACGCTCGCCTCGACCGAGCCCTCCTTTGGGTGAGTCGCGTCCGAACCTGGCAATCTGCAGCGACTGCTGTCATGATGGCTCCATAAAGACCAATAAGTGAGAAAAGTGTAATCCGCCGGTCGGGAGGCTGGACAGACTCATGTACTCCGATGCCGCGACAGCCTTCTCGATCAGGATCGCGAACAGGTCCAGCGCCCCGCTCATGTTCCAGGAGGGCATGGTAGACTTCCACGGATCGAACGACTCCCGCCGCTGGATCCCTGTCCCGCTGGTGTCGGCCAAAGAGTCGACTCAGTACAGCCAAAGGGCGGCCGGCCAGGGCCCCGCGGACAGACAGCTGCCGGCGTTCCTGCGCGACGCCACGATCGGGCCGAACGACTGCCTCACGGGCCTGGTCGAGCATGGACACCAGGTGGACGAACCTGAATACCGCTGCTACCGTTTGAGCGTCAGCGCAGCCGGGCGGGCCGCGCGGTTCCACCTCGAAAACCTTCGGCTTCGCGGACCCGATCCACGGCTGGAACCCGCCCGGCCCGGCTTTGTCGAGCAGTGGCGACTGCGCTCGGGGGCAGACGCGGCGGAGGATCGCTGAGCGCCGCGCCCCGATGGAGGACGGCACGGCCGGCCGCGCCGCGCTGGACAACGGCGGCGGAGGCGACACGCAAGCCGGTCAAGGCAAATTGCTGCCCCAACTGGCCTTACTGATGAGCCGCGCTGGACTCGAACCAGCGACCCACGCCTTAAAAGGGCGTTGCTCTACCACCTGAGCTAGCGGCCCGAAGGGACAACGGCTATATAGCCACGGCCCCGCGCAGGTGTCAACACGAGCGGCTCGCAGGCCGGGGACCGCGGCCCCGAGCGCAGGCCCCTGCGCGCTAGATCGTGAAGCGCACGCCCAGAATCAGGTTGTACGTGGGCCGCACACCAGGCTGCGACGAGAGCTCGGTGCCGAACATTGACAGGCTCACATCCATGAACGCGAGGTCCAGCTCCAGCCCCGCCGAGAACAGACCCTCTCCGAAACCGACGCGCAGCGAGAGGATCTGCAGCATCACGGCCTCCGCGCCGAGCGACACGTGCAGGACCGGGTTGCGGGCTTCGGCCGGATCGATCGCGAAGTCGAAGATGTCCCTGTAGTCGACGACGACCTGGAAACGGTTGACGATCCGCTCGATCGCCACGATCCTCGGGCTCCAGCGCGCTCCAATGGAGACGTCGGGCCGCACGCGGGCGTTGTCCACGGAAGTCGGATCGACGGAATCCAGGAAGTCCTCGAAGGATGCGTAGGTGCTGCGGCGGGTCGGCGAAAAGGCGTCTCGCGCCACCAGCCCCACCGCCCACGCGCTGCCGTGCCTGTAGAGGATGCCGAGATCGATGCCGACGGAGAGGCTGAGGACGTAGGGCTCGCTCGAGAGCAGCGAGCTCGGATCGGAGTAGAGGTCAACGATCTCGAGGAGGTTCTTGGTGGTCCTCGCTTCGCCGCGGATCGAGGTCTTGATCATGCCTCCGACGTCGAGCGTCCCGCCGAGCGACTGCGGCAGCGGCACCCGCAGCGAGTAGCCGCCCGTGACGAGAAAGTTCTCGGAGATGAGGTTGTCGATGGCCGCGGAGGTGGCCGAATCGAAGCTGAGGTCGAACCAGTTGTAGAAGCCGAAGCCGAGGCCGCCGCCGGCGTACGCGAAGGCGAGGGGGCCGCACACGGTCAATCCCGCGTGCAGACCCGTCAGGAGGTCCTGCACGTCCGGGTCGAGAAGGATGTCGTTGACGTCCTCCCCTGCCACGCCGCGCACCACGACCCCGGTCATGTCGAAGATCGGGCCGGAGAGACCCAGGGTCAATTCCGAGACCTGGATCTCGCGCTCCAGCCCTCGCAGCCCTGCGGGGTTCGCGAATATGGTGTACAGCTCGTCGGTGAGCGCCGCGTGCATGCCCCCCAGCGCCGCGGCTCTCGCCGAGGGGGGCAGCCGGCGCTGCTCCCAGTCCAGGGCCCCGCCGACGAGGCCAGTCAGGGCGAGCAGCAGGATTGCGGCCCGACGTCGAGTCCCGTGCATGCTCATCATCGCTCTTCTACGGAAAATTGGACGTGTCGTTCAGGAATCCGAGAAAGCTCGTGATCAGCTCGTACGAGGCGTCATCGGCCCCCAGGGCGCTCTGGCCGCTTGTGAGAAAGGCGATCGCGTCCACGACCCCGGGCGAGCTCGAGTCCAGGTTGTCGACGTCGCCCGCGCCGTCGACGATCGCCGAGTCCGCGAGGATCGCCAGGGCGCCGAGGATGTAGTCGGCGCCCGCGAGGTCCCCGCCGTTGCCGTCGGCCTGCAGGTAGAAACCGGCCGATGCCCCCAGATAGGCGCCGTTCATGCCGTCGATCAGGCCGTTGATGCAGTCCCTGTTCGCGGCCCAGTCTCCCTCGAAGTCGAGGTTCACCAGGTCGTCCAGGACGTCGCCGATGCCGGCCAGCTCCAGCGCGAGCTGCGCGGCGAGCAGTTGAAGGTCGCCGTCCGTCGACGCCGCCGCATCGTCCTTGATCGCGTCGTAGGCCGTCTCGATCGCATCCGGGTCGCCGCTGGCGAGAGCGTCCTCGGCGAACCTGGTCCGCTGCTCAGGCGTCATGTCATCGGGATCGCGCTGGAGAAACGAGAGAGGGCTGGCCGTGAAGATCACGTCGCAGCCGGCGAGCAGCGCCAGAGCCGCGGCAGCGGCCGCGAGCGCGCGCAGGCTCTTCATGTCGTGCCTCCGTCCCACACTATATCACGTCGGCAGAAACGGCTTCGAGCACGAACGGCGCGCCGGCCTCAGAAGCGGATGGCGGTTTCCGCGGCGATGCCCATGACGGTGTCGGAGCCGGGGCGCAGGTCCAAGCCGTAGACCGCCACGCTCGTATGCAGGGGACCGGACCGCCAGCCTGCCCCGGCCGACAGGGCCGTCCCCTCCATCCCGAGCCAGAGCCGGCCCTTGCCGCCGATGGCGAGCCGGAGTCCGACCCGGAGGCTCTCGACCAGGTCCGCTTCGCCCCGCCCGAGCGAGACCAGGTCGGCGATGTCCGCGTGCAGCAGCAGCGCTTCAGAGGCTGCGTAGGCCGCCCCCGCGCAAAGCTGCATGGGAACCGTGAGGGTCACGTCCGTCGAGCTGCCCTCAGGCAGGCCTTGCAGCGAAGCGACGCGCTTTACGACCTCACCGAAGCGGGCGCGGGAACAGCTGACGATCGTGTCGCCGACGTCGGTCGCGGCGGCGCCCACCCGCCACGGCCCGACCTCGACGAGCACTCCCATGTCGAGGGCCACGCCCACCCCGTAGCAGGCCTCCTGCAGCCACAGGGCGCTGAACAGAGGCCAGCCGCCCACGGCGGCCGCGTGGATCACCTCCCGCGCCCCTTCGTCGTCCAGAGGCACGTCGACCTGCAGCAGCGGCCGCACGCAGGCCCCGAACGCCACGTCGGCGCCGAGCACGCGCCAACCGTAGGAGTAGCCGCCGGCGAGGGCGAGCTGGAAGCCCGCCTCCCCCGCCAGATCCGGCTCTCCCTCGATCTGCGCGCCTGCGGTGAACAGCACGCCGAGACCCAGTCCGCGGCCCACGTAGCCGATGCCGATCGAGCCGCCGAAACGCACACCGCCGTCCTGCGCCTGATCGATCAGCATCGACTCCAGGCCCCGCCCGAGGGCGACGCCGCTCTCGAGCCACGGCGCGAGGGACAGCACGGTCACCTCCCCGTCCGGCGAACGGAACCCTGCGGGATTGACGAAGAAGGTCTCGAAGCCTTGAGCAGCCGCGACGCCGGAGCGCCCCTGGGCGCCGAGCGAAGGCAGAACCGGCCGCACGAGCGCGTCAAAGGCAGCCGCGGGCTCCGCGGCGAGCACCGCCAGACAGACGGCGGCACATGAGGCGACGCGACAGCGCCGCCTCAAGGCAACGGGGAAAAGCAGGGGCAAGCGACCTTCACCTCGGGGGGCCGTGCGCTCACCCGCCCGTGATCTTCTTCTTGACGCTCTCCAGGCCCCGCTGCGCTTCCGTGAGGCCGGAGTTGAGCTTGAGCGCGTTCTCGTAGGCGGCCTGGGCGTTGGACAGGTCCCCGCCGGTCTCGCGGGCATAGCCGAGCCGTGCCCACCAGCGGGCGTTCTGCCCTTCGAAGTGCAGCGCCGTCGAGAAGGCGATGTCGGCGTTGTTGTACTGGCCGAGGCGGATGAAGATCTCGCCCATGAGCGAGTAGACCGCGGCGACCCGCCCGCCGGTGGGGGCCAGCGTCACGTACTGCTCGAAGTAGCCGAGCGCCTCGCGGTTCTTGCCGAGGTTGAACAGCGCCTCACCGGCGATCTGCACGAGGCGCTGATCGTAGGGGGCGATTTCCAGCGCCTTGCGCGCCTGGTTGTACGCCTCCTCGAAGCGATTGAGCGCGAGCAGGCTCCAGCCCATGACGGTGAACGAGTCCATGTTGCGGGGCATCTCCTGCAGCTCGCTCAGGCAGATCTGCACCGCCTCCTCGTAGCGGCCTTCGCGGTACAGGCGCAGCGCGTCCGGCCGCTCCTGCGCCGCGGCGGCTGCCGCGAGGGCCAGCAGGAAAGCGACTGCGGTCTTGTTCACGTCTCAGCCCCCTGTTCCATGCGGCAGTACCCGTTGAAGCGGCAGCCTCCCTCGATCTCGAGGCTCGCCGCGGTGATGTCGCCTTCGACCTGCGCAGTCGAGAACAGCTCGACGCGTCGGCGGGCCTTGATGTCTCCCCGCACCCTGCCCCGCGCCGAAACCAGGTCGGCCTCGATCTGCGCCTCCACCACGGCATCGGGACCCACGTAGAGATCGCCGGTCGCCCGGATCTCGCCGCGGAAGCGCCCCTTGATCATGAGGGGCCGGCTAAAGCTGAGCACGCCCTCGAAGTCGATATCCTCGGCCAGGATGGTGTCGATCTCGTTCTCGTCGACCTTGTCGATGCGGACCTCGGTCATGGCCGCCCCGGGATTATTGTGTCCGGCGCTCTTTGCTGGTGTCAAGGCAACCCTCCAGTGTGCCCAGGATGCGGTCCAGCGATGCGTGCAGCCGCGCCCGCATCGTTGCCGTGAACGGATTGTAGCGCTGCAGGTCCAGGAACAGCTGCCAGGGATCGTTGCAGGTCTGCTCGATGATCTCCAGCAGCTTGTTGTAGCCCACAGTCCCGATCGGCGAGCGCGCCAGGCCCAGGTCGCCGAGCACCCTCCCGACGTAGTGGGTGATCCCCTGGGTAAAGGCCGCCTCGCGATCGTGCTCCTCGACGCCCATGCGCACCACGCGCAGGCCCAGCGACTCGAAAAAGGCGGCCCACCGCCCGACCGTTTCCTCGCCGGCGCGCACGGGACACAGGATCATCGGCAGCCCGGCCAGCCCGCCCCGCGCCGAATCGGGCCCGAACATCGGGTGCGAGGCGATGATCTGCACCTCGGCGGGCAGCAGCCTCTCCATGACCTGAGCGGGATGCACCTTGACCGAGCACGTGTCGAAGACCAGGGCGCCCTCGGGCAGCCGCGGCGCTATGCGGGCGACGACCTCCTCGAACGCCGAGATCGCCACGCAGAGGAACAGGGTGGGAGCCTGCAGCAGCTCCTCCTCGCTCACCCGCGAAACGCCCCGGGGAACAGGACGGTCGGCGTTGCGCGACCAGGCCGCGACGTCCAGGTGCTCCGCGAGCGCCCCGGCCCAGAAGCTGCCGAAGCGCCCCAGACCGTAGATGCCGACGTCCATGCTGACGGTCTCATACACCGATTCGCAGGCACGTGTAAAGGAAGGCTGCGGCGGGCGGCGGGCCCCCGGAGACGCCGCGCGCACAGGTCGCCGCCGTGCGACTTTGACATCGGCGGCCTTTTCTGATGTACTGCCCCCGCAGGACGGTGCCAGATGAATTTTGCCGGTGAAATGCAGCGAAAAGCCAAGGCGAACCCCCGCAGGCTCGTGCTTCCCGAAGGCGAGGAGCCGAGGATCTTCAAGGCGGCCCGCAAGCTCCTCGATGGGAAGCTGGCCGCTTCGGTGGTGCTCCTGGGCAGCCCGGAAAAGATCGCCTCCAACGCCAAGGCCGAGGGCGTGAACCTCTCCGGCATCCAGATCGTGGACCCCAGGGTGTCCCCGGACCGCGAAGCCTTTGCCCACGAGTACTACGAGCTGCGCAAGCACAAGGGCGTCACCCCTCAGCAGGCCGCCGAGACAGTGACCTCGGACGTGCTGCACTGGGGCGCCATGATGGTGCGCCGCGGGCAGGCCGACGCCATGGTCGGCGGCGTCGTCAACCCCACCGCCAACCTCCTGCGCCCCGCTCTGACGATCATCAGGACGCGGCCGGGGACAAAGGTCGCCTCGTCGTGCTTTGTCATGTGCCACCCCGACACCAAGTGGGGCGTCGACGGACACATGATCTTCGCCGACTGCGCAATCATCCCGGACCCGGACGCCGAGCAGCTGGCCGAGATCGCGATGGCATCGGCCGCTTCCTGCCGCTCGTTCCTGGGCGTCGAGCCCCTGGTGGCCATGCTCTCGTTCTCGACCAAGGGAAGCGCCGAACATCCAAGGGCCGAGAAGGTCAAGGAGGCGGTGCGCATCGTCCGCGAGAGAGCCCCGCAGATCGTGATCGACGGCGAGATGCAGGCCGACGCGGCCCTGATCCCGTCGGTCGGCGCCCAGAAGGCGCCCGGCTCGCCGGTCGCGGGCAAGGCGAACGTGCTGGTGTTTCCCGATCTCGGAGCCGGAAACATCGGCTACAAGCTCGTGCAGCGGCTCGCGGGGGCCGAGGCGTACGGCCCGTTCCTTCAGGGCTTCGCCAAGCCGGTCAGCGACCTTTCCCGCGGCGCCTCGGTAGACGACATCGTCAACACGTCGGTCGTGACGCTGGTCCAGTCGCTGGGATAGGGCCTTGCCGTGCGCCGACCCGGCGATTAGACTCACCCCATGAGAGTGCTGCTGGTAGGCTACGGCGCCATGGGCCGCGAGGTCGAGAGGGTCCTCTCGATGCGGGGCCACTCCGTGGCCTCGCGCGTGGATCCCGCCGGGGCGGACGTGGCGTCGCTGGAAGCCTTGAAGCCCGGCGCCGCCGACGCGGCGATCGAGTTCTCGCTTCCCGGCGCCGTCGTGGAAAACGCACGGCAGTACGCGCGCCTGGGCCTGAGCGCGGTCGTCGGCACGACAGGGTGGTACGAACGGCGCGCCGAGGTCGAGAGGATCGTCGCCGCAGCGGGCACCGGCTACCTGTACGGCCCGAACTTCTCCCTCGGGGTCCACATCTTCTACCGCATCGTGGCTGCGGCGACCCGCCTCGCCAACCCGGTGCAGGACTACGACATCCTCGGCATCGAGGCCCATCACGGGCGCAAAAAGGACTCCCCGTCCGGAACGGCGCTCTCGATCGCGCAGGTGATCCTGTCCAACAGCGCGCGCAAGAAACGGCTGGTCACGGACCGCCTCGACCGGGCGATCGAGGCCGACGAGCTGCACTTCGCGTCGGTGCGCGGCGGGTCGCTTCCGGGCACTCACACCGTCATGCTCGACTCGCCGGCGGACACCATAGAGATCTCGCACACGGCGCGCACGCGCGGCGGTTTCGCTCTCGGGGCCGTGATGGCCGCCGAGTGGCTGCAGGGACGCAAGGGTTTCTTCAGCGTCGACGCCTTTGTCGAGGAGATCCTGGGAACCTGAGCGGCATCGGGCAGGGCGGCCCGGCAAAGGCGGCCTGGCCCCGGCGGGTACGCCGGGGCCAGGGGCGGCCCAAGACGTCAGGGGGCCCGGAGGAGTACGTTCGGGCATGGCGCCGGCGAGGACGCCGGCAGGTGTGGAGGCACATGATGTTCAGGGGAGTCTACACAGCGCTCGTGACGCCGTTCAACGAAGACGGCAGCCTCGACGAGCCGGCCCTGCGGCGGCTGGTCGACGCGCAGATCGAGGGCGGCGTGGCCGGCCTCGTTCCGATGGGCACGACGGGCGAAAGCCCCACCGTGGACCACGACGAACACACCGACGTGATCCGCATCGTGATCGAGCAGGCCCGCGGCCGCGTTCCCGTGATCGCCGGCACCGGGTCGAACTCGACGAGCGAGGCGATCGACCTGACCAGGCGAGCCGCCAAAGCGGGTGCTGCGGCCTCCCTGCAGGTCAGCCCCTACTACAACCGGCCGAGCCAGGAAGGCCTGTACCGGCACTTCACCAAGGTGGCCGACCAAGGCGGGCTGCCGGTGATCGTGTACAACATTCCCGGCCGCACCGGGGTCACCGTCGAGAACGACACCATGATGCGCCTCGCCGGCCATCCGAACATCGTCGGCCTCAAGGAGGCCACGGGGAACATGCCGCTGGTCCTCGACTTCATGCGGCGCAAGCCCGCCGACTTCGACGTCCTGTCGGGCGACGACAACATGACCTTCCCCCTGATCTGCCTCGGCGCAGCGGGCATCATCTCGGTGGCGAGCAACCTGGTCCCCGCTCCGATCGTGGATCTCGTCGCCGCCGCCCTCAGCGGCGACATCGAGAAGGCGCGGCGCCTGCACAACCGCCTGTACCCGCTGTTCAGAGCGCTGTTCATCGAGACCAACCCCGTGCCGGTCAAGGCGGCCATGGCGGTCAAGGGCCTGTGCAAGGCGACCTACCGGCTGCCCCTCTGCCCTCTGACCGCTGCCCACCAGCAGGAGCTCGAGGCGGTGCTCAAGGAACAGGGAATCCTGTAGGAAAGCGGCGGCGCGCCCTCCCGCGCGCCGCGGCGCTCACGCCCGGCCGCGCGCCTTGGTGAGCGCGTCGGCAAAGCGTACCCAGTCGGCCACGTCGTACTCCTCGGGCCTGCCGGCCGCGTCGAGGCCCGCCTCGGCGCAGGCGGCCAGCACCCGGCCGGCGGCAAAGCCGGACGGCACCCGGCCCGCGCTGATGCTCGCCCGCAGCGTCTTGCGGCGGCTGGCAAAGAGACCGCGCACCAGCGTCCGGAACAGCCCCCAGTCGGCCGGGCCTTCGCCCGGCGGCCGCGGCCTCATCGAGACGATGGTCGACATCACCTCCGGCGCCGGGTAGAACGAACCCGGCCGCAGCTCGCCGTGCCGCTCGATAAGGCAGGCGCTGCGGCACAGGATCGAGAACGACGAGTAGGCGCTGTCGCCCGGCCGCGCGACCATCCGTTCGGCCAGCTCCTTCTGCACCGTGAACACCGCTCGAGCCGGCACGGCGGCGGACTCCACGAGCGAAGCGATGATCGCCGACGCGCTCGAATACGGCAGATTGCCGAGCAGCCGGTCGGGCAGGCCCGAGCGCAGCGCCTCCTCCTTCCAGGTGACCAGCGCGTCCCCCGCCACCACGCGGAATCCCGGGCGGCTGCCCAGCCGCGACGCGAGAAAGGCAACGGCCCTGTTGTCGATCTCGAAAACCGTGAGCGCAGCCAGCTCTTCGCGCTCCAGCAGCATCGCCGTCATGGCCCCCAGCCCCGGGCCGATCTCCCACGCGCGCATTCCCGGCTCGAGGGCGAGCAGCGAGACGAGCTTCTCGCGGGCGCCGCGGTTGATCAGGAAGTTCTGCCCCCAGCGTCTCTTCAGGCTCATGCCCAGGCTCGCCAGCGCAGCCCTGATCGCTGCGGGGGAATCGTCGTTGAGGTCCGCCGGACTCACAGGGGCCTCCGGCGGACCGACCGCTCCAGCGCCGCAGCGGCGGCTGCGAGGGTGAGCGCCGGCGCGCGGGCCAGAAGGCGCCCGCCCGCCAGCAGCATGTCGTAGAGCAGCCCGAGGAGCCAGGGCGCCGCGACCCTGATCGCGGGCAGCGGCAGCCGGACCAGGGGCAGCGCGATCAGGCCGGCGCAGAGAAACACCATCACGAGCGGAGCCCCGGCCAGGGTCGCGACGAAGCCCACGGGATGCCACGCCCCGAAGCGCAGGAGCGTCAGCGGCAGGGTGGCGACCTGCGCCCCTGCCGTCGCCGAGACCGGCAGCGCCAGGACGGGCGGCAGCCAGCGCTCGAGCGGCCGCGCGAGCAGCCCGTGACCGGCCACCAGGCCGGCAACGGCCAGGTAGGAGAGCTGGAAGGCCAGGGTGAAGGCGTCACGCGGGTCCAGCGCCATGTGCAGCAGCAGCACCAGCCCCAGCAGGTTGGCCGGCCTATGGTCGCGATCGCCGAGCCGAGCGACGCCGGCGACGCCGAAGCCGATCGTCGCGCGCACGAGCGACGGAACCGGCCCCGCGAGCCACAGATAGCCGGCGGCGAGGACCGCCACCGCCGCCCACCGCGACCGAGGGGCCAGCAGGGGCCTCAGCAGCGTCCCTGCCAGCAGGTAGATCGCCCCCACGTGCAGTCCCGAGAGCGCCAGCAGGTGCAGCGTGCCCGTGGCGGCAAAGGCCGCTTCCATTTCGGCCGGAACCCCGTAGCGGTCGCCGAGAAACAGCGCGAGCAGCAGCCCCGAGGCCGGGTATCCGATAGCGTCGGCCGCTCGCTCGACCGCGGAGCGAGCCTCCGCCCTCAGCCGCGCCCGGGCCGAACGCCACCCTCGCCTCTGCAGCTCCCCGGCCCTGAAGACCAAGGCACGCAGCGGGTCGGTCTCGCGAGCCAGGCTGCCGCGGGCGGCCAGCAGCTCCCCGGCGCTCGCCCGCTCGCCGCCGGGCAGCAGCAGGCGGCACTCGCCGCACGCCGCCGCTGCAGCGCCGCCGCGGTCGGCGACGCGGTCCAGCCTCACCTGCACGAGAGAGCCGCCTCCGGAAGCGGGGCGCGCGTCCTCGACTGCCGTCGCCTCGATGCTGCTGACCGCAGCCGGCGGCAAGCCCGTGCAGGCTTTCGCCGCGCCGATCGCCACCACCATTGCGAGCAGACCGCCGGCGGCCGCGCCGAAGCCCACGCTCGCGGCGGCTCGCTGCGCTGGGCTCATCCGCTGCGGCCGCGGCGGCGCCGCGGCGAGCGCCGCGGCGCAGGCGATCGCCCCGCCGGCGAACAGCGCCGCCGCCGCCGCGATCCGGCCGCCGGCAGCCAGCAGCCCCGCCAGGGCCGCGATCGAGGCTGCGGCGGCCGGCGGAACTCGCTCTACCATTTCAGGCGGGTGATGGCGTCCGAGGCTGCCTGCTTGACCTTGTCGCTGTAATCGAGGTAGCGGGCGTAGGACAGGGTCGCAAAGGCCGACTTATCCTCGAGGCGGGCGAGGGCGGCGATCACCGCGACGACGATCTGCTCATCGCAGGGCTTGCCGAGCTCGCGCCGCGAGTTCAGCGTCTCGAGGTAGGCGGTGAGCCTCTCGGCAGCCTCGTGGGTGCCCATCGCGCCGAGCCCGTTGACCGCGGCGACGAGGTAGCCGATGCCGACCTGGCCGCGATCGTACTCGAGGGCCGCGGCCGAGAAGTGCTCGACTGCCAGCGGCGACGCCCTCGACCAGCGGGCCGACTCCAGCACCGCCACCGCCGAAGCGCGCAGCTCGCGGCTGATCCGGACCGTTTCCTCGGCCGCCGTCGGCATCGCGAGGGCGGCGCGCAGGGCGTCCTCGGCCAGCGCAGCCTTGGCCTGAGCGTCGATCCTGGCAGCGGCGACGGCGAGGGCAAAGGCGTCGCGACGCTCCACCGGAGAGCCGGAGCGGACGACGGCAGCCAGGAACTCGCGCAGGTCGCCGTGGTTGGCGAGCAGCGCCTCATCGGCGGCCGCGGTGATCTGCGGGGAGTGGCCGGCGACGCGGGCGTTGAACAGCGAAGACAAGGCGGCCGGGTCTGCCAGGGAGCCGAGCGTGCCGACGACGGCCAGCACCAGACGCGGGTCCGGCTTGCGGCCCGCGGCGAAGAGCCGGTTCTGCTCGTCCAGGAATGCCGCGATGCCGGCGACCAGCGGCCCGTCGCCGGCAGCCGTCGCGGCCAGCGCCTCGAGCATGCGCAGGCGCGTTTCCAGATCGCCCGCGGATTCGAACACCTGCCACGCCGCCGCGCGCGCCTCGCGGTGCTTTTCCTTGGCCACCCTCGCCGCAGCCAGCGACGCCATCTCCTGCAGACGCCTGTCGGCCTGCACCTCGGCGCCGCGGCCCGCCACGAACTCCAGCACGCGCCCGTAGAAAGGCCCCATCCCCGGAACCCCGGAGGCGACGGCGTCGCGGACGACCACAGCCCTGGCGTCCAGGTCGCCGGCCTGCTCGAAGTAGCGGCCGAACATCTCGGTCAGGGCCCTGGCGTCCTGCGCCCCGAGCGGCGACAGCACGAGGAATGCGAGCGCCAGCACCAGCCAGGCACCCATGGCTCCCTCCCGCCAGCGACGCCTCACGCTCCGGGGCTCGCGGCCTCGGCGCCGGGGGCCTCAGCCCTGGAGCCCTCGACACTGACGGCCGCGGGCTCGGGCCGCTCGCCGAAGATGTTGTACACGTAGGCCCGGATCGAGTTCTTCGCCCTGGCTCCGAGGGCGTTGGCCTGGATGTGGAGGATCGACCGGTTCTTCTTCTCGTCGTAGTTCGTGCCCCGGACCACCCCGCTCATGACGATGCGGCGATCGTTGAGCTGGAACTGGAACTTGACCGGCAGCCCGACCTTGGCGCGGCCGCCGATCAGCAGCGCGGCCCCGTCCTCGGAAACGTCGGCGAGGCGGCAGCGCAGGCCGTTGGTGTTCTCCCAGTCCTCGCCCGCCTCGTCGATCGAGCGCAGCGGAAACAGGTAGGCGGGCACGTCTGCTTCGGCGCGGACGCTGCGCCGCTTCTGCGTGCGCACCACTGAATCGGTGTGGGCCACGTGGAGGATCGGGTACTCGCGGCTGCTGTAGTCCTCCAGGACCTTGGTCTGGAAGTAGTAGCCGGCGTCGCCGTCGCGCCAGAAGTTGACGCTGATCTGCTGGTTCTTCCAGGAAAAGCCCGGCGGCAGCTTGGGCCCCTGGGGATACGAGATGGCCATGTAGCGGCGCAGATTGTCGACCACGATGGCCGAGAAGGGCCCGAGGTTCGGCAGGACCACCGACAACCGCTGGCGGTTGGTGATCTCGCGCGTCGTCTTGAGGCCGAGGGTGTACTTGGGCCGGTTGAACTCCACGCGCTTGCGGAAGTCGAAGAGCTTGGAGACGAAGCTCACCGCCTCGGGGTCGTCTTCCTGGTTCAGCGACCGGTAGCGGGTGATGACGCCGCGGATCGATCGATCGAGGAGGCGCACGGACCAGAACAGCGACGTGGGGTTCTTGATGCGGTTCTCGACGGCCATCCGGCGCAGCAGGTTGATCTCGCGGAAACGGAAGCCGGACTCCCGCCCCTTGAGGTAGAACTGGACCCAGGGAAAGTTGCCGCCGCCCGCGCGCCGCAGGACGGCGATGATCGCGATCAGCGCGGCAACGGCGACTGCGGCGACGATGAGCCGGACCGCCATAGATCTATTATCGAACCTCCGCGACGGCGACCTTGAGCGAATTGACACGGGCCGGCGGCGCTTCTACAGTCGGCTCATGGCGCCCGCGGATCCGGCTGCCGGGATGTTCTCGCCCCAGGACACGCGATCGGCCGACGCTCTGCGGCGCCGCTACCACCAGCTGATCAAGCTCTACCATCCCGACAGGCATACCGACAGGCCCGAGTGGGCCAACCGCATGGTGCGGGCCGTCATCGCCGCCTACAATACACTGAAAACCGCCCCGCGAACAGCCGTCGTCGATCTGCCCGTCGACGACGTGCGGGCCGTGATCGGCGCCGCCGACGAGGACGTGCGCCGCGCCGTGCTCCTCGGGTGGATCAGGCACTGTCCGCGCCGCGCGGGCGACCGGGCGCTGCGCCGCCGCATCGCCGCCGCGCGCGATTCGATACGGGCCCGCTCCCGCGCCGCGGCCGATGCGGCGCCGACGGACTTCTACGACCGCTTCTTGGCCGTCTTTCTCGAGGCCACGGATCCCGCCCGCGTCGGGCTGCAGCCCTACCTGTGGAACGCGCCTCACCTGTTCCGCGACCTGAGGCTGGCCAACAGCCTGCTCGAGAAGGGCATACGCGGCTACTACCACTACCGCGAACGCGGGCGCCTCGAGGGTCTGGGCGGGGTCGCTCTCTCCTACCTGGCCGACGCGTCCCGCCTGTATTCGCGCTTGAGCCGGGCACAGGAGCTGCAATGCATCCGGGAGGTGGCGCAATCGAGAATCGCGATGGCGAGCGCTTTTGCCCAGCGGATCAGCCTGTCCGACCCCGGTTGACGCGCGATCTGGCGGAGATCCTGCTGGTCTTCGCCGCGCTGTTCCTGCCGGGTTACATCGCTCCTGCCGCCGATCCGTCGGGCGGTGGGCTGCTCCTGCCGGCGGTCGTCGCCTCGTTCCAGGCGCTCCTGCTCCTCCACATCATGGGCGGGCGGGGTCCCGGCGCGCTGGCAGCCTGCGGTGTGCGCCGACCCACGGCCGCCGACCTGGGGGCGGCGATCGCGGCTGCGGCCGCCCTGCTCGCCGTCTCCTCGGCGATGGGCTGGACGATTTCGCGGCTGCCGGAGCCGGTGCAGCGCGTCCTGGAACCGCGGATTGCGCCTACGGCCGCCTCGACGCCGGCGGGGTTCGCACTCCTTTCGCTGGTCGCCGGCTACCGCGAGGAGCTGTTCTACCGCTGCTATCTGGTCACCCGGCTCGCCGCCCTCGGCCTGCCCGCGGCGGCCGCGGTGGCGCTCGCGGCGCTCGTTTTCGGATTCGGACACCTGTACCAGGGCCCCGCGGCAGTGGCGCTCGCCATGCTGCAGGCGGTCGCCTTCGGCGTCCTGCTGCTGCGCGGGCGCAGCGTTCACGGCCTGGCGCTGGCCCATGCCCTCTACAACTTCGCGGTCCTGGCCTGGAGGCAGGGAGGGTAGCGACAAAGCGCCGCATCGGTTGACATCGGAGGAGGCCGGGCCTAAATTGGCGGCTCGCCGCCAAGGAGAAAGAGATGCACGACATCAAGAGCCTCCTGCCCCACCGCGAGCCGTTCCTGTTCGTCGATCGCCTGGAAACCACGACGGAGGAGCAGATTGTCGGCTACCGCACGTTCACCGAACGGGAGTTCTTCTTCAAGGGTCACTTCCCGGGGTACCCGATCGTTCCGGGCGTGATCCTCGTCGAGACCATGGCTCAGTGCGGCGGAGCGGGTGTCCGGGCGATGGGCAAGCTCGGCGACGACGCGCTGTTCTTTTTCGCCTCCGTCGACAAGGTGAAGTTCCGCAGGCCGGTGCGCCCCGGCGACACCGTGCGCCTGGTGATCACCAACCTGCGGATCTCCTCCCGGATGATCAGGCAGAAGGGCGAGGCCTGGGTGGGCGACGAGCTGGCGGCCGAGGCCGAGTGGATGTGCCTTGTCGGCAGCGCGTCCGCGACAGGCAGCGGCCCGCAGCAAGGGCGAGCGTCGGTTTGACAGCTCACGGAGCCGGGTGCTAATCTCCACGCCTATCCGATCGCGTCTTGGAGGCCCCCCATGAGCGACACGATCGCAAAGAGGTTCAACGAGCACTTCAACCGCAACCCGGACCTGCCGATGCTGCTGAGCAAGAACGCCGCCGGCGATTTCGAGGCAATCTCGGCGGGGCAGCTGCAGGCTCTCGTGCGGGCGTTCGGCTGCGGCCTGCTGGCCCTCGGCGTCAAGCGCGGAGACCACGTCGGCATCATCAGCGACAACCGCAAGGAGTGGATCATCGCCGACCTGGCGCTCCTGTCCATCGGCGCCGCCGACGTCCCGCGCGGCTCGGACTCGACCGCCGACGAGGTCCGGTTCATCCTGGCGCACTCGGAGTGCCGCGTCGTCCTGGTGGAGAACCGCTCCCAGCTCGACAAGGTCCTCGGCAGCAGGAAGGACCTGCCGCTCCTGCAGGCCCTGATCGTCATCGATCCCGAGTTCCGGGGCAGCTCGGAGCGCGAGTCGGGGGTGCGCATTCTCACCTTCGAGGGCATTCTCGAATCGGGCCGCCGCTTCGACGCCGGGTCTCCGCGGCGCTTCGACGAGGAACTGGAGGCGGGCAGGTCCGAAGAGCTGGCCACGATCATCTACACCTCGGGAACCACGGGCGAGCCCAAGGGCGTCATGCTGACGCACGCCAACTACCTGCACCAGTACAAGGCGCCGCTGGCCGTGCTCGACATCCGCAAGGGCGACGTGTTCCTCTCCGTGCTGCCGATCTGGCACTCCTACGAGCGGGCCCTGGAATACGTGGCGTTTCTCGCCGGCTGCGCGATCGCCTACTCCAAGCCGGTCGGCACCGTGATCCTCGAGGACATGGGCAAGGCGCGGCCCATGATCTTCCCGTCGGTGCCCCGCATCTGGGAAGGCGTGCGGGCCGCGGTCTACCGCAACGCCGCCAAGGAAGGCGGAATCAAGAAGGCGCTCTTCCACTTTTTCGTGGCGGTCGGCACGGCGCACTCCAAGCTGCGCACCATGTTCCGCGGGCTGCTGCCCCAGTTCCGCCCCCGCAGCCGGATCCTCGACGCTGCGATCGCAGCCGTGCCCCTGCTGCTGCTCGCTCCGCTCGCCGCCCTCGGCCAGGCGCTGGTCTTCAGCAAGCTTCGCGCCAGGCTCGGAGGCCGCTTCCGGTTCGGCGTCTCCGGCGGCGGCGCGCTGCCGCGCTACGTCGACACCTTTTTCGGGGCCGCCGGGATTCTCCTGCTGGAGGGCTACGGCCTCACCGAGGCGGCTCCCATCGTCTCGGTGCGTTCTTCGGCCGCGCCGGTGCCCGGAACCATCGGCGCGCCTCTGCCCGAGGTGGAGATCAAGGTCGTCGACGAGCAGGGGGCCGTGGTGGGTCCCGGCCAGAAGGGCGTGCTGCACGTGCGGGGCCCCAACGTGATGAAGGGCTACTACAAGCGTCCGGATCTCACGGCCAAGGTGATCTCGCCCGACGGGTGGCTCGACACCGGCGATCTGGCCATGCTCACCTGCAAGGGCGAGATCAAGATCATCGGCCGCAAAAAGGAGACCATCGTTCTGCTCGGCGGCGAGAACATCGAGCCGACGCCGATCGAGGAGACGATTCTGGAGTCGGAGTACATCGACCAGGTGATGGTCATCGGCCAGGACAAGCGATTCCTGGGGGCCATCGTCGTGCCGAACTTCGACGCGCTGGCGGAGTTCGCAAAGACGAACGGCATCGTCTGCAACGGTCCCCGATCGCTCATCGAGCGTCCCGAGATCGTCGAGCACATCCGCAGCGAGATCGACGCCCGCGTCAACCTCAAGACGGGCTTCAAGCCCTTCGAGCGCGTGTTCCGCGTGATGCTGCTCGACCGGCCCTTCGAGATCGGCCGGGAAATGACCCACTCGCTCAAGCTCAAGCGCGACGTGATCGCCGAGGAGTACAAAAAGCAGATCGACAGGCTGCTCGGGTAGGAGCACCGCCCCGGACATGCGGCGGGCCCGGCCGCCGGCGCTGCGGCGATCGGGCCCGCTTCCGTAACCCGTAACCCGGCGTCAGCGGCCCGGCCTGCGGTGCGTGGTCATCTTGCGGAGCTTCTTCAGGATCTTGCGCTCCAGGGCCTTCTTTTTGCGGTTCTTCAGGGCCGAGGGCTTCTCGTAGAACTCCCGCTTCTTCCACTCGCGGATGATGCCTTCTTTCTCGACCTGCCGTTTGAAGCGCTTCAGCGCCCTCTCGAGCGCCTCGTCTTCACCGACTTCGATGTAGGCGATTGCGCATCACCTCCCTTCCTCGCTTGCTGCAGTGGCAGCCATTATAGCCCCGAGACCGGCCGTGTCAACCTGCCCGCCCCGCGCCTCGACGCCGTCCGCAGCCGTGCCCGCCAGCAGCGTCTGCGGGTCGACGGCGATCCTCGAGACGCGAACCTCCCAGTGGAGGTGAGGCCCGGTCGCCAGGCCCGTGGCTCCGACCGTGCCGATGCGGTCGCCGGTCTTGACCCGGTCTCCGACCGAGACGTCGAGGTCGGCAAGGTGGAAGTACAGCGAATAGAGCCCCGGCAGGTGCTCGATCACCACGGTGTTGCCGCTCATGACGCGGGCCTTCGCCATCGCCACTCGCCCGGCAGCCGCCGCGACCACGGGAGTGCCGGCGGGGTGCGCCAGGTCCACGCCGCGGTGCATCCCGACGAGGACGCCGCCGTCGGCGAGCAGGTACTCCCGCTCGTCGCCGTACAGCGAGGTCCTGCGGGTGTCGGCGACCGGCAGAACGAAGTCCCCGAAGTGCCACAGGGCCTCCACGTCGAAGCCCGAGAGCAGCCGCTCGAGCTCGAGGTTCTCCGCCTCCTTGACCGGGTCGACCCTGGTCACGAGATCGCTCAGCATGGCGTCGAGCCTGATCTTCTCGAGGCGGAAAGCGCGCGGAACCACCTGCACCGGGGCCTCCTCGCCGGCCGAACGCACCACGTACGATCCCGGGGGAAGGCCCGGAGGCACGCCCAGGAGGAAGCCGTATCGCAGGCCCCGGATCCGGAACAGCCGGCTGTCCGCCACGACGTGCCCTCCCTCACGCGCGCGCAGCTCGACCGGCGCCAGCAGCAGCGACCGTTCCGACTCGCCCTCGAGGGTGCCGATGAGCGGGCTCCCCGGCGCGATCGAGTCGGCCACGTCGATGGCGTGGGCGGCGGACAACGCGGCCGCCAGAGCAGCCGCAGCGAGAATCGCTTTCATCGTCTCACGTCCAGAATCGTCAGCTGCAGCCTCTGGTGGCCGCGCCACTCGTTGCGCGACAGGCGGTACACTACGTCCAGCAACGCGTCGGGCACCAGCTCCTTGCCGAGCCTGTCGGCGGCTTCCCACCAGATCGCCGGCCACTTGTGCTGGTCGCTGGCCAGCAGCAGCCGCGCGTGCGACGCGCCCTTGCGCCCGACAGCCTCGCACTGCACCACGCGCAGCCGCCGGGTGAGGAACACCAGCGGCGGGTTCGCCTCGCCGTAGGGCTCGAACCGCTCGGCGACCCGGAACAGCTCCGGCGTCAGGTAGCGGTGGGGGATCTCGGCGTCCACCCGGACCACGTCCTCGGCGGCCTCCTCGACCTCCATCCCGAGCGCGGTCTCGTAGAACCGCCGCTCGAACTCCGCGAGGTTGGCCGCGGGCATGTTGAAGCCGGCCGCAAAGTCGTGGCCGCCGTAGTCGGTGAACAGGTCGGCGAACCGGTCGAGGAAGGCCTTGAGGTGGACTCGCCGGTTGCCGCGCAGCGACGCCACGATCCGCTCGCCGAGGCGGGCCGCCACGAGGGCGGGCGCCCGGAAATGCCGCGCGACGCGCGCCGCCAGTATGCCGGTCACCCCGCGGCTTACGGCGGGATCGGCCACCATCACGAACCGGCCGTCGGCCCTGCGATGGCTCTCGCGGGCCTGCGACAGCACCTGCTCCCAGACCCGCTCCTCGAGCCCCTTGCGCTGCTCGTTGAGCCGCTCGAGGGATCGGGCGAGCTCCACCGCCTCGGCCTGGTCGGCGGCGAGAAGCAGCCGGACCGCGCGATCCGGGCAGCCCATGCGGCCCGAGGCGTTGATCAGCGGGGTGAGCTGCCACATCACCGCCTTGGCGTCGAGGCGGGCGCCGTGCAGCCCCTTCTGCAGGAGCAGCTCCCGGAGGCCGACCCGCCGCGTGGCCGAAAGCCGCTCGAGCCCGCGCTTGACCAGCACCCGGTTCTCGTCCCGCAGCGGCATGTTGTCCGCCAGAGTCGAGAGCGTCACCAGGTCGAGGCGCCGGTCCAGCTCCTCGAGCAGCCCCAGGCTCCGCCACGCGGTCTCGACAAAGAGGTCGCGCAGCACGTCGATCTCCGCCGTCCCGGCGGCCGAAGGCCTCGCCTCCTTGATCCGCAGCAGGCTCCTGCCCGCCAGCTCGGGCGACTGCTCGGCCACCAGGGGGGCCAGGTCGGTGGCGGCCTCGAGGTCCACGGGACGGCCGAAGCAGCGGGCCAGATGCCTGCCCACCTGCTCCTTGTCGTAGACCACGAGCTCGCAGCCCGAGGCGAAGGCGGCGAGACGACTGGCTTCGGGGCTGGCGATGCCCGGCACGTGGCTCTCGCGCAGGCGCTCCTGCTCGAGCAGGTTGACCAGGCGCACAGCCTCGACCTCGTACGCCTCGTTGAGCGGCCGCACGTTCATCAGCACCACCGGCCGGCCGTAGAGGTCCTTGCGCGACAGCTGCAGCGCCCAGGCCAGCTTGGCCGCAACGGCGCAGGCGGACAGGTGCTCGAAGGGGTAGCCCGAGTCCTCGACGCGGGGATTGAGCATGGCGTACACCGCGGGCACCTGGCCGTGGGGAAGGTGGTGATCGACCACGATCGTGTCGATGCCGGCCTCGGCCGCAGCCCCGATCTCGGCGATGCTCGAGACCCCGCAGTCGACGGTGATCAGCAGCGAGGCGCCGCTGCGGCGCACCGCCTCGATGGTCTCGGCGCGCAGCCCGTAGGAGTCGTCGCCGAGCGGGACCCCCCACTCGACCCGGGCGCCGAGCTCGGCCAGGCTCTCGACCAGGAGAGCCGTCGAGGTGATACCGTCGACGTCGCGGTCACCGAAGACAAAGATCTTCTCGCCCCCGTCGATCGCCTCGTTGATGCGGTCGACCGCTTCCTCCATCTCCACAAAGGCAAAGGGGTTGTGCAGGAGGCGCGGATCGGCCTCGAGCACCCGGCGGATCTCGGCGGCGTCGGTGATTCCCCGGCGCAGCAGCACCGTGGCGCTGATCAGGTCGATGCCGTGACGCGAGGCCACCTCGCGCACCTCGGTGGGGTCCACGGCCTGCTTGTCCCAGCGCATCAGTCCCCGATCTCTCTCAGCAGCAGCGGAGGCGGGGACGCCGCTGCCTCCCCGATCGCGTAGGCGCAGCGAAGCCCGGCGAGGGCCGAGGCGACGGCGTCGCGGGTGCGCCCGTGAACCTCGGCAAGCGGCTCCCCCCTGCGGACCCGCTCGCCGACCTTGCGGTGCATTACCACGCCGACGTCGGCGAAGACCGGGTCCCCCTGCCGCGAGCGGCCGGCCCCCAGGGCCACCGTCGCCATGCCCACCGCAAAGGCGTCCAGGCGCGAGACAAAGCCGTCGCCGGGCGCCGGAAGCGTCTCGACCACGGGCGCGCGCCTGGCGGGGTCGAGCGCGGCCTCGAGGTCGCCGCCCTGCAGGCGCACGTTGAGCGCAAAGGCCTCCCGCGCGCTGCCGTCGTCCAGCGCGCGCCTGGCCCGCCCTTCGCCCTCCTCGACGCTCCCGCACAGGCCGCCGAGCCTCAGCATGTGGCCCGCGAGCCTGACTGTGACCGTCCTGAGGTCCTGCGGGCCGCCGCCCTCGAGCGCCTCGACCGCCTCCCGGACCTCCAGCAGGTTCCCCGCCGTCCTTCCCAGCGGCTGCTCCATCGACGTGATCACGGCGGCCACCCTCCGGCCGAGGGCCGTGCCCGCGGCGTGGAGGCTCGCCGCCAGCGCCTCGGCTTCGGCGAGCGAGCGCATAAAGGCTCCGGCGCCCGTCTTGACGTCGAAGACGAGCCCCTGGGCGCCTTCGGCGAACTTCTTGGAGAGGATGCTGGCGGTGATCAGCGGGATCGACTCCACCGTCGCCGTCACGTCGCGCAGCGCGTACATCTTGCGATCGGCGGGCACGATCCGCTCGCTCTGCCCGATCATGGCAAAGCCCGCCTCCCTCAGGCACCGGCGGAACCGGTCGACCGACAGGTCCGTCCGGTAGCCGGGAATCGCCTCCAGCTTGTCCAGGGTGCCGCCGGTGTGCCCCAGCGACCGGCCGCTCATCATGGGAACCTTGAGGCCGCAGGCGGCGGCCAGCGGGGCCAGCACGAGCGAGACCTTGTCACCCACCCCTCCGGTGGAATGCTTGTCGATGAGGGGCCCCTCGAGATCGGAGAGGTCGATCACCTCTCCCGAGTCGATCATCGCCCGGGTGAGGTACCCGGTCTCCGCCGCGCTCATGCCGCGGAACAGCACCGCCATGAGCAGCGCCGACGCCTGGTAGTCGGGGATGTCCCCGCGCACGTACCCCTCGATGAAAAAGCGCACTTCCGCTTCGCTGAGCGCGCCGCCGTCGCGCTTGCGGCGGATCAGGTCGACCGCCCTCACTGCGAAGCCTCCAGCGCCACGGTGCGCAGCGGCCGGTACTCGGGGCCCCCGGCCCTCAGGACCGATTGGTAGAGCACCAGCCGATCCAAGACAAAGTCCAGCTGCGGCCCCCCGCAGAGGCTCTCGAGGCCGGGCTGCGGCCTGCGCACGCGGGCCAGCGTCACGTGGGGCACGAACGGCCGCCCCTCCGGCTGGTAGCCGAGCCTCGCGATGCGGGACGCGTAGCGCGCCTGAAGCGCGCAGACCCCCGCGGCCCCCTGCTCCAGTGCCAGGTAGAGCACCCGCGCGGGGGCGCCCGGGCCCGGCGGGAAACGGCCGAGCAGACCGGTGCGCGCCTTGACCGGCGCCCCTTGCATCCCGCCCAGGTCCTCGATCAGGGCCTGGGCCTGCTCGTCGCCCACCTCGCCGAAGAAGTGCAGCGATATGTGCAGCAGCGAGGCGGCCACCCACGCCAGCCGGGGAAAGCGTCTGCGGCTGTCGGCGGTCCATCGCTCGACCGCGAGGGCGGTCTGCTGCGGCAGCGGCAGCCCGGCGAACAGCCTCACGCCCCCCTCCGGCCCGCCCGGGCGCCCGACGTGGCCTCCACCGCGGGGGAGGCGAGCGGCAGTTCGAGCACGCCCTGCACCAATCCGAGGAGCAGCGCCCGCAGCGAGCGCTCGCACGCGGGCTCCAGCCGCACCCGCAGCGCGTCGGCCAGCGGCAGCTCGGCCGTGTGTGCGAGGTAGCGGCGCGCGGCTGCAGGCACCACCGCCGCAGCCGGCCCTGCGCAGGAGGCGCAGAAGGTCGCCCCCTCTGCCGCCTCGAGGGCGAGCGGCTCATCGATAGCGACGGGTCGACCGCACTCCCCGCAGCGTTCGAGATCGGGCGCGTGCCCGGTCAGGACCAGGTAGCGCCAGAGGAACTGGAGGGACAGGCAGCCCACGGTCCGCGGCGACGCCTCTTCGCACAGCGAGAGGCTCTCCCGCAGCAGGCCGAACAGCGGTGCAGCGCTGTCGCCTCCCGCGAACGACTTGAGGATCAGCTCCGCCCACAGCGACGCGGCGTAGTAGCGGTCCAGGCTGGCCCTGATGCCGGCGAACAGCCGCAGGCCTTCCATGTCGGTGATCTTGTACGTGCGGCGGACCGGGTCCTGGTAGAGGAACACGCGGCTGAGGCAGAACACCTCGGTGGTGCTGCGCAGACGGCTGGCCATCTTCTTGGCGCCGTGGGCGATCGCCGTCACCAGCCCGTCGGCCGGCGTGAAGAGCGTCACCGACTTGTTAGCTTCGCCGAACTGCCGGCTCTGGAGGACGATCGCCTGGGTGAGCGAGTGGCGAAACACCTCTGCGATTGAACCACATCGTCCGGAGCTTTGTCAAAGCGAGGGCGGGGCGTCACGGGGCGCCGGCGCCGCACTTGCCCGGAGGCACCCGCCGTGAGTATTACAGCACCAGGGGCGCGAGCGGCCGCCGCGGGCGGCAGGGGCCGCAGTATATTGCGCCTGGAGGGGGACCATGTCCACACAGATCGTACCGGCAGACCAGATATTGCCCATCAAGCTGCACATCATCACCCTGACCGGGCGGCCGATCTTTCCCGGCATCTTTACCCCGTTCCTCCTCAACGACCCCGACGACGTCAAGACCGCCGAGACCGCCCTGTCGGGCACCGGCTACGTCGGGCTGCTGCTCACCAAGGACGAGGAAAACCGCAAGCCCGCTCCCAACGACCTGTACCTCGTGGGCACGGCGGCCAAGATCGTCCGCAAGATCAACCTGCCCGACGGCGGGATCAACATCTTCATCCAGACCGTCAAGCGCTTCCGCGTCATGAAGTTCCTGTCGGACGCCGCCCCCCTCGCGGCCGGCGTGGAGTACCTGGAGGACGAGAACCTCGACTCGCTCGAGGTCAAGGCGCTCACCCGCGCCCTCGTCGCCGAGATGCGCAAGATCTCCGAGAACAACCCGCTGTTCACCGAGGAGATGCGGGTGAGCATGGTCAACATCGACCATCCCGGCAAGATCGCCGACTTCGTGGCCAGCATCCTCAACGTCCAGCGCTCCGAGCAGCAGGAGATGCTCGAAATGGTGGACGTGCACAAGCGCATGGAGAGGGCCCTCATCCTCATCCACAAGGAACAGGAGCTGCTGCGGATCCAGAAGAAGATCCAGGAGCAGATCAACGAGAAGATCTCCAAGAGCCAGCGCGAGTTCTTTCTCAAGGAGCAGATGAAGGCGATCAAGCAGGAGCTCGGCCTGCCGACCGATGCCAAGAGCCAGGAGTACGAGCGGCTCAAGGCGGCCTTCGAGCGGCTGGATCTCCAGGGCGAGATCAGGGAGCCCGTGGCGCAGGAGCTGGAAAAGTTCTCGCTCATGGACCCCAACTCCTCGGAGTTCATCGTCACGCGCAACTACCTGGAAACGATCGTGTCGCTGCCCTGGAATGATCCGGCCCCTCGGGATATCGACATGCAGCACGCGCGACGGGTCCTCGACGCCGATCACTACGGGCTGGAGGACGTCAAGGAGCGCATCCTGGAGTTCATAGCGGTGCGCAAGCTGCGGCGCGACACCAAGGGCTCGATCCTCTGCCTCGTCGGCCCTCCCGGCGTGGGCAAGACGTCGGTCGGCAAGTCGATCGCCCGCGCCCTCGGCAAGCAGTTCTTCCGTTTCTCCGTGGGCGGCATGCGCGACGAAGCCGAGATCAAGGGCCATCGCCGCACCTACGTCGGGGCGATGCCGGGCAAGATCATCCAGGGCCTCAGGATCGTGAAGACCAAGGATCCGGTCTTCATGATCGACGAGATCGACAAGCTCGGGGCCTCGTTCCAGGGCGACCCGTCTTCGGCGCTGCTCGAAGTGCTCGACCCCGAGCAGAACGTGGCCTTTCGGGACCACTACCTCGACCTGCCCTTTGACGTGTCCCAGATCCTGTTCATCACCACGGCCAACACCTCCGACAGCATTCCGGCGCCGCTGCTGGACCGCATGGAGACCATCCGCCTCTCGGGCTACATCGAGGGGGAGAAAATCGCCATCGCGAGGCGCTACCTGATCCCGCGCAGCCTCGAGCGGGCGGGACTTTCCAGGGGAGCCGTCGTCTACACGCAGCGAGCCCTGTCGGCCATCGCCCGCGACTACGCCCGCGAGTCGGGCCTGCGCAACTACGAGAAATCCCTCGACAAGATCCACCGCAAGGTGGCCAAGCAGAGCGTCCTCGGGGAGGTGAAGCCGCCCCTGCGGATCGACGCCAAGGACCTCGCCGGGTACCTGGGCAAACCAGTCTTCGCCGAGGACCTGGAGCACCTGCCCGCCCTCAAGCCGGGCATGGCCGTGGGGCTGGCCTGGACCCAGCTCGGCGGCGCCACACTCACGATCGAGGCGGTGGCCAACCCCGGCAAAGAAGGCTTCAAGATCACGGGCCAGATGGGCGAAGTGATGCAGGAGAGCGCCAGCATCGCCTACACCTGGGTGCGCCAGGCCGCCGGCGCCTGGAAGGTCGACGCGAAGTTCTTCGAGTCGCACCAGATACACCTGCACATCCCCGCCGGCGCGACGCCCAAGGACGGCCCGTCTGCGGGCATCACGATGGCGGCGGCCCTGCTGTCGCTGGCCACGGGCCGGCGGATCCGGGCCAACGTCGCCATGACCGGCGAGCTTTCGCTGGTCGGACGGGTGCTGCCGATCGGCGGCCTCAAGGAAAAGACCATCGCGGCCAAGCGCAACCGCATCCGCGACATCCTCATCCCCAGGGGCAATGAGAAGGACCTCGATGAGATCCCCGAGCACGTCCGCAAGGGCCTGCGCTTCCACCCCGTCGAGACGATGGACGAGGTCGTGGCGAAGATCTTCTGAAGCGGAACCAGGCTGCGGGCGGACCCGCGGGGCCAGTCGCTACAGCATCTCTTCGCGGCTGGAAACGATGATCGTGACCGGGCCGTCGTTGACCAGCGACACCGCCATCTCGGCGCCGAACTCGCCGCGGGCCGCGGGCCGCCCCAGCTCCCGGCCGAGGGCCGCCAGGAACTGCTCGTAGCGGCCTGCAGCCCGCTCGGCACCCGACGCCCTGTGGTACGAAGGCCGGTTGCCCTTGCGCAGGTCCGCGTAGAGCGTGAACTGGCTCACGGCCAGGATGCCGCCGCCGGTCTCGGCGACGCTGCGGTTCATCACGCCCTGCTCGTCGTCGAACACCCGCAGCCGCACGATCTTGCGCGCCATCCACTCGAGGTCCGCGTCGGCGTCGTCGTCCACGAATCCGGCCAGAACGAGCAGGCCCGGACCGATCTCACCGACGACGCGCTCGCCCACCGCGACGCTGGCGCGCTTGACTCTCTGGATCACGCAGCGCATGGGGCTCTACTCGGGCCGCGGAGTCTCGGGCCCGACGGCATCGGCGTCCACGATATCCCGGCGAGGGTCGATCGGCTGCCCCGGGACGATTCGCACCACCACGCGGCGATCGGGATTGTGGAACTGAATGAAGCGGCCGCCGGCGCGGGCGTGGAACAAGCCGCTGACAGGCCGATGCCCCCCGAAATAGTAGGCCTGCTCGGCGCGCTCGCTTCCGAGGAGCGCCGCCAGCGTCCCGGCCACGCTGCCCCGCCGCGCCCGGTCGTTGTCGGTCCAGGTGAGGCCCGCCACCACGTCTTCGCGGTCGCGGTACGCGACGATCTCCTCGCGGGCAAAGGGCCGGATCGGCTCCGCGTGCGAAACGACGAACGTGTCGCCGACGGCGACCAGCGGCAGGTTCTTCTCGAAGCGGTAGTAGGCGTCGAGGAACTCCGCGCCGAGGAAGTGCCGCACGTAGCTCGCCACCATCTCGCCCTCTTCGACGAACTTGACGAACGGGTAGTTGCCGCCGCCGAGCTCGTTGGAGATGTTCTCGTGGTTGCCCTTGAGAAAGTGGAACTGCTGCGGGGCGGCGAGCTTGACCCGCATGACGGTCTCCATGACACCGAGGCTCTCGATCATCTCCTCGTCTATCGCCGAGTGATGCTGCCAGCCGGTCTGCCACTCCGAGTAGGCCTCCTGCCAGCGGCGGTAGGCCCGCGCCTCGCCGTGGAACCCGTCGCCGACGCACACGACCTGAAGCCGCCCCTCCTGCATGCGCGCCAGCGCGTCCCACTCCTCCGCGAGGAGGATCTTCAGCAGAAAGTCGGTCCTTCCGTGCAGGTCGGGCAGCAGCAGGGTCTCGACGCCGCCAGCCAGCTGTATCAGCCCCCCGCTGCGGCCCGCCGGATCGCGGGGCCGCAGCTCCTCGGGCTCGTTCTCCAGGGCGTCGTTCACCTCGTCAAGCAGGGCGGCGTAGTCCTGCGGGGCGAGCAGAGCGTCGCGTTCGAGAATCCGCAGCAGCTGGTCGCGAACGGTTGCCATGGGAGCCTAAGTCTACCGCACGCCAAGCGCATGTCAACCGCCGCGAGGGCCCGGGACGACCGCGTCGTTGACCGGCGGCAGCGGGCGCGGCTATAGTCGCCGCGAGGCCGGAGTGGTGGAAAGGCAGACACTGGGGACTTAAAATCCCCTGCCCCGCAAGGGGCGTGCGGGTCCGAGTCCCGCCTCCGGCAACCGGGGCGGCGGCGATGCCCCGGCTGCTTTTGCCCGCAGGCGTGCGCCGCCGCCAGCGCCGCATATGACTCCAGGCTCAATCCGGCGCCGGTCTTGCGACACGTCCTAGATCCGCTCGTAGATCGACCGGGCCCTGGCATCGGTCTCGATTACCCTGCTGAGGTGGACCATCTCCGCAACTCCCCGCTGTCTGGAGTCGAAGATGCCGACGCCGGCCAGGATCGCGGCCCCAAGGGCCGACGTCACGGCGTGGCCCCCTTCGCCTATCCTCAACTCCTGGACCTCGACTCCGCTCCGTTGCCACAGGCTCATGATTTCCCTCATCTCGAGGGCTACAGCCTCCATCACGGAGCGCACCGTCTCGGCGCGGCAGCGGGCCGTCGACAGTCCGACCCCGGGCGGCTCGAGCGTCCGGTCTCAAGTGAGGGGCGCCCGCGCCGCTGAGGAACGGGTGGAACAGCAGGCCCCGGCTGCCGGGCGCGTCTGCGCTTCAACCTCGTTCAGGATGTCGTGCGCGCTGCCGCCTTTCCGGTTCTGCATCTCCAGTTCGGGAAGCCCGAGCGTACGGAGAAGCCACTCGTACGCGCTGGCCCCGGTCATGGCGACGACGGCGCAGCTCTTGGTCGTCGGCGCCGACGCAGACGGGCGTGACCTCGGCAAAAACCCGTGTCCTGGCCCAGAGGCCGAAACCGTGCCCATCCGCGTGCCCCGCCTCGTCGGCGCAGCGAACAGCCCCGGTGAGATGTCGAAGAGCCTCGTGAGGCGGTCGCTTTGCGCGCATCGGCGGGCGTTCCCAGCGCCGCCGGACGCCATCACGGGGCGGTGCCAGAAGTAGCCGTCGACGCCGATGGCGCGCAGAATGAGGTCCTGGTTCTGAGTCACCTTGCAGGCAGCCTCGTTGATCGACGGCTCATGCTTCCTCATCCAGAGCAGCCTGAAGGCGATCAGGCCGGGTCCCGGCGGGATCGCCGTGATCGCGCGGCAGGCGTCCGCGGCGATGTGCTCGCACATCCCGGCGACCTCCTTTGCGGAGCGGGTATCCTGCCGCAAGATCAAGGGCCGCAAGAGCCCGCGCGAGCGGTCCACGGGCCCTGCGATGGTTCGCTGGGTCGAGGAGCCGACGGCAGCGACGTCATGGGGCCCTATGCCTGCGCGCAGCAAGGCATCGGCGCAGGCCGCCGTCGTCCGCTCGATGAGCTTCTGTCCGTCCTGCTCGGCCCACCCCGGGGCGGAGGCGGCTGAGAGGCCCATTGCCCCGGCAGCCACACCAGCCCGAAGCGCCACCATCCTCGCCTCCCGTCCAGGCGAGACCTCTCGTTGCGGGTACTCCACTGGCGGCAGGCCTCCCGCTCAGGCCAGAGGCAGCGGAGGACCCGCCTCGCGTCGTGCCTGCTCGGCCGGTCAGGCTTCGTTCACCCCGGAGGCGGCCGCAAGCGCAGCAGTCGGTCCCATTCCCTCGCCTCGGGCTCCGTGTTAGTATCGGTGCCCGGAGAAAGCCGTGAACGAGCTCAAGCGCATCCGCAACATCGGCATCATGGCCCACATCGACGCCGGCAAGACCACGACCAGCGAGCGCATCCTCTTCTACACCGGCAAGAGCCATCGCATCGGCGAGGTCGACGACGGAGAGGCGACGATGGACTGGATGGTCCAGGAGCAGGAGCGCGGCATCACGATCACCTCGGCCGCCACGACCTGCTTCTGGCGCGACTTCCAGATCAATCTCATCGACACGCCGGGCCACGTCGACTTCACCGCCGAGGTGGAGCGCAGCCTGCGCGTCCTCGACGCGGCGATCGCCATCTTCTGCGCCGTCGGCGGCGTGGAGCCTCAGTCGGAGACCGTCTGGCACCAGGCCGACCGCTACCGCATCCCCCGCATCGCCTACGTCAACAAGATGGACCGAGTCGGCGCCGACTACGGGGCCGTCATCGCCGAGATCGAGAGCAAGCTCGGCGCCGTGACCCTGCCCGTGCAGATTCCCGTTGGACGCGAAAGCGAGTTTTCGGCCGTCATCGACCTGGTGCGCATGAAGACGCTGCGGTGGAACCCCGCCGACCAGGGCGTCACGATGACCGCTTCGCCGATCGATGCGCAGATGCTCGAGCAGGCGCGGCAGGCGCGCGAGCGGCTCATCGACCGGCTGTCGGCCCATTCCGATCGCATCACGGAGCTGTACCTCGAGGGCAAGGAGCCGCCCGAGGAGGTCCTCGTGGCGGCCATCCGCAAGTGCGTCCTCGACCGCTCGCTGGTGCCGGTCTTCTGCGGCTCGAGCCTGCGCAACATGGGCGTGCAGCCGCTGCTCGACGCCGTCGTCGACTACCTGCCGGCCCCCGACGAAGTGGTGCCCATGGTCGGCCGCCACCCCAAGACCGACAAGGAGATCACGGTGCCCTGCGATCCCGCGGGTCCGCCGGTGGCGCTGGTGTTCAAGATCCAGACCGACCGCGAGGTCGGAGCGCTGACCTACATGCGGGTCTACTCGGGACGCTTCGAGGCCGGCGCCACGTTCTACAACGTGAACAAGGGCAAGCGGGAGCGGATCGGCCGCCTGCTGCGCATGCACTCCAACCGGTCGACCCAGATCAGCGAGATCACGGCGGGTGACATCGCCGTGGTCATCGGCTCGCGGCTGTCCCAGACCGGCGACACGCTGGGATCGGACAAGTATCCGGTCCTGCTGGAGAAGATGCACTTCCCGGAGCCGGTGATCTCCGTCGCCATCGAGCCCCGAACGCTGTCGGAGAGAAAAAAGCTCGGCGACGTGCTCGCCCTCCTCGAACGGGAGGACCCCACCTTCTCGTTCAAGGAGAACGAGGACACCGGCCAGCTGATCATCTCCGGGATGGGCGAGCTCCACCTCGAGGTCCTGGTGACGCGCATCACCGACGACTTCCGCGTCGAGGCCAGGATCGGCAAGCCCCAGGTGAGCTACCGCGAGTCGATCAGCGGAACGGCGACGCACCGGATCAGGTTCCACCGCAACCTCGCCGGCAAGGAGAACACGGCCGAGATCGAGCTGCGGGCGGAGCCGAGGCCCAGGGGCGCTGGAAATCTCTTCGCGGTGGCCACCGCCGCCCTGCCCGCCGAGCTGACGCAGGCCGTCCGCAGGGGCGTGGAGGCGGCCTTTACCTCGGGAATCAGCTGGGGCTATCCGGCGATCGACATCGCCATCACGCTCGTCGACGCGGTCTACAACCAGGTCACGTCGACGCCCTTTGCCCACGAGGCGGCGGGGTCGCTGGGCTTCGACGCGGTCTGCCGCGAGGCCGGTCCGGTGCTGCTGGAGCCGGTGATGACCGTCGACGTCATGTCGCCGGCCGAGTTCGTCGGCGAGGTGATCGGCAACCTCACCTCCCGCGGCGGTCTGATCGTCAGCCACGAGAGCCGGCCGTCGATCGAGCACATCCGGGCCCAGGTGCCGCTGGCCCAGATGTTCGGCTACTCGACGGCGCTGCGCAGCGTCACGCAGGGCCGGGCGACGTTCGCCATGGAGTTCTCGCACTTCGCTCCCAAGGCCCAAAAGGGGAACGAGGGCGGTCCCTAGCCCGTCCCGCCGGGTTGGGGGCAGCGGCCGCCCCCGCGGCCGGGTTTCGTTGACAGAGGGGTACGGCGTCGCTATAGTGGCAGTCCACCATTTCAAGCCGGTATTTCGTACTGGTCCCAAGGAGCTCTGTCTATGGGTGTGTCAACCGAAGCGATCCGCAACGTCGCCGTGGTCGGTCACGGTGCCACGGGCAAGACTTCGCTGGTCGAGCACATCCTGGCCGCGGCCAAGGTGATCGAGCGCCCCGAGCCGGTGGAGAGCGGAAAGACGGTGAGCGACACCCTCGACGAGGAGATCTCCCGGGGGATATCGATCCGCACGTCCCTGACCCACATCGACTGGGGCGGGGCCAAGGTGAACATCCTCGACACGCCGGGCTCCAGCGACTTCATCGGCGAGGTGCTGGCGGCGCTGCGGGTGGCCGAAAGCGCCATCGTCGTCGTGGCCGCCGAGGCCGGCGTCCAGATCGAGACGATCAAGGTCTGGCGCAGGCTCGACCAGATGAGCAGGCCGCGGATCGTCTTTGTGAACAAGATGGACAAGGAGCACGCCGACTTCGACAAGACGGTGGCCGCGCTGCGGGAGCGCTTCAAGGTGAACTTCGTGCCCATCACGATCCCGCTGGGGGCGGCGTCCACCTTCGAGGGGGTCGTGGATCTGCTGTCGATGAAGGCGTTCCGCGGCGGGGCCGCGGGGGACGTGCCCGCGGCTGCCCGGGAAGAGGCCGAGGCGGCGCGCATGGCGGTGGTCGAAGCTGCAGCCGACGGCGAAGACAGCCTGATGGAGAAGTACCTGGGCGAGGAGACGCTCTCGGACGAGGAGATCCGCCGGGGGCTGCGCGCGGCGCTGGCCGCCGGCAAGTGCGTTCCGGTCTTCTGCGGCGCGGCGCTGCAGGACGCGGGGCTGCCGCCCCTGCTCGACTTTGTTTCTTCGTCGGCGCCGGCTCCCGGAGGCGAGAACAAGGGGCATTCCGGCGGCCAGGAGGTCGCCCGCAGCCTCTCGCGCAACGAGCCGCTGTCGTGCTTCGTCTTCAAGACCGCCCTCGACCAGTTCTCCGGCCGGCTGTCGTTCGTGAAGGTCATGAGCGGCCGCCTCGCATCGGACAGCGAGATCATCAACTACCGGTCGGGCAACCGGGAAAAGGCCGGTAAGATCTACACCTGCCAGGGCAAGAAGATCGAGGAGGCCACCGAGCTGCTCGCCGGCGACCTCGGCGTCCTGCTCAAGCTCGACTCGGTCTCGACCAACGACACGCTGGGCGAGCCGGGCTCGGTCATCGAGTATCCGCCGATCGCGCTGCCGCAGCCGGTCCACGCGGTGGCGATCTCGGCCGTGAACAAGAAGGACGAGGACAAGCTGAACCAGCTCATCAACAGGGCCTGCGAAGAGGACCCGTCGATCAAGCTGGTATACAACAAGGAGACACGGGAGAACGTCCTGTCGACCATGGGCGAACTCCAGCTCAACATCCTTCTCGACGGGATCCGCAGGACCAACAAGATCGAGGTCAACACCAAGCTGCCCAAGGTGGCCTACCGGGAGACCGTGACCCGCAGCGCGGGGGCCGAGTACCAGCACAAGAAGCAGACCGGGGGCCACGGCCAGTACGCCAAGGTGGTCCTGGAGGTCGCCCCCCTCGAGCGGGGCAAGCACTTCAACTTCGTGAACGCGATCTTCGGCGGCGCGATCTCCAAGGGCTACGTGCCGGGCGTGGAAAAGGGCATCCTCGAAGGCATGGAGCAGGGGATACTGGCCGGCTACCCGGTTGTCGACATCGAGGCCAAGATCGTCGACGGCAAGGAGCACCCGGTCGATTCCTCCGAAATGGCGTTCAAGCTGGCGGCCCGGGGCGCGCTGCGGGCGTGCATGGAAAAGGCCTCGCCGGTGCTGCTGGAGCCGATCATGAACCTCGAGGTCCTGGTCGACGAGCAGTACCTGGGTGACGTGCTTTCCGACCTGAGCTCCCGCAGGGGACGCGTCCTCGGCCAGGAGGCCGTGGGCGCTCTGCAGGTGGTCCGCGCGCAGGTCCCCCAGGCTGAGCTGCAGCGCTACTCGATCGACCTCAAGTCAATGACTTCGGGAACGGCGTCCTTCGAGATCTCATTCGACCACTACGAGCCGGTCACGGGCCGGACGGCCGAAGAGGTAATCAAGGCCGCCAAGGCCGAAGCCGCCGCCGAAACCTAGGAGCGCTACAGGGCACGCAGGGCGTCGGCGAGACCGGGGTCGCGCGAGAGGTAGTAGGTCTGCTTTTCCTCGTCGGTCAGCCCGATCAGCTCGTGGCTCAGGTAGTGGATCCACAGATCGTCTTCGGGCCTGGCGATCACGTGCCTGCGGCAGAAGTAGTCGGGACGGATCGGCTGTTCGCTGCAGTAGGTGCGCGTCTTGTAGTCGTGCACGACGACCTTGATGTCCGCCCGCGGGATCCCCCTGGTGAGCAGCACGTTGACCAGATGGTTGATCGTGCGGCCGGAGTCGAAGATGTCATCGACGAGCATGATCCGGTCACCATGCCTCAGGTGAGCGGGGTCGTAGGTCCAGCCGTCGACGCGAACTTGCTCCTGCTTGCTGATGTCGGTGTAGGACCACGCCACGACCGCCGCGTAGAACACCGGGTGCCTGTCGCGGCGCACCGCCTTGAAGTACTCGCTGATCACGTTGCCGACGTAGGCCCCCCCGCGCAGGGACACGTAGATCACGTCCGGCTCGAACCCGTCGGCGTGGATACGGTGAGCCAGCTTGAGGGCGTTGTCCCTCACCGTCTCGTAGGGCAGGAACTCCTTGTTCACCGCACGAGCTCCAGGGTCACGTCGGCGCCCGACCGGCGCACCGTGACCGCGATCCTGGCCTGCTCGACGAGCCTCTCGTAGAAGTCGCGCAGGCCCCGCACCGGCGAGCCGCCCATGCTCACGATCAGGTCGTTCTCCTTGAACCCCGCCGCCGCGCCGGGAGAATCGGCCACGACGCTGTAGACCACGACTCCGCCGGCGGCCTCGAGGCCGAGGCTGGCGCGCACCTCCTCGGTGACCGGGAACACGGCCAGGCCGGGCCACAAGTTGCGGTTCTGGGCCGTGATCGCCTTCTCGTCCTCCCGGACGGCGAGCCGGATGCTGAGCCTCACCTCCCTGCCCCGGCGCAGGACCACAAAGTCCGCCTGCTGCCCCGGCGGCTGGTCGCCGAGCCGGCCGGTCAGGTCCAGGTGGTCGGCCACGTCCTTTCCGTTGAGCGCCACCACGAAGTCGCCGGGGACGAGCCCGCCCTTGTCCGCGGGCGCGCCGCGGAACACCTGGGTGATCAGCGCCCCCTTGCGTCCCGTGACGCCCAGGTCGGCGGCGATCGTCGCGTTCACGGTCTGAATCTGAACGCCCAGCCACGCGTACTCGACGCGGCCCAGCTTGACGAAATCGTCGATCGCCTTGCGGGCCGAGTTGATGGGGATCGCGAAGCCGTATCCCTGGCTCGCGCCCGTGTTGGACGCGATCCACGTGTTGATGCCGATCACCTCGCCCGAGATGTTGACCAGGGCGCCGCCGGAGTTGCCCGGGCTGATGGCCGCGTCGGTCTGGAGGAACTCGCTGATGTTCTCCCCGGGACCGCCCCGCCGGCCCACCGCGCTGATGATCCCGGCGGTGACCGTCGAGTCCAGGCCGAAGGGGTTGCCTATGGCGAGAGCCCAGTCGCCGACCTGCACCTGGTCCGAATCGCCCAGCGCGGCCAGCGGGACCTCCTCGGCGGTCTCGAAGACGACCAGCGCGAGATCCTTGCGCGGATCCCCGCCCACCAGCCGGGCCCTGAAGCTGCGCCCGTCGTTGAGCTTGACCTCGATCTGCTCGGCCTCGCCGACGACGTGGTTGTTGGTCAGCACGTAGACCTTGCGGCCGTCCCGCCTGATCAGCACGCCCGAACCGAGGCCCTGGTTGCGGAACTCCCGCGGCGACTGCTCGGGACCGCGCGGACTGAAGAAGAAGTCAAAGGGGCTGCGGGGGACGTTCTGTTCGACCACCTGCTCCACGTCGATCTCGACCACGGCCGCCGTGACCTTTCTGGCCACCTGCCGGAACGACGACTGCAGATCGACGAGGACGGCAGGAGCCTCCTCGGCTGCGGCGGTCGGCCGGCTCGCCGGTGTGAGCGTGCACGAGGAGACCAGCATTCCGACCCCGAAGGCCAGGATCGCGCCGGTCAGCGCCAGATTCAGCCACGAGCCCTTTTCGAACCTTTCCATGTCTGTGCTGTTCCTTCTCCCAGAATATACTCACAGGTCGCCGATCGGCGTCAGCACCTCGGCGCCTCCGTTGACGATCGCCACGGTGTATTCGTAGTGAGCCGAGTCGCTGCCGTCGAGGGTCCGGACCGTCCAGCCGTCGCCGAGCACCTCCACCTCCCACGTGCCGTCGTTGATCATCGGCTCGAGGGCGATGACCATCCCCGGCTTCAGGCGCGGATTGGGCCCGCGGCCGACGTAGTTGGGCACCTGCGGGTCTTCGTGCTGCGCGAATCCCACCCCGTGCCCGCAGAACTGGCGCACGACGCCGTAGCCGTGCTTTTCCGCATGGCTCTGCACGGCGGCCCCGATCTCGTGGACCCTGGCGCCGGGCCGCGCGGTGGCTACGGCGATGTCCAGGCACTCGCGGGTGACCCGCATGAGCCGCTGCCGCGACGTCGAGATCTCTCCCACGGCGAACGTCCAGGCCGCATCGGCGAAGAATCCGTGCAGATCGACGCCGAGATCCACCTTGACGATGTCCCCCGGGGCAAGGCGCCTGGGGCCGGGGATGCCGTGGATCACCTGCTCGTTGACCGAGATGCAGGCCGAGGCCGGGAAATTCATGTAGCCGAGAAACGACGGGCGGGCGCCTCGAGCCTCGATCATGCGGCGGGTCTCCCGGTCGAGCTCCGCGGTCTGCACGCCGGCACGCACCATGCGGGCAATCGAGCGCATCGTGTCGGAGAGAATCAGGCCGGCCTCGCGGATCCGCGAGATCTCATCGGCGCTCTTGAGACGGATCATCGGGGAGTCTCAGCCGCCCGCGGTCCGCTCGGGGCCCCGGCGTCCAGAGGGCCTGCCGCCGAGCAGGTTCCTGATCGGGCCGTTGACGGCAAAGCGGCCTTCGAAGACCGAGTCGTCGCCGATCGTGCAATTGGTCTTCTCGATGGCCCTGGCCATGGCTGCTCCTTCGACGGCGGCGGAAAGCGGGATCCGGCCCCGCGGGGGCTCGGCCTGATCGCGGCGTTCGGCGCTCCAGGGCATGATACCGGCGCCGCCCCGGCTGTTCAAGGTTCGCAGGGCCGGGCCGGCCGCGGGGGTTTTCCGGTGGGCGCCGGCGCACCGGGGCCGCCCGAGGCGCCGCCGATCTGGTGCTTGAGGATGCCGTCGAGGACCCCGTTGACGAAGCGGTAGGAGTCGTCGGTGCCGAACTCCCTCGCGATGTCGATCGCTTCGTCGATCGTCACGGAGGCGGGAACGTCGGGCAGGAACAACAGCGAGTAGACTCCGACCCGCAGGACCGCGAGATCCACGCGCGACAGGCGGCTGAAGTCCCAGTGCTCGAGCTGGCGGCGGATCGCCGCGTCCACTTCGGCGATCCTCTCCACGGTGCCTGCGATAAGCAGCCGGGCGAAATCCAGGGTCTCGGCAGACACCCGCTGCGGGTCGTCGAGCCACGAGAAGTCCAGCAGGTCGGGCACCGCTTCGTGGGTGACGTCATAGCGGTAGAGGGTCTGGAAGGCGATGATCCGGCCTGCCCTGCGGACGCCCATATCACCAGGCGAGGAGGCTCTCGTCGATCCTGATCTCGGCTTCGGCGCGCAGCTTTTTCGTCAGCTCCTCGGTCGCCTGTTTGACCACTTCCATCCGCCTCGACTGGCGCAGCAGGGTCGTGATCTGATCCCTCACGGTCGCAGCGTTCTGGGGCGGAATCCGATCCTCGAGGCCGAGAACGGCAAAGGGGATCTGCTCGATGATCTCGACGATGTGATAGCCGGCGTTGGACTGCAGCACGCCGATCACCTGCCCTCCCTTGGCATCGAACAGGGCGTCAAAAAAGGTCCTGCCGTAGGTGACCCGCTTCTTCTCGTCGTCGCGGCGCCACACGTCGAAGTTCAGGCCGCCGATCCGGGCCGTCGAGCCGTCGAGGAACACCTCCTGGAACTTGTCGAACGGGGTGCCCGCCTGGATGGCCCGGTAGATCTCCTCGGCCCGGGCCCTGGCGCGATCGGCGTCCGCGGGCGGCAGCCCCGTGGTCAGCAGCAGAATCTGCTTGAAGCGCACCATTTCGGGCGAAACGAAGCGCGTGCGGTTGCTGCTGTAGTAGTCGCGGATGTCCTCGTCGCTCGGCTCCTTGACGCTGTCGAGCAGCGGTTTCTGCTCCTTGGCCACGAGCTTCTCCACGGTGATCTTATTGGTGATCTGCTCGACGAACCGCTCGTACGACGTGCCCTGCTGCTTCATCAGCTCCCTGATCTCCGAATCGGAGAGCGGCCGGCTGCGGCCGAGCTGCCTGGCGAACTCCTGCTTGTACATCTCCACGGTGCGCTCGACCTCGGCCGAGGTCGCCCGCACCCGTTCCCTCTCGGCCGCCTGCAGCAGCACCTTCTCGTCGACGAGAGCGTCGAGATACTGCAGGCGCTGTTCGCGCGACAGCGGCTGCTTGAGGCCCTCCTCGAGCTTCTCCACCATCTGCCGGAACTGCTTCTGCGTGATCACCTCGACCTTGGTCAGCTTGACGCGAGCCACGGTCGGGTCGATCTGGGCGCTGGCCAGCGCCGCGGCGAGCGCGAGGAGCGCTCCCAGGACTGATAGTCGCTTCACTGTCCCACTTCCTCGAAAAGGGTCCTGCCGATACTCTCAGTGTATCATCAGGAGACGGAGTATTCGGGCATGCCGATCCGCTCCCTGAGCTTCTTGATCCCGGGGAGCTTGACGTCCATTTCCAGGCCCCGACGCAGCGCCTCGGCGGCCAGGTCCCTGCGTCCGGCCGTCATGTAGATCTCGGCGATCTTCTTGTAGAAGAACGCCTTGTCCTTTCGCGGCAAGTCGAAGGCGAGCAGCTGCTTGAGGCAGGCGATGTTCACCTGGGGCGGTATCTTGCGCACCATGCGGAAGCAGGCCAGGGTCTTGATCCTCTCCAGCACCTCGTCGATGAAGTGCCTGAAGTAGGGCTTGCGGATCTCGTCCACGTACAGCTGCTTGAACAGCTCGAAGGCGAGCAGATACTCGCCCCGCCGCTCGAACTGCTCGGCCAGGAGGAACATGCAGTCCATGTAGTCCCCCCAGTTCAGGTAGTGGTCGAGCCGGAACCCGGCCGTCACCCGGAGGGCCCGGTACAGGCGCACGGCCTCCTCGTCGCGATCGTGAAGCAGGTCATAGAGCACGAGGCGCGACTGGCTCGCCATATCGTGCCTCCGCTTCTCGAGAAACGTCCGGTAGTCGAACCGCAGCGCCGTCTGCCTGTGAAAGACCTCCAGCCTCTTGTCGTACTCCGCACGGCTTTCCGGATCGCTCAGAACCTCGTACGCTCGGATCAGGAGCTTCATCTCCTCGGCGCCATCCACCGCAGCGCTGAGATCGGGATGCACCTCCTTGGCGCGCCTGCGGAATGCTCTCTTGACCTCTGCCGCAGAAGAACTGGGAGCGACCCCGAGCACCTGGTAATAGTCGGTCAAAGCGCCCTCACCCAAGAAAGCTGTGCCGGCACATCATATCCGATTCGAGGCTCGAAATCAACTGTCAACCCTGATTTGGCAGTTGCTTAGCCATATTTTTGTCGAGACTAGACAAAATCGTATCACCTCCTAGCCTCATTCATTATTCGCTACTAGCGTGATCGAAATAGGCACTTGCGAGCTTGAACCCGCGACCGGCCGAGTGGTATAGTCGGGCCATGTTTTCCTTTCTGATCAAGAAGACCTTTTTCGATCTATGGGACAACCTCTTCCGGGTCATCCTGATGAATCTCGGCTACATCGCGGTCGTGGGTCTGGCTGTCCTCGTTCCCTCCGGTCTCAGCTATCTTGCCTTTCTGCCCGGCCCGGTCGCGGTGGGCCTCGCGATCCTGATCCCGCTTGCGATCCTGTCGGTCTACACGGGCGCAGCAAGCCACATGTGCCGCGCCATAGCCGACTACCAGGAGCCTGGTTTCCGCGATTTCCTCCAGCACCTGCGGGCGACCTGGCTGCCGAGCCTTCTGTTCGCCCTGGTCAACGCCGCCGTCGGCTTTTTCCTGACTGTGGCGATGCCGTTCTACCTGCGCATGCCGGCCCGCTGGGTCGGAGCCGTGGCCTTCGCCTTCCTGTTCTGGGTGGCGGTCATCTGGGCGTTCGCGATCCAGTATTTCTTCCCGCTGCAGTCCCAGGTCAACACCGACTTCCGCAAGAACATGCGCAAGATCTTCCTGCTGTTCTTCGACAACACGATGTTCTCGATCGGCCTGGCGATCGGGTTCGTCGCGATCGTCGTCCTGTCCGGGTTCACGGCTTTCATGCTTCCGGGTCTGGCCGCGGCTCTGCTCTGGCACAACGAAGGGCTCAAGTTGCGGATGTACAAGTACGACTGGGTGGAGGCCAACCCCGGCGCCGACAGGAAGAAGATCCCGTGGGATGCACTGCTTGTCGAGGACAAGGAAAGGGTCGGGAAGCGCACCCTGCGCGGAATGATCTTTCCCTGGAAGGAATAGCAGGCGGGCCCGCCGGCGGCAGACGCCGCTCTACCCGCCCGGATGCTGGAGCTTGAGGCGCTTGCCGATCTCTTCGGCCTCGACCTCGGACTGCAGGATCTCGGAGCTCTTCAGGAACATACCTTCCTTTTCCATGGCCTGCATCAATCTGAAGAGCGCGCGGGTGGAGCCGAAGGCCTTCTTAGGCACGAAGGCGAAGCAGCGTTTGCCCGACACCATGCCGGCCGAGGACAGGAACTGGGCCACGCGGTCAGGGATCTTGCCTCCGAACAACGATATCGGTTCGGTGCCTACCGCGACGTAGTTGTAGATCGTGAGCTTGGTGGTCAGGTCGCGGCTTCCGTCCATCACGTCGGCGTGGTGGCCCTGCGATTCCACACCCCGCGCCAGCGCCTTGGCGAGGTTCATGAGCTTGTCCCGGCTCTTCTCAGCGATGAAAACCACGCCTACACGCATCACTCACCTCTCGCAAGAGCGCCCGCCGATGGGCGCGGTCCGCTTCAGTTGCCGGTCCCGGGCGCCGCGGCAGGCGGGGCCTGAGTCGCGGGGGCCGGTGCCGCCGATTGCGCCTCCGCGGGCTGCGCCGGAGCCTCCGGCGCGTACCAGTCGCTGCGCTGCCCCTGCTCGAGCTGCCGCGCGCGGGCCCTGGCCTCGACGTCGTCCGACGACGGGCTGCGGTTCAACCAGGCGACTCCAAAGGCCGACAGCAGGAAGATCGCCGCGAGGATCGCCGTCGCCCGGGTGAGGATGTTGCCGGTCCGCGACCCGAAGGGCGTTCCGCTGCCGCCGCCGAACATGCCGCCGATCCCTTCGCCCTGCTCGTCCTGGAGCAGCACCAGCGCCGCCAGCAGCAGCGCGCTGATCACGAAGACGATCGTGAGAACAATGACCATGGACTCCCCTTTCTATGGCGAAACCCGGGCGATGGGCAGGAAGCTCTCAGCCGACAGCGACGCCCCGCCTACGAGCGCGCCGTCGATGTCCTCCATGGCCATCAGGCCCCGGATGTTGTCCGGTTTTACCGATCCACCGTACTGGATGATCAACCGCTCGGACGCCGCGGCCGAGAACAGCTTCGCGGCGAGCCGGCGGATGAGCGCATGGATCGCCTGCGCGTCCTGCGGGGTCGCGGTCTTGCCCGTGCCGATGGCCCACACCGGCTCGTAGGCAATGGTAACACCGGCGAGCGCCTTTTCCGTCACTCCCGCGAGCCCCTCTCTCACCTGGGTCTCGACCACCTTCTCGGTGACGCCCCGCTCTCTCTCCTCGAGCGTCTCGCCCACGCAGAGGATCACCTCCAGGCCCTGCTCGAGGCCGAGGCGGACCTTGCGGTTGATCAGCTCGTCCTGTTCGCCGTAGCTGTGGCGGCGCTCGGAGTGGCCGAGGATCACCACGCGCACGCCCACGTCCTTGAGCATGCCGGGCGACACCTCGCCGGTGTGGGCGCCCGACGCCTCGGGGCCCATGTTCTGAGCGCCCAGAACGACCGACGTGCCGGAGACGATCCGCGCGACGCGCTCCAGGGCCGTGAACGGCGGCGCGATCATGATCCGGTTGCTGCAGCCCCTCGATCCTTCGACCACCGCCCGGGCCAGCGCTTCGGCCTCGCCCAGGAGCTTGTTCATCTTCCAGTTGCCGGCAATGTACGGTGTTCTCAAGTTCTTCTCCCTGTCCCGGTCGGCTCAGCCCTGCAGGATGGCCACGCCCGGCAGCACCTTGCCCTCGAGGAACTCCAGCGACGCGCCGCCGCCGGTGGAGACATGAGTCATCTTGTCGGCGAGCCCGAACTGGTTGACGGCCGCCACCGAGTCCCCGCCGCCCACGATCGTCACGCCCTTGCAGGCCGCCACGGCCTTGGCCACGCCCCGGGTGCCTTCGGCGAACGCGGCGAACTCGCTGACGCCCAGCGGCCCGTTCCAGACCACCGTCGCGGCCCTCGAGATCCTGGCGCTGATGCGCTCCAGCGTCTTTCCCCCGATGTCCATCCCGATCATGCCCTCGGGGATGTCGAGGCCGTCGACGTATACCGCAGCGGCGCTCTCGGCGAACTCGGCGCCGACCTTGTGATCGACCGGCAGGATGATCTCCACCTTTCCGGCCTTGGCCAGCAGGCTCTTGGCCGTGTCCAGGAAATCGTCCTCGACCAGCGACTTGCCCACCTTGCGGCCCTGAGCCTTGAGAAAGGTGTAGGCCATGGCGCCGCCGATCACCAGGGTGTCGACCTTGGGAAGCAGGTGCTCGAGCACCGCGATCTTGGTCGAGACCTTGGCGCCGCCGATGATGGCCACGAACGGATGCCCGGGGTTCTCCACGACGTCGCCGAGGAACTTGATCTCTTTCTCCATGAGGAAGCCGGCGACGGCCGGAAGATAGCGCGCGATCCCCTCGGTCGACGCATGAGCGCGATGGGCCGTCCCGAAGGCGTCGTTGACGTACACGTCCCCCAGCGCGGCCAGCTGCTTCGCGAAGGCGGGATCGTTCTTCTCCTCCTCCGCGTGGAAGCGCAGGTTCTCGAGCAGCAGCACTTCGCCGGCCTGCAGCGCCCTGGCCATGCCCATCACCTCGTCGCCGATGCAGTCGGGCGCCATCTTGACCTCGCGCCCCAGCACGGCGCTGAACCGCTCGGCCACCGGCGCCAGGCTCTGCTGCGGGTCGCGTCCCTTGGGCCGGCCGAGATGGCTCATGCAGACCAGAGAGGCGCCCGGCTGGGCCAGGATGTAGCGCACCGTTTCCAGGGCCGCCGTGATGCGAGTGTCGTCCGTGACCTTGCCGCCCTTGACGGGAACGTTGAAGTCAACGCGCATGATGACGCGCTTGCCCTTGAGGTCGATATCCCGCACGGTCTTTTTCGCCATCCCCTGCCTCCTCGAGCGAGCAGCAGACCCAGGTCGTGCCCGTAGGGATTCTCATAGCCGGAATTCAGCCGGTGTGTCAATTCGCGCCGGGCTTTTCCGGGGCAAAAACAACGAAATCGCCTGGATTCACCAGGTCGAAGAACGAACCGGGCCGGATCGTGCCCTCGGCAACTCTCTCGTCTACCCCGGTCACCTCGAGCTCGCCGACCACATCCTCGTCCCGGTAGGTCCATCGCGCCTCGGAGTTATGCGTGCCCAGCCCTGCGCGGCGCACGATCGGCAGCCGCGTGTTCGCAGCCAGGCCGTGCGCCCTGCCCAGGTCCACCAGGGCGCGGTCGGTCTCCCTGGCGACGATCACGCCCCGCATCGGAACCAGCTCGGCCACCTGCTCGGTCAGGCGCGACACCGCGTCGCGGACCCGGTTGTTGCCCGTGCGCAGCTGCGTCACGGCGGTCAACCGCCGGCCGGTGCGGCTCAGGTGGAACGAGGCGGAGGCGCGGAGGCTGCGCTCCAGCTCGTCGAAGGTGAACACGACGTAGTAGTCGCTGCCCGCGCGGCGGGCCGCGGCATGGGCCTCTTCGAGGCTGGCGACGACCAGCGGCGAGTCGGAGAGCTCCAGGTGATCGTAGCGCAGGAGCTGGTCGCGGGCGTACTCCGCCAGCTCGGCCGCGCTGCCGTAGTGGAATTCGGCCCCGGACCCGGCCACGGTGAAGACGGCCAGGGCCGCGGGCGAGCGGGCCAGGCCGTACTGGTCAGCGACAGCGCCGCAGCCTTTGAGCACGCCCAGCCGCTCGAGCCAGCGTCCAGCCGCCGTGTCGGCAAGGCTGCTGCAGCCTTCTTCGATCGCGTCGGTGACGGCAGGCTCGCGAACGCCGTAGTGATCGCGCAGAACCAGCAGCTCGTTCAGCGCGCGGATCGGGTACCCGCGCAGCCGGTGCACCTCGGCGTAGGCCAGGCGCGCGTCGGTGCGCTCGTCGTCGAGCCGCAGGGCGCGGCGCAGCTCCAGGAGGGCCATCGGCAGCAGGTTCCGCTCCTCGAGGCGCCGGCCCTCGCGGTAGTGCCAGGCCGCCAGATCGCGGCGGAATGCCGCGGTCTCGCGGCTGCGGCGCAGGGCGAGGTTCTCGGCGGCGATGCGGGCGACCTCGTCGTCCGGGGCGATCCGCACGGCCTCGGTCAGGCTGCGCAACGCGCCTTCGGCGTCGTTCAGCCGCGCCGCCGCCACACCGCCGAGATAACGGGCCGCCTTGCGGATGCGCTCGTCGGCCGACGCCAGGGCCTTTCTCGCCTCGTCGGCCGCCTCGCGGAACCGGCCGGCTGCGAGGTGCGTCTCGGCGAGGGCAAGCTGCGCCTCGGCGTAGCCGGGTCTGATCGCCAGCGCCCGCTCCAGGCTGCGGCGCGCGCCCGCGAGGTCTCCACGGGCGAGCAGGGACCTGCCGGCCGCCAGGTGGATGCGCGGGTCCTCGGAGGTGCGGTCGAGGGCGCGGCGAAGATAGGAATCGGCCCGTTCGCGCTGGCCCGCGGCTTCGTAGGCCTGCGCGAGCTCCAGCAGCGCCTCGGGGTTGTCGGGCGCAGCGGCGACCGCCTGTTCGAGCTGCAGCACGGCTTCGCGCCTGTTGCCGTCGGCGGTCTCGACACGGGCCAGGGCGATCCGCGCCTGCGGGTCGCCGGGCGCCTGGGCCAGCACTCCCCCGAGCAAGGCTCTCGCCGCGGCCAGGTCGCCGGCCGCGGCGCGGATGCGGGCCTCCAGCACGGCCAGCTCGAGGCTCCTGCGCTCTCCCTTGCGCGCCTCCACGACCCACTGCAGCGCCTCGTCATGCTCGCCTAGGGCGTGAAAGCTCTCCGCCAGCCCGACCATCGGCAGGACGTAGGCGGGGTTCGCGCGCAGCGACGCGTGATAGCTGTCGATGGCGCCGGTGTAGTCCTCGGCGAGCTGCCGCGAGAGGCCCTGCTCGTAGAGGCGCACGGCCTCGGCGGCGGGCGGCGCCTGCGCCGCTGCCCCCGCTGCGGCGAGGGCTGCGGCGAGCAGCGCCGCGACCCGACGGCCTGCCCTCACGAGGAAGCCTCTGCGGCCGGGGCCGCCCGGTTCAGGATCGCCTTGACGGTGACGATCTTGTGTCCGTCCATCTCCTGCACCACGAAGTCGACGAGCCCGTGGCTCGCCTTTTCGAAGGGCGACGGGATGCGGCCGAACAGGTCGAAGACGAAGCCTCCGAGGGTGTCGAACTCGTCCTCGGGAAGGCCGGCTCCCGTCTTTTTGTTGAACTCCTCCAGCGACGCCCGCGCGTCGCAGAGGAACACCTTGTCTCCGATCTCCTCGACCTGCGGCCGCTCGTCGTCAAACTCGTCCTGGATCTCACCGACGATCTCTTCGAGGATGTCCTCCATGGTGACGACGCCCGAGGTGCCTCCGTACTCGTCCACGGCCACCGCGATGTGCACCTTGCGGCGCTTGAACTCGCGCAGCAGCGAGTCGAGCTTCTTGCTCTCCGGCACGAAGTACGGCTTACGCAGGACCGGCCCCACCAGAGCGCCCGTGCCTTCCTCGGCCACCAGCCGCAGCAGGTCCTTGGCGTGGAGGATGCCCACGATGTTGTCGATCGTGCCCTGGTAGACGGGAAACCGCGAGTGCCCGCTCTCGGCGATCGTCCGCACCAGGGCCCCGGCCGGGGTGTCGATCGACAGGCTCACCACGTCGATGCGGGGCACCATGATCTCCTTGACCGTCGTCCGGGACAGCTCGAGGATGCCCTGGATCATCTCGCGCCCCTCGACGTCCACCGCGGACAGGTCGGGGGTGTCGTCGCGCGCCGCGGGCCTCGCCTTGCCGAAGAGGCCGCCCAGCAACCCTCTCGCTTTCAAAACAATCTCTCCTCGACTCGTGCGAGTACCCGCTCCTGGAGTGCGAGCATCCGGCGCGAGCCCCGGGCGTGATCCATGCCCTTGAGGTGGAGGATGCCGTGCACCAGAAGCCGCCGCAGCTCCTGCTCGAGGGGAACGCCCGCCCGCAGGGCCTGCCGCTCGGCCGTCGGCAGCGCGATCACGATGTCGCCGGCGACCGCCGACGAGGGCGGCAGCGCGCCGCCTTCGGCCTGGGAGAACGAAAGGACGTCGGTGGGGGCGTCGATGCCCCGGTAGCTTCGGTTCAACTGCCGCGCCAGCTCGTCGCCGGTGACCAGGACCGACAGCTCCCAGCCGTCGGTCGCCAGCGCCGCGAGCACCCGGCGGCAGTAGCGCCTGACCGCAGCCAGCCACGGAGGCCGCTCGATTGCCTTGGAGGTCACCAGCACCGTGTTCACCGCGACCTGGCCTTTGGATACTCGATGCGCGAATGGAAGTGGCCGGCAAGCACCTGGACAAAGGCGTGCTTGATCCGCTCCAGCTCCTGGAACTGCAGCGGGCTGAGGTTCAGCTCGCCGGAATGGAAGCGGTCCAGAATGATCTGCCAGACGACCCGCTCGAGCTTGCCCACGGTCGGCCGCTTAAGGGTCCTTGTCGCCGCCTCGACGACGTCGGCCAGCATGACGACCGCGCTCTCCTTGGTGTCGGGCCGCTCGCCGGGATACGAGTAGTCGTCGAGCGACACGCCGGCCCCCTGGCCTGCGGACCGGTCATCGCTGAGGGCCCGGTGATAGAAGTAGGTGATCAGGCCCTTCCCGTGGTGCTGGCCGATGAAGTCGATCACCTCCTCGGGGAGCCCGAGCTCGCGCCCCTTTTCGATGCCGATCTTGACGTGGCTCTTGATGATGGCCGCCGACAGGTTGGGCTTGAGCGCGTCATGCCTGTTGGCGCCCGCCTGGTTCTCGATGAAGTACTCTGCCTGGTCGATCTTTCCGATGTCGTGGTAGTAGGCGCCCACCCTGGCGAGCAGCGCGTTCGCTCCGATGGCGTTGCAGGCGCTCTCGGCCAGGCTGGCCACGGTCAGCGAGTGGTTGTAGGTCCCGGTGGCCTGATTGAGCATCTTCTTGAAGATCGGCGCGTTCAGATCGGCCAGCTCCATGAGCCTGAACCGCGTGGGCGCGTTCAGCAGGTGCTCGAGCAGCGGCAGGAAGCCGAGCACCAGCAGCCCGCACCCGAACCCGTTGGCCGCCCCGCCGAGGACCGCCGCGAGGATCTCGGGCGCCCGTACGTTGCGCAGCAGTCCCTGCACCAGAAGGATCAGCACCGAAGCCGGAGCGAGGAGGAACCCCGCCCGCACCAAGTCGATCCTCCGCTCGGTGCGCTGGACGGCCGCGCAGCCTGCCAGGCCCGAGAGCAGGGAAAAGAGGAACGAGCCGACCTCGAGGCCCGTCACCAGCAGCTGGGAGAGGGCCAGGATCATCGCGAGCAGCGCCGCCGCCCTGACCGACAACAGGAGCGTGGCGAGCATCGTCAGCGTGGCAGTCGGGACCAGGACCGACAGCGGAAGCCAGCCGATATCTCCACCGAAGCGGCCCAGCCCGGCGGCCAGCGCGTGGTGAAAGGTCACGAAGGCCACGACCAGAAGGATCTGCTTGTCCTGCAGCGGCTCGCCGAGAAGCTGAGGTCCGACTCCGAACGAGGCGACCGCCAGGAGCACCAGCAGGTAGAAGGCGCTGCCGACGATGCTGTTCAGGCTGAAGACCAGCGACTCCTCGCCCATGGCGCGCACCTTTTCGAGGATGTCCTCGGTCACGAGGTCACCCCGCCGGGCGATCACTTGGCCCTTGACGAGCGAGCGCAGCACGGGCTGCACCTCGTCGGCGACGCGGGCGCGCTGCGCCTGGGTCTCCGATGCGTCGAGCGCGCAGTTGACCTCGGCGAAGCGGGACACCAGCGTGCCCACCAGCCTGCGCTCCGCCTCGTCGAGCGACAGCGTCTCGGTGCGCTCAGCCAGCCGCGCGCGCAACGCCGCGGTCGTGAGCACGGCATCGACCGGGATCTCCTGCCGGGCGCGGCTGCCGCGCTGGATGACCACAGCTCCCGCGGCGGCCAGGTCGCCCCTCAGGCTCTCGAGTTCCCGGCTGTCGAAGACCCCGTCGACCATCGTCTGCTGCAGGAGGATGGCGGCGGCGTCGAGGATGGCCTCCAGCCGCTCCTGGTCCGCCAGCAGGGCTAGCTCGCGGGCATCGAACCGGCCTATGATCCCCTCGGCTTCCAGGCGCCTGAGCATCGCCGTCGGCTCAGTCCCGGCCGCCGCCTCGCGGATCACGAGGGCGCGGAACACGCCAAAGGCGCGCAGGGTGGCCGCGGTCGTGCCTTCGTTGAGCTGGAACACCGGCGGCACGAGCCTCGCGCGGGACTCTCTCTTCATGGCCGTCGCGGCCCCGTCGACGTAGGAGATGTCCCGGTCCACGATCACGTCTTCCGGGACGACCTCGCCGAGATCGAGGGCCATGACGCGCCGGAACAGCGATCCTCCGCCGCTGGAGAGGAACGTCACCGCCAGCATGACGACAAAGGCCGCGGCCACGGCCGCCGTCACGGGGCCGTGGCGCCTGGCCCACTTGAGGCTGAGCTCAAGGGGGCGAGGCATGACCAGGGGCCTATCGGCCGTTAGTCTCATACGCGTGGATGATCTTCTTGACGATCGGGTTGCGGACCACGTCGCTCTCGTCGAAAAAGAGGAACCGGATCGGCTCGACCGACCTCAGGATCGAGGCGACGTGAACGAGCCCGGAGTCCTGGCGTCGCGGCAGGTCGATCTGCGTGATGTCTCCCGTGATGATGGCCTGCGTGGCCATTCCTATGCGCGTCAGGAACATCTTCATCTGCTCCCGGCTTGTGTTCTGGGCCTCGTCCAGGATCACGACGCACTCCGACAGGGTCCGGCCCCGCATGTAGGCGAGCGGGGCGACCTCGAGGATGCGGTTGTCCTCGAGCGAGCGGACCATCTCGGTGCCCAGCAGATGCTCCATGGCGTCGTACAGGGGCCGCAGGTACGGGCTGATTTTCTGCCCCAGGTCTCCCGGCAGGTATCCGAGGCTCTCCCCGGCTTCGACCACAGGCCGCGTCAGGATCAGCTTTCTCCTCTGGCGGGACAGGACCGCAGCCAGCGCGTGGGCCACGGCCAGGTAGGTCTTCCCCGTACCGGCCGGACCGATGGCGAACACCATTTCCGAGCGCGCGAGCGCCTGCACGTAAGCCGCCTGGTTCGGGCTCTTGGGGAAAATCTTCCGGTTGACCCGCGGCAAGAGGATCCCCGTCTCGGTCAGCGCCGCCACCGTGTCGCTTTCGCCGGTGCGGAGGGCCTCGTAGAGAGCCTGCACCAGGCTAGGGCTGATCTCCTCGCCGCGCCGCAGACGGTCCTCCAGCGACCCGATCATCGTCTTGAAGGTCCGCCAGACCGACTCGTCGTCTGTTTTGAGGAAGAGCTCGTTGCCCCTGTAGAGGATGCCCACGCCGAGGAGATCCTCCAGCGCACGCAGGTTCTGGTCGTTGGCCCCGCAGATCTCGCTCAGGGCTTCGTCACTGAGGACGATGGCGCCTCGATTCGTAACTCCTCCTCGGGCAAAGTGTAACTGCTCGGCTCGCCGTCGGTCAACCCCGCACCGAGAGCTCTCCGCCGGTGTCTTTCTGCACGCTGCGGCGTATCTCCGGAATCGGTTTCCACTCGATCACTATACTGAAGGTCGGCAGCCAGACGTAATCGTCTCCTACGCCCCCCGACTTCGGTTCGAGCTTCCACGCCCCGCTGTATTCGAACGCGATGTTCCAGTCGCCCAAATCGTGATTTGCCTTCACGTTTATCGCCCCAAGCTTGAAGAACGAGGCCTTCCTCTTGTCTCTGTCCCAGAACGAAAAGGACCACCACAGGTCCTCGAGCGGGTTCACCCACTCGTAGGTGCCAGGAACGATTTCCACCTCTTCGCCCCAGGGGGCGACGTACTGGAAGATCTGCCGGTTGTAGGAGCTCACCGAGAGATCCACATCGAGAAAGCGGTGGATGGTCGCCTTGACGCCGGCCGTCGTCTCCAGCCGGCTGTTCGTGAACCGGTACAGGTCGAAGAGCAGGTTCGCCGTGACGAGGGGCACCAGCCTGATGCGGTTGCGCCACAGCAGCATCGGCTGCGTGGGCGCCTTGTAGGAAAGCAGCGCCTCGGCGGGAAGCAGCCGAGGGCCCTCGCCCGTCGCCACAAAGGAGGTCCCTCCCCACTCGACGGGAATCCGGCGCTCGGCCAGAAAGCGGGCGGTCAAACCGAAGGCTGAGACGGTGCTCTGCCACAGCGTCACCGGCTGCAGCCTCGTCTGGAGGACAACACGCTGCTCGAACAGCCAAGTGCCCACCGCAGGCGGCAGTCGCACGAGCCTCACCGTGTTGTCCGACCGGTCCAGCTCCCGGTCGTTGAGGTCCACCTCCAAGCGTCCGACAGCCTGGATCCAGGCCGCCGGATCTAGGGTTTCGGTGATCACCAGAGGATCGTAGGTCCAGCTCTCGGCGGTCTCCTTGTAGCCTCCCTTGACGTTCGTGCGGGCGAAGCCCAGCGTGAAATCGCTCTCGCCCCGGTAGTAGCCTGTCCGGGGCGGCAGGTCCGCCTTGAGGTCGAGAAAGTCCGCGATAAGGCCGGGCTGGTAGGCGAGCCGGCCGGACAGCTCGTGCCTCGTGACCGTGTCGATCCGCCAGTCGAACAGCCGGCTCCGGTAGGCCGGCTCGTAGCCCGAAGCAAGCGGGCCCGAAAGGGGGCCGTCGTAGTCGAGGCTCAAGGTGTCCCAGGCCAGCGCATAGGCGAGCCGCGTCCTGGCCAGGGACCGCCGCCCGGCCAGCGGCAGCAGGGACAGGTCCAAAGCCGGCCCCACGTCCAGGCGGCTGGCCAGGTAGTCCCTGATGAGAAGGCCGTCCCAGTCGCCCGTGTAGCTGCTCGAGCGGTTGAAGTGAGCCACGTGCACTCCGTCGGCCACAATCGCCGCCCTGGCCTCCAGGCGCTCGTCCCACATCTTGAGGAGGGCCTGGAGCCTGTTCGTCCCGGAAACCTCCAGCAGGCTGTAGAGGAACCTGAAGTCAACGGCCTCCGGCGCGGTTCGACCCGTGACGTAGGGACTCTCGAACTTCAAGCGCGGCTGCAGGGCGTAGCTGACTTCGAGACTGGCCGGGCTCCAAGCCGCGTCCAGCCCCGCCAGGTCGGGCAGCGGTCCCGGGACGCGGATCTCCGGGGCCTCGACCCTGGGCTCCTCCGGATCCTGTGGCTGCGCGATCCGGGCCTCGTCGCCGCCGGGCGGGGGAGGCGCCGCCGCCTGCGTCGCTGCCGCCGCGGCAGTCTTGAACAGGTTGCCTGCGAGCCTGAGCCGGAGGTCCGGGGCCATGAGGCGGGTGGGCTCGAAGAACCGCCTCGCGGGGTCGTAATCGCCGGCCGAGAGGTTCTGCTGACTCTGCCAGTAGAGGGCCAGGTCGACCTTGGAAACCTCCAGCGACTCCAGCCACGGCGGCGCAGGCGCGATCCTGTAGCGCCCGGTGGCTGTCCACAGCAGGTTCTGCCTCTCCGTCGGATCGAGACCTCCAGCCTTGACCTCGGCGGCGGCAGCTTCGGGTCCCGCGAGCAGGCCTGTCCAGTCGATCTTCTCGGCGCGGTTGAACAGGTCCGACGAGACGTAGGGATCGGAGAACAGCGCGAGCGTCGACTGGAGCGCTCCCCGCTGGCCCGTGAGGTTGACGCTGCCGTCGAAGCCGTAGCGGAACGGCAGCTCGATTCCAGCCAGGTGGGACACGTTCCAGTCGCTGGCGGAGCTGCCGGCCACCGGGTCGAAGGGCGTGTAGGCTCCGGTCTGGCCGTCGTAGAAGACCGTCCGCGTGAAGCCGATCCCACCCTTGAGCGTCCAGACGGGGTCGAGCACCAGCAGGAGCCCGGCGAAGCCGCCGAGGCGCGAGTAGTAGTCGATCATGATCTTGAGCACGTCCTTGGGGGCTGCGGCCGGGGCTGCGGCCGGGGCGCCGGCAGGCTGCTGCGCCTGTCCCTCGCTCTTGACCTTGCGCAGGAAGATGCCTTGGACCTCCGTGTCGTAGCCCTCCTGGTCGCCGGTGAGCTGCAGAAACGACAGCGTGCCCGGCTTCTGCTCGGCCTCGCCGATCAGGTAGGTGGTCGTCTGTATGAAGCTGCCCTCGCGGCTGCGGAAGCCGAGGGACGGATGGAAGAGCATCTGGTCGCCCGGCTTGTAGAAGAACGGAAGGTAGAACAGCGGCACGCGGCCGAGCTGCAGCACCGCGTTGCTGATGGCCCACTCGCCGGGGCCGAGCACCCGCATGCGCGAGGCCGCGATCTGCCAGTAGGGCTCCTCGGCCACCGACGAGGTCACGCTGCCGTCGTGCAGGATCACCGTCTCGTTCTCGCGCCGGATGATGCTCGAGCCCCGGTAGTAGAAGGTGATCGCCGGCTTGCCTTCTTCGAGCTGCCGCTCGCTCTTGCCGCTGCCGTCGAGGATCAGCCCGCCCCACCCCGCCAGGTCGAAGTTGAAGCTCTCGCCGCGGAATACCTCCGGCGAGCCGCTGCTGCGCACCAGCTCGTAGGTGACGCCTCCGGAGGCGCTGAGGGTGCGCCGCGTCTGGTTCACGATCAGCCGCTCGGCCGCGACGCGGTGCGACACGCCGGCCTCGCTGTCGCGGAACTCGACGCGGACGTCTCCTTCGAGGATCAGGTAGTCCTCCTCGATCCCCTCGATCGTGAAGTAGTCGGTGGAGCGCGCGTTCTCGACGATGATCACCCGCGCCGGCTTTGTCGGCTCGGGCGCAGCGGCGACGTCGAAGTGGGCGTACAGGCGGGCCTGCAGCTCGGCGCGCGTGCCGGTGTCGCTCAGGCCCAGGCTCCGGCACCAGGCCGCCAGCTCGTAGGTCCCGGCGCTCTGGATGTCGGCGGGCAGGGTCTCGCGCACCAGGTCCGGCCGGGCGGCAGCCGGGGGGGCGGCCGGCTCCTGGGCCGAAGCGGGCGCCGCCACCAGGAGCGACGCCGCGATCGCGAGCCCGACCGCGGATCTCACTCCCCTATCTCCGCCCCAGATGCTCGCGCAGGTAGCGGCCGGTGTGGGAGTCGGTCCGCGCCGCCAGCGCCTCGGGGGTGCCCTCGGCGACGATCCTCCCTCCGGCGTCGCCGCCCTCAGGCCCGAGGTCGATCACCCAGTCGGCCTGGGCGATCACGTCCAGGTTGTGCTCGATCAGCACCACCGTGTTGCCCCTGTCGACCAGCTGCTGCAGCACCCGCATCAGCATCCGCACGTCGGCAAAGTGGAGCCCGGTGGTCGGCTCGTCGAGCATGTAGAAGGTCCGGCCTGTGTCGCGGCGGGCCAGTTCGAGGGCGAGCTTGACCCTCTGGGCCTCGCCGCCGGATAGGGTGAGGGCCGACTGGCCGAGCTTGACGTAGTCGAGCCCCACGTCGTGCAGGCTCTGCAGCCTGCGCCGGGCGCCGGGGATGCGCGCGAAGAACTCGAGGGCCTCCTCGATGCTCATGTCGAGCACGTCGGCGATGTTCTTCCCCCGGTAGCGCACGTCGAGGGTCTCACGGTTGTAGCGGCGGCCGCCGCAGACGTCGCAGGTCACGAAGACGTCGGGCAGAAAGTGCATCGCGATGCGGATCGTGCCGTCGCCCCGGCAGTTCTCGCACCGGCCCCCCTTGACGTTAAAGGAGAACCGTCCGGCCGTGTAGCCGCGGCTGCGGGCGTCCGGCAGCCCGGCGAACAGCTCGCGGATTGGGCCGAAGAGCCCCACGTAGGTGGCGGGGTTCGACCGCGGAGTGCGGCCGATCGGGCTCTGGTCGATGCTGATCACCTTGTCGACGGCCTCGGCGCCCTCGACGCCCGCGGCTAGGCCCTCCGGCAGGCGGGCGCCGGAGAGGCGGCTGACGAGCAACGGGTAGAGCACGTCCGCGAGGAGCGTCGACTTGCCCGAGCCCGAAACGCCCGTGATCGCCGTGAGCGTCCCGAGGGGGAAGCTCACGTCGATCTCCTTGAGGTTGTGCTCGCGAGCCCTTCGCAGCAGGATGCGGGCGCCGTTGCCCGGCCTGCGCGCTGCCGGCCGCTCGATGCGCAGCCTCCCGGACAGATACTGGCCGGTCAGCGACCGCTCGCTGGCCATCACCTGCTCGGGCGTGCCCTGGGCCACCACCTCGCCGCCGTGGATCCCCGCGCCCGGCCCCAGGTCCACGATGTGGTCGGCCAGGCGCAGGGTCTGTTCGTCGTGCTCGACGACGATGAGGGTGTTGCCGAGATCGCGCAGGTGCAGCAAGGTGCCCAGCAGCCGCTCGTTGTCGCGCTGGTGCAGCCCGATGGTCGGCTCGTCGAGCACGTAGATCACCCCCACCAGCGAGGAGCCGATCTGGGTGGCCAGGCGGATGCGCTGCGCCTCGCCGCCCGACAGCGTCCCTGCCCTGCGCTCGAGGGTGAGGTACTCCAGGCCCACGCTCTCCATGAAGCCGAGCCGGGCCTGGATCTCCTTGAGGATCTGCCGGGCGATCTGCTCCTGGTTGGCCGACAGGGCGAGGCCGGCGAGAAAGGCCGCCGCCTCCCTGACCGCGAGCGTGGTCACGTCGTGGATGCTGCGTCCGCCGACGGTCACGGCGAGCGCCTCGGGCCTGAGCCTGCGGCCCCCGCACCCGGCGCACGGCTTCTGGCTCATGAAGCCTTCGAGCCACTCCTTGACGTCCTCCGAGCTGCTCTCCAGGTAGCGCCGCTTCAGCTCGTTCAGTACCCCGCGGAAGCTCGAGTCGTAGTTCCAAGTGCCTCCGCGGGCGTTGACGTACGAGTAGCTGACCTGCTCCTTGGTGCCGTGCAGCAGCGCCTTGAGGGCCCGGGCCGGCACCTTGTTCAGCGGCGTGTCGAGGTCGAACCCCAGGTGACGGGCCACGGACTCGATCTGGGCGCGGTACCAGCGTCCCTTGGGGTTGTAGGGGGCGATTCCTCCCTGGTTGAACGAGAGGCTCGGATCCGGAATCACCTTGTCGGCGTCGAACTCCATGGTCACGCCCAGCCCCGAGCAGTCGGGGCAGGCGCCGAAGGGGCTGTTGAACGAGAACAGGCGCGGCTGCAGCTCGGGCATGCTGAATCCGCAGCGCGGACAGGCGTTGGACTGCGAGAAGAACTCCTCGGCCTCCCCGTCCGGTCCTCGCACCACGGCGATGAGCTTGCCCCCTCCGACCTCGAGGGCGGTCTCGACGCTCTCGGCCGCCCTCTTGCGCACGTCGCCGCCGGTGCGCAGGCGGTCGACCACGACCTCGAGAGTGTGGGCCTGGCGCTTGTCGAGTCGGATCTCGTCGTCGAGGCTTCGGGTCTGCCCATCGATCCGCATCCGGACGAACCCGGCGCGCCGGGCGTTCTCCAGCACGTCGCGGTGCTCTCCCTTGCGTCCCCTCACCACCGGCGCCAGAAGCATCACCTGGGTGCCTTCGGGCCTGGTGATGACGGCGTCGATGATCGTGTCGACGGCCTGCTCCTGGATCTCGATGCCGCAGATCGGGCAGTGGGCGCACCCGATGCGGGCGTACAGCAGCCGCAGGTAGTCGTAGATCTCGGTGACCGTGCCCACGGTCGAGCGGGGGTTGCGGCCGGCGCTCTTCTGCTCGATGGCGATGGCTGGCGAGAGACCCTCGATGTAGTCGAGGTCCGGCTTCTCGAGCCGGCCGAGGAACTGCCGGGCGTACGACGACAGCGATTCGACGTAGCGGCGCTGGCCCTCGGCGAAGATCGTGTCGAAGGCCAGCGACGACTTGCCCGAGCCGCTGAGGCCCGACACCACGATCAGCCTGTCGCGCGGCAGCTCCAGGTCGACGTTCTTGAGGTTGTGCTCGCGGGCGCCCCGGATGACGATCCTCTGCTGCATCGGCTGGCGAGCAGCGTAGCGGAAAGCCGGCGGTTTTTCAACGCGCAGCAGTCGCCGCGGGCGGCAGCCTCTCGGGAAAGGGCCGCGCCAGCTGCCGGTCGGCCAGATCGCGGGCTGCGCCCTCGAGGGGGCTGCCGGCGAGCAGGTGCCAAGCGCGCACCGCCCCCTCGGCGTCGCCGAGAGCCCGCAGCGCCACGCCGAGGCTGTAGATGTCCGACGGCAGCGCGCCGGCCCGCAGGTACTCGAGGATGTCGGGCTCCTTGGCCGCCAGCGAGAGGAAGGCGGAGACGCTCTCGAACCTGAACGCGGGCTGCCTCAGCCGGAACTCGTCGATCGCCCGCGACAGGGCGATGATCATCGAGAACAGGGCGTGCTCGACAGCCTCGGCGGGGCGTCCGGCCCGGGCGTAGTACCAGGCCAGGCCGCTGTGGGCCCGCGCGGTCTGCACCCCCGTGATCCGGTAGAGCACCAGAACGCGGTCGATGCCGCTGCCGCGGAACACGCGGGCCACGTCGTCGCGGATGCGGCCAAAGGGGTAGCCCGGCGGAATGGCGAGGACGGCGAGCAGCTCCTCTTCCATCTCCCCGTAGCGGCCGAGCTGCCGGAACATGTCCGCGAGGCGGTAGCGGATCGTGGCGCGGTTGTCCGGGACCTCCAGCGAGGCCGCCAGCTCCAGGGCCCTGCGGTAGTGCGCTTCGGCGAGGGCGGGCTCGGCCTGCATGCGGAAGATGTCGCCGAGCGCCATCTCCACCTCGGGGGCCTTGTGGCCCGTGGGCCGTATGCTCAGGTACAACTCGAGGGCCTCGCCGAGCTCTCCGGCGTCCATGCGCTGACGCGCCCGCTCGTACACCACCCACGGCGGCTCGGCCGCGGCAGGCTGCGCTGGAGCGAGGATCGACGCTGTCAGCAGCAAGGCAACGAGGGCCGTAAGCAGAGATCGCCTCCCACTATCAGTAACGGCAGGCGGGGCCCCGCGGATAACCCGCCCTCACCCCATCGAGGCGAGCAGGAAGACCATCGTGAAGACCGCCACGGTCTCCACGAGGCCGAGCACGATCATGTAGTTGCCGAATCCCTTGCCGGTCTCGCCCAGCGAGTCGCAGCAGGCGGCCGCCGCCTTGCCCTGGAAGAGGGCCGAGAGACCGAGCGACATGCCGCCGAACAGCCCGTAGGAGAGCTTGGCGAGGGGGTCGAGGGTGACCCCGCGCAGCTGGGTCATGACGATGAATCCGTAGATCGTCTGGGTGAGGGGCGCGGCCACCATCGGAACCAGGAGGAAGGGAGCGGGACGGTTCTGCAGGTAGCACTTTTTCCACGCCCCGGCCGCGGCCATGCCCGCGGCGCCCGCACCCGAACTGGATCCGAAGGCCCCGAGGGCCATCGCCATGACCGGCCCCAGATTGTCGAGAATGCTGTTCACCTCTTCCTCCTGTGGATCTGTACGACGGGCGCGGGAGCGCGCCGTCGGCTGTCACTTCTCCGCGAAGGGCGCGTAGGCCGTCCCCTTCCATTCCATGCCGAGATGGCTCGAGAACTCCAGGACCTTGAGCCGCACGCCGTGCACGAGCAGGGCCATGCTTCCGAGCACGAGGTTGAGGGCGTGGCCGGCCACGATGATGAGCACGCCGGCGGGCAGGAACTTCGCACCCACCGCGCCCCCCATCGTGTTGAAGACCTCGGCCACCTTGACGCCCGCCAGGCCGACGGCGAACAGGCGCACGTACGAGACCGTGTCAGCAAAGGCGCTGATGGTGCTCATCAGCCGCATCGGCAGCCACGCCAGCCCCATCAGCAGCCCCTTGAGGACCTTGCCCCGCTGCTCCTGGAAGGGCACGACGAGCGCCAGCCCCGCGATTACCAGCGCGCCCGCGAGCTGCATGCGGCTCACGCCGGCCAGAGGGCCGACGGACAGCGCCGGCTCGCCCGCAGGCCAGCCCAGGACCATCACCTGGACCACGAAGAACATGCCCCAGAGGACGGCGACCCACCCGAGATCGGAGAGCGCGGCCAGCCCCGGCAGCTTCTTCACGAACGCGAGGAGGTGCGCCAGGCTCAGGTGCACGCCGGCGATCACGAAGCAGATCAGCATGACATTCGTCTTGGTGTCGACATCGCCTTTCGGGAAGCTGGCGATCGCATTGATCGTGATCGCGCGAAGCGGCGGCCAGCCGGCGAGGGCGCTGGAGGCGAACCAGGTCCCTGTGAGGGCCCCCCAGATGATCGTGGCCGCGCTCATCACGAACACGAGCCTGAAGAACTCGGGCCTGGCGTCGCGCATCCGCGAACGCAGCCAGATCGCCAGGCCCAGGTACACGAGCCCGTAGCCGGCGTCGCCGATGATCATGGCCCAGAACACGGCGTAGAACAGCAGGAACCAGAGGCTGATGTCGTGCTCCCCGTAGCCGGGAGTGATGCCGAGGAAGTCGAACATCGGTTGCACGATCCTGATCCAAGCGGGATTGCGCACGAGCGTGGGCACGGGATCGTCGCCCGCCGGGTCGTCGACGAGAAGCGCCCAGCCCCCGGCTTCGGCCCGCTGTGCGAGGAGGTCCACCCGGTCCTGGGGAACGAAGCCGGTCACGTGCACGAGCGGCCCCTCGGTTTCCATGCCGAGCCTGACCCTCTCGAACTCGATCTCGCGGTCGAGACCGGAGAGCAGCTCGGCCAGCGCCGGGGCGCTGCCTGCGGCGTCGAGCCGCTGCTGCCGCGCAGCCGCTCCGTCGGCCTCCAACCGGGCGATCTCGCGGCGAACGTCGGCCAGGCCGTGCTCGGGAAGCGATAGCTCGGCGCCCGGCAGCGGGGCCTGGTCCGCCCCGCGGGCCACGACGGCGAGGCGCACCAAGCTCCCCTCTTCGCCGAGGCGGGCCACGGCCCGTTCGGCGTTCTCGGGCGCCCGCTCGACGGCCGCGGCCTCCCCGCGGCTCATCGTGGCGAGACGCACCGAGACGCCCCGCTCGGCCAGCGCCCTGATGTCCGCCGGCGAGAAGTCGCCCCAGGGCTCGAGGGCGCTCTCGAGCCTGCGCAGCTGGGCGATCTGCTCGAGACCCGACTGCTCCCGCTCGAAGGCGGCGACGACCGAGCGCGCCACCTCCATCGGCTCTCCGCCGCCTGCGAGGCCGGCCCTCGCTCCCGCGGCCTTCTCCAGCGTGAGCAGCCCGAGGGCGCGGTTCACCGTGGCCCGCTGCTCGCGCAGCCGCTCGACCGCCTCGACCCCCGAGCCGGCGACCGGGTCCACATGGACGTGCATGACGCCGGCCCGGCGCAGCTGCCGCAGGGCCGCCGTCCTGTGGCGGTCGAGGGCGACGAGGGTGACCTTCTTCATGGGAACGATCATGCCGGTTGAGCCCCCAGGAGCTTGTTCTTCGAGATCTTGCCGCGGACGACCGCGGCCGTCTGCTGGTCGCCGAGATAGATCTGGATGCGCCTGATCGCCTCGCGCGCCTGCGGGATCTTGACCTTCTCGAAGAGGTTGACCCTCTGGCTGGTGACGCGCAGCTCCCGGTCCAGACGCCGTCGCTGCTCCTCCAGCACGACGATCTCGGCCTCGAGCTTCATGATCCGGCCGATCGCCTCCAGCGCTCGGTCGACCCAGAGCGGAGCCGCGAAGAGGTCGTAGGGGGCCTCGACGATGTCCAGGCCGCCGAACACCGGGATGTCAATGCCGGCGATGTTGCCCACCGTGAGCTCGAGCCGCAGGTCCTGCAGCATCGCCTCCAGGCCCACCTCCTCGCCGAGCAGCCCGACCCAGGCGTCGAGGGCGGCCTGCTCGGCCTCGATGCGCCTGCGCCGCTCGGCCTCGACCCCCTGCACTCTGAGGATCTCCACCTGCAGCTGCTGCTTCTTGAGCACAAGCGTGGGGAGGTAGCGGTTGTACCGCTTGAGCGCGTCCTTTTGCAGCTTCAGCTCGTTCTTCGTCAGCCGGATCTTGGCCATCTCGATCCGCCCCGTCCCCGTTCGGCCGCCCTACGCAGTCGCGGCCGCGCTCTGCGGCCAGAACTGCCTGATCAACTCGGTGCGCAGGCCCGTTTCCTCCGGAGTGAAGCACCGAGCCAGGATCCGCCAGCCGCGGTCGAGGGCCTGCTCGAGAGGGATGTTGACCGCGAGGTCCATCAGCTCGCTCTCGAAGAGGCCGCCGTACTTGAGCAGCTTCTTGTCCCAGTCCGACAGTTGGAAGCCCATCGACTTCTTCTCGAGCGTCTCCTTGTAGGCGGCGTAGAGCCGGATCATGCCGTCCATGAGCGGGCGATGGTCGGCGCGGGTCCTGCTGTTGACCTGCTGTTTGAGCCGCGACAGCGACCCGAACGGCTCGATGCGGCCGTTCTTGAGGTAGAACTGGCCCTCGGTGATGTAGCCGGTGTTGTCGGGCACCGGGTGCGTCACGTCATCGCCGGGCATGGTCGTGACCGCGAGGATCGTGATCGAGCCGGCGCCCTCGAAATCCACCGCCTTCTCGTAGCGGGCCGCGAGCTGGCTGTACAGGTCGCCGGGATAGCCGCGGTTGGACGGCACCTGCTCCATGGTGATGGCGGTCTCCTTGAGCGCGTCGGCGAAGTTGGTCATGTCCGTGAGCAGCACCAGCACGCGCCGGCCCTTGAGGGCGAACCGCTCAGCCACGGCGAGGGCCATGTCCGGCACCTGAAGACTCTCGACCACGGGATCGGCCGCGGTGTGGACGAAAAAGATCGTGCGCGCCAGCGCCCCGCCCTGCTCGAGGGTGTCGCGGAAGGAGAGGTAGTCGTCGTACTTGAGGCCGCAGCCGCCCAGGATGATCATGTCGACCTCGGCCTGCAGGGCGATGCGGGCCAGCAGCTCGTTGTAGGGCTCGCCGGAGACGGAAAAGATCGGCAGCTTCTGGCTCTCGACGAGGGTGTTGAAGAGGTCGATCATCGGGATGCCCGTGCGGATCATGGTACGCGGGATGATGCGCTTGGCCGGGTTGACCGAGGGACCGCCGATCTCGATGAGGTCCTCGGCCAGCCGCGGGCCGCCGTCGCGGGGCTCGCCGCGGCCGTCAAAGATGCGGCCGAGCAGATTGTCGGAGAACGACACCAGCATCGGGTGACCGAGGAAGCGGACCTCGTCGCCGGTGGAGACGCCGCGGCCGCCGGCGAACACCTGCAGCGACACCAGGGAGCCTTCGAGCCTGATGACCTCGGCGAGGGACGGGCCTGCGGCCGACCGCACCTCGGCCAGCTCGCCGTAGCGGACTCCGGTCGCCTGGACCGTGATGACGTTGCCCGTGATCCGCTCGATCCTGCTGTAGACCTTGCGCATCGGTCGCCCTCCCGGCCTCAGAGCGCAGCGGCGCCCGCAGCCGCGCACACCATCGCGTCGATCTCCCGCTCCAGGCCGCGGAACTCCTCGGAGTCCCACTCGGCCCCGTTGAAGTCGAGGAACTTCTGCCGCAGCTGGGCGAAGAACGTGCGCGCCTCTTCCTTGCGCCGCATCGCCAGCGGCGCCCGCAGCACCCGCAGCAGGACGTCAAAGACGTAGCGCTGCCGCTCGGCGGTGGTGGCGGCGTCGACGGGGTCAAAGGCGTTCTGCTGCAGGTAGACCGCGTCGAGGAACTCGCTCTTGAGGTAGACGACGTAGTCGTCCTGCGAGGTGCCTTCTTCTCCCACGACCTTCATCATCTGGTTGACTTCGTTGCCGCGGAACAGCACGTCCCGGGCCTCGGCCACCTTGGCCGGCTCGACCACGCCCGGGTATTTGCTCCAGCTGTCGAGCGGGTTGATCGCGGGGAACCGGCGGGCGTCGGAGCGCTCGCGCGAGAGGCCGTGGAAAGCGCCCACGACCTTGAGCGTCGCCTGGGTGACCGGCTCCTCGAAGTTGCCGCCGGCCGGACTGACCGTGCCGCCGATCGTGACGCTGCCCTGGCCGCCGTCGGCCAGGCGCACGATGCCGGCCCGCTCGTAGAAGCCGGCGATCACGCTCTCGAGGTAGGCCGGAAAGGCCTCCTCGCCGGGGATCTCCTCGAGGCGGCCCGACATCTCGCGCATCGCCTGGGCCCAGCGCGACGTCGAGTCGGCGAGCAGCAGCACGTCGAGGCCCATCTGGCGGTAGTACTCGGCCATCGTGACGGCCGTGTAGACCGAGGCATCGCGGGCAGCCACGGGCATCGAGCTGGTGTTGCAGACGATGATCGTGCGCTCCATCAGCGACTTGCCGGTGCGCGGGTCGAGCAGCTCGGGGAACTCCCGCAGGGTCTCGACCACCTCGCCCGCGCGTTCGCCGCAGGCGGCGATGATCACCACGTCGACGTCGGCGTAGCGGCTGGTCAGCTGCTGCAGGACGGTCTTGCCGGCGCCAAAGGGACCCGGGATGCAGTAGGTGCCGCCCCGCGCCACCGGGAAGAAGGTGTCGATGATGCGCACCCTCGTGACCAGGGAGCCGGAGGGCCGCAGGCGCTCGACGTAGGCCCTGATCGGCCTCTTGACCGGCCATTCGAAGGCCATCGTGAGATCACGCGTCTCCCCGCGCTCGTCCTCGACGGTTGCGACCACGTCCTCGACCGAGTATTCGCCCGGGGGAGCGACCTTGCGCACGGTGTAGCGGCCCTGCATCGAGAACGGCACCATCACCCTGTGGACAAAGATGCCCTCGGGCACCGTGCCGATCGTGGCCGCCGCCGCCACCGCGTCGCCGGCCTTTGCCGTCGGGGTGAAGGCCCAGCGGCGCCCGGCGGGCAGAGGCGGGAAGTAGACTCCGCGCTCGAGGAAAAAGCCGTGGTGCTCGGCCAGCAGCGGCAGCGGGTTCTGCAGCCCGTCGAACACCTGCCCCAGCAGGCCGGGCCCGAGGCGCACGGCCAGCAGCTCGCTCGTGAACTCGACCGCGTCGTCGATCCCGATTCCGCGGGTGCGCTCGAACACCTGCAGGTCTGCCCGGTTGCCGTCGATGCGGATCACCTCGCTCTTCAGGCGCCGGTCGCCCAGCACGACATAGGCGACCTCGTTCATCTGAACCGCGTCCTCGAACTCGACGCTGATCATGTTGCCGTTGACGCCGACCACCCTGCCTCTGGTGCCGCTACTCATGGAAGGCCTCTCCCGCTCGCATCTTCTCCAAGGCCGCGCCCGTGATCCGCCCGACCACCGCCCGCCCCCGCTCGGCAGCGGCGAGGGCCCGCCGCTCGAGCAGCGCGAGCTTGAGCCGGTAGGCGATCACCACGTCGAGGGCAAAGGGATGCCCGACCTCGAGGCTCTCGAAGAGACTCCACCTCGCGCGGTCCAGGATCTCCTGGGCGGCCAGGGGCGTGGCGGCGCTCATGGCCGCCCGGGCCACCGCCTCGCACTCGGCCGTGTCCGCACCCGAGTTCTGCACCGGCAGCTCCGGGATCGGCCGCAGGTATCGCTCGGCGTCGAGTCCCCGCGCGGCAGCCCGGCCGCGGGCGAGGGCGTTGCGCAGCGCGGTCTCCCACCGGTACCAGCGCAGCAGCGCGGGGTGCGCGCCGGGGCTGCCGTTCCAGACGTCGAGCCGCGCCCGCGCAAAGACCCCGGCGTCGGCCGGGCTCAGGGCGTCGGCGCAGAGGGCGCCGAGCCTCTCGCTGTTCAGCAGCGGGGGCGCGTCGTACTGAAGAGCCGGCAGCGATGCCACCAGGAAATAGTACAGGCTCAACCCGCCTGCTCCCGGAGGCACTCAGCGAGTCTGGGATTGAGATGCTCCATGAGGAACTCGGCCAGCGCAGCGTCGGTGAAGTCGAAGTAGGCCCGGCCGTCCTTTTCGGCGACGCGGAAGCCCGCCCGCACCGAGCCGGCCGGCTTGATCGTGAGGCCGCCGCGGATCTGCTCGGCCAGCGCAGCCAGGAGCCCGTCGCGCATCGCGTCCCAGGTCTTTGCCGGGACGAGCACCTCGGGAGCGGCGTCGGAATCCATGCGCCAGTTGCGGAACAGCGACGCGAGCGCCTCCTTGACCGCATCGCCCTGCAGCGCGGCCGAGACCTGGGAGCCGAGGATCGCGGCGAACAGGTGCTCGATCTGCTTGCGCAGATTCAGGACCACATCGCGGCCCGCCTGGCGCACCCCCTCGCGGCCGGTCTGCTCGAAGCGCAGAGCCTCGGCCCGGGCCCGCGCCAGCAGCGACTCGGCCTGCGCCTTGGCTTCGTCGACGATGCGCGCGGCCTGCTCCTCGGCCTGCGTTCGGATGCGCGCTGCGTCCTGCTCGGCGGCCTCGAGCCCTTCCTTCTTGATCCTCTCGATCAGTTCGCTCAGCTGGACACTCATGCGCACCTCTCGATCCCGGCGCCGGACATCGCCTGGGGCCGACAGCGGCATCTTATTGAAGGGCCGCTCGAAAGGCAAGGCCGCCGCGCAGGCGGCGGGCGGACCGCCGCTACGCGCGGGGCCCGGCGACGTCCTGGCCCACGTAGCGGGCCACCTTGGCCAGCCTGCGCTCGACCAGCGTGCGCACGACCGGCTCGAAGTGGCCGCAGCGGATGCAGTCGTCGAGCTGGCTGCGCATGTCCGCGATCATCTCCTCGAGGCTGCCGTAGTCGCCGGGGCGCACGGCCGCCAGGCAGTCGCGCGCTGCGGCGATCCCGCGGCGCTCGCGCTCGAGCACGGCCAGGTTCTCCTTGAGCACGTACTCGGTGATCTCGCCGCGGGCGGCCCTGCCCCGCGTGTTGTCCTCCATCGCCTTGACGTCCTCGGCGAGATCCTCGAGCTCGATGCGGAGGATCTCCACGAACTTGCGCCGCTGCTCCACTACTCCCCCTTGAGCGCGACCGAGATCGTGGCGAGGTCGCCCTTGACGGCAGCGGCGAGGTCGGCCGAGATCGCGCGCAGCACGTCCTGGACGGCCTTGTCCTGCGTGCCGCCCTGGCCGTGGGTCCCCTTGGCGTGGGCACGCTCGACGCTGGTCTGGTACATGATCTTGCCGTCGGCCTTGCGGACCACCCTGAGGGTGGCGCGGGCGTCGGAGACGAACAGGTTGTACCTGCGGCCGCCGAGCTCGAGCTGCCGCACGCCCGTGCAGTCGTTGAGCAGCACCACAAGGTAGGACACGTCCTTGTCCAGGCCCATGGCCCCGATCGCCGCCGCATCGCCCTCGTAGGCGCGCAGAAAGGCCTGGGGCGACAGCGCCCCGTTGTACAGGCTGAAGTCGTACTTGATCGCCTTCAGCGCCTGGAACACGGGGTCGACCACAAAGGGATCGGAAGAGACCCCCAGGGGTGAACGCTCGAGCACAACCAGCGTAGCCCGCTGCAGGGGCGGCATGTAGACAAAGTCGCGCTCGACGCCCTTGAAGGCGTAGGTAAAGCTGCGGACCCGGTACACGAGCGAGGCGCGCACGATCTGCTCGGCGCTGGCGTTGTCGAAGCTGGCGATCGCGCAATTGGCCTGGCCGAAGTCGTTGGTGTTGACCGAGCCCGCGAGGACTCCCCCGCCCCGTACAAAGGCGAACTGGATCGGGGCGTTGGAGACCAGCGAGCGGCCGCCCGACTGCTTGATCGTGAGGATCACGCTCGGCTGCAGCCGCTTCGGGTCGAGGGTCTGGCCGACCACCTGGTTGTTGGCCGCGTCGAGCCACGAGGTGTCGGGCTCGAGGGCGAGTGCGGAACCGAGCTTGCCGAGCTCGGTCTCCGCCGAAGCGGCCAGCTCGTTCGCCTCGCGCGAAGGCGAGGCGAGCTGCTGCCTCTCGGCCAGCACCGCCACCAGCTGCTTGATTCCATCGGAGACCAGGCCCTGGTCCAGGCGGTCGCGCCCGGTTTCGAGCAGCGCCTTCATCCGGGCGACGGTCTCGCCGCCGGACTCGGGCGCTGCCGCAGCTGCGGCAGCGGGGCCGGACGGCGCGGCTGGGGCCGACGCCGGGCCGGGAGTCGTGGCGCACGAGGCCAGCATCATCACGATCAGGAGCAAAGGCAGGACAGGCGACACCGGGCACCCCCTCGACTGCGGTTCAGCAGCCACTATACGCCATGAACGCGGGGATTGCCACTCGCCCGCAAAAGTGGGACACTCGCAGCCCGCGGGAGGTGACCGTGGCGCCGGTCTGGAGTGGACGGCTCGCCGAGGGGCCCGATTCGCTGGTGCTGCAATACTGCTCGGGGCGCGACGTCGCCGCGCTGCCCATGGCCGATGAGGCGCTGCTGCCCTGCGACATATGGGGCACCGAGGCCCACGATATCATGCTCCACGAACGGGGCGTCATCGGGGCCGCCGACGTGCGGGCGATCCTGCGCAGCCTGCGCGAGCTGCGGGGGCTGGTCGAGTCGGGCCGCTTCCGCCTCGACCCGGCCAAGGAGGACGTCCACATGAACGTGGAGTCCTTCGTGACCGAGCGCGCGGGCGCCGACGTCGGCCGCAGGGTGCACACCGGCCGAAGCCGCAACGACCAGGTCGCAGCCGACATGCGGATGTACGTGCGCGAAGGGCTGCTGGCGACCGCCGGCGGCCTCGCCGGGCTGGTCTCGACGCTGCTCGCCCGCGGCCGCGCCGAGGCCGCCACGGTGATGCCGGGTTACTCGCACACCCGCCACGCGACCATCTCGACGTTCGGCCACCTGCTGGTCTCCTACGCCCAGGCCCTGCTGCGCGACCTCGACCGGCTGCTGGCCGCCTACGACGTCGTCAACCAAAGCCCCCTCGGCGCGGCCGCCGGGTTCGGAACCTCCTGGCCGATCGACCGGGAGCGCACGGCCGCCCTCCTCGGCTTCGACGGCGTGCAGCTGAACACCATCGACTGCCTGTCGTCGCGCTGGGAGATGGAGGCCGAGACGGCGTCGGCCTTTTGCTTTCTCATGAATCACCTCGCCCTCGCGGCCCAGGACCTGATATTCCTCTCGACCGCGGAGGCGGCGATGGTGCGCCTCGACGACGCGGTGGTTCAGGGCAGCTCGATCATGCCTCAGAAGCGGAACCCGGACCCGCTCGAGGTCACGCGCGCCAAGGCGGCGCTCGCCCAGGCGACGTTCCAGGCTCTCACCGGCATCGGCCGGGGAGGTCTGTCGGGCTACAACCGGGACCTCCAGTACTCCAAGTACCTCGTGATGGACCTGCTGCGCGAGTGCGGCAGCGCGCCCGCCGTCATCGACCGCGTCATCGGGGGCCTGGAGCCGGACCGCAGGCGGATGCGGGAGATGGCGGGCCGCGACTTTCTCAACGCCGTGGACGTGGCCGACGCCCTCACGCGCAAGGGCCTGCCCTTCAGGCAGGCGTACGGCGTGGTGGCCGCGGCCGTGCACGCCAGCGAAGGCCGCGGCGCCGTCGACGCCGCTGCGGTCAACGACGCCCTGGCCGCCGCCGGCGCGGCCCAGCGGCTGAGCGAGCTGGAGATGGAGGCGCTCACCGACCCGGTGGCCCTCCTCGAGGCCCGCGGCCACCTGGGCGGGCCGGCCCCGCGCGCGCTGGCGGCCACGGCCGAAGCGCTGGAGCAGCGGCTGACCGCGGCGCAGGCCCGGTTGCAGCAGCGCGGCGACCGGCTCGCCGCCGCCTGGCAGGCCAAGGAGCAGGCCGCCGAAGCGCTGCTCGCATGAAACGCGCAGCCCTCGCGCTGGCCGTGCTGCTGCTCCCCCTCGCCGCCCACGCGCGGGGCGGGCGCGAGCTCGTCGTGGCCGCTGTCCAGCTGCGCGTCGACGCACGGGCGCTCGGCTCCCCGGAGGTCTACGAGCGGGCGCTGCGGGAGGCGGTCGCCGCTGCCGTGGGCAGGCGCCGCGTCGACCTGATCGTGCTGCCCGAGTACGCGGCCGCCTTTATCGCGCTCGCCCAGGTCGGCGACGCCCTGGCGTCCGCGGCCACCGCGGAGGAGCTGCTCGAGAGCCTGCGGGCTGCAGAGCCGTCCCTGCGCACTCCGGCCGACTTTTTCACCGCGAGGGCCGACGTCACGTGCGGCTGGATTCGGGAGATCTTCGGGGCGATGGCGCGGGAGCGCCGGGCCTGGATCGTGGCCGGAACCGCCTTCGTGCCCGACGGCGCGGGCGGCCTCCGCAACAGGGCGATCGTGTTCGCCCCCGACGGCGCCGCGGCCTACACGCAGGACAAGGTGTTCCTCACCGAGATCGAGGAACGGATGCTCGCCATGAGCCCGGGGACCGTGGAGGCGGCCGGCGGCTTCGAGGTGGGCGGCCGCAAGGTGCGCCTCACCATATGCCGCGACGCCTTTGAGCCGGCGTGGGAGAGCCGCCACCGGGGCGCCGACCTCTGGATCGACATCAAGGCGAACGGCACCGCGTTCACCGACGAGGAGCGGGCCTCGTTCGCGCGGGCCCTGCCGGCCCGCCTCGGCCCTGCGGAAGTGCGCCACGGCCTCACCGTCTGCCTGACCGGCTCCCTGCTGGAGTTCGTGTGGGAAGGCGAGTCCTCCTACATCGTCAGCAGCCCGAACGGGGTCCGCACCTTGGCGAAGACCTCCTCGCCGTCCGAGGCCGGGTCGCTGCTGGTCGCGATCCCCCCGCGAGGCCCGTGAGCCCATGCCGCCCTTCGATCCCCTGGTCGAGCGCTGGTTCTCCCGGGAGGTCGGCCCTCCGACTCCGCTGCAGCGCCGGGCCTGGGAGGCGATCGCGGGCGGAGCGCACGCCCTCGTAACCGCGCCCACTGGATCGGGCAAGACCCTCGCCGCTTTTCTCTGGGCCCTCGACCGCCTCGCGTCGGGAGCGTGGCCCGCCGGATCTGCGCGCGTGCTCTACATCTCTCCCCTGCGCGCCCTCAACAACGACATCCGCGAGAACCTGCTCGGGCCGCTCGACGGGCTGCGGCGCGAGCTCGCTGCCGAGGACAGGCCCTGGCCGGGCCTGCGCGTCGACGTGCGCAGCGCAGACACGACCGCAGCCGAGCGCCGCGCCCAGATGCGCCGCCCCGCGGAGATCCTGATCACGACGCCGGAGAGCCTCGCGATCCTGCTGCAGTCCGCCGACGGCAGGCGGATCATGAACGGGCTGCGCACGGTGATCCTCGACGAGATCCATGCCGTCGCCGCCTCCCGGCGGGGAGTCTCTCTGATGGCCTCGGTCGAACGGGTGACGCTGCTCGCGGGCGAGGTGCAGCGGATCGCCCTCTCGGCCACGGTGCGTCCGGTCGAAGGGGTCGCGGCCTTTGTGGGCGGCTTCCTGCCCGACGGCAGCCCCCGGCCCGTCCAGGTCATCAGCGATCCCTCGGCCAAGAAGGTCCGCCTGTCGGTGCGCGCCGCCTGGCCGCGCGAGCCCGGCGCCACCTTCTGGGACACGCTGGCTGAGCAGCTGCGCGGCCCGATCCGCTCCAACCGTTCGACCCTGGTGTTCGCCAACTCGCGGCGCACCGCCGAAAAGCTGGCGCGGATCCTCAACGAGAAGGAGCAGCGGCCGATCGCCTACTCGCACCACGGCAGCCTCTCGCGCGAGCTGCGCCGCGTGGTCGAGCAGAGGATGAAGGCGGGCGAGCTGCCCGCGATCGTGGCCACCTCCTCGCTCGAGCTGGGCATCGACGTCGGCGCCCTCGACGAGGTGGTCCTGGTCCAGACCCCGCCTTCGGTCTCCTCGGCTCTGCAGCGCATCGGCCGGGCGGGACACCGCATCGGCGAGGCGAGCCGCGCCCGCCTCTACCCCCTGTTCGGCCGGGACCTGCTGGAAGCCGCGGCCATGGCCGAGGCCGTGCGCGAGCAGGACATCGAGGAGATCCGCGTCCCGGAGAGCCCTCTCGACGTCGCCGCCCAGGTGATCCTCGCCATGTGCGCTGTGGAGACCTGGCAGGCCGACGAGCTCTACGGTTTCCTGCGCCGCTGCGCCCCCTTTCGCGATCTCAGCGTCGCGGCCTGGCGGTCGGTGCTGGAGATGCTCCAGGGCCGCGTCGGGCCCCGGAGGGTGCGCGCGCTGCCGATCCGCCTCATCGCAGACGAAACCGAGGGCACGCTGCGGGCGGCCGACGGCGTGGCGTCGCTGGTGCGCGCGAGCGGCGGCACGATCCCCGACCGCGGCCTGTTCGCCCTGCGCCTCGAAGGCAGCGACGCGAAGATCGGCGACCTGGACGAGGAGTTCGTCTGGGAGAGGAAGGTCGGCGAGGCGTTCACGCTGGGAGCCCAGAGCTGGGTGATCCGCCGCATCGACGAGCAGAGCGTGACCGTCGCTGCGGCTCCCGAGAGGGCCGGCTTCTCGCCGTTCTGGAAGGCCGAAGCCGGCGGCCGCGAGTTCCGCTTCGCCTCCCGAGTGGGCGCTCTCCTGGAGCGCCTCAACAGCGGGCTCGACGATCCCGCGGAGGCCGAGGCGCTGGCGCAGACCATGGGCGGCGGCAGGGAGGCTGCGGATGCGCTGCTGTCTCTGCTGCGCCTGCAGCGGCAGGTGACAGGCTGCGACCTTCCCCATCGCCGCCACATCCTCCTCGAGCGCGTCGCCGATCCGGCAGGCGTCGAGAGGCCGGGCCGGCCCTCGGGGGTGACGTCGATCTCGGTGCTGCACACCTTCTGGGGCGGCCGGGTCAACCGCACCCTCGCCCTCGTGCTGGCCGACGCGCTGGAGGAGAGGCTCGGCGCCCGCGTGACGGTTTACCACGACGAGGCGGCGGTCGCGATCGGCATGCCCGCGGGCATGCTGTCGTTCGGCGTCGAGGATCTGCTGGCCCTCGCCCGGCCCGAGGAGGTCGAGCGCAGGCTCGCCGCCCGCCTGCTGGCAAGCGGCCTGTTCGGGGCGCGCTTCCGCGAGGCGGCCCAGGTCGCGCTCCTGCTGCCGCGGCCGGGACCCGGGCGGCGGATGCCGCTGTGGATCAGCCGCCTGCGGGCGAGGCGCCTGCTGGAGGCCGTGCGCGATGCCGGGGCCTTCTCCCTGGTGTCCGAGGCCCTGCGCGCCTGCCTGGCGCAGGACTGCGACCCGCCGGCGCTGCGGCAGCTCCTGCAGGAGCTGCAGGCGGGCGAGATCCGCGTGAGCGAGGCGTTCACGGCGCGGGCCTCGCCCTTTGCCTCGGGCCTGGTGTGGCAGCAGACCAACACGCTGCTGTACCAGGACGACACCCCCTGGCGCGCTCCCGAGGCCTCGATCTACCGGGAGGTGATCGAGTCGTCGGACCTGCGCCCCGCTCTCGATCCGGGGCTGGTGGCCGACTTCGAGCAGCGCCTGCTGCGGCTGGCGCCCGGGTACGCGCCCGCCGACGCCCGCGAGCTCGAGGACTGGGCGGCCGAGCGGCTCTTGATCCCGTGGACGGAATGGGAGCGGCTGCTGGCCGCCTGCGAGCGGGATTCGGGGCAGCCGCGGGCGCGCATGCTGGCAGCCGCGGGCCCACGCCTGGCCGTGCTGGAGGCCGGCCGGGAGCGTTTCGTCGCGGCGCGCCGCTCGGTGCCCCGCCTGCGCCGGACCCTCGGTCCGGCCCTCAGCTTCGCGCCGCTGCAGCCGGGCGAACCGGAAATTCCGCTCCTTCGCACGGCCTCTGCTGCGGGCGAGGAGGATTTCCTCGCTCTCATCGAGGAGCTCATCGCTTTTTCCGGCCCCTTTCCGCCCGAAGGGCTGGCTGCCGTGGCTGCACTGGGCGGCTGGACCGCCGACGAAACGGTGGCGCGCCTGCTGGAGCGCGACTGCGTAGTGGTGGGAGCCCTGGTGCGCGGCGGTGCAGCCGACCTCGCCTGCGACCGCCGGAATCTCGAGCGGCTGCTCGCCCTCGCACGCACCCGTGCCCGACCCTCGCTCGCGCCCCTGCCCGCAGCCAAGCTGCCTCTGTTCGTGGCTGCCCGGCAGGGCCTCGCGCGCGGCCCCGCTGCCGCTCCGCACTCGAGGCAGCCGCGACAGGAGCTGGCTGCCGCGCTGGACCCGCTGTTCGGATGCCCGCTTCCTGCCCGCATGTGGGAGACTCTCGTCCTTCCCGCCCGCGTTCCGGGCTACCGGCCGGCGGACCTCGACTCGCTGCTGGCCGAGACGGACCTGATCTGGCTGGGCGCAGGCAAGGGGCGGGTGACCTTCTGCCTCGAGGGCGAGCGATGGCTGTGGTCGCGGGCCAAGCCTCAGGCTGCCTCCCTGTTTCCCGACCCGGCAGCCCGCTACGGCTTCTGGGATCTGGCAGCCCGCACAGGCCTGGGCAGCGTCGAGCTCACGCGCAGGCTCTGGGCCCTGGCCTGGGACGGCCTGGCCACCACCGACGGGTTCGCCGCAGTGCGGCGCGCGGCTGCGGTGGGGTTCGAGGCCGAGACCGCGGCCGAACCGGCAGGCGACGGACCGGGCGAGGCTGTGCCGCGGCCGGGCCCGGTGCGCCGGGGCCGCAGGGTCGGATTCGCGCGCTGGCTGGCGTCGCGGCCGGCGGCAGGCACCTGGCGCTCCCTGCCGCCCGCGGAGCCGCCGGCCGACGCCCTGGCCGAGGCCGAGAGGGACGACGAGCTGGTCTACCAGATCCTCGACCGCTATGGTATCGTCTTTCGCGGGCTGCTGGCTGCCGAGATGCCTCACCTGCGGTGGGGGCGGCTGTTCCGCAGGCTGCGCGTGCTCGAGCTGGCCGGCGAGGTGGTCGGAGGGGCCTTCTTCGAGGGCATTGAAGGGCCCCAGTTCGTCTCGCCGACGGCGCTGAACATGCTGCGCGAAGGGCTTGCCCGGCAGGAGCAGGCGCTGTTCTGGATGTCAGCCGCCGACCCGGCGTCCCTGTGCGGGGTGCGCGTGGCGGGCCTCGAGCTGCCGCGCCGCTGCCCCGGCACGCTGCTGGTGTACTGCGGGTCGCGGCTGGTTGTGAGCGCGCGGCGCGACTGCCGGGAGGTGGACGTGCTCGTCGGCGCCGATGACCCCGACCTGGGGCGGGCCCTGGACGCGCTGCGGGCCCTCGGCGAGCGCGAGGTCGAGCCGGTGAGGCGGCTGCGCGTCGAGCGCATCAACGGCGCCCGGCCCGACGCCGGACCGTACCGGCAGCGGTTCAGGGCCGCCGGGTTCCGGGACGAGGGTCGGTTCCTCGTCCTCAGGCCCGGGTCGATCGCAGACCGAAGATAGAGATGAGGGGTCACATGCCGCAGCCGCACCGAGCCTCGATCTGGCTGGCTTTTGCCTTGGGGCTGGCGTTCTTCTCCCTGATTCTCATCGACGTCGACGCACGATCGCTGCTCGTCGACGACGGCCGCCAGGCCCTGGCCGTGAGCCTGCTCGGCAGGGAGGTGGGGGGCGCGCGCGACCGCGAGTACCTGGATCTCCTGCTGGAGCTGCTCCTGCCCTCCGTGGGGTCCCAGCCCGACCAGGCCGCCGGGTGGGTCACCGCGCGAAAGACCGCCCTCGAGGAGAACGTCTTCGAACTGCACGCGAGGCTGCGCGCCCGGCTCGAGGAGCTGCTCACGACGCACGAGGCGGGTTTTGCCCTGAGCGTCGACGGCGAGCCGGTGGTGACGGTCCCGACCGCCGCCGAGGCCCGGGAGGTGGTGACCGGCCTGATCAATCGCTTCACGCCCCAGGCCGAAGCCGGCGAGACGATCCGCGACCTGGAGGTGAGGACCGTCGAGCGGCTGGTGGTCGAGCCGTCGCTCACGCCGAGGGCGGCGCTCATGTCGGGGGCCGACGCCCTGGCCTTCCTGCTGGCGGGCACGCGCGAGCGGCGCACCTACACCGTGGCCCGAGGCGACACCCTCTGGCAGATCGCGGGCAGGCACGGCATGAGCGTCGAAGAGATCCTCAAGGCGAACCCGGGCGTGGCTGCCGAGCGGATCTACCCGGGCCAGAGCCTCAGCCTCATCGTGCCGAAGCCGCTGGTGACCGTCGAGGCGCGCTACGTGCGCGTCTACCGCCGCGCGATCCCGTATCCGGTTTCGGTGACCTGGGACTCCTCGATGTACCGCACCGAGCGGCGCGTCGAGCGGGAG
>CAZKGO010000001.1:0-23062 GCA_964552235.1 uncultured Spirochaetales bacterium | reverse complement strand
CGCTCCCCTTTAGGGGTTTGGGGTCCCTGGGGACCCCTCTTTTACCCGCCCGTAGCCGCGGGTTCAGGGGGGGGGGGGGGTGGGGGAAAAGGAGATCACCGAGCAGGTGACGCGCCGCAACGGAGAGGTGACCGACGAAACGGTGCTCAAGGAGCAGGTGCTGCGCGGACCGCAGAGGCAGTACATGACCATCGGCACCAGGCGCACCCCCGAGGACCTGCTCGGCGACGCCATCGCCGACGGCGACGTCGCCCAGATGACCAGCGGGTTCGGCAGGCGCTGGGGGCGCATGCACGGCGGCGTCGACTGGGCGATGCCCATCGGCACGCCCATCCGCGCATGGCGCGACGGCACGGTCAAGCTCGCCCGCACCGTGGTCGGATACGGCCGGCTGCTGATCATTGAGCATCCCGGCGACTACGCCACCTACTACGCCCATCTGAGCCGCTTCCAGGTGGCCGAGGGCCAGACCGTGAGCGCCGGCCAGGTTGTGGCCCTTTCGGGCAACAGCGGCAACAGCACCGGCCCGCACCTTCACTTCGAGATCCACGAGAGGGGTGCTCACGTGGACCCGATAGCCGTGCTGGCGCGGGAGAACGCGGCGATCGGCGGCCCCTAGGCCGCCGCGGCCGCCTCCGCCGGCACGGGGGGCGGCCTCAGATCGCGACCTCGGTCGTGCGCTCCGCGAGCCCCGACAGCGCCGCATCCTCCCGCGCGGCCGCTTCCACGGCCTGCCTGCTCGACATCACCACCGTGCTCGCCCGAGCGAGGGCTGCCAGCAGCCGCGCGGCCGCCTGCGCCACGGCCGCGGCGGTGACGCCGAAGAGCGCGTCGCGGCGCCTCTGGCGCAGCTCGTCGCCGACGCCGAAGAGGAGGCGCTTGAGGGCGATCAGGCCCTTGTCGCCCGGCGCCATGGGGCGGGCGTCGCGGTTGACGCAGCCGATGATCCCCTCGCGCACGTCAGCCTGCGAAGCCTCGCCCCCTGCCAGCCGCTGCAGCGCGTCGCGGAAGGCCCGGAGCGTCGTCGCGATGTTCGGATCGCGATAGGTTGCAAAGGTGAACAGCCGTTCGAGGCCGTCGACCGAGGCCGAGGCGCCGTACGCCCCGCCCCGCGTGCGGATCGCCTCCCACAGGTGCCCCGTCGACAGCAGGTGAGCGAGGACCGATTCTTCGGCGTTCTCGCCGCTGCCCAACGGCGCTGCGTCGATCGCCTGGGCGACGTAGCCCACCGAAGAGGGGATCAGCAGCGACTCGAGGAACGGTGCCGCCGACGGCGCCGCGCCCGGCCCGGCGGCATCGGGCCGGGCCCCCAGCTGCGGAAGCAGGCGGGAGGCCTCGGCGAGCCCCTCTCCCGTCATCGCCACCGCAGCCGGCCCGCCGAGCACCGCGGCTCGCAGCGACTCCAGGGTCCGGCCGATGGCATCGATGCCCCCGTCGGGGTCGAGGCCGAGGCGGAAGAGGACCTGCGAGATCCCTTCCCACTCCTCCTCCAGGCGCAGCGAGGCGCGCACGCGGCTGCCTGCCCGCAGTGCGGCGTAGCGGCTGCCTTCGGGGATGACCGAGGCACGCGCCCGGTTCCTCGCCTCGCGCACCAGATCGGCCAGCCTCGAACGGTCCAGCAGGTCCGCGCGCTCGATCAGAGACGCGGCAAGGGCGAGCGCCGCCTCGAGCGTGGGCCGCAGCGCCTTGAGCCGGATCACGAGGTAGCCCTTGACCTCTCCCGCGACCGAGGCGCCGGCATCGACATGGGCCGAGAATCCCCCGCTGACGAGGGCGAGATCGCGGGCCACGAGGTCGTAGGGCCGGCCGGGGAGGCCCAGTCCCGTGACCGCGCGCGCGAGCAGGGGCGCGAAGGGGCGCAGGACGTCGTCGAGCCCCCACAGCGGATAGGCGAGATCGACGTAGACGACTCCGCCGGTGAACAGCTCGTGGCGGCACAGCAGAGGACCGCTGCGCGCATCGGTCTGCTGCGGGATGCGGTCCACGGCCCTCGGAAGGTCGGACAGCTCCAGGCGCGGCAGGGTGGACAGCGCCTCGGGCGGATCCGGGGTCTGCTGGTAAGCCGCCAGGCTTTCGGCTCTCCGGCGCACCAGCGCCCGTTCGCCGCTTCCCATCGAGCGCGCCGCCTCCTGCAGCCGCGAGGCGAGCTGCTGCTCCTCGCGCTCGACGCCTCCCGCCTCCGGCGCCACGACCAGGGTCGAGCGGTGCGGGTTGTCGAGCAGCCAGCTGCGGATGAGATCCTCGAGAAAACCTTCGGACGCCCGCGCGCGGACCTCGCGGATCCAAGGATCGAACTGCAGCGTGGTCTGCGGGTCGGCCCCGTGCAGCCAGCCCCGCAGGGCGCGCCTCATCAGCTCGAGGGCCGGGGGTCCCCCGGGGCGGCGGATCTCGCGGTTGCGGAACTCCACCCGCTGCAGGGCGGCCTCGAGGACATCGCGCGGGATGCCGCCCGACGAGAGGGCGCGCAGGCTGGCAAGGATCAGATCCTCGATGCTCTGCCGGCGGGCCGCCTCGGTTCCCCGCAGCCCCGCGGAAAAGACCAGCCAGCGCAGCTCGGTGTCCAGGCCCGACGCCGGCGACAGGTCCTCGCCGAGCCGCGACTCGACGAGGGCCTTTCGCAGCGGCGAGCCTGCGTTTCCCAGCAGCAGCTCCTCGATCACCTCGAAGGCCACCAGGAGCAGGCCGTCGGTCGCCTCCGCGAGCCGCCAGTTGAGCACGACCGAAGCGCGCCCCTGCGTCGGGTCCGAGGCACGCGCGGGAAAGGTCTTCTCCACCAGTCGCGGCGAGGTCCAGCCCGCGGGAGCCGCCACGCCGGAGTCGACCGGGCGCCGGTCGAAGCCGGCGAGCAGCTCCTCGTTGAGCAGCGACAGCACCTTGTCCGCGGCCACCGGGCCGTGGACGAAGACCCGGGCGTTCGAGGGGTGGTAGAACCTCCGGTGGTACTCCACGAAGTCCTCGTAGGTGAGCAGAGGCACGGCCGCCGGATCGCCGCCGGAGTCCCGGCCGTAGGTCGTGTCGGGAAACAGCGATCGGTGCGTCCACCGGCCGACGGTCGCCTCGGGGTCGGAGTAGACGCCCCGCATCTCGTTGTACACCACGCCTACGATCCTGAGGCCGCGCTCGGCGTCGAGCTCGTAGCGGTGCGCCTCCTGGTCGAACACCTCGCGCAGCAGCCGGGGAAAGAACACCGCGTCGCCGTATACCCTGATCAGGTTGAAGAACTCCTTCTCGACGGTGCTGGCCGCCGGGTAGACGGTCTTGTCCGGGAAGGTCCAGGCGTTGAGGTAGGTGCTCATGCTGCCCTTGAGCAGCTGCACGAACGGATCCTTGAGCGGGAAGCGGCGGGAGCCGCAGAGCACCGAGTGCTCGACGATGTGGGAGGTCCCCCTGTCGTCGAGGGCGGGAGTGCGGAACACGAAGCCAAAGGTGCTCTCCTCGCCTTCGGCCGCCAGGTGCACCAGGTCGAGCCCGGTGGCCTCGTGCTCGTAGCGGCGCAGCACCGATCGATGCTCGGCCAACTCGACCTCGCTGACAGGCGAAAACCCGTGCGCCATGGATGGCCTCCGTGCGGCCCGCACGCCGACACCGGCCCGCCCGCGCCCGGGGCTTCGCCCCGGCGGGCCGGAGGCCGGCTCACGCGTAGCCGGGCATGACGATTCGGAACTCGGTCCCCTTGCCGTGCTCGCTGCGCACGGTCACGCTGCCCTCGTGGGCCTCGACAATGCTTTTGACGATCGACATACCGAGCCCGGTGCCGCCGCCGGTGGAGGCGGAGTAGAACGGCTCGAAGATGCGCTCCCGGACCTCACGGCTCATTCCAACGCCGGTGTCGGAAACGAGGAACACGTAGGAGCCTTCCTGCTGCTCGACGGCGATCGACAGCGTGCCGCCGTCGGGCATCGCCTTGCGCGCGTTGTCGGCCAGGTTGTGGAACACGCGCAGCATCCGCTCGCGGTCCAGGAGCACGGGTCCGCGATAGTCGACCCGGGTCTCCACGCGGACGTTGCGAGCCCTCAGCTTCTCGGCGAGCTCCTCGGCCACTTCGCCGATCAGCTCGCCGAGGTCCACGATCTGCAGGTTCAGCCTGATGTCGCCCCGCGAGTAGTCGAGCAGCTCGCCGGCGATGCGGTGCAGCCGGTCGGCCTCGCCGATGATGCGCCTGGCGTTGCGCACGACCCGCTGCGGATCCTCGGGGTGGTGCAGCAGCATCTCGGCGTAGCCGCGCACCACCGAGATGGGGTTGCGGATGTCGTGGAGGATCAGCGAGGCGAGCTTGCCGATCGTCGACAGCCGCTCGGCGCGCAACAGCTCGTTCTGGGCGCTCTTGAGGTCCTTGTAGGCCAGCTCGAGGTCGCGGTTGCGCGCGTGCAGGCTCTCGACGAAGCTCTCGTTGCTGCGCCGCACCATCAGGGACAGGCTCCTGAGCACCGAGAGGGCGATCGAGCTGCGCTCGTGGATGATGCGGTGGAAGTCGCCCCGCTCCATGAACAGGAGCCGGGTCGGTCCGCGGGCCCTGACGGTGGCGCTGCGCGGCAGCTCGTCGATGAGCGCCATCTCGCCGAACAGGTGTCCCTTGCCGCCGACGGCCAGCAGCTCGCCGCCCTGGCCCGGCTGCGCCCGGAAGTCCTTCCAGATCTCGACCTGGCCGTCCATGACGATCCAGAAGCGGCTGCCCCGGTCGCCTTCGCGAAAGATGATCCCGCCGTCGGCGAAGCTCGCCTCGCGGCAGACGGCGGCGATCACGCCGATCTCCTCGTCGCTGAGATCGCCGAACAGGTAGACCTTCTTGAGGAACTCGAAGTAGGCGCTCATGGACGGCTTCGCCCGTACAGCTCTTCGATGTACTGCCGCGTGTTGTCGATGCGGGTGTGGGATATGGTGCAGCGGCCCTCGAGCACGACGCCGTCCTGGATGATGAGCTCCGGCGTCTTGATGTCGCCCAGGACCCTGGCCGTCGACAGCAGCAGCACCCTGCGGGAGGCGCTGATGTTGCCGATCACCACCCCTTCGATGACGACGCTGGCGGCGGCAATGCTCGTCCTCACGCGGGCCCTGGGACCCACCGACAGCTGATCGACGAGCAGAGCCTCGCCCTCGAAGCGGCCGTCGATCTTGAGGTTGCCGCGCGCCGCAAAGCGGCCTTCGAGCGCCGAGCTGCCGCCGATCGACGATCGGGCATCGACGGGGATCTGCACGGCCCTACTCCTGGGCCTCGAAATCCGGGACGTTGAGAAAGTCCACGACCTCGGCGGCGTAGCCGCGCATCTGCTTGAGGGCGTCGAGGACGCGCACGCCCGCCAGGTGCCGCCTGCCCTCCACCGCTTCGAAGCGGACGGTGGCCTTGCCGTTGAGGCACTTGAAGCCCTCGGTCTCGATGTCCTCGATCAGGTCGCCTGCAAAGCCGGCAACCGCCTTGAAAAAGCGGTGCGCCTCCACGACAACGCTGCGCTGCATCTTGAAGGCCCGCTTGTGCGCCTCCTCGCGCAGCTCGGGACGGTGCTCGCCCCGCTCCGCCTTGAGGATCTCCTCCCTCAGGTCGGCGAGCTTGCGGTCGAGCTCCTGGTACCTGCGGTAGAAGGCGTCGCGATCGAGGGAGTACTTGAAGTCGAGCTTGAGCTGCCGCTCGCTGAGCAGCACCAGGAACTCGGCGCCGAAGCACGTGAAGTAGGTGGTGAGAGCGGCGGTCTCCCGGTCGCCCTCGGGGTCCTCGGGCCCGCAGAGGCTGCGGGCGAGCGCCAGGTACGCGTAGCGCTCGTACGGGTCGGCGGAGCTTTCGGGCTCCTCGGCCTCGGCCGGCTCGGCGAGCTCGAAGGTGCGCAGCAGCCGCTCCCTGTAGGCGCGCAGCGACTTGAGCTTGTCGAGCACGCGGCCGCGCTGCGCCGAGTCGACCGCAGTCCGGAGGACCAGCTCGTACTGCCCGATCACGCGCTCGAGCTTCGCTAGATCCTGCTCGGGGTTGCCGAACTCGTCCGCCATGGCCCGTGAGAAGCGGCCCGCGGGGGCCTTCGGTCCGCGCGATCGGCCGGCCGCGGAGCCCGCCGCCGGCTCACCAGATGTCCTGCATGTCGTCCTGGTCCCGAGTCCGCTCCAGGAACAGGTCGCTCACAGAGCTCATGTCGTCGAAATACAGGTAGTATCTGCCGTAGGACTCGTCGAGATCGCAGTCGATGCGGAAACCGAGGAACTGCAGCCCGTTCCTCGCGGTGTAGTGGTAGTCGTACTGCTTGATGCCCGGAGGCACGGCGACCGTCAGCCGCTTCCACCCCAAAAAGTTCAGCTTGCCGACCGTGATCTCCTTGTCGTTGCCCGCGGCGTCGGCCACCAGCATCTTGAGCGTGTGGTTGAAGTTGCGGCCCACCACCCAGATCGAGATGGTCTTCGAGATGCCCTCGATCGCCAGGGGACGCCGGGGATAGACGGTGAACCAGTTCTTGCCGCGCTTGATGAAGTCGACCTTGACTCCCAGCACCGAGCTGCCCGCGGGGATCCCCAGCTCCTTTTCCATCTGGAGCCGCTCCGCGTCGCGCTCCTGCTTTTCGCCGGGCACGCCGGGCAACCGCCGCAGCTCGATGCGGCCCTGGTCGGGCGGCATGTAGGCGCTCCAGAACGCCGCATCCTCGAACTGCGAAATCGTGATCGGGCTCAGGTGCTGCTGGGCCGCATCCACCCCCGCCCGCTCGGGAGACGGCTCGCCGACCGGCGCGGCGTGCATCTGGGCAAAGGCGGGCAGCGCGACCGCGGCCGCGAGCAAGGCAAACCAGGTGAGTCTCTTCATCGCAGTGCTCCTTAGCGGCTCCAGGTCGTGCCCCAGACCTGCTTCATGAACTCGGGCTCCTCCATCTCGTCTCCGTCGTACCGGGCCTCGAAGAGATCGGTGAGCACCTTCAGATGGTCGAAGTACACGTAGAACTCATCGACCCGCTCCTCCGGCCGCGTCCACAGCGTGAACTTGGTCAGGCGCAGGTTGCGGAAGCGCGGAACCGTGTTGGCGGTCTGGGAGATGTAGCTCGGGATGCCGATCCTCAGGTTCTTCCATCCGAAAAAGGTGAGGTCGCCCATCTTGACCGCATAGTCGGTGCCGCGGTGGTCCTCGAAGTTCACCTCGAGGTAGTACTTGAGGTTCGAGCCCCAGACCCACAGGTCGAGGTAGTGCACCGTGCCGGGCAGCTCGATCGGCCGGTGAACCCACTTCTTGCCGGTGTCGATGTCTTCGTAGATGATCTTCGACGGATCGGTGTCCGCCGGAGCCTCCGCTGCCGGTATGATCTCGACGAAATTGAAGCCGCGGCGGTTGAACTTGCCTCGCAGGCCGAAGGAGTTGCGGTCCTCCTTGTCCCTGGAGCGGCCAAAGGCCGCCATCGGATATCCGGGGACAACCGCCGTCACCGGGTACATCCTGGTAGGCTTGCCGCTCTGATCCCGCTCGACGGTCGTGAACTTGCTGCCCCGGGCGATCCATCGGGAGGTCGGGTTGTCGTCGAAGTCATCGATGACCCGGGACTCCAGGTTTACGGTGGGCAGGCTCTGGGCGCCTGAGGCCAGCGCCGCTGCGGCGAACAGCAGGACGAACCATCTTCTCGCGGAACTCATCCCCGCTCCCATCCCTCTCTCCTTGGTCACAACCTCGGCCCGTACGGGCCCGCAAAGAGGTGATAGACGAATTCTCCACTCACAAAACGGAGCATATCGCCGGGTCCAGGCTTTGTCAAAACTTTTTTCCCGCCGACCCGCCGCGGAGCGTCCGCTCGGGCTGCCGACGGGCGCATGGCCGCTCACCGCGTCGCGGCAGGCGCCTCCGCGCCCCGGCACAGCCATCCCGCCTCTCCCCTCTCGGAGACCACGAGCCGCGCCGCAAGCGCCGGCGACGGCGCCTCGCCCTGCCGATCGAGAACGCTCTCGACGGCCCGCGCCCAATCGGGCTCGACGCTCGCCTGCACGACCTCGGCAAAGGCGCCGCTCGACTCCTGGGCCTCGACGACCGCCAGGCAGTCCCGCCCTTCGAGCAGTTCGAGGCAGGCGGGGGTCAGCGTGCGGAGGGCGACCAGGAACAGCCGCACGCCCTCGGCGTACAGTTCGTCGACCGCGGCGCGCAGCCGGGCCCGGTCGGCGTTAGGCGGCACGGCCCGCTCGCGAAGCCGCTGGGGCGATCCGGCCGCCTCGAAGGCTGAGCGGAACGCGGCGGCGCCGCTGCTGCCCGCCGGGGCCAGGATGCCGACCGGACAGACGCCGCCCGCAGCGGCTGCCAGGCGCCCCGCCTCCTTGAACGCCTCCTGCGGCGCGTAACGCAGCAGCACCAGGTTGGCGGGCCGCGCAGACGGCGCCGACGCCGGGCCGGGAGCCACGACGAGAGTCCCCGGAAGGGCCTCAGCGAGCGCCGCAGCCGAAGGCGCCGTCGTCGGGCCGACGAGCAGCAGGCGCGGAGGCCTGCGCAGGAGCGCCTGCGGCACGCCCGTTTCGGCGGTGAGCCGGACCTCCAGCCCCAGGCTGCGTCGGCGCGCCAGGCGGCCGAGCGCGGGCTCGACGGTCGTGCCGACCGCTTCCCACCAGCGCGGATCCGCGAGCACGACCATGCGCGGGTTCTCGCTGCAGGCGCCGGCCAGCACCGCAATCGCCGCGCAGACCGCCCAGGCCCCGACCGGCGCCTGCCCCGCAGCGGAGCCGGCCCGGCGGCAGTCGCGCGCCGCGATCCGCTGGGTCACAACCGCTCCTTGCGCCACCAGGCCAGCACGGCCGCGACCGCGAGACCCGAGGTCACGATCGCGGCGGCGGCCCCGTGGTGGGTGCGCTGCAGGTAGGTGGCGAGGCCCGCGGCGAAAGGGATCGCGGCGTAGGCCGCCGCGTAGGCGACGCGAAAGAGGCCGTAGGACTCGAAGTAGACCACCATGAGGAGCGACGAAAGCAGGATGATCGCCAGCCGGAGCGCGGGAAGCACGAGGGCCGCGTAGGCGTCCGGCTCGCGCCACTGCACCGCTGCCAGCACGAGGGCTGCGACGAGGTAGAAGCCGCAGGAAAAGGCCAGGAAGTCGTTCCACCTGCGGCGGCCCGCCTCGTTTTCCAGCGCCTGATATCCGCGAATCGCAATCCACCAGCCGGTCACCGCGGCGTGGAGCGCGAAATGGTCGACAGCCACGAGGGAGGCGTAAAGCCCGAGGCCGTGGGTCGTCGGCGGCAGCAGCGCGCGCAGGAGCGCCGGCGGGAGCAGGGACGGAAGGGCCGCCCCCGCCCCTTGGGCCGCGCGCAGCCAGCCCGACCAGGGCCGCGGCCCCTGATCCACGCTCAGCGCAACGACCAGGGCCGCAGGCAGCGACAGCACGAGGAACAGATACACTTGACGCTCCGGCGGCGAACATAGCACGCAGGCGCAGCCGCGGTCAAAGAGAGGCGGAGCAGCCGCTGCACGGCGACCGGTCGAGTTGACACCTCACGTGAGGGCCGCTAACCTTGAGTGCGGAAAAAAAGGGGTGAGCCCGAAGGCGCAGGCCCTGAAGAAACAGACGATCCTCTCGATCCTCAAGAGCTACTACGACGAGGAGATCTTCGCGCTTCTGATTCGCGAGTTCTACTCCGAGGACCGGGCGGTGAGCCTGGCCGCCATCGAGAGCTCGGCGTCGCTGGGCAACGAGACCGCGGTGCCCCACCTCTACCGTCTGCTGGAGGCCGGCGGTCCCGAGCAGAAGCTGGCGGCCGCGCGGGCCCTGGCCACGATCAGGGCGCCGTCCTCGGTGGGGCACATCATCCGGTATTTCACCCTGTTCGGCGAGACGATGCTCAGGCGCGAGCTCCTGGCGGCCGCAAACCGCGTCGCAGCCTCCGACGAGGCCGTGCAGGAGATGGACCGCAACGTCCTGCAGACGCCGTCGATCGACGATCTGCTGGCCGCCGAGGCGTTCACGGGGCTGATGGACGCCGGCCGGGCGGACCTGGTGCGGCCCTATCTCGGTGCTGCGTCGCCGCAGGTGCAGCTGGCGGCCCTGCGTCGGCTGCTGGAGTCCGACCGGGACCGGTGCCCGGGTCTGCTCGAGACGCTGCGCGATCGCCTGGATGCGCTCAGCCCCGAAGTGCTCGGGCGCACGCTGGCGGCCCTCGCCGTGAGGGACGTCCCGGCCCGCCACACCCAGCTGGTCGAGCGGCTGCGCCGCGCGCCGTCAGAGGTCACGCGGGCCTTTCTCGACGGCCTGGCCGAGACCCCCGCGCCCCTGGCACACCCCAAGCACCTGTTCCGGCTGGTGCTCGTGGTGCCGCACGTGGACTCCGACGCCGAGGCCGCGGTAGGCGCCTGCCTCGAGAGGATCGTGCGCGAGGCCACCGCCGCCCAGGTGGCGGCGATGTCCTACTTCTGGCTCACGCTCTCGACGCACCTCGACACGGTGTTCGCCCGGATCCGGCGCGACTTCCCCTCGATCCGCGGCATCAAGGCGCGCGGCAGCCTCCTGATCGTGATCCTCGCCAAGCTGATCGAGCGCTACGCGTCGCCGACGCTGCTGCAGCGCATCCAGGCCCATTTCCAGGGCAGCCTGCTCGCAAACGCCGACGACCTCGCGCACGACCTGCGGGAGGCGATGAAGGACGCTCCGGACGAGGACAGCAATCAGCTGCGCGCCGCCGCCCCCCTGTTTGCCTCGCGCAGCGCCAAGCTGAGGATCCTCGTCTCGTCGCAGCTGGCGTCCATCAACCTCGACCGGCCCAACCTGATACGCAGGCTCAACCGGCTGGTGCGGGCGGCGGGCCGACTGCGCGCCCACGGGAGCGCCGCCCGCGTCTGCGAGGTGCTGGAGTTCGCGCGCGAGGAGCGCATCGCCTTTCTCGAGGAGACCTGCGTCGTGACCCTCTGCCAGCTCGGCCACCGCAAGACCATCGAAGGCATGCGCGAATTCCTGGCTGATCCCGGGCGCAGCGCTTCGACTCTCAACGGGTACGTGCGGGGCGCGCGCTGGCTGGCTGCGAGGCCGCTGCTGCCGATCTTCACCCGCATGCTGGCCACGGCGGGGCTGTCCTCCTACACGCGATCGCTCATCCTCCAGACCATGGAGTCGTGGGACCTGTCCCAGGAGCCGGCCGCGGTGGCGCCGCTGTTCGCCGTCCTCGACCGCGGCTCGCTCACCGACGCCGAGGCGCAGCAGCTAAGCGACCTGCTGGTGCGCAGCGCGGCGCCGGCCAACGCGGCCACGTTCATCGACATGAGCCGCAGCGCCGCGCCGCTTATGGCCCGGACTGCGGCGCGGGCCCTGCGGGCGATCGCCGACCGCATTGAGCCGGCGCTGCAGGATCCGGTGGCCAGCGCGTTCTACACGCTGCTCGACAGCGCAGACCCCCAGGTCGAGGTCTGCGCCCTTCTGGGCCTGGTGCGGCAGGGGGACGACTACGCCCGGCAGGTCCTGGCGGAGAACCTGCGCAGGGCCGACGAAGCCTACCTCGCCGCCCTGCTGTCGGAGCTCGACGACGAGATCGAGCCGGAGACGATTCCCGATCTGCTCGCCCTCCTCGACCTGCCGAGCCCGACGGTGCACGAGCGGCTGCGCGCAACGCTCGCGCGGCTGGCGGCCGGCCGCTGTGGAGAGCAGATCCGCGCCGGGCTCATCCGGAATCTCAAGGGAACCGACGGGCCCGCGGCCCTCCCCCGGGCGGCCAGAGTCGAAGGCCCCGCGCTCGCCGAGCGCGCCAAGAGCGAGTTCCGCTTCCGCAGGGAGAACGCCCAGGTGCTCACGGTGTTCTTCGTCGACATGGTCGGCTACACCGAACGCACCGCAGCTTCGGACACCACGTCGCTGCTGGGCCTGATCCAGGCCTTCGAAGACGTGGTCCTTCCGCAACTGGAAGCCTACGACGGCAGGGTCGTCAAGAAGATGGGCGACGGCGTGCTGGCGGTCTTCAAGCACCCGCTCAAGGCGGCGCTGGCGGCTGTGGCGGTTCAGACGAGGATCCGGGCCCACAACGAGTACCGCGTCGAAAAGGAGAAGCTCCTCGTGCGGATCGGGCTGAACACCGGCCTCGTCGTGCGCAAGGGCGGGGACGTCTACGGCGACGTGGTCAACGTGGCCGCCCGCATGCAGGCGGCAGCCAACCCTGGGGAGATCCTGCTGACCCACGCCACCTACGGGGAGATCCGCAGCCACGTCGTGTGCACCCCCCTCGGGGGCCTGCAGGTCAAGGGCAAGAAGGAGCCGATCATGGCCTACTCGGCCACCGAGGTGCTCGGCGGCAGCGAGGGGATGATCGGCAGCCTCGACGCGGGCACCGAGCGGCAGCTCGCCGAGCTCAACCTCACCGAGACGATCGTGAAGCCGGCGTTCGTCTTTCCCTCGGGCGCTCCCGTCCAGGAGGGCGTCGGCAGGACGCTCAGCGGCATCTTCGAGGACATCACGCGGGCCGCCGAAGAGCTCACGCGCGACTACCACGAGGAGAACGCCTTCAAGCGCTACCTGCAGCAGAAGTGGGACGAGCTGGTCCACCGGATCGCGGGAGACCACCGGCGCGCGCCCCTTTGACTAACCGCCGAGGGGTTGTTATAATCCGCCGGCATTCTGGAGACGGCGCGCACCGCGCAGGAGGCTGAGGGAAGAGGTTGGCAGGCAAGGAATTGCGGATCAACAACATGATCCGGGTCCGTGAGGTCAGGCTGATAGACGGCGACGGCGGCCAGAGGGGCGTCGTGCCGATCGTGGAGGCGCTTCGCCTGGCCAACGAGGCCGGGCTCGATCTGGTCGAAGTCTCGCCGAACGCGATCCCGCCGGTGTGCAAGCTCCTGGACTACGGCAAGTACAAGTACGAGTTGGAGAAGAAGACCAAGGAGTCGAACAAGAGACAGAAGCAGCTGCGGCTCAAAGAAGTCCGCATGCAGCCCAAGATCGACGGGCACGACTTGGCCTTCAAGACCAAGCACATTCAGGGTTTCCTCGAAGAGGGGAGCAAGGTCAAGGTCACGGTGCGGTTCCGCGGGCGCGAGCTCGCCCACACGGAGCTGGGGCGGGCGGTCCTGGACCGGGTCCTCGCGCTCCTGGAAGTCCCGCACACCGTCGAGCGCGCGCCGATGATGGAAGGCCGGTTCATGTCGATGTTCGTAGGCCCCAAGGCCAAGAAATAGCTCAGGAGCCATCGATGCCCAAGATGAAGACTCACAAGAGTGCCGCCAAGCGCTACAAGACTACCGCGACCGGCAAGGTCAAGTACAAGAAGCAGGGGCTGCGCCACATCCTCACCAAGAAGACGACCAAGCGCAAGAGGAAACTGAGGCAGGCGGGCGTGCTGAGCGCCGTCGAGACCCGCCGCGCCAAGACCCTGCTTCCTTACGGCTGAGGAGGACAAGATGCCGCGTGCCGTCGACGGAACGCACCACAAGAACATACGCAGGAAGATCCTCAAGCGAGCCAAGGGCTTCTGGGGACGCCGCAGCAAGACCTACCGCACCGCCAAGGACGCGGTCGCCAAGGCGCTCGCCTACGCCTACCGCGACCGGCGCGTGCGCAGGCGGGAGTTCCGCAACCTGTGGATCGCCCGCATCTCCGCCGCCTGCCGCCAGGACGGCATGACCTACTCGCAGTTCATCAGGGGGCTTACCGCCGCCGGTGTCCGCATCAACCGCAAGGCCCTGTCCAACCTGGCGATCGAGGACCCCCCGGCGTTCGCCGCCCTCGTCGCCCGGGCCCGGGAGTCGGTCGGCTGACGTCATGGTGAGCCTCGACCAGGTCAGACAGCTGGAGGCCAAGGTCAACCGCGCGGTGGAGATCATCCGTTCCCTCAAGGAAGAGAACCGGACTCTCCGGCGCACGATCGACGCCTCGCAGGCCCGGATGAAGGATCTCGAGGAGCTGGTCCGCGTCTTCAAGAGCGACCAGGCCGAGATCGAACGGGGCCTCGTCAGCGCCATCCGCAAGCTCGACCAGCTTGAGGACGGGCTCGAAGCGGCTCAGCGGCAGGCCGCGCCGGAGGCCGTGCGCGCGGCGGGCGCCCCGACCGCGGCCGCCGGCGCCGCCGATGCCGGCGGCATCGAGTCGGCAGGCGACGGCCGTCCCGCACAGCTGGACATCTTCTAGTCGGGCCCCATGGAACCGAGCCGCCTGAAGGTCGACATGCTCGGGACCACCTTCCACATCCGCGCCAGCGAGGATGCCGCCTATCTGCGCAGCGTGCTCGACTACCTGCGCGCGAGGGTGGACGAGGTCCGGGGCGAGGTCGGCGCTGCGGATCCGCTCAAGATCGCCATCCTTGCCGGCCTGAATCTCGTCGACGAGCTGTTCAAGGAAAGGCAGAAGGTCCCGGGCGTGCACCCCGGCGAGTACGCCGAGATCGGCCGCATCACCGAGCGGCTCATCGAGCGCATCGACCGGACCCTGGACGAGTAGAACCCCTCACCAGCCGGCCAGCACCTCGCTGCGGTCGACCTGCTCGAGGCTGCAGCCTTCGACGCCCACAATCGCGGCGGCGATGCTGTTGGCCATGCGGCTGCTGTCGGCGACCGACCTGCCGAGCAGCTGCCCGTAGAAGAAGCCGGCCGCGAACAGGTCCCCGGCGCCGATGGTGTCCACGACACGAGCCTTGCGAGCGGGAGTGGCGACGATCCGTCCGCGGCAGTTGACGATGCAGCCGCCGGCGCCCAGCTTGATGACCGCCAGCGGCGCCAGATCGCCCGCCCGCTTCGCTAGGCAGTCGTCGCTCGCCTCCTCGCCCACGAGAAGGCTCATCTCCTGGCGGTTGCCGAACAGCAGGTCCACGCGGCCTGGGATCCACTCCAGGAACGCCTCGCGGTAGCGGCGCACGGCAAAGGGATCGGCGACGTCGAACGCCACGGGCACTCCCCGCTGCCGCGCCTCCTCGGCGCACCCCTGCACCGCCTCCCTCTGGTTCTCGGTGTCCCACATGTAGCCGGTAAAGTAGAGCCACCGGCAGTCGGGAAACGGTTCGGCGCAGTCCCCCGGTCCGAAGCCGCGGCTTGCCGCCAGGCAGGTGAACATGGTGCGCTCGTGGTCCGGCGTCACGATGATCGTCGACGTTCCCGTGCCGCCGATCTTGCGCGCCAGGCGTGTACGGACCCCCAGCGCGGTCAGCTGCCGCTCGTAGAGGTCGCCGGTCTCGTCGCAGCCGATCGCCCCGGCGTACAGCGGCGGATCCAGGGTCCCGCCGCCGAGCCACGCGAGCCCTCGCAGCGTGTTGGCCACGCTGCCGCCCGGCACCATGCACACGACCTTGACGCGGGCCAGGAGCGCAGTCCTGGCGCTCTCGTCGATGAGGTTCATTGTGGCCGGGGTCGCGCCGAGGCTCTCGAGGTCCTCGAAGCTGCCGTGGACCACCATGTCCATGAGAGGGTTGCAGATACCGTAGACCGAGTACAATTTCCGCTCCTCCGCCGGCCCCCACGGGCGCCCAGGGCGGGCACCGTGCGAAGTCATAGTACGGCGGCCGCAGGCAGTCAACAGGCCGGGGCTCTCAAGTTTATGGGGGGGGCGCCGATAGTTTGATCGGGGAGACTGGGCGCGGCCGCTCGGGCGCTCCGGTCCGCCTTTTCCCGTATCTATCTTCGGATCCGAGCGCGGGCGGGGTTAGGCCCGACCCCGTCCGGGCCCGGGCGAAAGGAGGCCGCAGGGACAGACGAGTTCGCCACCTCAGGACCGGGGCAGGGAAGCCCCGGCGATCGAGCGAGTTTCAAGGAGGAAACGCGTGATCATCAACCACAACATGAGCGCGATTTTCGCGCACCGGCAGCTCAAGCACAACGACCTGGTCATCACCAAGGACATGGAGAAGCTGTCGTCCGGACAGCGGATCAACCGCGCCGGCGATGACGCCTCGGGCCTGGCCGTCTCCGAGAAGATGCGGTCCCAGATCCGGGGCCTGCGCCAGGCCGAGCAGAACGCCGAGAACGGCATCTCGTTCATCCAGACGACGGAGGGATTCCTCCAGGAGACGCAGGACGTGCTGCAGCGCCTCCGCGAGCTGTCGGTGCAGGCGTCCAACGGGATCTACACCCCGGAGGACCGGATGCAGATCCAGGTCGAGGTGTCCGCCCTCGTCGACGAGATCGATCGCGTGGCTTCGCATGCCCAGTTCAACGGCATGAACCTGCTCACGGGCCGGTTCGCCCGCGAGATGGGCGGCAACGCCATCACCGCCTCGATGTACTTCCACATCGGCGCCAACATGGACCAGAGGGAGCGCGTCTATATCGGCACCATGACCTCCGACGCCCTCGGCGTTCGGGAGATCGCCAGCCGCCAGATCATGACCCTGTCCACGCCCGACGGCGCCAACCGCTCCATCGGCGTCATCGACGAGGCCCTCAAGGTCGTCAACAAGCAGCGCGCCGACCTCGGGGCCTACCAGAACCGCCTCGAGATGGCGGCCCAGGGCATCGCCATCGGAGCCGAGAACCTCCAGGCCTCCGAGTCGCGGATCCGGGACGCGGACATGGCCTACCAGATGGTCGAGTTCACCAAGAACACGATCCTGGTCCAGTCCGCAACGGCGATGCTCGCCCAGGCGAACATCAAGCCCCAGTCTGTCTTGCAACTGCTCGGGTGAGGTAGTAGACTTTTCTTTGGCGGGTGCGGTTCTTTGACATACGGCCCTCCCGGGCGTGCGCCATGGGCGCAGGGACTCCCCGGTCCCGGGGATCGGAGTGCCCTCTGCGCCTGAATAGGGGCGGAACTCGGGAACGGTCGGGATCCCAGGGCGCGACGCGGGATCCTGTCCGCCTCCTGATGGCGCGGCGAGGCATAAGGATGTGCCTCTAGAGATCTTCTCAAGGAGGGCCAATGGTAATCAACCACAACTTGAGCTCCATGTACGCAAACCGGCTGCTCAAGTACCGTGAGGTGGACCTGAACAAGGACATCGAGAAGTTGTCCTCCGGCCAGCGGATCAACCGCGCCGGGGACGATGCCTCGGGCCTGGCGGTTTCCGAGAAGCTGCGGTCGCAGATCCGCGGCCTCAACCAGGCCGAGAGGAACATCGGCAACGCCGTGTCCTTTATCCAGACCACCGAAGGTTACCTGCAGGAGAGCCAGGACATCCTTCACAGGATCCGCGAGCTCGCCGTGCAGGCGGCCAACGGTATCTATTCGACCGAGGACCGGATGCAGATCCAGGTTGAGATCTCGCAGCTGGTCGACGAGGTCAACCGGATTGCCTCCCACGCGCAATTCAACGGGATGAACCTGCTGCTGGGCGACTTTGCGAGGGGCGGCGCCGCCAACGGCGTGCAGTTCCAGGTGGGAGCCAACATGGATCAGAACGAGAGGGCCTACATCGGTACGATGACGGCGGAAGCCCTCAAGCTGCAGGGTTCCCAGGGGTCGGGCCAGATGATCAGTCTGACCAGCCCCGACTCGGCGAATCTCACGATCGGCACCGTCGACTCGGCCCTGCAGGTGGTGTCGAAGCAGCGCGCCGACCTGGGCGCCTACCAGAACCGCTTCGAAATGGCTGCAGAAGGCGTGGCCGTGGCCTCGGAGAACCTCCAGGCTGCGGAGTCCCTGATCAGGGACACGGACATGGCCTCGCAGATGGTCGAGTACGTCAAGAACAATATCCTGATGCAGTCAGGGACGGCGATGCTGGCGCAGGCGAACATCAAGACGCAGTCCGTGCTTCAGCTGCTGGCCTAGAGCCGGAGTCGTCGCTGCCGTTCGCAACCCGTTCCCGGTGGAGAGGTCACTGGACGTCGCCTCTCTGCGAAGAGCCGGGCGAGAGGGAAGTCGCGCCTTCCCTCTTGTCCCTTTATCCGGAGGAAGAAATGAGCATGCACATACCCAACAGCCTGGCGAGGGGCGCACCCGACCCGCGCATGTACGAGACGCGGATGCAGCGGCCGCCGGCGCAGCCACGGCCCCAGCGCCCGCAGCCGGAGCCGCCGCTGACGCGCGACATCCGCGAGACGATGGACAGCCTGGAAAAGCTGATCACGAAGTTCAATCGGCGCTTCGAGTTCGTCCTCGACGAGCAGATCAACCGCATCGTCGTCAAGGTGATCGACAGGGAGACCGATAAACTCATCAAGGAGATTCCGCCCGAGGAGATCCAGCACCTGATCGCCCGGCTGCGCGAGACCATGGGCCTCCTTGTCGATGAGGAAATCTAGCTCCCGGGCGCACTGAGCGTCTGGCTTCGCGCGGCAACAGGCATGTCCGATCTGTCGATACCCGGCGTCACACGCAAGATAGACACCAAGGCCATGGTCGATGCCATCATGGAGGCCGACCGTGGCAGGCTCAAGCGCAAGCAGGAGGAGCTCGAGCAGGTCCGGGGCCAGAAGAGCGTCTGGCAGGATGTCCGACAGCGGCTCTCGCAGGTCGAGACGAGCGCCCGCTCGCTGTACAGCTTTCAGAACCCTTTTCGCGAAAAGAACGCCGCCTCGGGCGACCCGTCGGTGCTGACCGCGACCGCCACGCGCGAGGCGGGGCTCGAGAGCCACAAGCTCAGGGTCGTGCAGACGGCCAGGGCCGACCGCTTCCTCTCTGATCCCCTCCCCAGGGACTTCCGGGCCCCTGCGGGAAGCTACCGTTTTCGCGTGGGCGACGAGGAGGTCCGGCTGAACTTCAGGGGCGGCAGCATCGGCGAGCTGGTGGAGGCGATCAACCGCAGCGCCGGCCGGCTGGTCGAGGCCCGCCTGATCAAGGCGAACGAGAGCTCCCAGGTGCTCCTGATCGAGGCCAAAAAGACCGGCGCGGCCAACGCGCTTTCCCTGCTGGACGCCGCGGCCGAGCTCGGTCTCGCCACGGGCATGCTGGCCCCGACGGGACGCCGGCTCGCGACGCCCCCGCTGGCGCCCGAGAGCCTCTCGGCGCCCGCCGATCCCGAGCGCGTGCTGTTCCGCGACGGCGCCCTCACGCTCAAGCCGGGCGGCGAGGCGACGCTCCCGCTGCCGGGCGGACAGCCGATCACGCCCGAGGTCGAGCTCGAAGTGCGGCTGCGGGTGAGCGCCCTCCCCGAGGAGCCCTGGAAAACGCCCCTGCCCCCTTCCGGGCCGCGGCTGACGAGCCCGGGAGAGGCGGAATTCGAAGGGCACAAAGTCCAGGACGAGACCTCGCAGTTCCTCATGCCGCCGTGGAAGGCTCCCGAGCCGCCGCCGCGGATCGACGACTTCAACGTCATCGCGGCGGTGGCCGGCGGACGGCCCCTCGAGCTGCCGCCCATCCAAGCGCGCGAAGGCGCCCAGACCTGGCGCGCGGCCATCGGCGCCCTGGCCGGCAGCCTGGACGCGCTCAGCTTCCGCAACCGTAACACGCACCGGCAGATCCTCATCGAGGAGGTTCGCCTGGTGGACCCAACGGTGCGAGGCGATCACAAGCCCAAGAACGCCGTGAGCGAGGCGCGGGACGCCGTGCTGGAGATCGACGGCATCCGCGTCACCCGGGGCTCCAACCAGATCGACGACCTGCTCACGGGCGTGAGCCTCACGCTGCACGCCGAGAGCGACAAGCCGGTGAACCTGGAAGTCAAGACCAACGTGGAGACCGTCAAGAACTCGATCATCGAATTCGTCGGCTTCTACAACCAGCTCCTGGGCCAGATCGACGTCCTCACGCGCAGCGACGAGCAGGTGATCGCCGACCTCACCTACCTCGACGACGAGGGCCGCAGGAAGGCCCGCGAACAGCTCGGCATGCTCCAGGGCGATCTCGCGCTCAACCAGATGAAGGGCCGCATGCGGGAGAGCGTGGCGGCCCCCTACCCCACCAGCCTCGGCCGCGACCTAGCCATGCTCGTCCAGATCGGCATCGGCACCGATACGGCGCGGCCCGCCGGCTCCGGGGCGGTGGACAAGTCGCGGCTGCGCGGTTACCTCGAGATCGACGAGGCCAAGCTGAGCCGGGCCCTCGAGGAGCGGATCGACGCGGTCCGCGAGCTGTTCGGCAACGATACCGACGGCGATTTCGTGGTCGACAGCGGGGTGGCGTTCGCCGTCGCCGAGAGCGCGCGCCCGTACATCCAGCAGGGCGGCATGATCGGCACCCGCGTGGCGACCATCGACCAGACGGTCAGCCGGCGGGAGCGCGACATCGCGACGCTCACCAGACAGCTCGAGGAAAAGGAAGCGCGCCTGCAGCGGGAATACACCATGATGGAGGGCGCGCTGAACACCCTCGAACGCAGCTCGCGCACCCTCGACAACTTTACCAAGGGTACAGCCGGCGCCGGGCAGCGATAAGGAACTCGAGTGCAGGTCACGATCAACGGGCAGACCCTGGACTACACCCTCGAGGCCGAGCGGGTGCTCGGGCAGGTGGTTGCGGTCATCGAGAAGGAGCTCAACCGCGCGCAGATGGTGGTCACGTCGCTGCGGGTCGGGGATCGGGAGCTCGCCTGCGAGTCGGAGCCGGCGTGGGCCGAGCTGCCCCTCGACCAGGTCCCGCGCCTGGACATCACCGCCTGTCCCCTCGCGGAGGTCGAGCGCGAGCAGCTCGAGCTGCTGGACGCCTGGCTCGCCCAGCTCGAGGAGTCGATCGGCAGCCGCGGCGACCTGCCGGGGCACCTGCTCGACGGATTCGCCGACGCCGCAGCTGCGGCGCGGCTGCGGCTGGACATGAGCGCCGACTCCGCCGAAGCGCGCGCTCTGAGCGAGCTCGAGCAGCTGATCGGCCCGGCCTCGCCGGGCGCTCCGCGCCGGTGGCCCGAGGGCATTCGCGGCCGGGCGCTGTCGGCCGCGGCTGCGCTGCGCGGCGCCGCGCAGGCGCGGCTGCTGGAGATCGACGACCCGGCGGCGGCCCTGCGGACCGCAGCGGCCGCCCTGCTGGACAGCTCGGGCGACCTTGCCGAGGTCTCGCTGCTGCTGCAGACCGGGCAGCAGCAGAAGGCTATGGACCGCGTCCGCTCCCTGGCCGCGGCCCTGCAGCCGGTCCTGCGGGCCGTCTCCCGGCTGCGCGATCCCGCCACCGGCGCGCCGTCCGAGCTGGCGATCGACGGACGTCCGCTTCGGGATTTCGTGGCGGATATGAATGTCGTGCTGAAGCAGGCCGTCGAGGCGTTGACGGCCGGCGACACTGTGCTGCTGGGCGACCTGCTGGAGTACGAGGTCGCACCGCGGGTCCGCAGCCTGTCGGCGCTCGTTCCCCGCCCGGAGACCTCATGAGCTGGGGTCCGGTCGCCCTCCTGCAGGTGAGCTTCATCAAGCAGGGAGACTCCCGCGCCGTGATCACCGGTGCGGCCCTGGTTCTGGGCCTCCTGCTGGTGCTGATCGTCGCCGCCGCGCTCACGGGAGGCGGCCGCGTCCGCAACGCGCGGCGGGCCGCGCGCTACACCCGCCGGGCCTTCAGGCGCGCGGCGGTCGCCCACGGGCTCTCGCGCACGCACCTCGAGACCCTCGAGGCGCTGGTGGCCGCCACGCGGGTCGGACAGCCGATGCTGCTGTTCACCAGCTCGGGTCTGCTCGATGACACCCTGCGCAAGGGCATCCATGCCCTGAGCGGAAACCGGCAGATCTCCGAGGAGGAACGGGAGCGCAGGCTCACGGTCCTGCTGCAGATCAGGCAGCTCATCGAGAAGAACAGCAGGCGGGGAGGAACGGTCGCCTCGACGGCCATGCTCGCCGCGGGACAGGAGCTCAGCCTGACCTTTCCCGACGGCAGCGCTGCCCAGTCGAGGGTCACGCACAACCTCAGGCGGATGCTCGCCTGCGAAATCCCCGAGGGCATCGACCGCAACAGATGGCGCAAGGGAACGCCGCTGCGGGCCATGCTGTGGCGGCATGGCGACTCCGGCTACGGGTTCCAGACCAAGATCCTTGCCTACGACACGATCGGCGGCCGGCCGGTGTTCCTGCTGGCGCACACCAAGACGATGCGCCGCAGCCAGCGGCGGGCCCACAGGCGTAAACCGATCGGCCGCAACTGCCTGTTCTATCCCGTCATGATCCTGGAGAGCGGCCACGGCCGCTCGGCGCGCCGGGAAGCCGTGGTCCAGGAGAGCTTCCGCCACATCGGCGTCCTGCAGGACATCTCGGCCGGCGGCTGCGCGATCTCGACGCAGGTGCCGCTGGCCCGCGGCAAGCTGCTGCGCGTCGACTTCGAGCTGGGAAACAGGCGGCGCATCGTGGCCTACGGAAAGGTCCAGCGCGTCGGGGCGGCGGAGGCCAGGCGCTCCATGATGCACATCATGTTCACGCGCGTGTCCAGCCGCCAGATGAACGCGATCCTCTCCTACGTCTACAACTACGACACGAACCCACCCGCGGCCCCGCGCGCCGTCCGCAGGCAGCACCGTTGACCCGGCCGCGGCGCGCACGCTACACTCTCAGCCAGCAATGATGCGCATCCCCAGCACATCGCCCGAGCAGACAGTGGCGATCGGCCGGCGCCTCGGGGGCGCGCTCGGCTGCGGCGCCGTGGTCTCGCTCGAAGGGCCGCTGGGCGCAGGCAAGACGACCCTCGTCAAGGGGCTCGCCGAGGCCCTAGGAGTCGAGGACCCGGTCACGAGCCCGAGCTTCACCCTCGTGTGCAGCTACAGCGGCCGCAGGGACCTTCATCACGTCGACCTCTATCGCCTGGAGGCGCTGGCGGAAATCGAAGACCTCGGTCTCGCCGAGCTGATGGGCGGCGAAGCCGTGACCGTCGTCGAGTGGGGCGACAAGGCGCGGTCGCTGCTGCCCGACGACGCCGTGCGCGTGCGGGTGGATCTGGAAGGCGGCGTCCGCGTCGTGACCATCGAGGGAGCCTCCGTGTGAACGTCCTCGCCCTCGACTCGGCCACCGCGTCGCTGGTGGTGGCGCTGCGGGCGGGAGAGCGGCTCTACACCCGCTGCCTGCGCGAGGGCCTGCGCCACGCCCAGACCATGGTTCCCCAGATCCAGCAGGTGCTGGCGCAGGCATCGCTTGCGCCCCGCGAGCTCGATCTCGTCGTGGTCGGCGTCGGGCCCGGCTCGTTCACCGGCCTGCGCATCGCGCTGGCGACGGCACGCGGGCTCTCGCGCGGCGCCGGCTGCCCGCTCGCCGGCGTCTCGACGCTCGACGCCGTCGCCTGGCCGCTGCAGACGTGGCCGGGGATCGTGATCCCCGTCCTCGACGCCAGGAAGGGGCGGGTGTACGCTGCCCTCTACAGGGCGGGGACCCGCGTTTCGCAGCTGCTGGACGTGAGCC